>DASQKV010000067.1:0-39699 GCA_035630335.1 Thermoleophilaceae bacterium | reverse complement strand
CTAGACGGGGTAGTACCTCCCGCATCGGCGGACCGGAGCGAAAGTCGGGGCGCTGCGACGCGGTCGCGCTCCGCTCGCATCCCGCCCAGCCGCAGCGGGCGTCGACGCCGTCATGGGTGACGTCGACCGCTGAGCGGATGCGTCCGTGTCTCAGCGGATCGTGACGTCGCGCGCCTGCACGGTGGAATCGCTGCCGCACTGCATCTCTCCGTCGCGACCGTCAAGGCCCACGTTTCGCGCCTGCTCGACAAGCTCGACGTCGACAACCGCGTCCAGATCGCCCTGCTCGTCCAACACGCAAGCCGGCACTGAGGCCACAGCCCAACAAGACGGGGTAGTACCTCCCGCATCGGCGGACCGGAGCGAACGTCGGCGCTCCGACGCGTCGCGCTCCGCTCGCATCCCGCCCAGCCGCAGTGGGCGTCGACGCCGTCATGGGTGACGTCGACCGCTGAGCGGATGACGTCCGTGTCTCAGCGGATCGTGACGTCGCGCGCCTGCACGGTGGAATCGCTGCCGACGTACCCAGCGATGACCCCGGACGGCTTGAGCACCGTGACGTACCCTGTCGCGTACGGCCCCCGCAGGACCTTTCCTCGCGGCAGGCAGGACACGGGGACGCGAAGCGTCGCTTGGTGGGCCGTACGGTTGAGGGACACCGTTCCCCTGCCGGTGCAGTAGTAGCGGCTGTCATTGCCGAGACCGGTACTCACGCTGATGTAGGTGCGTCCAGCACGCTTCCAGGCGGCGAACGTGATCTGCTTGGTCCCGATGCCCGCGGACAGGCCGCTGGACCAGAAGGCGCGCGGGTGCCCAGGTGTCGCGGCATACGTCCACGTGATGCGCAGCGTGCCCGCCTTGCTGGCGACCACCGCGCGTCGCAGGTCGGTCGATGAGCGCAGGCCCGGGTACGCACCCCAGCGGTTGCCGGGGGTCTGGTCCCCGGCCGGGTCCGCCACCGACGTGCTGCGTGGCGGCGCGGTCGCCGCGGTTGCGAGCGGGGCGAGGAGCAGCGCGGCGAGCGCGACTGCGATGAGCGAACGGGGGACGTGGCTGGAGTTCTTGGTGATGGGTTCCTCGGGCGAGCGCAGGGCGTTGGCGGTGTATGGCCGGGACATGTTGTAGCAACATCGGCATCCCGAGCTCTTGAGTGCTGTCGCCGTGATCGCTCGGCTCGTGCGGGGCGGATCGGCTGATGGAGGGTCTTGCGATCTGCGTCCACATCGCACCACCCCTACAGCACGCTCGCCGCCAGCGCGGCCAGCGCGCTGAGCACGAGCACCGCGAGCACCGCGTGCTCGTGGCGCTCGCCCTCCAGCCAGGCGAACGCGCGGCGGCCGGCGAGCTGGCCGGCGAGCGCGGCGGCGAGCAGCGCCCAGACCGCCGCGGGCACCGCGAACGTCGCGCTGATCAGCAGCACGGGCAGCGCGAGCACCGACTGGGCGATGAAGACCGCCGCCAGCGTGTCGCGCATGGCCGCCGGCGTCGCGCCGCGGCCGAGCAGGTAGAACGCCAGCGGCGGGCCGCTGACCGAGTTGGCGGTCGCCAGCGCCCCGCTGGTGGCGCCCGCGGACGGCGCGTGCCACGCCCGCGGACGGACCGCGACCTTGCTCCCGCGCAAGCGGACCGCGAGGCCCGCCAGCACCGCCAGCCCGACGAGCGCCGACAGCGGGCGCTCGGGCAGCTCGCGCAGCGCGAGCGCGCCGAGCGCGAGCCCCGGGACCGACCACGCCACGAGCCGCCACGCGTCGCCGCCGAGCACCTCCGGCCGGCGGCGCTCGGTCGCCAGCGTGAGCCCGTTGAGCAGCAGGCCGAGCAGCACGCCCGCGGTCACCGCCTCACGCGGCCCGAGCAGCGCGAACAGCATCGGCGCCGCGACGAGCGAGAAGCCGAAGCCGGTCGCGGACTGCAGCGTCGCGCCGAGGAGCACCGCCAGCGCCGCGAGCGCGACGGTCACGCCGACCTACGGGGTCGGGGTCGCGACGAGCAGCGAGCGGCCGGTCATCTCCGGCGGCTGCGCGATGCCGAGCAGCTCGAGCGCCGTCGGCGCGATGTCGGCGAGGATACCGCCCGCGGGATCGAGCTCGGCGCCCTCGAGGGTGGCGATCAGCGGAACCGGATTCAGCGAGTGCGCCGTGTTGGGCGAGCCGTCGGGCTCGAGCATGTGGTCGGCGTTGCCGTGGTCGGCCGTGACGATGCAGGCGCCACCGCTCGCGTGGACGGCGTCGACGACGCGGCCGAGCTGCTCGTCGACCGTCTCGATCGCCTTAACGGCGGCCGGGATCACGCCGGTGTGGCCGACCATGTCCGGGTTGGCGAAGTTGATGATTCCGAAGCCGTAGCCGTCGCTCCGCCAACGCTCGACGAAGGCGCTCGCCGCGGCCGGTGCGCTCATCTCGGGCTTGTGGTCGTAGGTCGGGACGTCGCGCGGCGAGTCGACCAGGCAGCGCTGCTCGCCGGGGTACTCGTGCTCCTCGCCGCCGTTGAAGAAGTAGGTCACGTGTGCGTACTTCTCGGTCTCGGCGACGTGCAGCTGGCGCACGCCGCGCTCGGCGAGCACCGACGCGAGCGTGGCGCGCGGCCGCTCGGGCGGGAAGGCCACGGGGTAGCTCCAGTCCTCCTGGTACTCGGTCAGGGTCGTCAGGCCGACGCGGGGCGCCGAGCCGCGGTCGAAATCGGCGAAGCCGCCGGAGGGGGAGGCTGTCGAGTCCCCGACCGCCGGCTGGGCTAGGGCACGCGTCAGCTGGCGGGCGCGGTCGGGGCGGAAGTTGAAGAACAGGACCGCGTCGCCGTCGCGGATCCGGCCCTCCTCCCCCACGAGCGTCGGCCGCACGAACTCGTCGGTCTCGCCGCGCTCGTAGGCCGCCCGGACCGCAGCCTCGCCCGACTCAGCGTGCGCCGTGACGCCCGCGCCCGACGTGTCGTCGGGATCGGACCCGAGCGGTGCCGGGCGACCGTGGACGATCGCGTCATAGGCCAGCTTGGTCCGCTCCCAGCGGCGATCGCGGTCCATCGCGTAGTAGCGACCGCTGACGGTCGCGACCCTGCCGCCGTGCTCGCGCAGCCAGCCCTCCGTGGTCGCGAGGTAGCCGGCGCCCGAGTCGGGCAGCGTGTCGCGGCCGTCGGTGAACGCATGCAGCACGACGTCGGGTACGCCCTCGGCCGCCGCGAGCTCGATGCAGGCACGCAGGTGCTCCATGCTCGCGTGGACGCCACCTCCCGAGACGAGCCCGAGCAGGTGCAGGCGGCCCGACTCGCGGCCGGCGGCACACGCCGCGCGCAGGACGTCGTTGCGAGCGAAGCTGCCGTCCGCGATCGCGTCGTCGATCCGGGTCAGGTCCTGGCGCACGATCTGCCCCGCGCCGAGGTTGAGGTGGCCCACCTCCGAGTTGCCCATCTGCCCCTCGGGCAGCCCGACGGCGCGCCCACAGGCGGTCAGCTGCGTGTGCGGATGGCCCTTCCAGAGCGCGTCGAAGACCGGCGTGTCGGCCAGCTCGACGGCGTTGCCCGGGCCCGGCGGCGCCAGCCCCCAGCCGTCGAGGATCACCAGGCAGACGGAGGGGACCGCCATCACTCGGCGGCGGCGACGATCCGGGCGAAGGAGTCGGGATCGAGGCTCGCCCCGCCGACGAGCGCGCCGTCGACGTCGGGCTGGGCGAGGATCTCGGCGGCGTTGTCGGGCTTGACGCTGCCGCCGTAGAGCACGCGGACCCCGTCCGCCGCCGCACGCGAGCGATCGCCCACGAGCGCGCGCACGAACGAGATCGCCTCCTGCGCCTGATCGGGGGTGGCGACCTTGCCGGTGCCGATCGCCCAGATCGGCTCGTAGGCGATCACGACGTCCGTCAGCCGGTCGTCGGCGACCTGCTCGAGGCCCTCCTGGACCTGGTGTCGGAGCTTGCGCTCCATGTCGCCCGCCTCGCGCTCCTCCTCGGTCTCGCCGACACAGAGGATCGGCGCCAGGCCGGCCATCAGCGCCGCGGGGACCTTCTCGGTCAGCGCGCGGTCGGTCTCGCCGAACAGCTGGCGGCGCTCGGAGTGGCCAAGCACGACCCCGTGGACGCCGAGCTCGGTCAGCATCGGCGGCGAGACCTCGCCGGTGAAGGCGCCTGTCTCCGCCTGGTGCATCGTCTGGGCCAGCACTGTCACACCGGAGCCGTCGAGCGCTCCCACGACCGTGTCGAGCGCCGTGAACGGCACGCAGAGCCCGACTTGGGCCTGTCGCCGCGCCGCGTCGGGCAGCAGCGTGAGCAGCCGTTGGCAGTAGTCGCTCGCCTGCGCGCGCGTGCCCCAGAGCTTCCAGTTGCCGGCGATGTACGGCCTCCGCCCCGAAGCCCCCGGCTCCGCATTCGTCTCCTCAGGCATCGTCGAGGGCCTCCACTCCCGGGAGGGGCTTGCCCTCCAACAGCTCGAGGGCGGCGCCGCCGCCCGTTGACATGTGCGTGACGCGGTCGGCGAGGCCGAACGAGGCGAGCGCGGCGGCGGAGTCGCCGCCGCCGACGACGGTCGTGCCGGGCGCCGCCGCGACGGCCTCCGCCACCGCGCGCGTGCCGGCGGCGAATGGCTCGAGCTCGAACGCGCCCATCGGTCCGTTCCAGAAGACGGTGCCGGCGGCGGCGACCTCGTGGCCGTAGGCCTCCGCGGTCGCGGGGCCGACGTCGAGGCCCATCCAGCCGTCGGGCACGTCGGTGCCGTCGAGGTCGCGGCGCTCGGCGTCGGCGGCAAAGCGGTCGCCGAGCACGAGGTCGGTCGGCAGCAGCAGCCGGCAGCTCGTGCCCTCGGCCTTCTCGAGCGCGCGGCCGGCGAGCTCGACGCCCTCCTCCTCGACGAGCGAGTCGCCGGTCGGCTTGCCCTGAGCGCGGAAGAAGGAGAAGCACATCGCGCCACCGATCAGGATCGCGTCGGCGACCTCGAGGAAGCGGTCGATCAGTGCGACCTTGTCCGTCACCTTCGCTCCGCCGAGCACGACGCAGAGCGGGCGCTCGGGGCTCTCGACGATGCCGGTCAACGTGTTCACCTCACGCTCGAGCAGGAGTCCGGCGACGGCCGGCAGGTGCTCGGCGACGCCGGCGGTGCTGGCGTGGGCGCGGTGGGCGGCGCCGAAGGCGTCGTTGACGTAGACCTCGGCGAGCGCGGCGAGCTCCCGCGACAGCTCGGCGTCGTTGCGGGTCTCCCCCGCCTCCCAGCGCAGGTTCTCGAGCACGAGCACCGAGCCGGGCGCGAGCGCCTCGGCCTGGGCCCGCACCTCGTCGCCGACGACCGCGCTCGCCTGCTCGACCGGCACGTCGATCAGCTCGCGCAGCCGGTCCGACGCCGGGCGCAGCGACGTCTCCGGCTCGCGGTCCTTCGGGCGCCCCAGGTGCGAGCACAGCACGGGCCGCGCGCCGCGCTCGAGCAGCAGCTCGAGCGTCGGCAGCGCCGCACGGATGCGCGCGTCGTCGGTGACCCGGCCGTCCTCCAGCGGGACGTTGAAGTCCACGCGCACGAGCACGCGCTCGCCGCCCTGGAGGTCCAGGTCGCGGACCGTCCGCTTTGTCAGCACTACGCGGCGGCCGGCGCGCCCACGAGCACGCGCTGAGCCAGATCCACGACGCGGTTCGAGTAGCCCCACTCGTTGTCGTACCAGGCGATCACCTTGACCAAGCCGCCCGTGACCATCGTCAGCTTCGAGTCGAAGATCGACGAGTAGGGCGAGCGGGCGATGTCGCTCGAGACGATCGGATCCTCGGTGTACTGGAGGATCCCCTCGAGCGGACCGCTGTCGGCCCGCTCCGCGATCGCGGCGTTGATCTCCTCGGCCGACGCGTCACGCGACGGCCGGAACACGAGGTCGACGACCGAGCCCGTCGGCACGGGCGCGCGCACCGCGAAGCCGTTCAGCTTCCCGGCGAGCTCCGGCACGACGAGGCCGATCGCCTTGGCGGCGCCGGTCGACGTCGGGATCAGGTTGATCGCCGCCGCGCGGGCACGGCGGGGATCGCTGTGCGGCGCGTCGAGCAGGCGCTGGTCGGACGTGTAGGCGTGGATCGTCGTCATCACGCCCGACTCGATCCCGACCGTGTCGTGCAGCACGCGCGCGACCGGGCCGAGGCAGTTGGTCGTGCACGACGCGTTCGAGATCACGTGGTGCTCGCTCGCGTCGTAGGCGTCGTCGTTGACGCCGAGCACGAGCGTCACGTCGGGCTCGGTCGCCGGTGCGGAGATGATCACCTTGCGGGCCCCCGCCTGCAGGTGCTTGGCGGCGTCGTCGCGCTTGGTGAAGAAGCCGGTCGACTCGACCACGACCTCGGCGCCGACGTCGCCCCACGGCAGCGCGGCGGGATCGCGCTCGGCGAACACGCGCAGCTGCTTCCCGTCAACGATCAGGCCGTCGTCCGTCGCCTCGACCGTGCCCGGGAACGGGCCCAGGATCGAGTCGTACTTGAGCAGGTTGGCGAGCGTCTGCGTGTCGGTGATGTCGTTGACACCGACCCACTCGATGTCCGCGCCGCGCTCGTGCGCCGCTCGGAAGACGTTGCGGCCGATGCGGCCGAAGCCGTTGATGCCGGCCTTCAGGGCCATTCCTGAGGTCCTTTCCTTCGGAAGACGGGGCCTCTGAATCTACCGCCCCGTGAGCTCTTTCGAGCGGCGCCCGTCTGGCTCAGGGGCGGCGAGGCGGCTTGTCGGCGTCGCGGTGGACGACGTCGATCAGGTGCTCGTCGCGCTCGCCGTACTCGCGCGCGAGCCGCTCGGAGATCACGACCGATCGGTGACGGCCGCCGGTGCAGCCGATCCCGATCGTCAGATGCGCCTTGCCCTCGCGCTCGTACTGGGGCAGCAGGTAGTCGAGCAGCGGAATCAGGTGGTCGTAGAACTCGCCGATTCCGTCCGAGCCCTCGACGTACTCGCGCACGGGCGCGTCGAGGCCGGTCAGGTCACGCAATTCGGCCTCGTAGTGGGGGTTGGGGAGGAAGCGGACGTCGAACAGCAGGTCGGCGTCGCGCGGGGTGCCGTGCTTGAAGCCGTAGGAGATGAAGGTGACGGCGAGCTTGCCGACGCTGCCGCGCGGGAGCATCTTGTCGGCGACGACCTTGCGCAGCCGTGCGGCGCTGAGGTCGCTGGTGTCGATCGAGACGTCGGCGAGCTCGCGCAGCGGCGCCAGCAGCCGCCGCTCGCTCTCGATCGCGCGCACGACCGGACCGGCGCTCGCCTGCTGCCCGTCGCCTACACCCTCGGCGAGCGGGTGGCGGCGGCGGGTCTCCTTGAAGCGGTTGACGAGCACGTCGTCGCTCGCGGCGAGGTAGAGCAGCCGGTGCGGCAGGCCACGCTGCTCGAGCTCCTCGAGGACCTTGACGAGGTTCTCGAAGTAGTCGCCGCCGCGGACGTCGGACACGACGGCCGCGCGCTCGACCTTCGAGCCCTCGTGCTGGAACAACTCGGCGAGCCCGCCGATCATCTCCGGCGGCAGGTTGTCGACGCAGAAGTAGCCCGCGTCCTCGAACGTCGCCATCGCCTGGCTCTTGCCGGCGCCGGAGAGTCCGGTGACGATCACGAAGTCCTGCACGTACAGACCTTTCTAGCGGGTCGCCTAGACGACCCGGCTACTGTTCGGTCGCGATGGTCGACGGAGGGGACGACGAGCGCGAGCGCCGCGAGGACGCAGCCGGGCCTGGACACGAGCCGGCGGCCGACGCGGCGTCCGGGACCGAGCCGGCGCCTGCGCACGAGGCGGGTACGTCCGAGCTGACATCCGCACGGCGGCTGCGCGGCTACGTGGTCGGCGGCGTACTGGTGCTGTTCGCCGTCGTGGCGGCAATCGCTCTGCTCGCGGGCGGCGATGGCGGGGGCGACGACGACGAGGCCCAGTCGCGTGCCGGCGCCGGGAGGCCGGACGCCGTCCTTCCGGCGGGCGGGCTGTTCGCCATACCCGACGACGACGTCGAGAGTCTCAGCGCGGCCGCCGACAGAGCCGGCTGCGAGGTCAGGACCTACGCGGTCGCCTCGAGGGACCACGTCCCTCCGAACGTTCCAGTGCGCTACTCCTCGAACCCGCCGACATCGGGCAGGCATGCGCCGGTGCCCGCTCAGGACGGGGCCTACGCGGAGTCGCCCGACGTCAAGGAGCTCGTGCACACGCTCGAGCACAGCCGCGTGATCATCTGGTTCAAGCGCGACCTGCCGAGCAAGGCGCGGGCGAGCCTGAAGGCCTACTTCGACCACGACTCGTACCAACTCGTCCTGGTGCCGGACACGACCGGCATGGAGTACGACGTCGCGGCCACCGCCTGGCACCGCAACCCGAGGCCGCGCGGAACCGGTCGCCTGCTCGGCTGCCCCGAGTACAACGACGACGTCTACACCGCGCTCGAGCGCTTCAAGGAGCGCAACCGCGGCCGCGGCCCCGAGATCATTCCGTAGCGCTCAGTCCACTCGGTGCAGGTGCTGGTGGACGTCGCGGGCGACCTTGCCGGGTAGGCCGGGGACGGACTCGAGCTCCTCGCGGCTGGCGGCGAGGACGCGCTCGGGGGTGCCGAAGTGGGTCAGGATCGCGCGCTTGCGCGAGGGGCCGACGCCGGGCATGTCGTCGAGGACGGAGCGCGTCATCGCCTTGTCGCGGCGGCCGCGGTGGTGCTCGATCGCGAAGCGGTGGGCCTCGTCGCGGACGCGCTGGAGCAGCTGCAGCGGGGCGCGGTCGTGGGGCATCAGGATCGGCGCCGCGCGGCCGGGCACGAAGACCTCCTCGATCCGCTTGGCGAGGCTGACGACCGTGGTGCCGAGGTCGCGCAGCTCCTCGAGCTGCGGCAGGCCGGCGGAGAGCTGGCCCTTGCCGCCGTCGATGACGATCAGCGAGGGCAGCGCCGCGAAGCTCGGGTCGTGCTGCTTCTCGTGTGGGGAGATCTCACGTTGGGCGCGGAACTGGGCGACGCGGCGACGCAGGACCTCGCTCATCGCGGCGAAGTCGTCCTGGGCGGCGCCGCGGATCCGGAAGCGGCGGTAGTCGGACTTCTTCGGCGCGCCACCCTCGAACACGACCATCGAGGCGACGGTGTGCGTCTCGCCGAGGTTGGAGATGTCGAAGCACTCGATCCGCATCGGCAGCGTCGGCATCCCGAGCTCGGCCTGGAGCCCCTCGAGTGCGTCGATCCGGCGTGAGCGCCGGTGCTCGTTGCGCAGGCGGTCCTGGTCGAGCGCGAGGCGGGCGTTGCGCTCGGCGAGCTCGACGATGCGCCGCTTGTCGCCGCGCTCGGCGGAGCGCACCTCGACCGGCGAGCCGCGCCGGTCGCTGAGCGCCTCGGCGAGCACGTCGCAGTTCTCGGTGCCGCGCGGGACGACGACCTGCGGCGGGATCGACAGCGCGCTCGCGTAGTACTGGAGGACGAACTCCTCGAGCACGTCGCCCTCGTCGCGCTCGCCGGCGTTCTCGAGGTAGAAGCTCTGACGGTCGGCGAGCACGCCGTCGCGGACCTGGAAGACCTGGGCGTTGGCGGACGTCTCCTCCGCCGCGACGGCGATCGCGTCGAGCGTGCCGACCGCCTCGTTGGAGATCCGCTGGCGCTCGAGCAGCGAGCGCACGGCGCGCAGGCGGTTGCGGAACATCGCGGCGGCCTCGAACTCCTGATCGGCGGCCGCGAGCTTCATGCTCTGCTCGAGGTCGCGCTCGATCTCGCGATAGCGGCCCGAGAGGAAGGCGACGATCGTCTCGATGTTCTCGCGGTACTCCTCCTTCGACACGTAGCCGACGCAGGGCGCCTGGCAGCGCTTGATGAAGTAGTCGAGGCACGGGCTGCCGGACTGGCGGCCCGGCTCCTTGCCCTCGCAGGTGCGGTACTGGAAGACCTTGCCGAGCAGGTCGAGCGTCTCGCGCACGCGCTTGGCGTTCGAGAACGGTCCGAAGTAGGCGCGGGCGCGACGGTGCTTCTCACGCGTGAAGTAGACGCGCGGATAGTCCTCGTCGAGCGAGATCGCGATGTACGGGTACGACTTGTCGTCGCGCAGCCGGATGTTGAACCGCGGCCGGTGGCGCTTGATGAACTCCTGCTCGCCGAGCAGCGCCTCGGCCTCGGTCTCGGTCGCGATGAACTCGATGTCGGCGACCGCCGAGGTCATCTCGATCGCGCTGCGGTTGCCGGGCTTCGAGAAGTGCGAGCCGACGCGCTTGCGGATCGACTTCGCCTTGCCGACGTAGAGCACTCCCCCGCGCTCGTCCTTGAACAGGTAGACGCCAGGGGCGTCCGGCAGCGCCCTGCGCTGCTCCGCTACGCGCTCGGCGCGGCTCTGCTCGGCGGTTCCGGGCATCCGGTCGAGCATACGCACGGGCCTGGCCGAGCCGGGGAGGCCGCTGCGAGCCGACGTGCTCGCGCTAGGTTGCGGCGACCGTCTCGGCTGGGTGCGCCAGCTTCGTCGCGACATCGCGACCGCGCAACGTCACCGCTTCGCCGGTGAACCAGTGTCGGGCCTCCTCGCCGCTCGCGCGGTCGACCGTCGCCTGCGAGGCGAGCACGCGCGCCGGGTGGCCCTTCGCCAGCTCCGTGAGCCGAGCGGCCTCGTTGACCGGGTCGCCGATGACCGTGTACTCGAAGCGGCGCTCGGCGCCGATGTGGCCGGCGACGACGGAGCCTGTCGCGACGCCAACGCCCACCTCCAGCTCCCGCACGCGCTCGCGCAGCCGCGCGTCGAGCTCGCGCGCGGCGCGCAGGGCGTGGCCGTCGGCGTCGTCGAGCGCGACTGGAGCGCCGAAGATGGCGAGCGCCGCGTCGCCCTGGAACTTGTTGATCCAGCCACCGTGGGACTCGACTACGTCGACGACCTCGGCGAAGAAGCGGTTGAGCAGCTCGACGACCTCCTGCGGAGGACGCGTGGCCGTGAGCGTCGTCGAGCCGACGATGTCGACGAACAGCACCGTCACGTCGGACACCTCGCCGCCGAGCTGGAGGCCCTCAATCGCGAGCGCCTGCCGGGCGACGTCGTGGCCGACCTGGCGGCCGAAGAGGTCGCGGATCCGCTCGCGCTCGCGCAGGCCGCCGACCATGTCGTTGAACCCGGCCTGGAGCAGGCCCATCTCGGTGCTGTCCCAGACGGCCAGGTCGACGTCGAAGTCGCCCTCCTGCACGCGCGCCAGACCGCGCCGGATCGACGCGATCGGGTGGACGGTCGCGTAGGCGGCCAGGATCGAGACGAGGGCACCGAACACGAGCGCGATCGCCGTCAGCACGACGGTCGTGATCGCGAGCGTGCCCTTGCTGATCTCGGCGGACGTCAGCGCGACGATCCCGACCAGCGCGAGCCCGACGATCGGCGCTCCGGTGCCGAGCGCCCAGGCGAGCAGCCAGCGCCCCGCCACGCCGGGCACGCCACGGCGCTCGGGCGCGCCGGCGGCAAGCGCCCGCGCGGCGACCGGGCGCAACGCCAGCTCGCAGAGCAGGTAGGCCGCCGACGAGGTCGTCAGGCCGCCGAGCGCGACCGTCAGGCCGACTCCGAGCCCGAGCAGCACGTCGAAGGTCAGGTTGAGCGCGGTGAAGCACAGGACCGCGAAGCCCCACAACACCGCCTGCACGGCCATGACCCGCAGCGGACCGCGCAGGACGCGGCGCTGCTGCTTCGGGGTCGGGACGCGATCCGCGTCGAGCCAGATGCGGGTGCCGTTCGGTCCGCCCTCGACCAACCGGCGGCCCCAGACGACGCCGACGACCAGCGCCACGGCGATGTAGGCGCCGGCGAGCGCGAGGTTCGCCCAGGTGGCCGCATCCGGCGTGTCCTCGGGCTTCGGCAGCGCCCACAGCGCGAACGTGAGCACCACCGTGGCGCCGACCGCGTTCGCCACGACGATCGCCGCGATCGTCATCAGCCGGACGCGGACTCCGAGCCTCCGGCCCGGCGTGGTCGGGTCCCCGACCATCCACGGGTGCGACGCCCACCGGTCCAGCCTCGGTCTAAGCGCAACGGCCCTCACCGCGCTGGAGTATCCCGGCGAGCGGGGTGTGGCGGCGACAAGGCCGCGGGGCCCTTAGTGGGCGCCCGCGACCTTGGCCTGATGTCAGCTCAGCTCGTCAAGCCGTTCAGCACCGCCTCGGCGTGGGCCAGGTGATCCTGCAGGACGGGGATGCTCGCCGCGGCGAGCGCCCGGACCTTGCGGTTGCAGCCCTCGGAGGCCTCGAACTCCGCCTCCATGATCGCCTGCCTGTGTCCCTCGACCTGTAGGTCGGCGAACCAGACGTCGAAGTCGCCGCCCTCGAAGGTGGCGACGGCTCGCAGTGCCCACCCCTGGAGCGGCGAAGGCTCGTCGGGCACGTCGACGCCGAGCTTCTGCGCCAGCGCGAGCGCCTCCTGGAGCGCGGCCGTGTGCTCCGCGACCAGGCGGGTGGCCAGCTCGCGGACCTCGTCGGTGGTCGCCCGCTCGAGCGCAGCCTCGCCCCCGGCGATCTCGAAGAGATTGGTCTGCACGTACATCTTCAGCCACAGGTCGTCGAGCCCGGAGACGCGACGGCTGTTGCAGCGCTTGAAGCCGTGACCGTGGTGGCGGTCGAAGCGATCTTGGTGGCGGCCCTTGTGGTGGTGGTGCCGGCCCTTGTGGTGATCGCCCTTGTGGTGATGGTGGCGGCCCTTGTGGTGGTCGCCCTTGTCGTGATGGTGACGGCCCTTGTGGTGATCGCCGTCGTGGTCGTGATGCCGGCCCTTGTGATCGCGGCCGTCGTCATCGTCGTGATGACGGCCTTTGTGATCGCGGCCGTCGTCGTCGTGACCCTTGCCCTGCTCGCCGTACTCGCCGGACTTGTCGTGACCGCCGTCGTCGCGATCGCCGGCGAACGCGAACGAGCCGGCGCTGAGGGCTCCGACAAGCAGCCCGATCGTCAGGACCGGTAGGAAACGCACTAGGCGCCTGAACATGGGGTACCTCCTCTGTCTCCGCCAGAAGCGGTGGTGAACGGGCAGGCGCGCTACCCGGTGCCCGGACGCGAAACCACCTTCGAACGTCAGGCGCGAGCGGTGAGGCAGACCAACTCGAGCGTCGACTCGAAGCGCTCCGGCATCTCACGCTCCGCTCGCGCGACCCCCCGTTCGTACTCCCGCTCCTCGATCAGGGCGAACGAGGAGGCGAAGCGGGCACGCAGCATCGCCAGGGCGTGATCGCGGGTGAGCTCGAGCAGCCGCGGCCGGTGGCTGATCTCCACCTCGCCGAAGCCGGCGGTCTCGAGCTCCTTCGTCAGCGAGTCAGGCGGCGGGAACCGCCGCCGGTCGATCTCCGACCACGACGGGAACCATTCGGCGAGCCAGAACGCGTCGATGCCGGCCGGGTCGACGGTCGCGACGACAAGCGCGCCCCCGTCGGCGAGCACCCGGTGAGCCTCGGCCAGCGCCACCGGTCGATCGAGGAGGTGGACGACCGTCTGCATCAGGGCTCGGTCGAACGACCCGTCCTCGAACGGAAGCTGCTCGGCTCGTCCCTGGACGAAGCGGCAGCGCTCGTCGCTCTCCGCCCCGGCCACCCTCAACATCTCGTCGGAGGGGTCGATGCCGACCGCCGCGATGCCGAGGCGCCGGGCGAGCAGCCGCGTCATCGCCCCCGTGCCGCAGCCGACGTCCAGGAGCCTGCCCGCGTCTTGCAGGTGGCCCGCGGCGACGAGCCAGTCGGCCACCTCGTCGGTCGCCTCACGGCGAAGGGCGTCGTACTTCGGTGCGACCTGCTCGAAGTGATCGCCGTACTCCGGCATCCGTCGCTCAGGTCCGCGGCTCGACGAGCAGCGCGTCGGCGACCGCGAGCGTCTTGCCCTCAGCCGTCAGGACGGCCGAGCCCGCGCGCCGCTTGCGACCGTCGCGCTCGATCGGCCAGGCGATCACCACGTGCTCGTGCTCGGCCGTCACCGGAGCGTCGATGCGAGCGGTGAGGCGGACGAGGAAGCTCAGCGAGAGGTCGTCGCCGATGTGGGCGGCGAAGTAGGTCGGGCAGTCGAGCACCGCCCAGACCACCTCGGGGCGCACGTGGCCGTCGCCATCCGCCGCCGACGCGGGCGGGGTCCAGGTCGAGGCGACGACATCACGGCCCTCGACCTGGCCGGCGAAGACCCCGAGCGTGTCCTCGCGCGCCCGGCCGCAGACGAAGCAGCGGCAGAAGGGCCCGGTGTGGAGGCCGCGGTAGCCCTGCATGGCGGCGCGAGCGTCCGCGGGAGCCACTGGGGGCGGGATATCGAGGCCCAGGACAGCCACGCGGTGCGCCTCCGCGACCAGCGTCTCGCCGTCGACCATGCGCGCCGATCCGTCGGCGTCGGCGGTCACCTCCAACTCCCTGTCGAGCGGCACGGGGCTTCGCAGGCTGACCTGCGCCGGCCCGTCGACGAATCCCGCCAGGACGCCCGAGCAGTAGCCGCCATTGCCACTGTCGAGCGGTCCGTTGAAGCGGCTTGGGATCGAGACCGAGGGGCTCATGGGCCGACTATCTCACGCCCTGTCACCCCGGTAGGGTCACGGCTTCGGCCTGGTGGCCGGGTCAGAGACGATGGAGTTATCAAACAGCTTCCAGGCGGTGGCGATCGGGTTCGTCCGGTCGCCGCTCACCGATCCCGAGATCGCGCCCAAGCAGGGCGACGAGGGGGCGCCCGAGGCGACGATCGTGGTCGAGCCTGATGCGCTTCCCGCCCTGCGTGGGCTCCGTGCGGGCGACGACGTGCTCGTGCTCACCTGGCTCGACCGCGCGCGGCGCGACGTCCTGGAGGTGCACCCGCGCGGGGACGTGACGCGCGAGCGGCAGGGTGTCTTCGCGACGCGCTCGCCACACCGCCCGAACCCGATCGGGCTGCATCGCGTCCAGATCGTGTCGGTCGAGGGCGCGACCGTTCGCGTACGTGACCTCGAGGCGCTGGACGGCACGCCGGTGCTCGACCTCAAGCCGGTGCTCAGCCAGGAGGTCGGCGAGCGTTAAGGCGCCTGCGCAGCCGCCTCGGCGCGCTCCCACATCTGCAGGTAGGCCTCGGCGCCGTTTGCGAGGTCGTCGACGATCTCGGGGCCCGCGACGCGGCGCAGGTCCTCGATCCAGTCCGGGTAGAGCCCGTAGTGGTCGACGCCGTCGACGTTGATGTCGTAGAGGCGCGTGCCCGAGCGCTGGCGGTCGATGACGCTGCCGCCGTCGAACGACTGGAACGGGTACTGCACCGGGTTCTGGGCGGCGTCGGGCCGCGGCACGGGCTGCGCGTGCAGCCCGTTGATGTCCGAGCCGAAGCCGAGCCCGAAGAAGAAGCCGGGGTTGAGGTTGGCCCGCGCCTCGCGCCACTCGGCGGCGAACGCGTTGGCCTCGTGGGAGATCGGCCCGATCAGGCCGCCGAGCGCCTGGATCCGCCGCTGGCTGCCCGCGTCGCCCCAGCTGTGGCTGGAGATGACGCCGGGGTAGTCGGTCTGCTCGAGGATCGTCAGAGCCTCGCGGCGCGCCTTGACGCTCAGGTGGTCGGTCTCGACGATCATCCCGCGGCGCATCATCGACCGGATCAGGTGCTCGCCGAGCGGTGTCAGCCCCTTCGGGTTGCAGAGCGGGGCCGGCGGATAGACGGGCAGCTGTCCCTGCAGCAGCGGCAGCGTCAGCGCGGACCCGAACACGCTGTAGATCAGCGCGGCGTGCTCGCCGGTCGGGTTCGTCGGCTCGTTGTCGTGGTCGGCTGCTCCGGGGCAGTGCTCGGCCGTCCAGAACTGGCCCGTCGCGTACTTGTTGCCGGTGTTGACGAGCACGCCGGTGGTCCCCGAGTCGAAGTGCGTGCCGCCGAGCGCGTTGTCGAACTTGTGGACCGGGAACAGCGAGCGGACGCCGATCGCGTGCAGCCGGTCGAGCTCGGCGTCGATCTGGGCGGTCGTGCAACGCGAGACGCCGTTGAACTGGCCGCAGTCGAGGACCTCGGAGACCTCGATGCCGAGCACCATCGCGAGCTTGCCCTCGTTGACGACGCGCCGCGCCTCTGCCGGGTCGTCGACGATCCGCAGGAAGCCCTTGCCGGGTCCGCCGAACTGGGCGTCGACGTAGTCCTCGAGCGCGTGCATGTCCTCGGCCTGCTTGTACGCGCTCACCATCTCATTGCAGTTGTTCTGCTTGAGCGGATAGATGTCGCAGAGCGCCCGGTTCTCGACCAAGTCGTTGACCATGATCCGCAGCCCCGATCGCCACGCCCGCTCGATCCACTTCCAGTAAGTGCCCTCGTGGGTGAGCGACTCGTCGCGCGGCCAGCCGGCGAAGCTCGGCCAGCCCTCGGGGCTGTGCGTGCCGACCGGGCTTCCGAAAGCGAAGAAGTTCTCCGCCGCCGCGCCCGCGCCGTTGGGGTAGTGGTCGACGCAGTCGCGCATCGCGACCGTCACTCCATAAGGGCTCCACGGGCGCCCACAGTGGAAGCGGCCGCCGAGGAACTGGAACGCGCCGACGTGGATGTGGTCGTCGAGGAAGCCGCGCACGGGAGCCGTCGGACTGTCGCCCTTGAACGGCTCGCCGGTGACGTTGACCTCTACCTCGGGGAACGTCGCGCAGCCCGCGGCCGGCGCGAACGACCAGCGCGGGGCGTTCGACGTGCTCTGGACGAGCCGGCCGAGCGCTACCCCGAGGTTCTTCGCGGACGACACGTTGGTCAGTCGCAGCGTCCCGCCGTCCTCGGTCACGCGCCAGTCCGCCGCTGGGCCAGGCGTGGCGACCGGCGCCACCGCGCCCAGCACTCCGGCGCCCGGCATCCGCCCGTCGGGCCCGTAGAGCAGGTAGCGACCGAGCGCGGTCGCCTTCAGGCGGAAGGGCGTCGCGGCGGCAGCGGCCTGAGCCGTCGTGGCGTAGCCGAGGGCGTCGCGGACGACGAATCGGTTCGTGTTCGCGTCGCGCAGGGCGTAGCAGCCGTTCGCGTAGGCGTAGACGTCAGCGCCGGCAGCCGGAGCGAACGACGCCGCAGCCCACGCGCACGCTACGAGCGTGACGACGGTTCTCAGAGCCAGAGCCTTCAGCCGGTCCCCTCCCGTGGATGCCAGGCGATCCTCGCCGGTGTCCTCCCCGACGTCGTGAAAGCATAAACCCGGCCGCAAGACGAGCTTGAGGGTTCCGCCGCCCCTGTCGATGCAGCAGTTGTGAACACAGACGTCTCCCGGCAGGTGCGACATGTTCGCCGGTTGCGTGCGGGTTTCGCCGCGCTTGCAGCGGCGTGGCTCGTCTACGTGCTGCTGACGATCACCGACGCCGCTGCGAGCGTGAAGTGGCTCGGCATGGCGATCGGCGATCCGCTGTACACCGGGTTGCTGCTGGGCGCCGGCGTGGTTTGCATGGCGCATGCGGTGGTTGAGCCCACCGAGCGACGAGTTTGGGCGGCGTTCGCCGTCGGTCTCTCGCTCTGGTCGTTCGGCGACATCTGGTGGCTCGTCTTCCTAGCGGAGACCGCCGCGCCTCCCTACCCGTCGATCGCCGATGCCTTCTGGCTGTCGTCGTATGTCCCGATGGCTTACGGCATCTGGCGACTCATCCTCCTGCGCGTGAGCTGGCGGGCGTTGGGCCCCGCGGCCTGGCTCGACGGCGCGATCGCGGCCCTGGCCGGCAGCGCGCTGTTCACGGCCACGCTCCTGGCAGGGCCGCTCGCCGCTGCCGTCGAGGGCGAGCCGATGGTCTTCGCCACCAACCTCGCCTACCCGATCGGCGACCTGCTCCTGCTGGGCTGCGTGCTCGCCGCGCTCTCCGCCACCGGCTGGCGGCCCGGGCGCGCCATCGGCCTGATCGCCGGAGGCCTGCTCCTGCGGGCATTAGCCGACTTCGTCTACCTCGACCAGATCACGCTCGGGAGCTATGACGGCGGGCTGCTCGACACGTGCTGGCCCGCCGCCTCCCTGCTCATCGCCGCCGCCGCCTGCGTGCCGGCCAGCAGCTCCCGGCGCGAGCCCGACTGGCGTGCGTTCATAGCCCCCGCCGCCTTCATGACCACCTCGCTTGGGCTGCTCGTGTTCGATCACTTCGAACGACTGCCGTCCTTGGCGGTAATCCTCGCGGGTGTCGCGATCGCGGTGGCGGCCGCGCGCATGGGGACGATGGTGCGCACGACGCTCGCCACGACCCAGCGACAGGCGCTGACCGATCCGCTGACGGGCATGAGCAACCGCCGCGGGCTCACGCGAGATCTCGAGCGCGCGCTCGAGCACGCTCGCGCGGGGCAGCGCTTCGCCTTCGCGATGTTCGACCTCAACGGCTTCAAGCGCTACAACGACAACTTCGGCCATCCGGCGGGCGACTCCCTGCTCACGCGGCTGGGGGCTCGCCTCGCCGATGCGGCCGCGCCCGGCGGCGCCTACCGCATCGGCGGCGACGAGTTCTGCGTGCTCTTCGCCGATCACGGGGACGCCGAGAACCGGCTCGCCCGCGCCGACGCGGCGCTCACGGACAAGGGCGACGGCTTTCAGATCACAGCCGCGCGGGGCAGCGTGTCGATCCCCGCGGAGACCACCGACCCGGAGCAGGCCATGCAAATCGCCGATCGCCGAATGTACGCCGCCAAGGTGGGGGGCCGCGCCGACGGCGACCACACCGTCGAGGCTCTCCTAAGCGCGCTCTACGAGGCTAAGCCGGGGCTGCAGGCCCACCTTGGCGCAGTCGCCGAGCTGACTCGCGATGTGGCGCACCGCCTGCGTCTCAGCCCCGAGGAGATCGACGAGGTCGTGCGCGCCGCGAAGCTGCACGACGTCGGCAAGATGGCCATCCCTGACGCGATCCTCGCCAAGTCCGGCCCGCTCGACCCCGCCGAGTGGGAGTTCGTGCGCAAGCACACCCTTATCGGCGAGCGCATCGTGTCGGCCGCCCCGCCGCTGCTGCCTGTGGCGAAGCTGATCCGTTCGAGCCACGAGCGCTGGGACGGCAAGGGCTATCCGGACGGGCTGGTCGGCGAGGCGATCCCTCGTGGAGCTCGGATCGTGTTCGCCTGCGACAGCTTCGACGCGATCGTCAGCGGCCGCCCCTACTGCCCACCCCGCACGGTGGAGGAGGCGCTCGCTGAGCTGCGCCGCTGCACAAGCACGCAGTTCGACCCCGAGGTGGTGGAGGCGCTCGTGGAGGTCGTGTGCAGGCAACGGGCTATTCGACCAGCCGCACCTCAAATACCGACTCCGTAAGGTCTCCGGCGCCCGCGTCACCTTCGGTGAGCGTATGGCCCGATCGCGCCTGCTCCGGACGAGCTGAGGCTCACACGAGTCCGCTCAGCTCGCGTGCCGGGTCGAGCCGCTCCGGGAAGTAGCTCCACCTCTCGCTCGTGGAATCCCATTGCCAGGCGCCGTCGTTCAGCGCATCGATCCACCAGCCGACCATCTCACCGAACGAGCGCGCCGCCGGCCGCTGCAGCTCCTCGGCCGGTTGCCCGTAGGCGTGCGTGTAGTAGATCGGCGACGGCGCGCCCTTCGCGACCGAGCAATCACAGAGGATCGGGCCTGAAGACCGGGTTATCGGAAAGTAAGCCGCCGGTCGAAACGGCTCGGGATCGTCCTCGATCTCCTCGAAACTCTGCCTGTCCGATAGGTAGGCGTCCACCGCGTCACGCAGAGGCATGTACTCGCGACCGGGCCCGATGAAGCGCTCCGGTGTCAGCTCACCGCCCGAGCGCCACGGCGCCCCGTCGTGCCAGCCCCACCACACACGCGCCTCCGACGGCAGACACAAGCCGAGCGGCACGGTGATCTCGTCCATCTCGTCGTCCGACAACCCTGGCGCCAGCCGACCGGTAATCGGCGCGCCCTGCGCCGTCCAGGCATCGGCTAGCCCGGAGAGCAGCCCTCGGCTCAGAAATGGGACGCTCAGGGCGAAGCCTCGACCTCAGAGAAGACCACTCGCGCCGCGAACGGGGTCGAGACGCTCGAGGTCGAGGTTCCAGCATTCGCGGTCGGGGTCCCAACGCCAGCTCCCATCTCCCAGCGCGTCGATCCACCAGCTGACCATCTCACCGAACGATCGAGCTGCAGGATGCTGCATGGTCTCGAGTCTCGACTCGTATGCGTGGGTGTAGTAGATCGGCGTCGGAGCTCCTTCGGGCACCGAACAGTCGCAGAGAATCGGACCCGAGCTTCGGGTGATCGGGAAATACGCCGAGGGCCTGAACGGCTCAGGATCGCCCTCCACCTCCGTGAAGATCCGCCTGTCCAAGAGGTAGCCCTCCACGGCGTCGCGCAATGGCATGTACTCCAGGCCAGGCCCGAGCGCGCGCTCGGGCGTAGCGCCACCTTCGACGCGCCACGGAACCCCGTCATGCCAACCCCACCAGACGCGTGCCTCTAACGGAAGACTCAGGCCTAGCGGAGCAGTGATCTCGCTCATATCCTCGGGCGTGAGGCCCGGCGCCAAGTGGTCGACGATCGGGGCGCCCTGCTTCTCCCAGCCGGCCTCGAGCCGAGTCAAAAGATCGGAGTCCAGCAACCTGACCTCGCCCACAGCAGTCAGTTGCACAGCCGTAGCGTAGGGATGCCGGAGCCCTTTGGCATCGGAATGCTCAGGAAGGGAGCATTGTCGACGTAGCTAAGGCACTCGCGTGCAAAATGGCCATAGAAGGCTCCCTGGGCGAGGTTCTGGCTCGCGGCTACAAGCTTCAGCCGAGGGAGCGGCGTGGCGTTTGGGCCGCCTTGCTTCGTGGTGAAGAACGGATACTCGTGGCAATGCTGACCCGTATGCGGTGGAACGCACTGTGGCGAACCGCCATACCACCCCCGAGCGGGATTCCCGATAGGGCTACCGTAGTTCAGCTGGACCCACTGCGGACGCACCGAGATCGACTCGCGGTCGTGCTGCGTGGGCTGCGGGACGTCGAGATCGCCTGAGGCGAAGATTGGAAGGTCGAGGCAGTCGTCGGTGCTGCGGCCCGCGCGGAGAACGTATCGCTGGCAGGTCTTGAGGACGGTGGTCGCTGTCGGCCGGCTTGTCAGTTGAGGGTTCTGTGCCATCAACTGGTCCACGTCGTCTTGCAACGTGTTGGGCCACGCGATCGGTGGCGGCACGGGCGTCGGCTCGTCGACGTCCTCGTCGTCGCTCGGATCGGGTGTCGTCGTCTCCTCGGTGATGCGCTCGTGCAGGTACCACAGGACCGCCGTGCCACCACCGGCGGCAGCGATCGCACGAAGAACGCCGAGCGCGGTCTTGCCCTGTTGAACCGCGGCCTCGCAGGCTAGGTACTGGTCGGAGACCGAGCTGCCCCCGAGATGGGTTCCCGGATACAGCAGTACGTGGCTGCAGATCGCGCTCGGACTCGCGTATAGGGCAGCTAGGGCGATGAGGTCCAGGTCGTCGGCCTTCTCCTCCTGCGGTCCGTTCGGGGTGAGCGTCCACCACGAGCTCTGGCCAGCCACATGGCCCGAGCCGTTCTCGACCGTCGCGCGGTAGGTCCGACCGACGGCCACCGAGGCCATGCAACTGCTGTAGCTGTTGATCCATACCTGGCATACCTGGGTGCCGTCGAGCCGTCGGATCAGGATGCTGTACGAGGTTCCATACGGGCTCGGCGTCGCCGTGGCCGTTCCCTTGTCGAGGCCGTTCTCGACCGAGAACTCGAAGCTCGCGCCAAACGTGAACGGCAGCACGTCCACCATCACCTCGTCGGACGCGACGACGGCTCCCGTCGCGTTGTGCCGGATCTCAGCGCGATAGCGCTGGGGCTCCGGGGCCGGGTTGTCCGCCCACGTCATCCACTCCGATGCCCCACAAGTGGCGCCGGAGCACCAGCCGTTCATGTCGCGAGCGTCATCCTCATCGACGATCACGACCGAATAGCCGGTCCCGGACATCGCGCGATTCGCCGTCGCCTCCACCTGGATCTCGGCCGGGATCGCGACCGACGCCGCGTTCGCCTCCAAAGAGACCGACCACTCGGCCGACTCGACATCCACGGTGACCGTGTCGGTGGCGATGACGGCACCCACGTTGTTCCTCAGCTCTACTCGGAAGCTATGCGGCTGGGGATTTCGATCCTCAGCCCAAATCACCCAGTCCGACGTCCCGCATGACGTGCCTGTGCCGCACGCCTGCATTTGCTGGTCTCCGCCGCTGCCGACCTTGTAGATGACAACGCCGTAACCGGTGTCGGTCATCGAGTTGTCGGTGGTCGCCTCCAGCTCGATCTCGGCGGGAACTGTCACCGACGTCGCGTTCGCCTCGAGCGAGACGGAAGTCGGCGGTGGCGGCGGGTCGGCGGCTGCGGTTCCACCGAGGGCTGTCGCCAACAGGATCAGCGCAAGGCAGGCGACTGCCCAACACCAGCTGACCTTGCCCGGCCGAATACGTGCGACGTGACCCATGAGCCCTCCTGATGCGTAAGTGCGGGACACCGGCCCAGTCGCCGGTCGATCGCCGACGGTAGCGCCGGGAGACGAGAGCGTCCAAGAGCTGGACAGATATTCGACCTTCAACGATCCCGTAGGCACTCTTGGGCCATCTGGCTTACGGGCGCCTTGCCGCCCGGTGGCGTAGCGCTGGTTTAATGGCTCGCCGATGGCGAACCTCGCCCAGGCCGGGACTTAGCGTGCCGGCATGACCCGCCGCCGGCTGTCGGACGTGCTGGTCGCGCTGACGGCGGTGGTGCTGATCGCCGCCGCGGTAGCCGGCTATGCGCGGCTCGCGCTGCTGGACGCCGACCGCTTCGCGGATCGTGCGACCGCGAGCGTTCGGGACGACAGCGTACGCACGCTGATCGCGGAGCGGGTGACGGACGAGGTCCTCCGCCAACAGGCGGATCTGCTCGCGGCGCGGCCGGTCATCTCGTCGGCGATCGCCGGCATCGTCGGCAGCGGACCGTTCGAGAGCCTGTTCCGCCGCGCGCTGCTCGACGCCCACCACGCGGTCTTCGCGCGTGATCGCGACACGATCGCGCTGACCCTGCTCGACGTGGGGGTCGTCGCGGGCGCCGCGTTGAGGGAGGTCGATCCGCGCATTGCCGACCGCCTCGAGGAGAGCGGCCGGATCACGCTCCTGGAGAACCGGGTCGGCAGCGTCACGGGCGACCTGGCGCGCACGGCCGAGCGCCTGCGGACGCTCGCATACCTGCTTGCTGCCCTGGCGCTGGCAGCCGCGTCCGCCGCCCTCGCCTTGTCAGGCGACCGCCGGCAGACCGCCTTCCGTCTCGGCGTGGCAACGGCTGTGGCCGGAGCCGCGATCGTGATCGCCTACACGATCGCTCGGGCAGGGATCGTCGGACGGGTGTCGGGAGCGGACGAGCGCGCGGCGGCGGGTGCGGTGTGGGATGCGTACCTGGAGGATTTGAAGCGGCTCGGGTGGCTGCTCGCCGCTGCGGGCGCGGTGGTCTCCGCGGCCGCCGCCTCGCTCGTACGTCCCGCCGCGTTCGCGGGTCCGCTCGGCCTCGTGCGACGCTGGGCGATTACAAAGCCGGTGCGTCCTTCGCTCCGCCTGCTGCGCGCCGGCGCCCTGATCGTCGCTGGGGTGCTCGTGCTCATTCAGCCGCTGGCGGCGCTGGAGATAGCGGCGACGCTCATCGGTCTGCTCCTGATCTACGCGGGCGCCACGACGGTGCTCGGTGTCGTCTACCGCCCACCGAAGCGGACGGCCCCTGGCCGTAAGGTGCAACCCAGCGTGCGCAGGCTCGCCGTCCCTGTGGTCGCCGCGCTGTTCGTCGGCGTGGCGATCACGGCGTTCGTCGCGACCGGCGGCACGGAGAGCGACGCGACGCCGACAGGCGGGACATCCGCGTGCAACGGCTCGGCAGCGCTTTGCGACCGATCCCTCCCGGAGGTCGTCCTGCCCGCGACGCACAACTCGATGTCGGCGCCGCAGGAGGGCTGGTTCTCGACCCAGCAGGACGACGGGATCGCCGCCCAGCTCGAGGCCGGCATCCGCGGCCTGCTGATCGACACGCACTACGCCGAGCGGCTGCCCAACGGGCGCGTCCGCACGCTCTTCTCGAGCCCGCCCGCGCTGGCGCAGACGCTCGACCAGGACGCCGTGACCCCGCAGAGCTTCAGAGCCGCCATGCGCCTGCGCGACCGGCTCGGCTTCCGTGGGCAGGGCCAGCGGGGGCTCTACATGTGTCACACGTTCTGCGAGCTTGGCGCGACCCCGCTGTCGAACGGCCTGGACGACATCCACGACTTCCTGGTCACCCACCCGGCGGAGGTGGTCGTCGTCATCAACCAGGACGCGATCAGCCCAACCGACTTCGTCCAGGCCGTCGGCGATGCGGGACTCGCGCCGTACGTGTTCACGCCTCCGGCCGACTCGTCCTGGCCGACCCTGCGAGCGATGGTCGACGAAGGTCGCCGCCTCGTCGTCCTCGCGGAGGACCGAGCCGGCGCGGCGCCGTGGTACCAGCTCGCCTACCGGCGGCTGGTCAACGAGACGCCCTACAGCTTCCGCAGGCCCTCCCAGCTCTTCGACGACGCCGCGAGCTGCCGGCCCAACCGCGGCCCGCCTCAGGCGCCGCTTTTCCTCGTCAACCACTGGGTGACCACCGACCCGGTGCCGCGGCCCAGCAACGCCGCGAAGGTCAACGCCTACGGGCCCCTGCTCGCCCGCGCCCGCGCCTGCCGCCGCCTGCGCGAACAGCTGCCGAACCTGCTCGCCGTCGACTTCTACAAGCGCGGCGACCTGTTCCGCGTCACGAGGACGCTCAACCGCGAAGAGTGACGAGCGGGCAGCTGTCGCTACTCCACTAGTCGCACCTCGAACGTCGCCCCTGTCATGTCGCCCGCGCCGCCGAGGATGCCGAGGATCTTGGCGACGTAAGCCTGGGTCTCTGGGTAGGGCGGCACGCAGCCGCAGGCTTGTACCGGTGCTGGGCCGGCGTTGTAGCCGGCGAGGGCGAGCGGGACGGAGCCGAGCTGGCGCAGCAGGTCGTGCATGAGGTGGGCCTGAGCGTCGATCGCGGCGGCCGGATCGAAGGGGTCGGAAAGGCCGTAGCTGCGGGCGGTGCCGGGCATGAACTGCGCGATGCCCTGGGCGCCCGCCGGGGAGCCGGCGTTCGGGTTGAAGTTCGACTCGGCGTAGATCTGAGCGGAGAGGAGGGCGGCGCCGACGTTCCAGCGTTGCGAGGCGCGGGAGATCTCGTCGACGTACTCGCGCGGGACGAACGAGGGAACCGCGCTGCGACCGTCACGGATCGCGCTGCCGTAGCCCAGCGAAGCGGAGCCGGCGGCGCGGGTATAGCCCCAGTGCCAAGGCTCCCAGCTGTACCGCTGCGTAAAGCCGAAGCTCGGCGCGTTGGCGGCGAGCCAGCCGTATGCCGAGGGTGGGCCGAGGTCGAGCTCGGTGCCGAGGCGGTGGAGGCTCTTGCCGGGCGGCGCGACCCACTTGGGATCCGGGTGAGCGGCGAAGAGGCGCGCCTGCTCAGCGTCGGAGCGGTAGGCGCTGGTTATCGTCAGCGCCACGCCGTCGGCGCGCGCGGCCGCGGCGAGACGGTCGAAGGCCGGGGCGACGTCTGGTCGCATCGGCTTGCCCATTCGATACGCGAGCGGGCCCGCGTAGCCGCCGCCGCTGGCATTGGTGGGCAGCGCTGCTCCCGCCGCGGGGCTCAGCTCCGCGGTTGCGCTGGCACGGAGGTCCACTTCCCGCTTGCGAGAGCCGCCGCTGACACGCACGTCGACGTGACCGCGCACGCGAACCCTGACGCGCGTGGGCGCGAAGTCGTCGCCAGGAAAGTCGACGTCCGCGGCGTCGAGCGGGACGCCGTTGCGAGCGCCCGCCCGGACGGCCACCGAACGCGCGTGCTCGAGGTACATCGCCGTGCTGAGGTGGCGCGGGTTCGGCACGCCCGTCTCGAGCATGGCCGGCTCGAACAGGCGCGGGTAGTCCTCGCGCATCCGATGGGCAGCGGAGACGGCGGCGAGATCGGCCGCGCGTTGGTGGCGGGACTTGCCGCCAAGCGCCTCGCCGAAGGCGACAAGGACCAGCGTGCCGGCGATCGCGACTGCCGTCACTCCCAAGAGCAGCAGCAGCGCTTGACCGTGCTCCTCCGCCAGGCGTCGCCGCACGGTCACGGGCCCGCCACCAGGTCCGCGAGCTCGGTGGTCGCGCGACCGAGCTGACCGCGAGGCTCGCGTCCCGCGAGTGCCAGCTGAGCGCCCATGCGAGACTCGGGCAGGCGCAACGCACAGCGCCCGTCCCAGCGGCCGTCGTCCTCCCCGCGATCGCGGTTGAGCACTACGACGGGATCCGGGCCGACCCGGCGCAGCGAGTCCGCGAGCACGACGGCGAGCGCCGGCTCCGAGCCGGGGGAGCCGACCAGCACGACCGCATCGGCGAGCGAGGCCGCCACGGCGACCTGGGAGGGCTCGCCGACGTCGAGCACCACCGGCGCGAGCTCGTGCGCGACGTCGGCGAGGCTCGCGGCGTGCTCGCCGCCGCACGCGGTCAGGCAGAGCCGGCCGACCGTTCGGCTGTGCAGAGGCAGCACTCGCGCGAGAGCGCGGGTCAGGCGAGCGGCCGCCGGCGTGCCGAGCGGCAGGCCGCCACCCGTCAACGCGTCGGCGCTGACCAAGGTCGCACCGACGGGATCCCGCAACGCGAGCTCGGCTCCGAGCGCACGGGCGATCGTCGTCGTCCCGCAGCGCGGACCGAGCCCAGCGACCGCGATCACCGGACGAGCGGTCCGCGCCCATGTCCGAAGCCGTTGGGGGCGTGGAGGGTCGACGGACTCGACGTGCTCGAGCTCGAGCCGCGAGGAATCGATCGGCTCGACGAGGAAGTCAGCCACGGCGCCGAGCAGCCCACGCCGCCGCATCGGTCGCATCGCGTCGATCATCGGACGCGCGGCTCCACGATCGCCCGCCGTCATTCGAGCTCCACCGCCGCCTCGCGCGTCACCTCGAGCTTGCGGGCGATCGCGGAGATCGGCGAAGGCGGCCGCAGTCGGACACGAACGGAGTCGTCGTCTACCTCGACGCTCGCCCCAGCCTCGGACCAGCCGGGCAGCGCCTTCTCGACGGCGCCCCGGGCGTCGTCTCCGCCCGCCAGCGCCAAGGCGCCCGCCTCGGCGGCGGCGCCCGCGAGCACGACCGAGTACCCCGTCGCGAGCAACTGCAGCAGGGTGAGGCCGACCGTCAACATCAGGGGCAGGCCGGCGATCAGCTCCACGAGCGCCTGGCCGCGCTCGGACCTCACGGCGCCCCTCCGAGCGAGGAGCTCGCCCCCACCCTCACCGGCAGCTGCCAGCGGTGGAGGAGCAGCGGAACGCGCACGCCGACTCGGACCACTCCGTCCTCCCGTTCGATCTCCAATCCCCGCTCGAGATCGTCCGGGAGGACGGAGCGAACAGCCGGGCCAACCTCGGCGTCGACGACGTCGGCACGGGCCCCGACGCGTGCCGCGTGGGCCGCGAGCCACGCGGCATGACCCGCAAGCGCGCACTGCCAGACGAGGGCGCCGACCAGCAGTACGAACGGCAGCGCGGCGACCAGCTCCACGCTCGCCTGCCCGCGCTCGCGGCGCCGTATCTCTCGCGGTGCGCCCATGCGAGCACCGTCGCGCCCGCCAACGCACAGGACAACGACGGCGAGCGCCGCCCGAGCTACCTCGGGGTCACGGGGCTGTGCGACCCGACGCGCTCAGCCGTAGGCGCGGTACCGGGTCCAGACCCGGTAGACCGCGTACGAGCAGAGCCCGAGCAGCGCAAGCCAGATGACCGCGCCGCCGCCGCCGACCTCGAACAGCCGGTTCGTCGCACAGAACGTGAGGAACGCGAGCCCAATGGCGCCGTAGAGGACGGCCCGATCGCCATCGGGCAACCCCTCCACCTCGCCGCGGTACTGGCGGAACAGCCGGTAGCCGAGCAGGGCGATCGCGGTGAAGAAGGCGATCGAGAGCAGCGTCAAGGCGAACGACAGCGCGTCGGCCCCGCCCGGCAGCGCCGTCAGCACGAGCGCGACGAGCGCGATCAGACCGAACTTCGCGAGCGTTCCCACACGTCGATCCTAGCCGGGCCGCGGTCACGTGCCGTGCGCGCCAGCGCCAGCCCGACGAGCACCAGCACCGCCCCGAATGCGAGGAAGCCGAGATCCCAGCCGAGCGGTGCCCCGAGGTCGTCGCGAACGTGGTGGATCCCCAGCAGCTGGTGGTCGATCAGCCCCTCGACGAGGTTGAACGCGCCCCAGCCCGCGAGCAGCATCCCGATCTGCAGCCGCCAGGGCGGAGCGAGCTCGCCGCGCTGCCAGGCGCGCACGGTCAGGACGACTCCGACCACGACGATCACCCAGGTCGCGAGGTGGAAGAAGCCGTCGGCGAGCGTGTTCGCCTCCAGCCCGCTGACCGTGCTCGCGGGGTGGTCGCCGGTGTCGGTCAGCAGGTGGTGCCACTGCAGCACCTGGTGCAGCACGATGCCGTCGATGAAGCCGCCGAGGCCAATGCCGAGCATGAACGCAGGCAGCCTTGGTGCGCGCGAGCCGATCACCGGCCGGGTCTACCCGCCAGGTACCGGCTGCAAACGGGATCGTCTTCAGGTGGAGATCGCGCCGGTCCCGGCCAGCGCGAGCACCGCCGCCCCCAGTGCGATCCGGTAGCCGACGAACACGCCGACGGAGTGCGTCGTCAGGTAGTGGAGCAGCCACGCGATCGCCGCATAGCCGACGACGAACGAGATGACGGTCGCGAGCGCGACGTAGCCGATCGGGTCGCCGTTGCCCTCCTCGCCCGAGAGGATGCCAAGGAGCTGGAACAGCCCGCTCGCAACGACCGCGGGAACCGCGAGCAGGAAGGAGAACCGCGCTGCCGCTGGGCGCTCGAGGCCGAGCAGCAGACCGGCGCTCATCGTCGCTCCCGAGCGCGACACCCCAGGGATCAGCGCGAGCGACTGCGCCAGCCCGATCAGGATTCCGTCGCGCGGCGACAGATGTCCGAGCTCGCGCGAGTGGCTGCCGACCCGGTCCGCGTAGCCCAGCACGAGCGCGAACACGATCAGCACCGTGCCGACGAGCCACAGGTTCCGAGCCCCGTTCTCGATCTGATCCTCGAACGCCAGCCCGAGGACCGCGATCGGGATCGTGGCGACGATCAGGTACCAGCCCATGCGCGCCTCGGTGGTCGTCCGCAGCAGTGGCTCGCGCAGCGAGCGCAGCCATGTGAGCGCGATCGCGCCGAGGTCGCGGCGGAAGTAGATCAGCACGGCGGCCTCGGTCCCGAGCTGCGTCACGGCGGTGAACGCCGCTCCCGGATCGTCCCAGCCGAAGAAGGCCGGAACGATCAGCTGGTGGGCGCTGGAGGAGATCGGGAGGAACTCGGTTAGCCCCTGGACGATCCCCAGCACGATGGCCTCGATCAGCGACACGGCTGCGGAACCCTAGGTGAGTGGGACCGGCTCCGGCGTGGTCAGGCAGTAAACTTGCGGGCCGATGAAGCGCCGCCTGACCCTCCTCACCACGCTCGCCCTCTCGGCCTGGCTGCTCTACGCGGTGCCCGCGATGGCACACGACAACGGCGAGGGCCTGGTCGGCGAGACCGACGACAAGATCATCACCTTCTTCTCGCTCGGCGTCGTCGTGTTCTTCATCGCCGTCGCCTCGCTCGGCTCGTGGCTCCAGTCGGTCCTGGAGAAGCGCAAGCAGCAGCGCAAGGCCACGGATCTGCGCCAGCGCATCGGCTGGTAGCTCCTCTTATCCGACTGTTCACACCGCCAGCTCGCACCCGCGAGACGATGGTCCTGCAGTAACCCCCCGCTCGCGGCCCCGGCTTCCCCGCACGGGGTCGCGGCATTTTCGGGGTCGGAGCCGCGCGCCGGGCTAGAGTGAGCCGGCGGTGGCTCTCGACTCGGACCAGGTGACCTACGAGCGCCGCGGCGCGGCGGCGGTCGTGACGATCGATCGTCCGGAGCGGCGCAACGCGGTCGACGGGCCGACGGCGGAGCTGCTCGCGGAGGCACATGACCGCTTCGAGGCAGACGACGGCGCGCGCGTGATGGTCCTGACCGGAGCGGGCGACGAGGCGTTCTGTGCCGGGGCGGACCTGAAGGCGATCGAGACGCTCGGACCGCGGCTCGACTCGGCTGACGGGCCGATGGGCTTCACGCGGCGGACGCCTTCGAAGCCGGCGATCGCGGCGATCTCGGGCTGGTGCCTCGCGGGCGGACTCGAGCTGGCGTTGTGGTGCGACCTTCGCATCGCAGCGGAGGGAGCACGACTCGGATTCACCGAGCGGCGCTTCGGAGTCCCGCTGATCGACGGTGGCACTCAACGCCTGCCGCGGATAGTCGGCCTCGGCCGGGCGCTCGACATCATCCTCACGGGACGAATCCTGGAGGCTGACGAGGCACTGAGGATGGGATTGCTGACCGAGATCGTCCCGGCAGGTCGGCATCTCGAGCGAGCGCTGGAGATGGCCGAGGCGCTCGCCGCCTTCCCGCAGGAGACGATGATCGCCGATCGACGGGCCGCGATCGAAGGCCTCGGCCTGCCGCTTGCGGACGGCCTCGCGCTCGAGTCCGAGGCGGGCGCGGCCGTCTACGCCGATGCGGTCGAGGGCGCCGCGCGCTTCGCCGGCGGCGAGGGCCGCGGCGGAGCGGGCGCCGGTGCCTGAGTCCGAGACGGCCCGGCTCGACACGTGAGGTTGCGTTTGACCCCCACTATCGGGGCGAAACTCAACCTCACCGCCGGTCAAGGCACGAGGTTGCGTTTGACCCCGACTGTCGGGGTCAAACGCAACCTGGGCACCTAAGCCGAGTCGGCTTGGCGGAAGTCGCCGGGACGGAGGATCAAGGCCGTGAGCACCGCGCCGGCGAGGGCTAGCAGGCCCGCGACGAGGAAGATCGAGTTGAGGCCGGCGACGAAGCCGTCGTCGGCGAGGCGGTGCTGGAAGATCGCGCCGAGGCCTGCGATGCCGGCGGCGATGCCGACCTGGCGGAAGGTGTTGTTGATGCCGGAGGAGAGGCCGCTGCGCTCGACCGGGAGGACGCCGACCATCGCGGCGGCGAGCGCCGGGCTGATCACGCCGATGCCGGCGCCGCCGACGAGCAGCCCGGCGAGCAGCGCCGTCCAGTCGTCGCCCTCGTTGAGGCCGTGCATCAACAGCAGCCCGGCTCCGATCAGGACGAGCCCGGCAGTCAGCAGCGTGCGCAGCGAGACGTGCGCCGTCAGGCGGCCCGATATCGGCGCGAAGACGAACAGCGTCACCGTTACCGGCAGCAGCCGCAGGCCGGTCTCGAACGGCGTGTAGCCGAGCACGTCCTGGAAGTAGATCGCGAGGAAGAGGAACATCGGGTAGAGCGCGACCGACTGGACGAAGGCGACCGCGGCGGTGCCCGCGAAGGCGCGCCGGCGGAAGAGGCGCACGTCGAGCATCGGATGGTCGGCGCGCAGCTCGATCGCGACGAACGCGGCGAGGGCGAGCGGCCCGCCGATCAGGCCGGCGAGGACGAGCGGACTGTCCCAGCCGTCGGGATTGCCGCGCACGAGCGCGAGCACGAGCAGGAAGAGGCCGGCGCTGAAGCTGGCCGCGCCCGGAAGGTCGAGCTGCCCCGCGGCCGGGTCGCGTGACTCGCGCAGCCGCCGGAGGGCGACGACTGCCAAGGCGATCCCGACCGGCAGGTTTAGCCAGAAGATCCAGCGCCAGCCGAGGCCGTCGACGAGCGCGCCGCCGACGAGCGGGCCGATCGCCAGCGCCGCGCCGCTGACGGCGCCCCAGATGCCGAACGCCCGCCCGCGATCGGCGCCGCGGTAGTCCTCGGCGAGCAGGGCTAGCGACGTGGCGAACATCGCGGCGGCGCCGAGGCCCTGCAGCGCGCGGGCGAAGTCGAGTGCCACCGGAGACCAGGCCGCCGCGCACGCCGCCGACGCGGCCGTGAACAGCAGCACGCCGCCGACGAACATCCGCCGCCGGCCGATCCGGTCCGCGAGCGAGCCGGCGGTCAGCAGCGTCACCGCCAACGCCAGCGCATAGGCGTCGATCACCCACTGCAGCTCGGAGAAGCTCGCGCCGAGGTCGTCCTCGATCGCCGGCAGGGCGACGTTGACGACGGTCACGTCGAGCAGCAGCAGCGCCGTCGCCGCGCAGACGACGGCGAGCGTCCACCCCCTGTGCGACGCGCTCACGCCGCGATCGTCCCAGACCGCCGGCGCGGGGCCGGGCGAGCCGCCGGTCTCGGTCGACTCGCCCGCCCGGCGGGATGGCGGCGCTCAGCAGCAGCCGCCGTCGTCACAACAACCTCCCTCGCCGCCGGAGCGGCGCACGCTCAGTCCCGTGTCAACCATCTGCTCACCTCCTCGAGTGCTTGGTCGTTGACGTAGTAGTAGGCCCAGAGCCCGTTGCGCTCGGAGTCGACGATCCCGGCCTTGCGCAGCACGCCGAGGTGGTGCGAGACGGTCGGCTGGGAGAGGTCGAACAGCGGCACGAGCTCGCAGACGCAGACCTTGCCGGCGTGCTTGCGCAGGACGTCGACGAGCTGGAGCCGGACGGGGTCGGCGAGCGCCTTGGCGATCGCCGCCATCCGCTCGGCCTCGGCGCGGTCGACGTCCGGGTAGACGACCGGCTGGCAGCACGGCTCCCCCGCGGGGCGCTTCTGCTTAGGCGCAAGCTCCAGATCGACGCTCATCTATATACAGATATCAATTGAACTGATGGATGTCAATGCAATAAGCTCGTCGGCGTGGATGCGACGGCGAGCACCGCGGACGTAGGAGCCGCGCAGGTCACGACCGCCGAGGCCTCCCTGCCGGCGCTCGCAAGGCCCGATCTCGCCCGCCGTGCCGGTGCCGAGGCGCTCGCCGCCTTCGCGCTCGTCTTCGCCGGCTGCGGGGCGGCGATCTCGAACACGGTCTACGACGGCGCGCTCGGGCAGGTCGGCGTGGCGCTCACGTTCGGCCTGGTGATCATGGTCATGGTCTACGCGACGGGCCACCTCTCCGGCGCGCACATCAACCCGGCCGTGACGGTCGCCTTCACGCTCACCCGTCATTTCCCGGCGCGGGAGGCCGCCGCCTACATCGCGGCCCAGGTCGCGGGGGCGGTGCTCGCTGCGCTGGCGCTGCTCGCCGTCTGGCCCGACCAGCCGGCCCAACTCGGCGCGACGGTTCCCGCCGCCGACGTCGCGGTCGGCAGCGCGCTCGTCTATGAGCTGATCCTGACCGCGATCCTGATGTTCGTGATCATGGCCGTGGCCACCGATACGCGCGCGGTCGGCGCGGCCGCGGCGATCGCCATCGGCGGCGCGGTAGGGCTCGACGCGCTCTTCGGCGGACCGGTGACCGGCGCGTCGATGAACCCCGCCCGCTCGCTCGGACCGGCGATCGCCGCGTGGGAGTGGCGGGACTTCTGGATCTACGTCGTCGGTCCGGTCGCGGGCGCAGCGCTGGCGGCGCTCGCCTACCAAGCTGTCAGGGGAGAGCCCTGATGGCGCGCGTCCTGTTCGTCTGCCTCCAGAACGCCGGCCGCTCGCAGATGAGCCGGGCGCTGTTCGACCGCGCCGCGGACGGGCGCCACGAGTCGCGGTCGGCGGGCACGACTCCCGCCGAGCGTGTCCATCCTGAGGTCGTCGACGTAATGGGCGAATTGGGAATCGACGTGTCGGACCGCACGCCGCAGCGGCTGACCGACGAGCTCGCTCAATGGGCGGACGTAGTCGTGACGATGGGCTGCGGCGACCAGTGCCCGTACGTCCCTGACAAGCGCTACGTCGACTGGGAGCTCGACGATCCCCACGGCCGCTCGCTCGACGACGTGCGCGCGATCCGCGACGAGATCGGCGGCCGGGTCGAGGCGTTGGCGAAGGAGCTCGACGCGGCGGGCTAGAGTGCGCCGCCGTGGGCGAAGCGGCGATCGAGGTCTCGAACCTCCACAAGAGCTATGGCGATGTCGAGGCGGTGCGCGGCCTCACGTTCGAGGTCGGGCGCGGCGAGGTCTACGGCCTGCTCGGCCCCAACGGCGCCGGCAAGACGACCACCGTCGAGATTCTCGAGGGCTACCGGCGCCGCTCGGCGGGCGACGTGCGGGTGCTCGGCCACGACCCCGAGGAGCGCGGGCGCGAGCTCAAGCAGCGCGTCGGGATCGTGCTCCAGAGCTGCGGCTTCTACCCGCGTCTGACCGTCCGCGAGGCGGTCTCGCACATGTCGCGCGCCTACCCCCACCCGCGCGACCCGGACGAGACGATCGCGCTCGTCGGTCTCGACGAGAAGGCCGACACCTACGCCGGCAAGCTCTCCGGCGGCCAGCAGCGGCGGCTCGACCTCGCGCTCGCGCTCGTCGGCGACCCCGAGCTCGTGTTCCTCGACGAGCCGACGACCGGCTTCGACCCCGCCGCCCGCCGCGGCGCCTGGGAGATCGTGCGGTCGCTGCGCGAGCTCGACAAGACCGTGCTGCTCACGACCCACTACCTCGACGAGGCGCAGGCGCTCGCCGACCGCGTCGCGATCATCAAGGACGGCCGGATCGTCGTGGAGGGGCCGCCCTCCGAGCTCGGCGCGGAGTCCGGCGTCTACCGCGTGTCCTACGTCTCGGCCGGGCGGCGCGTCGAGCACCAGACCGATGACCCAACCGACCTGCTCAACCGGCTGACCGGCGATGCGCTCGCCCGCGGGGAACGGCTCGAGGGCCTGGAGGTAGTGCGCCCGACGCTCGAGGACGTCTACCTCGAGCTGACGGCGGAGGACGAGCGGTGACCGCGACCGCGCTCGCCTGGCGCCAGTTCCGGCTCGAGCGCAAGCTCTTCTGGCGCAACCCGAGCGCGGCCTTCTTCGGCTTCGTGCTGCCGCTCGCGCTGCTGCTGCTGATCGCCACCGTCTTCGCCGACGAGCCCGACGAGCTCGACGTGCTGATTCCCGGCATCGCCGGCATGAGCGTGATGGCGACGACCTTCAACTCGATGGCCTACAACCTCACCTTCCTGCGCGAGCAGGGGATCCTCAAGCGGATGCGCGGCACGCCGATCCCGGCGCCCGCCTACTTCGCCGGGTTCCTCGGCAACGCGGTCGCGAACGCGTTCGTCCAGGTCGGACTGGTGGTGGTCGCCGGGCACCTGCTCTACGACGTCAGCTGGCCGAAGGACTGGCTCGAGCTGATCGTCTTCACGGTCGTCGGCGTGGTCACCTTCGGCGCACTCGGCATCGCCCTCTCGCACGCGATCCCGAACTTCGACTCGGCGCCCGCGCTCGTCAACGCGATCTTCCTGCCCGCGATCCTGATCTCGGGCGTCTTCTACTCGAGCGACTCGCTCCCGGGCGGGATCGCGGCGATCGCGGAGGCGCTGCCGCTGAAGCACGTCATCGACGGCATGTCGGACGCGATCGTCACCGGCCGGGGACTCGAGCATGAGCTCGGGGCGCTGGCCGTCGTCGCTGCCTGGGGCGCGGCCGGCCTGGTCCTCGCGATCCGCGGCTTCCGCTGGCAGGAGTAGCGCTTCAGGCGAGGCGCAGGGTGTGGCCGTTGGCGCGCAGCCAGGCCTCATGCCGGCGGTAGGCCGGGCAGCGTGAGGCGAGCAGCGCCCAGAAGCGTTCGGAGTGGTCGTGGTACTCGAGGTGCGCGACCTCGTGCTCGACGACGTAGTCGAGGATCTCCGCCGGGGCAAGCAACAGCCGCCAGTTGAAGCTCATCGCGCCGTCCGACGAGCAGCTCGCCCAGCGTGTGCGCTGGGCGCGAATCTGGAGCTTGGAGTAGCTCGTGCCGGCGCGAGCCACCGCGGCGTCGAGGCGCGGACCGACCTCGTCGCGGGCGCGGCGCCGGTACCAGGCCTCCAGGGCCTGGCGGACCGCCTCAGGCCCTCGCTCGCCAACCGCAACGCGCAGCTCGTCGCCTCTCGTCGCAACGTGCGCGCGCGTGCGTCCCTGCTCGACGCGCACCCGTAGGCGCAGGCGCTCGCCCAGATAAGGCACCTCGCCCCCGTCCTCCAGCCGCGGGCGCGGCCGGTCCGCCTCGGCCGCGCGCATCCGCAGCAGCGTGCGCTCGATCCAGCGCTGCTTGGACTCCACGAACGGCTCGACTTCGCGCAGCGGCAGCCTGCGCGGCACCACGACCTCGACCCCGCTCGCGCTGACCTGGATCCGCGCTCGTCGCGCACGATCGGAGCGGCGGATCGTGTAGGGGATGGTGGTCACCGAATGCAGCCTAGGCACGGTGACGGTCGCTCCGAGGCGCCACCGGCGCGGCGGAGCTGCGGGCGACGGCAGCCCCGCGGCACCCCCGGGAGGCGACACACGGAGTCAGGCGAGGATCGCCTTAGAGGATCGTCGGAACGGCGCCGCCGTCGACCGACCAGGCGGCTCCGACGACGTTCGAGGCATGCTCGGAGCACAGAAAGGCGACGACAGCGGCGATCTCGTCCTCGCCGCCGAAGCGCCCGAGCGGGATCTTCCCGCGCGCCGTCTCCAGCGCCTCGTCGCGGGTGACGCCGCGGGCGGCGGCGGCCTGATCGGCGAGCCCGCCCTCGTCGAGCCACATTCCCGTGTCGACCGGCCCCGGTGCGACCGCGTTCACCAGCACGCCCCGGCCGGCCCAGGCGTCGGCCCATGCCCGCGAGAGCGACAGCTGGGCCGCCTTGGTGACCGAGTAGGCGACGTTCGTCAGCGACGGCCGCTTGCCCGACGACGAGCAGACGTTGACGATCCGCCCTCCCCCACGCGTCTCCATCCGCGGCGCGCACTCGCGCATCAGCCGCATCGGCGCCATCACGTGCAGCTCCCACTGCTCCTGCCACTCGGCGTCGGAGAGCTCGTCCATCGGCCGCGCGCGGGTGGCGCCGGCGTTGTTGACAAGCGCGTCGATCCCGCCGAACGCCTCCTCGCACGCCTCGACGACACGGGCCGCGGCGTCCGGCTCGGTCACGTCAATCGCCAGCACGCGCGCCCGCTCCCCATACTGGTCGGCAGCCGCCCGCAGCTCCTGCTCGGACCGCGCCACCAGCAGCACCGAGGCACCCTCATCGGCGAGCAGCCGCACCGTCGCCAGTCCGATCCCCCGGCTGCCGCCGGTGACGACGCACGCCTTGTCACGGAGTCCCAGATCCATCCGGCCGCCAGTCTCGCATCCGACTCACCTGAATCGCCCACTCAGGACGTCTTGGGCTGAATGCGGTCGAAGTACGGCCGCAATCGGCCCACCGACTCGCGCAATGAAGGGCAAGCGCCGCGACAAGCGACTTACGGCCGGTATATGGCCGGAACCGACCCGTCAGCGATGGGAGCCGTCGGCCGCCGGGTTGGCGCAGTGCGGCATCGGCTCGCCGCGCAGGCCGGCGAGCAGGTTGTCGACCGCGATGTCGGCCATCTCGGCGCGGGTCTCGTGTGAGGCGGAGCCGAGGTGCGGTGCGACGACGAGATTCGGGGCGCCGAGCAGCGGATGATCCGCCGGCAGTGGCTCGGGGTCGGTGACGTCGAGCGCCGCGCCGGCGATCCAGCCTTCCTCCAGCGCCGGGCGCAGCGCGTCGGTGTCGACGATCGGGCCGCGAGCGGTGTTGACGAGGTAGGCGTCCGCGCGCATCCGGCGCAGCGCGGCGGCGTCGATCAGACCGTGCGTCTGCTCGGTCAGCGGGCAGTGGAGCGTGACCACCGTCGACTCCTCCAGCAGCTGATCGAGCGGCACGCCATCAGTGCGGCCGTTGTGGAGGACACGGGCGCCGAATCCCTCCACCCGCCGCTTGACGGCCCGTCCGATGCGCCCCAGCCCGACGATGCCGACTGTCGCCCGGTGCAGGTCGTGGCCGAGCAGCATCGCCGGCTCCCACGTCAGCCAGTCGCCGGCCCGGACCGAGGCGTCGCCCTCCGAGATCCGCCGCATGACGGCGAGCATCAGCGCGAGCGTCAAGTCGGCGCTGGTCTCCGTCAGCACGTCGGGCGTGTGGCCGACTGGGATGCCGCGCCCGCTCGCCGCGTCGAGGTCGATGTTGTCCGTGCCCACGGCGTAGGTCGAGATCGCCCGCAGGGCTGGTGCGGCCTCGATCAGCTCGCGATCGACCGGGTCGGTGAGCATGCAGAGCAGCCCCTCGGCATCGGCAACGCGGTCACGCAGCGCTGCGGGCGTCGGGGGCAGGCGCTCCTCCCACACCTCCAGCTCGTGCTCGACGGCCAGACGGTCGAGGGCGCTCCCGGGGATCCGTCGAGTCACGAAGCAGCGGGCCATCGGCCGAGACCCTCGCACACGTGTCGATTGCGTCGCCGGCCGAGGCGTGCCGCCGCGGGCGCGCGCTCGAGGTCGTCGCCACGTGGCGCCGCGCAACCCGCCGGGTACGCTCGGAGCGATGCCGAAGGACACCGGCTTTCCGCTGACCGACGCGCAGTTCGACTTCAGCCGTGCCCGCCGCCGGCGGGCACTCGCACGGCTCGCAAATCGCCTCCGCGGGCAGCCGGGGGACAAGATCGCGATCCTGCCGTTCGAGGAGGTCGTCGAGGCGCTCGGCCGGCGCGGCGAGCGGCGCTTGGGCCTCCAGTCGATCCCGCTCGACTCGATCGTCGGCACCGTCGATCGCGGGCGCGAGTTCGACCGCTCCTTCCGCCCGACCTCGAGCCGTCCCCGCGGTCGCTTCGAGCGGATCGCCACCGCCAAGCGGCGCGGCGAGTCGATGCCCCCGATCCGCGTCTACCGCGTCGCCGACGCGCACTTCGTCGAGGACGGCCACCACCGCGTCTCGGTTGCCCGCGCGCAGGGCCAGCCGGACATCGACGCCTATGTCACAGAGGTCGTCACCGAGCTCGGCCACGACCTCGACCTGCGCGAGGTCACCCCCGCCGCGCTGCACCAGCTGCGCTAGGACCCGAGACCCGCCTGCGACGGCGGCTCGGGCGGCCCGCGCTAGCGCGGGCCGCCGGCTCCGGCGGGCGCGGCACCGGTTTCGGCCGTCAGCGACGATCCGTCGTCCGGGTCGAACAGCTGGATGTGCGAGGAGTCGATCGAGAGCTCGGACTCCTCGCCCTGGCGAACGGTGCTCTCGGCCGAGAGGCGGGCGACGACGTCGCCGCCCTCGCCGCCGCCGGGGACCTCGGTGGCGCCGGCGTCCTGGGCGAGCTCGCGCAGCTCCTCGGAGTCGAGCTGCTGGTCGGAGGTGACGGTGAAGTGGGCGTAGATCTCCGAGCCCATCGACTCGACGAGCTCGATCTTCGTCCTGAAAGTCGCGCTGCGGTCGCGAGCGTCGTCACCGACGAGCGCGGCGTCCTCGAAGTTCTCGGGCCGGATGCCGGCGATCAGGTGGCTTCCCGGGTCGCGCTGACCGATGCGGTCGCGCAGCAGCGGCGGCAGCCTGACCTCGACCATCGGCAGCTTGACCGTGTCGCCCTCAATCGTCGCGGGCATGAAGTTCATCGCCGGCGACCCGATGAACCCGGCGACGAACAGGTTGACGGGCGCCGTGAACAGGTCGCGCGGCGCGGCGCACTGCTGCAGCACCCCGCGGTCGAGCACGGCGACGCGATCGCCCATCGTCATCGCCTCGACCTGGTCGTGCGTCACGTACACCGTGGTCACACCGAGCCGGCGCTGCAGCGCGGCGATCTGGGTGCGGGTCTGCACGCGCAGCTTGGCGTCCAGGTTCGACAGCGGCTCGTCCATGAGGAACGCCTGCGGCTGGCGCACGATCGCGCGGCCCATCGCGACGCGCTGACGCTGTCCACCGGAGAGCTGGCCCGGCTTGCGGTCGAGCCACTGCTCGAGCTCGAGGATCGACGCCGCCTTGCGCACCCTGGTGTCGATCTCCTCCTTCGGCACCTTGGCCAGCTTGAGCGCGAACCCGATGTTGTCGTACACCGTCATGTGCGGGTACAGCGCATAGTTCTGGAAGACCATGGCGATGTCGCGATCCTTTGGCGCCGTCGTCGAGATGTCGCGGCCACCAAGGAAGATGGACCCGGCGGTGAGCTCCT
>DASQKV010000066.1:0-47790 GCA_035630335.1 Thermoleophilaceae bacterium | reverse complement strand
CGCGACGCCGTGCAGCAGGGCGCTTGGCAGCCCCCAGGTGTTCGTCGAGATGACGTCGCACCCGGCTTGCACGTAGCCGCGATGCACGTCGAGCACCGCCGCCGCCTCCTCGATCAGGGCGCGCGTCCCCCACAGCCGCTCGTCGACCGCGTGCTCGGCGTCGCTGAGATGCGGCAGCTCGGTCGCCGTGGCGCCGTCCAAGACGACGCACGCTCCCGCGCCGATCTTGTCGACGATCCGTCCGTATTGCGTTGAGTGCGTGGTCTGCACTGCCCGAGGCTCCAGGAGACGAGACCGACCGGTCTCTCTCTGCGACTCGCAGGCTACGCCCGCCCGCACCACCCGTCAAGACTTGGGGCTAATCAGCCCACCAGTCGCGCCGACCCTCCACGTCTCCGCGCGGATCGTCGCCGAGATTGGGCGCACCGATGACGAGGATCTCCAGGCCCTCCGGCCCGGCCTCGTAGCCTCGCCACGTACCGGGCGGGACTGACATGGCAGAATCGCCGCGGTGACATCGTCCGGTCCCACCATTCCGAGCGAGTCGCTGTGGCCACGGCTGGCGGACCTTCCGCTCGTCGTCGAGTCGTGCGAGTACGACCGGCTGCACGCGGTCCTCGGCGACGAGTTCAACCGTGTGACCACCCATGTGCGCCTGATCGGCGCGGGCGCCGACGGTCTCGGCGAGGACGTCTCGCTGATGGAGGAGGACGGCACCTCCCTGCATGAGGCGCCGCCCGCGCTGGGGCTCGAGGGCGACTGGACGCTGGCGAGCTTCTCCGACCATCTCGCGACGCTCGACCTGTTCGTGCATCCGCCGGAGTGGGAGGGGGCGCTGCGCTTTCGCCGCTGGGCGTTCGAGTCGGCCGCGCTGGACCTGGCCCTGCGTCAGGCCGGTCGCGCCCTGCACGAGGTGCTGGAGCTGGAGCCGCAGCCGCTGCGCTTCGTCAACTCGCTCGGCCTGGGCAAGCAGCCGTCGATCGAGCCGGTGCGCCGCCGCCTCGCGCGCTCTCCCGGCGTGCGCTTCAAGCTCGACGCGGAGGCGACCTGGGCGCCTGAGCTCGTCGACGAGGTCGCGGCGACCGGCGCCGTCGACACGATCGACTTCAAGGGCCAGTACGGCTTCGAGGTAAAGGACCCGCAGGCGCTCGCGGACCTCTACGACCGCGTCATCGCGGCCTTCCCGGACGCCTATCTGGAGGACCCGCACGACCGTCCCGAGATCGCCTCGCGGCTCGGCGATCACCTGCACCGCGTCTCCTACGACGCGCCGATCCGCACCGCGCAGGACATCGGCGCGACGCCGCTCGCCGCGCGCGTCGTGAACGTCAAGCCGTCGCGAATCGGCAGCGTGCGCGAGCTGCTGGAGGTCTACGCGCGCTGCGCGCGCGAGGGACGGCCGATGTACGGCGGCGGCATGGGCGAGCTGGGCGTGGGCCGCGGGCAGATCGAGCTGCTCGCGGCGATCTTCCATCCCGACGCCCCCAACGACGTCGCCCCGAGCGCCTACAACGAGGACGACCCGGCGGGCGAGCTGCCGGGCAGTCCGCTGGATCCGAGTCCGGCGCCGAGCGGCTTTCGCCGGGCGGCGTGAGCGAGCGCTGAGCGGAGCGCTCGCCGGGAGGAGCGATTCCAACAGGCGCTGGAATCAGCGGCGGTAGACGAGGTGGGTGACGTGGGGCGTGGTGCGGCTGCTCACCGGCGTCAGCTCCACGCCAGCGGCGCCCTCGAACACCCGCTCGCCGCCGCCGGCGACGAACGGCGCCACATGGAGTCGCAACTCATCGACGTGGCCGGCGGCGAGGTACTGGTTGAGGACGCTGGGACCGCCGGCGATCGAGACGTCCCTCTCACCCGCCGCGTCCCGAGCCCGCTCGAGCGCCGCGTCGATTCCCTCGGTGACGAAGTGAAAGACGGTGCCGCCCTCCATCTCGATGGAGGGGCGCGAGCGGTGGCAGAGGATGAACGTCGGCGCGTGGTAGGGAGGGTTGGGGCCCCACCAGCCCTGCCAATCGAGGTCCCACTCGCCCTCGTCGGACGCGAACATCTTGCGCCCCATCACATAGGCGCCGGCCTTGGTGATGGCAGCTCGCTCCTCGGCGTTCTCATCGACGTGGTCGAACATCCACGCGTGCAGGCGATCGGGGTCGATGTCGCCGAAAGGCTTCTCCCGGCTCTGGTTGCGGCCACTCGCGTAGCCGTTGAGGGTGATCGTCATGTCTGCGGTGACCCTGGGCATGTCTCTCCTGTCGTCTAAACCGATCGTCCTGGTTACGATCGAGCGTTCCACGACAGGAGGATGCCCCGCCATGACCGTTGCGCTCAACCCTTACCTGAGCTTCCAGGACAACGCCCGCGAGGCGATGACCTTCTACCAGTCGGTCCTCGGCGGCGAGCTCACCGTGTCGACCTTCGGCGAGCTCCAAGCCAGCGACGATCCGGCGGAGCAGGACAAGGTCATGCACTCGCAGCTCGAGACGCCCGACGGCCTCCTGCTCATGGGCGCCGACACGCCCAATGCGATGGAGTTCCAGCCGCAGGCCGGCGTCGCGGTCTCGCTCAGCGGCGACGAAGAGGACAAGCTGCGCGGCTACTGGGAGCGCCTGAGCGAGGGCGGCACTGTCGTCTTGCCGTTCGAGAAGGCCCCCTGGGGCGCCATCTTCGGCATGTGCGTCGACCGGTTCGGGACGCGCTGGATGGTCAACGCCGGGGGCTGAGCCGGATCTGAAGACCAGCAATCCCGAGCTCGGAGGCGAGCTGCGCTGGAGGACCTCCTCGTCGACATCGCTACCTGGGGCGATCCTGCGTGAAGAACTCGGCTGTTGCTTCTTTAGGACGAGAGATTCGGAGCGAGCGCGTTTTCAGCGAGTAACTCAGCCTGGCGAAGCACTAGCTGCGTGGCGGTGGTATGCGCATCGGGCGGGTAGCCATACTTCGCAAGAAGCCGTCTCACCGTTCGCCTCATATCGGCCCGCACGGCCTCTCGCTTGGTCCAGTCCAGCGTGGCCTTGCTCTGGATCCGAGTAATGAGTTCTTGGGCGAGCAGCCGTAAGGTCTCGTCTTGCATGACTTCCCGGGCGGAGGCATTGTCGGCAAGCGCGTCGTAGAAGGCCTCCTCCTCGGCTGTCATCCCGGTCTCGTTCCGGTGCTCCGACGCCGTGCGCAGCGCCTGAGCCAAGGCGATCAGTTCGTCGATTACCTGCGCCGTGGTGATCGAGCGATTCGCGTAGCGGTTCAATGCCGCATCCAGCGCTTCGCGGAACGACCGGGACTGGACGATGTTGACGCGCTCACGGGCACTCAGCTCGTCGCTGATCAGCTTGCGTAGCGTCTCGAGGGCAAGGTGTCGTTGGGGAAGCCCCGCCAGCTCACTTAGGAATTCCTCTGAGAAGATGCTCACATCGGCCTGTCGCAGACCGGCGGCGCGAAAGAGATCAATGACGCCTTCGGAGGCGATCGCTCCAGCGATGACCTGCCGTACCGCCGCACGGCTGTCGGACGGTGTCGGCTGGGAGTCGGCAAGCCGCCTGGTGATCGCCGCTCGCACCGCTTGGAAGAAGAGAAGGTCGTCGCGGATCCGTTCGGTCTCCTCAAGCGGAACGCACAATGCGAAGGCACTCGAGAGCCGGCGAACCATGGAGAGGAAACGGCGCTTGCCATCGTCCTGTGCCAGCACATGCTCAGCCCCAGCGGCCACCGCGTGCAGTTGCTCGCTCTCACTGGAGACCGCGAACCCCGAGTAGGTGAAGTCGGTGAAGAAATCGCAGAGCGCTTCGTGCTCGCGCAGCATGACCGGGACAGCGTCCTTCTGGACTTCCGTCACCGGTCGGCCCTCACCGCCCGCTTGGGTGTAAGCCGAGACGGCATCGCGGAACTCGTCGGCAATGCCGAGGAAGTCCACCACGACGCCTCCGGGCTTATCGCGAAAGACCCGGTTCACGCGGGCGATCGCCTGCATCAGGTTATGGGCAGCCAGCGGCTTGTCGAGATACATCGTGTGCATCGGTGGACAGTCGAAGCCTGTCAGCCACATGTCGCACACAATCACCAGGCGTAAGTCGTCCTCGGGATCCTTGAAACGACGCGCTAGCACTTCGCGCTTGCTGGCTGAACGGATGTGGGGAGCGAGCTTCCCTTGAGTCTCCTGCCCGGAAATCACGACCTTGACTGCCCCTGCTTCGTCATCCGCGTCGTGCCACTCAGGGCGAAGCGCCACTACCGCGTCATATAGGTCGGCACAGATCTCGCGGCTCATGCAGACCGCCATCGCCTTCCCCTCGATTGCCTCCTGCCTGGCCTCGAAGTGGTTGACGATTTCCCGCGCCACCGCGGCGACCCGCTCAGGCGCAGCCATCAACTCGATCAGGGGGATCTCGGCGTCGACCGGAACGGCACTGCCGTCGTCGAGCTGCAGAGCGGCCCTCAGGGAGCGCTCCGCGACATCCACGCCCGCCTGATCGGACGCCAGCTTCACCAGCCGCATCTCGTAGTAAATCGGCACCGTTGCCTCGTCCTCGATCGCCCGGCGGACGTCATAGACGTCGGCGTACTCGCCGAAGACCGCACGAGTGTTGCGATCCGCGCGGTCGAGGGGTGTGCCGGTGAACGCGACGTACGTGCCGTTCGGGATAGCGACACGCATCCAGTGCGCTCCGCCGTCGGTGAAGCCGTACTGGCTGCGGTGGGCCTCGTCCGCCAGCACGACAACGTTCTCACGTTGCGTGACGGGCTCATCGCGCTCAGCAAACTTTTGAATCGTCGTGAACACAACGCCGCCGGACGCGCGAGTCAACCGCTCGACGAGATCCTCGCGGCTCGTCGCTCTCTCCGGCGGCTGGCGAATAAGGTCCCGGCCGGCCGCGAACGTAGCGAACAGCTGGGCGTCGAGGTCGTTGCGATCTGTCACGACGACGATGGTCGGGTTGGCGAGATGGCGATCAGCGACGAGAGCGCCGGCAAGCATCAGCATCGTCAGGCTCTTGCCCGATCCCTGCGTGTGCCAGATAACGCCACCGCGGCCGTCCCCGCTTGGCCGAAGCGCCCTCCTTACTGAGTCGCGGGCCACTCGGACGGCGCGGAACTGATGGTAGCCAGCGGTCTGCTTGACTATCTCGCCGTCGGCTCTCTCGACGAACGTCACGCAGTGGCGCAGGTAGTCGAGTAGGGATGTGGGTTCGAACAAGCCCTCGATCAGCAACTCGAGATCGGCGCTCGCGGGCTGGGACTCGCTGAGCGATCGCCAAAGGGCATACCGGTCGGGCCCAGCGGTCAACGATCCGACGCGTGTCTCGAGGCCATCGCTGACGACCATCAGCTCGTTGCAATAGAAGAGCTCAGGGATCGTCTGCTTGTAGTCCTGGAGCTGGCGGATGGCCAGCCCGAGATCTCCCCGCGCGGACGCCGGGCTCTTGAGCTCGAACACGGCGATCGGCAGGCCGTTCACGAAGACCACGAGATCGACTCTTCGCGTACCCGCTGTCGAAGTCGTCGTGAGCTCGTGGACAACGAGGAAGTCGTTGGTCATGGGGCGATCGAAATCCACGAGAAAAGCCCTCTCGCCGCGCGTCTCGCCGGCAGGCGTGTCGTACTCCACCTCGACGCCCTCGGTGAGGATGCGGTGAAACCAGCGGTTGCTGTCAGTGAGAGTTGGCTCCTGGGGACGGGTCACCGTCCGCACAACATGGTCGATCGCGTCCGCGGGAAGGTGTGGGTTGACCTTGCGCAGCGCTGTTCTGAGGCGTCCCTCGAGGATGACCTCCCCGTAACCGGCGCGCTCAGCCACCGGCGCGCCCGGAGACAGCTCCGCGCCGGTTGCTATCCCATACCCGAGCGACTCGAACCAGCCCAAGGCGGCGCTCTCGACGATGCGCTCCTTCATTGCTCGGCCTGCTCCTCGGCGGCTACGGCCTGCTGAGCCTGTTGGGCCTCGATCAGCGCTGCGCGGTACGCCTCGAAGTCCGTCTGGAACAGCGCCTCACTCGGTACCAGCGACACGTCGAACACCTGAAACGGCTCGTGGTTGTCGTCGATGAAGTCATTGAACTCAGGATGATCCTTGTACCGGAACCGGGCGAGCGGCTCACCGCTCTGGTGTTGGAGGTGGGTCTTGAGCAACAAACCGACGACGCTGTCGGTGGCCCGCGCCAGGATCTCCGCATAGCTCTCGCCTAGCAGGGGCGCGTAGGCATCGGCGCCGTGGGCGCCTGAGCCGTGGAGGTTCCGCAGCTCCGTGATTCCCTGAATGACCTGAAAGGTGCCCCTTACCACTGTTTTCACGCTGTCGTTGAGGGCAGCGTCGCCGGAGTCGGCCTCCTGACTGACACCCAGCACCTGCAGTGACTTCTTGACCAACTGCACGGGGGTCCAGTTGCCGTCAATCTGGCTCCCGTGGTCGGTCAGTATCGTCTTGCAAGTCGTCTCTATGATCGACCGGCAGAACGATACGACGACGCCTGGGCGCTCCGGAAACGCATCCTCAAGCGCCTCTACCTGCTCGCGGATACGCACGGATTGCGGATGGGTCTCCAACAGCTCCCTACAGGCGACCAGCCGGAAGCCGTTCACCTCGCTATTGGTCGCCATCGGCGACCCCGGTCTCTGGGACTCGCATGGCGCCTGAAATCAGCTCTGGCAGCAGGATGTCACGCAATGCCCCGAGCGTCTTGCTCTGCAAGCAGTTGTTGCGCAGGGCTAGCATGTACGGAGCGACCGTGTCCTCGAATGCCTGTAACAGCTCTTGGGGAGGGCGGACCCGCTGGAGCGAGTCAAACGTCGCACGCGTGATGGTGTCAAAGACGGACCCGTGCGTGTGCCGGCGCAGCTCGGCGGCCGCATGCTGCAGGGAGAAGTAGACAAAGTAGTCGCCCACACCGTCCGCGCCCTGCGCTCCGTAGCAAGATTGATTTATGGCCATGGGAGTCCCAATCAGTGCCAGGCGCCCAACTGTCCCGCGGGCGGAGATGACCGTCGTTCCGGGAGGGAGCACCTTGGCGGCGCTGTTGCGCACTCCGTCATCGGTGATCCGCTCAGCAGTGTCAATCACCCACACATCGCTATCGGCGGGCGCGTCACGCACAGAGAACCATGGAACGCTGCCGTTCCAATAGGCGGCGATGTCGCGCTTGGGAGTGCCGCCCCCATGGAGCATAAGCAGCGCGGACAGCGGCACCAGATCCCACCCCGCCGGCACTGGGCCGATCTGCGCATCGACGAGCTCGGTCGGCAGGCTCTCGAAGGCGTCCGAGGACATCCCAGGGAACGAGGTGGCGCCCTCCGCCTTGGCGCGCACCGGTGCGAAGTCGACGAACCATGCTTCGAAGATGAGCCGCGCCAGACGCTCCAGATTGTGGTTCATCCGCTGGTTGAGCTCGATCGTGTCGTCCAGCACCTCGAGCCGGCTCGTTATCGCGCTTTGCACGTGAACCGGCGGCACCCGCAGCTGGGCCTCGCGCAGCGTCGTGAGCGGTCGTTGCAACTGGGGAACGCCGACCTGAGACACGCGGCTGAAGAGGTAGTCCTGTCCTTGGGGCGACGAGAGCCAGTAATAGAGGAACTCAGGGAGCAGCACGCTAGGGTCGCACCGCACGCGGAGCATGCTATTTCCCATTATGTAGCGCTGGTGTCGACGCTTGGACGGCATCAAGCCGATCTGTCCAAGAGTCCCTTTATGTACGAGCAGTACGTCACCTGGGAAAGACTCGAACTTAGACAGCGCATCAGCCGTCGACTCGCTGATGAACACGAAGTCATCGTCGTGAAAGCGACCACGGTTGACGTTGACGCCACGAAGGACCGGTACTCCAGAGCTCGTGTATTGCTCTGCCATCAACGCCTTGCCGAACGGTCCGATCTGTGTCGCGTACGGCTCGTCAAGCGCGCATTCGGCGATCGTCTTCAGTGCCCACCCGTCACTCATCGTTCAGGCTTAGGAGCCGGTCCTTGATCCGCCTCTCGAGCTCGTCGGCGTCGGCGAACTGCTGCACCAGCTCCGCCGTCAGGCGGTGCACCTCGGTGTCGAAGGAGTCACCTTGGTGTGGTGATCGGGCCGTGCCGACATAACGTCCAGGTGTGAGGATGTGGCTGTGCGTCTCGATCTCCGCGAGGCGGGCTGAGCGGCTGAAGCCCGGCGCATCCGCATAACTGGCTGGGCTCGTGCCGCGCCAGGCGTGATAGGCGCCGGCTATCCGGCCGATGTCGCTGTCCGGGTCGGCCGGGAAGCCGTTGACGCCCGACAGCACGCGAAGCGAGCGCGTCGCCATTTGGCCGAGCTTCCGCGCGTCGATGAACAACGTCTCGCCGCGACGGTCCCGGCCGGGCCGATCGCCGCCGGCACCAGCCTTGTCGCGGGTAACAATCCAGAGGCAGACGGGGATCCCAGTGGTCAGGAACAGCTGCGGCGGCAATGCGACTATGCAGTCAACGAGATCGGCCTCGATGATACGCCGACGGATCTCGCCCTCACCGCCGGTGTTGGACGACAGAGACCCATTGGCCATTACGAAGCCGGCGGTACCACCGCCACGACCGTTCGGTGGCGCGAGGTGGTGGATGAAGTGCTGGATCCATGCAAAGTTCGCGTTTCCGGAAGGTGGCGTGCCGAACGCCCAACGCTTGTCGTCACGCAGCAGTGATCCCGACCAGTCGGAGATATTGAACGGTGGGTTGGCGAGTATGTAGTCGGCGCGAAGGTCGGGGTGGAGATCTCTTAGGAAGCTGTCTGCCGGCTGCTCGCCGAGGTTGGCCTCTATCCCCCGTATCGCCAGGTTCATGTGAGCGAGTCGCCAGGTGGTGGGATTGGACTCCTGCCCGAACACCGAGATGTCTCGCCTGCTGCCGCCATGCGCTTCTGCGAACCTCTCCGATTGCACAAACATCCCGCCCGACCCACAGCAGGGGTCGTAGACGCGCCCCTCGAAGGGCTCGATGATCTCGACCAGCAGTCGGACCACGGACGCAGGGGTAAAGAACTCGCCGCCGAGCTTTCCCTCCGCCGCAGCGAACTTCCCCAGGAAGTACTCATAAACTCGTCCGAGAACATCCGTCGAGCGGGCCTGCGTAGTGCCGATAGCGACAGTCGCGATCAGGTCGATGAGTCCACCCAGCCGCTCCGGCCCTATTCCTCGACGCGCGTAGTCCCTTGGCAGCTTCCCCTTGAGCTTGGGGTTCTCCCGCTCGATGGCGAACAGTGCGTCGTCGATGACCTTCGCGAGATTGGGCTGCTTCGCGGCAGCTTGGAGCGTCGCCCACCTCGCCTCGCGGGGGACCCAGAACACGTTCTCGGCGGTGTACTCGTCCCGGTTCTCCAGAAGCGCCGACGCTTGGTCGACCTCGATGCCCTCATCCTTCAGCTCTTTGGCGACATCCTCGCGTCGCGCGTCGAAAGCATCGGAGATGTACTTGAGGAAGATCAACCCCAGCACGACGTGCTTGTACTCCGCGGCGTCGATCGATCCGCGTAGCTTGTCCGCCGCAAGCCACAGCTTCTCTGGATCGATGCCGATCCCATGAGGTGTGGCCACGACGTCGACCTGAGGCGCCTGGGAGGTTCTCACGGGGATCTGGGGATGATCTGCATTTGCATCTTGGTTCGGCCTCGGTCGGGTCTACGGCGGAAGAGCCTAACTGCCGGGGGAAGTGTCGTTCAGCGCTGGACCCGGTAGCGCATGTGGGTGACGCCGCCCTCGCCCTCGAGTACCCGCGTGCGCTCGAGCTCGATGTGCTCGGGAGCGAGGTTGTCGAAGAGGCGGCGCCCCTGACCGAGCAGCACAGGGACGAGGTGGATCTCGAGCTCGTCGAGGACCCCGGCGGCGAGCGCGAGCTGGGCGGTCCCGGCGCCGTGGACGAGCACGTCCTTGCCGCCCGCGGCTTGCTTGGCCTCGGACATCGCGGTGCTGACGTCGTCCACATAGGTGACCAGCGGCCACTGGCCGACCTCGCCCGCGGGCTGGCTCCGGCTGAGGATGAAGATCGGCACGCCGTCGTGGTGGTCGCCGCCCCAGCCGCCCGCCGGCTCGAAGGTGCCGCGGCCGGCGACGACCGCCCCGGTCGACATGAACTCGTCGAACACTTGGCCGTTGACGCCGGCCGGGCGGCCCGATGGCTCCCGGTCGGCGTCGGCTGGCCTCATCGCCCAGTCGTGCAGGCGGTCGCCGCCGTCGCCGAGGCCGTTGCCCGGTCCCTCGTTGGGCCCGGCGATGAACCCGTCGAGCGACATGGACATGTAGAGGATGGTTGCGGCCACGGTGGCTCCTTCGATTGGTTGGGGCTTAGATCAGGCGTTCTCGGCGACGTACTCCGCAGGCCCCTTCTCGGCGGCGACCGGGTCCATCCACATGACCTCCCAGAGGTGGCCGTCGAGGTCGTGGAAGCTGCGCTGGTACATGAAGCCGTACTCCTGCGGATCCTTGCCGGGAGCGGCGCCGCCGTCGAGGGCGGTGTCGGCGAAGGCGTCGACCGCCTCCCGGCTCTCGGCGCTGACGGCCACCGTCAGCGCGGTGCTCTCGCGGGCGTCGGCCACCGGCTTGGTGACGAAGTCGGCGAAGCGGTCGCGCGACAGCAGCATCAGGTAGGCCTGCTCGCTGACGACCATGCAGGCGGCCTGGTCGTCGCAGAACCGCTCGTCGAAGCTGAAGCTGAGCGCGTCGAAGAAGGCGCGGCTGGCGGGAAGGTCGGCGACTGGCAGGTTGAGGAACAGCAGGCGGGACATGGTTGCTCCTTGAGTCCAGGGTGGTCTGTGAGAGCAAGGACGGCCGCCGCCGCCTGAACTCATCGCCGTGGCCCTACGATGTGGCCGATGTCCACCTCTGCCGCCAGCGGGGCCCGCATCGGTCAGCCGACGTTCGAGCAGGACCTCGAGGGGCTGCGGCCCGTCCTGACCGGCTACTGCTACCGGATGCTCGGCTCGGGCTTCGAGGCCGAGGACGCCACGCAGGAGACGATGATCCGCGCCTGGCGGCGCTCCGACACGCTGCACGACCGCACGGCGCTGAAGTCGTGGCTGTTCCGGATCGCCACCAACGTCTGCCTGGACCAGATCGGCAGTCGCAAGCGCCGTGCGCGCCCGGTCGACCTCGCCGACCCCGGGACGGTCGACACGCCGCTCGGCGCTCCTCTGCCCGAGACGACGTGGGTGCTGCCGATCGCGGACGGCCAGGTCGTCGACCCCGATGCCGATCCGGCGACGAGCGCGGCGGACCGCGAGTCGCTGCGGCTGGCGTTCGTCGCCGCGCTCCAGCACCTGCCGGCGCGCCAGCGCGTGGTGCTGGTCCTGCGCGAGGTCCTGCGCTGGAGCGCCAAGGAGGTCGCCGACGTGCTCGAGACCTCCGTCGCGTCGGTCAACAGCGCCCTGCAACGCGCGCGGGCCACCCTCGACGAGCTGGCGCTCCAGGATGTCGACGCGCCGGCGCGCCCGAGCGACGAGGACGAGCGCCGGCTGCTCGAGCAGTACCTCGAGGCGTTCGCCGAGTACGACATCGACCGGATCGTCGCGCTGCTGCGCTACGACGTCGTCTTCGACATGCCGCCGCTGGCGCTGTGGCTGCGCGGCCCCGAGCAGGTCGGTCGCTTCATGCTCGGCCCGGGCGGCGAGTGCCGCGGGTCGAAGCTGATCGGGCTCGTCGCGAACGGCTGTCCGGGGTTCGCCGCCTACAAGCCCGACGCGGACTCGGGTGACTGGCTGCCGTGGTCGCTGACGGTGCTCGAGCCGGTCGCCGGCGAGAGCGCGGCGCCGGCCGTTGCGGGCATCCACAACTTCCTGCAGCCGCTGCTCTCGCCGGAGCTGTTCCGCTCCTTTGGGCTACCGGACCGGCTCACGACCGCGGACCCGGCCGTCCAGACCTTGTAGGTAGGCGCCCACGGCGGCCATGGCCGCCGCGGGCACCGCCCTCCGGGCTAGCAGACCGCTGAGATGTGGAAGGGGCGATCGGCGAGCTCGGGCGCCGGAAGCAGGCTGAGCGTGCTGACGGTCACCGTCCGGTTGTCCGCGCCCAGCTGGGTGCCGACAGTTCCCACGTCGGTGCCCGCGGCCGACTGCGTCGCCGTGAGCGAGCATGCGTTGACCGGGTTCGCGAAGGTCACGGCGTAGGTCCCCGTCGACACGCGCGAGACGCCGCTGACGCCGCGGACTCCGTTGCTCGTCCCCTCCGCCGAGACGCGGGCGAAGCTGAGCGTCCCCTGCACCGCGTTCACGGCGGCGCTGGTCAGCTGAGCCGGGGTCTGGGACCCGACCCGCTCTGCGTTGAGGCCCGTGGCCACGCCGGTGGCGTTGGTCGTGAACGGCTTGGTGTTGTCGCCACCCCTGCCCGCGGTGATCGTGCCGACCAGCGAACCGGCGGTGAGGAACTCGAAGGCGAGGCCGTTGGCGACGTTGCGCGAGCGCGCGCAGGGGTAGTTGCGCTGCGGGGTGCCGCCCGGCTCGGAGCGGCAGCCGAAGAGCAGGCCGCCTCCGCCGCCCACCGCGCGGTTGGAGTAGCGCATGCCCCAGGTGTCGTTGCTGGCGATCACCTTCGTCTCGGCCTTGAACGATCCGGAGCTCGGGTTGCGCTTGCCGCCGATCAGGCCCGTCGTCTGTGCGACTGCGAGCGGCGCGATCACCAGGGCGAGCGCGACGCTCGCCACGAGCCCCAGCTTGACCTTGCCTGCGCGTCCGTCCCTAAAGCGATCCAGCTGTCTCAGCATGGTGAAAATCTCCTCGAGGTCGTCGACATCTCGGTGACGTCCACACGCGATCTCGCGTGGCCACCTAGGAGGACGAACCGACCGGCTCCGCCAAGGTTGCGCTTGGCACCCACGGATATCTGGGCGCGCTACGGCGCTGGCGGCTTCAGCCGCGTCGCGTCAGGCGACCGACCGCCGCCATCAGCTCGTCGGTGAGCTGCTCGGGCGTGCCGTCGCCGTGCCCGTCGACGACGCAGTGGCGGGCGTGCCCGTCGAGCAGGCCGAGGGCGACCTTGTCGAGCGCCGCCTGGACCGCCGAGATCTGGGTGATGACGTCGATGCAGTAGCGGTCGTCCTCGACCATTCCCTCGATGCCGCGCACCTGGCCGCCGATCCGCTTCAGGCGGGCGAGGAGCTGCTCCTTGCTGGCGGTGTAGCCGCGGCTCTGTGCAGTCGTGCTTGGGGGCATTGCCCGACTATACCCGGGTGGGGTATAGATATCGAGCGGCTCCGCCGTACGGCAACGACTTGACATACCCCCCGGGGGTATGTAAGGTCCTTCGCATGGATGTGACCAGCAAGCTAATCGGCTTCGGCGCCGTCCTCCTGCTCGTCTTCGGCGGTGCCGTGCTCGTTGGCGGCGCCATCGGCCCCGACCGCGACGGCTCCGCCGCCGCTCGCGGCCACGAGGCCGAGACGGGCGGCGACTCCATGGCGGCTCATGGCACGGACGGGACCGGCGCGGACCCCGTGCGGGGGCTCGCCGTAGCTGCCGGGGGCCTGCGGCTCGACCTGCAGCAGACGGAGCTGCGGCGAGACCGCCCGACCGAGCTGCACTTCAGCATCGTCCGCTCCGACGGCCGGCCGGTGCGCGACTTCGAGGTCGAGCACGAGAAGCGCATGCACCTGATCGTCGTGCGGCGCGACGGGCAGGGCTTCCAGCACCTGCACCCGCGTCTCGGCGACGACGGCGTCTGGCGCGTCCCGCTGACCCTGCCCGACGGTGGCGCCTACCGGGTCTTCGCCGACTTCAACCGCGACGGCGAGGCCCAGACGCTGGCGGCGGACCTGGCGGTCGACGGCGAGGCGAGCTACGAGCCGCTGCCCGCACCCGCCACGACAGCGGCCACCGATGACGGGTACGAGGTCCAGCTCGATTCCGACGCGCTGCGCGCCGGCCGCGAGGCAGAGCTGCGCTTCACCGTCACGCGCGACGGCAGGACGATCCGCACGCAGCCCTATCTCGGCGCCGGCGGCCATCTCGTGGCCCTGCGCGAGGGCGATCTCGCCTACCTCCACGTCCACCCGGAGGCACACGGCGAGGCGGTGTCGTTCATGACGGAGCTTCCGAGCGAGGGTCGCTACCGCCTCTACCTGCAGTTCAAGCACGAGGGCCGTGTCCACACCGCCGAGCTCACCCAGGAGGTGGCTCGGTGAGCGCCACCCGCGAGCACCTCGAGCTGCCGATCGCCGGCATGACGTGCGCCTCGTGCGCCAACCGCGTCGAGCGCAGGCTCAACGAGCTCGACGGCGTCTCCGCCAGCGTCAACTACGCGACCGAGAACGCGAGCGTCGAGTTCGACCCGGGCGCGGTCGCTCCCGATCGGCTCGTCGAGGCGGTGGCGGCCGCCGGCTACCAGGCGGCGCTGCCGCGCGCGGACGAGGTCGGCGAGCGGTCCGGCGAGGACGGCCGGGACGCCGAGGACCCGACCGGGCCGCTGCGCCGGCGCCTCGTCGCCTCGGCGGTGCTGTCGCTGCCGGTGCTGCTGATCTCGATGGTCCCCGCGCTCCAGTTCGACAACTGGCAGTGGCTCGCGCTCAACCTCGCCACGCCCGTCGTGCTGTGGGGCGCGTGGCCGTTTCACCAGGCCGCCTGGACGAACCTCAAGCACGGCGCCGCGACGATGGACACGCTCGTGTCGCTCGGCGTGCTGGCCGCGTGGCTGTGGTCGCTCTACGCGCTGTTCGTCGGCGACGCCGGCATGCCCGGCATGCGGATGGGCTTCGACGTCATCCCCGAGGCCGGCGGCGGCGCCGACGAGATCTACCTCGAGACCGCCTCCGTCGTGACGACCTTCATCCTCGCCGGCCGCTACTTCGAGGCACGCGCCAAGCGCCGCGCCGGGGCCGCGCTGAAGGCGCTGCTGGAGCTCGGCGCGAAGGACGCCGCGGTCCTCGACGCCGACGGCAGCGAGCGCCGCGTTCCGATCGACAGCCTGCAGGTCGGGGACCGCTTCGTCGTGCGTCCCGGCGAGAAGGTCGCCACCGACGGCACTGTCGAGCAGGGCACGTCGGCGGTCGACATGAGCATGCTCACCGGCGAGTCGGTTCCCGTCGAGGTCAGCCCGGGCTCCGAGGTCGCGGGAGCGACCGTCAACGCAGGCGGACGGCTCGTCGTGCGCGCGACCAGGGTCGGCGCCGACACCGCGCTCGCGCAGATAGCGGAGCTCGTCACGCGGGCCCAGAGCGGCAAGGCGCCGGTGCAGCGGCTCGCCGACCGGGTGTCGGGCGTGTTCGTGCCGGTCGTCATCGGCCTCGCGGTGGCCACGCTCGGCTTCTGGCTCGGGACCGGCGAGAGCGCGACGTTCGCGTTCACCGCGGCGGTCGCCGTGCTGATCATCGCCTGCCCGTGCGCGCTCGGGCTCGCCACCCCGACGGCGCTGATGGTCGGCACCGGGCGCGGGGCGCAGCTCGGCCTGCTGATCAGGGGGCCGGAGGTGCTCGAGTCGACGCGCCGGGTCGACACGGTCGTGCTCGACAAGACCGGCACGGTGACAACCGGCAGGATGGCGCTCGTCGAGGTCGCGCTCGCGGACGGCGTCGACCGCGGCGAGGTTCTGCGACTGGTCGGTGCGCTGGAGAGCGCCTCCGAGCATCCCGTCGCCCAGGCGATCGCCAGGTCCGCCCGCGCCGAGGACGGCCGCCTTCCGGCTGTCGAGGCCTTTGGCAACCTCGCCGGGCTCGGGGTCGAGGGGGTCGTCGACGGCCACGCCGTCGTCGTCGGACGCGCTGGCCTGCTCGGCGGGCGGGAAATCGACCTCCCGGCCGAGCTCGACGCCGCCCTCGTGCGCGCCGAGGGCCGGGGCCAGACCGCGGTCGTCGCCGGCTGGGACGGCCGCGCCAGGGCCGTGCTCGCGGTCGCCGACACCGTCAAGCCGGGGTCGGCGGAGGCGGTCGCCTCGCTGCGCCGGCTCGGGCTGCGGCCCGTACTGCTGACCGGCGACAACGAGACCACGGCGAAGGCGGTCGCCGCCGAGGTCGGCATCGGCGAGGTGATCGCCGAGGTCCTCCCCGCCGACAAGGTCGACGTCGTCACGCGTCTGCAGAGCGAGGGCCGCGTCGTCGCGATGGTCGGCGACGGCGTCAACGATGCCCCCGCGCTGGCGCAGGCCGACCTCGGCCTCGCGATCGGGACCGGCACCGACGTCGCGATCGAGGCGTCGGACCTGACGCTCGTCTCCGGTGACCTTGCCGCCGCCGCGGACGCCATCCGCCTCAGCCGCGCGACGCTGCGCACGATCAAGCAGAACCTCGCCTGGGCCTTCGGCTACAACGTCGCGGCGCTGCCGCTCGCCGCCGTGGGACTGCTCAACCCGGTCGTCGCGGGAGCCGCGATGGCGCTCTCGAGCGTCTCGGTCGTCGCCAACGCGCTACGCCTGCGCCGCTTCTAGCCCGCCGCTCGCCGCACAAGTGTCTCGACGCTACGGGGGTGACATGAGGCCAGGGGAGGCGTAAAGTTCACACATGCGCAGTCGACGGTTCTCAGCTGTGCTCGGGAGTGGGGTGTGCGCCATCCTGCTCGGCGGTCTCGTCCTCGCCGCCGGAGCGGACGGCCGCGGCGAGGGCTGCAACCCCAAGACGGTCAAAGGGACCGAAACGTCACCCTCGCGTCCTCCGGTCGTCTCCTACCGCCGAGAGGGTGGGCTCGTCGGGGGCATGGGGCCGTTCGTGGTCGTCTCCAAGGACCGCCGCGCAACGGTGACGGACGGAGCGTGCACGGCCAGGTTCAGGCTCAAGCCCGGATCCTGGAACAGGCTGCGGGCGGCATTGAGAGACGCCGACCTGCCGGCGAACGCGGGTGACTACCCGCCTCCGGACGGTGCCGCCGACATGTTCACCTACACGATCGAGGCCGGCCGGGACACGGTACGGATCACCGACGCCGTGCGACCGGAGCACGAAGAGGTGAAGCGAGACCTGCAACCGCTGCTCGAGGCGATGAGCAGGACGGTGCTCATAGGGATGCAGCGAATGCCTCAGCCTTGCCGCGACGAGTAACGGGCCCTTCCTGACGCTCGGCCGTCCTCGGGCAGAGACGCAGTTGTTTCAGGTTTGCTCGACCGGTGCCGATAGGCACTAGACCTACCCTCGATCCAAGAGTCGGAGCCTCGAACCTGATGTGTGCTTCAGTGACAGCTCCGATTCCCGCTTGCGATGGCGGTTGGCTCGCTCGCAGGCTGGACCGGGTGCGACGTGGGTGGCGAGCGACGACCTTCGCCCTGCGGCTGTTCCTGATCCTGGGTCTCGCGCTGCTGATTGTCGGGGGCGTCGCCTACGTCGCCATATCGCGCGGGCTCGAGCGGCATCAGATCGACAGCCTCGCTCGCGTCCAGCGGGCCGACGCGCAGGGCTTCGAGGCGATCGCTCGCGAGCACGACCGCCGGACCGCGATCGGGGAGATCCACGAGATCCTCCACGCCGTCGGGAGCCGGCCCGGCACGGTCGAGGCGAGCCTGGTCGATCCCCGCGAGGTCATCGTCGCGTCGAGCGTCGAGCGGCTGCACGGGACGCGCGACTCCTCGCCGCAGATCAGGGCAGCGCTCGGCGCGGGCATCGCCCGCTATGGGCGCGAGGTGGACCCTGGCGAGAGCGCGTCGGACTTCGAGTTCGTGACCCCGGTCGACCTCCCCGATGGCCGCTACGCATTGGAGACGAGCGTCGACAACGCGAGCTTCGAGGACCAGTTGGCAGGCATGCGCCGGGTCTTGCTGCTGGTCGGGGCGTTCGCGCTGTTTGCCGTGAGCGCTCTCTTCTATCTGCTGGGCGGCCGCTCGTTGCTGCGCAGCCACCGGATCGCGCTGCAGCGTGCGACGCTCGACGGGCTCACCGACCTTCCCAACCAGCGCGCCTTTCAGACCGAGCTCGAGCAGGCGACCGCGCTCTCGGGACGCTCCGTGGAGCCGCTCGCGCTGGCCGTGTTGGACGTCGACCACTTCAAGCTCGTCAACGATCGCTACGGCCATCCGCAGGGCGACGCGCTGCTGAAGAAGGTCGCCGCGATCCTCCGCGACGGGCGCTCGGCAGACCGTTCCTACCGCATCGGAGGAGACGAGTTCGCGCTGCTGCTGCCGAACACCGACCCCGCGGGCGCTCAGACGCTGGTACGGCGCCTGAGCAGGAGGCTGAGGGACGCCGACGCTTCGGTCAGCATCGGCGTCACCACGATCCGCAGCGGCGAGTCCTCGAACGAGCTCAGGGCCGAGGCCGACGCCGCCCTCTACGACGCCAAGCGAGCTGGCGGCAATCGCGCGGTCGACTTCGACTCGATTCGGGGCGAGGTCGCCGTCATGACCGCCGACAGGCGCGAGGCGGTCGCACGGCTGATCGAGGAGGGGCGCGTGACCACCGTCTTCCAGCCGATCTGGAGCTTCGAGTCCGGCGAGCTGATCGGGGTCGAGGCGCTCAGCCGCCCGGACGCCTCCTATGGGTTCTCGGGTCCGAGCGAGGTGTTCGACGTCGCCGCCCAGCTCGGTCTCGTGCACGAGCTCGACGTCCTCTGCATGACTCGCGCCCTCGAGGCGGCGAGCGAGTCCGACCTGCCCCTCGACGCTCTGCTGTTCGTCAACCTCGCCCCGGGCACGCTCGAGCGCGACGCGGGAGGGAGCGACTGGGTCAGCGCCGCCGTGGCGGACGCGCAGCTGCGCCCGGATCGCGTGGTGGTCGAGGTCACCGAGCGGGTCGGGTCGCGGGTCGGGCCGGTCGTCAAGAGCCTGCAACGGCTCCGCGGCGCGGGCTTCAAGCTCGCCCTCGACGACGTCGGGACCGGTAACGCCGGCCTCGAGATGCTGCGCATGGTCGACGCGGACTACGTCAAGATCGATCGCAGCATCGTGACCGCGGCCCCGACCGAGCCGAACGCCCGCGCGGTGCTGATGGCGATGGCGACCTTCGCCAGCCAGACGGGCGCCTTCGTCATCGCAGAGGGCATCGAGGACGAGGAGACGCTCGAGTTCCTACGCTCGATCGACGAGTTCCACTTCCGCCCCGGCAAGATCATCCAGGGCGGCCAGGGATTCAAGCTCGGGCGACCGGCGGAAGAGGTCCCTGCCCATGCGCCCACAGCCCTGGCGCACGCGGCGGGTCAGGTCGTTGCCCTCGCGACGCGGTAGCGCAGGAAGGCCATGCCGTCGGCGAACCTTCGCTCGTCGATCAGGTCGAGGTCCAGCCGCACGTCGGCGGGGAAGCCGCGCTTGCCGGCGCCGACGAGGGCGGGCGCGAGGAAGACGTGAAGCTCGTCGACCAGACCGGCCCGGAACGCATGGGCGGCGAGGCCCGGGCCGGCGACGGCCATGTCTGCGGCGGCGGCCGCCTTCAGCCGGCGCACGGCGTCCGGGTCGAACCGGCGCTCGAGGACGGTTCTGCTGGTTGAGACCTCCGGCAGGGTGCTCGAGTAGACGATCTTGTCGGCCGCCTTCCAGATCGCGGCGAAGTCGCGCATCTCCGGTGAGTGCTCTGCGAGCGACGGATCGGTCTCCCAGACGGCCATCGTCTCGTACATCCCGCGCCCGTAGAGGTACGTCCCCACCGGGCGCTCGAGGTCGTTGACGAACGCGTGCGCCTCCGCGCCGGGCGCGGCCCAATCGAAGCGGCCGTGCACGTCCTCGATGTAGCCGTCGAGCGAGGCGATCAGCGAGTAGACGAGCCGGGCCACCGAGGTCGCAGCCTAGCTCCCGGCCCCGCGTTACGGTCTCCGGATGGGCTCACGCGCCGAGATCCAGCGCCGCACACTACGAGTGCTCACGGCGGCTCAGGTGCTCAGCGGCTGCGCCTTCTTCCTCGGGATCGCCGTGGCCGCCCTGCTGGCACGCGACGTCTCCGGCAAGGAGGCGCTCAGCGGCGTGCCGCTGGCGTTCGGGGTCACCACCGCCGCGCTCGTCGCGGTGCCGCTGTCGAGCTGGATGGCGCGTGTAGGCCGGCGGCCGGGGCTGGTGGCGGGGCATTTGATCGCCGCTTGCGGCTCGGCCGTTGTCGTCGCCGCCGCGGCAGCCGGGAGCTTTGCGCTGCTGTGCATCGGCATGGCGGCGTTCGGCGTCGGAAACGCCGCGAACCTGCTCGCCCGCTATGCAGCCACCGACCTCGCCCCGGCGGAGCGGCGTGCGCGGGCGATCAGCGTCGTGCTGCTCGCGACGGCGGCCGGCGCGATCCTGGGCCCCAACCTCGTGTCGCAGACCGAGCCGCTCGCGGACTGGCTCGGCGTGTCCGACAGCGCCGCGCCGTTCGCCGTGTCGGTGGTCCTCTACGTGCTGGCCGCCGTCACGCTCCTGGTCCTGCTGCGCCCTGACCCGCTGCTCTGCGCTCGACGCTTCGAGGGGGTCGCCGCCCCAGCCGCCGGGGCCGGCGCCTTCCATGCGCTGAAGACGCTTCCCGAGTGGCCACCGCTCGCCCTGACCGGCGTCATGGCGATGGCGATCGGCAACATCGCGATGGTCGCCGTGATGACGATGACGCCGGTGCACATGGAGGCCGCCGGCGAGTCGCTGTCCGCGGTCGGGCTCGTGATCTCGCTGCACGTCGCCGGCATGTACCTGCCGTCGCCGGTCTCGGGAGTGCTCGCCGACCGCTACGGCCGCCTACCCGTGCTGGCGGGGGGCGGCGGTCTGCTGATCGCCGCCGGAGCTTGCTCGGCGCTCGCGCCCGGCGATCACACGCCGCTGGTGGCGGTCGCGCTCGTCCTGCTCGGCATCGGCTGGAACTTCGGCCTGGTCGGGGGAAGCGCGCTGATCACAGATGCCGTAGCGGCCGAGCGGCGCCCCCAGACCCAGGGCGCCGCCGACCTCGTGATGGGCTTGACCGGCGCGATCGGCAGCGTCGCCGCAGGCCCGCTGTTCCACGCGGGCGCCTTCGCGCTGCTCGGGGCCGGCGCAGCCACGCTCGGCATGCTGTTGATCTTCGTCGCCGCTCGCGCGCGCGGGCTGGTCACATCCCCTGCGAGACCGGCCTGATCAGGACGTCGTTGACGTCTACGTGCGGCGGCTGGGAGACGGCGTAGATGACGGCGCGGGCGATGTCGTCGGCCTCGAGGCGGCCGTCGCCGGGATTGTCGAAGAACGGGGTCTCGACCGCGCCGGGCTCGATCAGGGTGGTCCGGATGCCGGTGTTGCCGAGCTCTGCCCGTACCGCCTCGGCCATCGCGGTGACCGCCCACTTCGTGCAGGAGTAGAGGCTGCCGGGAATCGCCATGCGGCCGGCGACCGACCCGGTGAGCAGCACGTGCCCGCGCGACGCGCGCAGCTGCGGTAGCGCCGCCCGGACCGTGTACGCGGCGCCGAGGACGTTGGTCAGCACCATCTCGCGCCAGTGCTCGGGCGTCTCCTCGAGCCAGCCGCGCTTCGCGCCGAAGCCGGCGTTGGCGAAGGCGACGTCGAGGCGGCCGAACGCGTCGACCGCCGCGGCGACCAGGGCCTCGTTGTCCTCCCAGCTGGTCACGTCCGCAGGGACGGCGATCGCGCGCTCGGCGCCGCCCAGCTCGTCGGCAAGCGCGTCGAGCCTGTCGGCTGACCGCGCCCCCAGCACTACGCGGTAACCCGCCTCGACCGCGTGGCGGGCGGTCGCCGCGCCGATGCCGGAGCTGGCGCCTGTGATCAGGAATACGGGTTCGTCGGCCATCCGCTGACCGTCACTCTAGATCTAGCGTCCGCGTGCGGGGAAGCTGCCCGCACTAGGAGTTCGCCGACCGGCTCATCTCGTACCAGTTGGTCCCGTCGCAGACGAGCTCGATCGTGTCGTCGGCGGTCGCCACGAGGCTGCTGGCCAGCTTCAGATTCGACCCCTTGGTCAGCGTCGGCGTCGACGCGAAGCGGAGCGTGACGCGGCGGCCGTTCCACGAGGCGGCGATCGACGTGATGCTCGTCGCTCCCGTGACCCGCAAGAGACCGCCGAGCGGCGGCAGCGTGACCGTCGCCGCCGAGGCGACGTCCTGCCAGCGAGCACCGCCCCCGGCCCCCCAGTTCCCCTCCTCCAGGAACTCGGTCGGGAAGTTGACGTAGTCGAAGCTCTCGTCCTCCTGCGAGAAGTCGTTGCCCGCGAGCAGCACCCGAGCGATCGCCGTGCCCTGGGACTGCACGGCATGGCCGGGGTTGCCGAAGCGACAGTCGCGTACGGCTATGGCGGCCGCGCCGTCGTCGACCTGGATGGCCGCGGCGCCCGCCCCGGTGAACGAGCAGTCCGCCACCGTCAGCCGCACGGTCGCGTGCCCGACCTCGATCGCCTCGTCGGCCGCCGAGGTGAACTCACATCCGATGAAGCGGAGATCGCCGTCCGGCTCGCTGAGGATGACGTCCTTGTCCGGTTCGCCGGTGAAGCGACAGTTCGTCACCGTCCCGCGCGGTACGTAGGTGTGGCCCGGGTCCGAGGCCGTCTCATCCGCGCGCAGGAGGTAGAACAAGCCGTCGGTGCGACCCTGGACGTCGCAGCCGATCATGTCGATCGCACCGTGGATCAGGACACAGGCGCGTTGGTGACCGCGGAAGGTGCAGTCGTAGATCTTCGTCATCGTCAGGTCGCTGGTGACGATGCCGTGGATCGTCGCACCGTCGGTCGCATCGAAGTAGCAGCCCTCGATCAGGACGTGGCGCGCCGGCGTCGGCGGCGTGCTGCCGTAGTAGAGCTGGACTTGACGCCCCTCGTAGACCTTGCCGAACGCGGTGCCCCTGATCGAGACGTCAGTGCCCGTATAGGAGTAGATCCCGTGGTAGTGGTTGGGATCCTCGGTCGCCGAGCCGACGTCGTGGATCCAGCACCCCTCGACGTCGAGCGAGGCGCCGTTGACCGCGGCGAGGATGCCGGTGGAGAACTTCGCGCCGCCGAGGCCGCCGTCGATCTCCGTATTCCTGACTCGCACGCGCGAGCCGACGCCCTGGAAGTGGATCGCACCGGTGGTCCAGCGCTTGAAGACGCAGGTGTCGACCAGCAGCTTGCCGGTGGTGGTTGCCTTCAGGCCGTTGCAGTAGCCGTTGGCCGTGCCCGTCGCATACGCGGACGGCCCGGCGACCGTCAGTCCGCGCATCGTGAAGTCGGCGCTGCCGGTGACGCGGATCATGTCGCGGTCGACGGCGAAGCCCGTGTCGGGAGTCGCCTTCAGAACCGCATCGCCGAGCCCGATGAACGTCAGCGACTTGCTGAAGATCAGGCCACTGGCGCTGCCGAGGTCGATCCGATAGGTCCCGGGCGGGAAGACGATCGCGCCGCCGGTTGGGGCGGCCGTGATCGCCGAGCGGATCGCCGGCCCGTCGTCGGTGGTGCCGTTGCCGGTCGCCCCATATGCGGCGTCCTTGACGCTGATGTAGTCACCGCTGCTCGCCGCCTCGGCAACCTCCGCCGACAGCAGTGCGCCCGCGCCGATCCCGCCGGCCGCGAGCGCGGCGCCCATCATCAGATCGCGACGCGTGGCGCCGTCGTGTCCCGCCGCCTCCGTGGCTCGTCCTCCGTGCCCCATGACTACCCCTCCCGTAGTGAGAGCCGACTATCCCCCGTGGGCGCCGCTTGCGCAAGTCTCGAGCCCAGGTGCGTGCCGACCGGCTGAACGCCGACCGGACTAGTCGTAGCGCTTGATCATCCGCACGTTGAGCACGAGCATCACCGCCCCGAGCACGGCGACGACCCCGAACCCGGGCAGGATCTTCTCCCAGTCGAGGTCCTCGAGGATCAGCGACCGCAGGGACTCCATCAGGTAGGTGACGGGGTTCAGCGTGGCGGCGACCTCCATCGGCTCGGTCAGCAGCTCGCGCGGGACGAAGTTCGGTGTCAGGAACAGCAGCGGGAAGAAGATCAACCCGCCGGAGTTCGTCGCCGCCGCGCTGCGGGTCTTGAGCGCGATCAGCTGCATGAAGCCGGCGTAGACGATCCCCCAAAGTGCGGTCAGGGCCACGAGCAGGACGAAGCCGATCACGCCGCTGGCGATCGTGATGCCGAAGGGGAGGGCGGCGAGCAGGATCACCGACGCGAGGACGATGCCCTTCGCTCCCTCCGCGACGAGCCGGCCGAGCACGATCGAGTAGCGCGGGATCGGGATCGCGCGCAGCTTGTCGAAGTAGCCGCCCTCGATCTCCTCGACGAGGAACAGCGCCGCCATGCCGAACGAGGCGGCCAGCAGCAGCGTGATCGGGAGCTGGAAGGCGGCGTAGCCCTGGCCCTCGAGGAAGTCGGTCGTCTCCGACGGGAAGATGTCCGCCGCCTGGCCGGTGTTCACCACCAGGAAGAAGAGCGGGATGAACATCGTCATGAACAGCGCGTCGGGCTGGCGCAACGCCTCCCTCACCGAGCGGAATCCGAGTGCGATCGTGGCGCTCATGCGGTCACCTCCTGGACCTCGCCCGCGGCGCGGTCGCGGGTGCGACCGGTTGCGTCGAGGAACACGTCGTCGAGTGTGGTGTCCGCCCCGCCGCGGCGCTCGCTCAGGTCGGCCTTGAGACCCACGGGCGTGCCCTCGCGAACGATCAGGCCGTCGTCGATGATCGCGAGGCGGTCGCAGAGCTGGTCGACCTCCTCGAGGTACTGCGTCGTCAGGAAGACGGTCGTGCCGCGCCCGTTGATCCGGCGCACCTCCTCCCAGACCGTCAGCCGGCTGGCGGGATCGAGGCCCGTGGTCGGCTCGTCGAGGAAGAGGACCTCCGGCTCGTGCACCAGCGCGGCCGCGAGGTCGAGGCGGCGCTGCATGCCGCCGGAGTAGCCCTTGATCGCGCGGTCCGCGGCCTCGTCGAGCTCGACCAGCGCCAGCAGCTCGCGCGCCCGCTCGGTCGCCTCTGCCTTGTCGAGCCCGAACAGCCGCCCGTGCAGGGTCAGCAGCTCGCGGCCGGTCTGGCGCGGGTCGAGGCCGGCCTCTTGGAGCGCGACGCCGATCCGGCGGCGGGCCGCGTCGGGGTCGCGGGCCACGTCGATGCCGGCCACCTCGGCCCTGCCGGCGGTGATCGACAGCAGCGTCGTGAGCATGCGCACGGTCGTCGACTTGCCCGCCCCGTTGGGCCCCAGGAACCCGAAGATCTCACCGGCCTGGATCTCGAGGTCGACGCCGCGAACGGCCTCGACCGCGCCCTCCTTGCCGTCGTAGTGCTTCACGAGTCCCTCGGCCCGGATGGCCGGCACCGGTCTGTCTGTCATCGCTGCTCCTGTCCGCGGTTGTCAGCTGCCAATCATGAGACGACCGAGGACGTCCGGACTCATCGGTCTGATCGCGATCCTCGACGTGAGAGCATCCGAGGATGACCGACTTCCTCGTCAAGCGCGACGACCTGGGCGAGTGCCGGATCGCCGAGTCCAAAGCGCCCGAGATCGACGATGGTCAGGCGTTGCTGCGGATCGACGGCTTCGGGCTGACGGCGAACAACGTCACCTATGCCGTGATGGGCGACGCAATGTCCTACTGGGACTTCTTTCCGGCCGCGGCCGGCTGGGGTCGCGTGCCGATGTGGGGCTTCGCCGAGATCGAGCGCAGCGCCGTCGAGGGCGTCGAGCCGGGCACGCGCGTGTACGGCTACCTGCCTCCGTCCTCGCATCTGGTGGTTGCGCCGACATCCGCCGGGGAGCGCGGCTTCGTCGACGGGTCGCCGCACCGGGCGGCTCTGCCGTCGGCCTACCACCGCTATCTGGCGATCGAGTCGGACCCCTTCTACCGCGCCGACACCGAGGCGATGCAGATGCTGCTGCGGCCGCTTTTCTTCACCTCGTTCCTGATCGACGACCAGCTCGCCGACGAAGGGCTGACCGAGCGCGGGCCGATCGTCGTCGCCAGCGCCTCGAGCAAGACGGCAATCGCCGCGGCGTTCATGTTGGCGCAGCGCGAGGAGGTCGAGCTGGTCGGCCTCACCTCGCCGCGGAACGTCCAGTTCGTCGAGGGGCTGGGGATCTACGACCGCACCGTCGCCTACGAGGCGATCGGGTCGCTCGACCACGGCCCGGCGACCTTCGTGGACTTCTCCGGCGACGGGGAGGTGCGTCACGCCATCCACGGGCACTACGGGGACCAGCTGGTCCACAGCATGGCGGTGGGGTTCACCCACTGGGAGGCTCCGCGGGCGGGCGCCGACGCGCTGCCCGGGCCGCCGCCGACGTTCTTCTTCGCGCCGGATCGGGTCCGCAAGCGTGGCCGGGAGTGGGGCCGCGCCGGCATGGAGAGCAGGGTCGCCGACGCTTGGCATCCCTTCTGCGAGTGGACGGCCGGTTGGCTCGAGCCGATCCGTGGCGAGGGCTTCGAGGCGGTCCGCGCTGCCTACCTCGACGTGCTCGGAGGGCGTGTCGAGCCGGCGCGCGCGCACGTCCTGAAGCTTCCCTGACCATCTCGGGCCGATCGCGGGACGACCGGGTCGGCTCGTGGCGGAAATGCGATCTGGACAGCGCGCGGCGGTAGCGGTACGTTCGGCTCTCAAATCAGACGAGAGAGGGGTTGCCATGTCAGCCGCGATGCCGGATTCCGAGCTCAAGACACGCCACCGCGCGATGTGGGCGTCGGGCGACTACCCGTCGATGGTGGAGACCTTCCTGCTGCCGCTGGGACCGAGGCTCGTCGAGGCCTGTGGCATCGAGGCCGGGATGAAGGTGCTGGACGTCGCCGCCGGCACCGGCAACGCGTCGATTCCGGCGGCCGAGCGCGGCGCCAAGGTGACGGCGAGCGACCTGACGCCCGAGCTGCTCGAGGCAGGCCGGCGCCACGCGGAGTCGAAGGGGCTCGAGCTCGAGTGGGTCACAGCCGACGCGGAGAACCTGCCGTTCGAGGACGGGTCATTCGACGTCGTGATGTCGTCGATCGGCGCGATGTTCGCTCCGCATCACCAGGACGTCGCCGACGAGCTCGTCCGCGTCTGCCGCCCGGGCGGCACGATCGGGATGCTGAACTGGACGCCCGAGGGAATGATCGGCGCGCTCTTCCGCACGATGGGGCCGTTCGCCCCGCCGCCCCCGCCCGGCGCGCAGCCGCCGCCGCTGTGGGGTGGCGAGGACCACGTGCGCGAGCTGTTCGGGGACCGGGTCGACTGGCGCATGCTCGAGCGCGACATGCTGGAGATCACAGCCTTCGAGCATCCGCGCGACTACGGCGAGCATTTCAAGGCCCGCTACGGCCCGACGATCGCGGCACGCGCCAACGCGGCCAAGGACGGCCGCGAGGGAGAGCTCGACGAGGCGCTCGACCGCTTCTGCGACGAGTGGAACCGCGGCAGCGAGGACGACGCGCGCTTCGAGAAGGAGTACCTGCTCGCGATCGGCACCCGCGTCTGAGGCGGATCGCTCCCGCGGCGGCTCACGCGGTCACGCTGCCGGCGCGCTTCCCGTCAGGAGGCCTCAGCCCTCGCGCTTGTGAGCCCCGCGGCGGTGGGTCAGGCCGTCGAGCACGACCTCGAGCGGCGAGCGGCGGTTGAGCCTGTCGAGCTGGTCGTTGAGCTCGCGGACGTCGCTCGCGGCGCCGGACACTTGGCTGGTCGCCGAGTCGAGGTGCTTGGCGCCGTCGCGCAGCAGCTCGGCGGCCTTCAGCGCGCCGCGCTTGGGCCCGATCGGCACGCCGAGCACTCGGGGGCGACGGTCGAGACGGGCGAAGCCGCCGCGTTTGGAGCCGCGCCGCGAGCCGGCGGCCAACCCACCCGCCAAGCCCGCGATTGCGGCGCCGGCCGCGATCATCGGGCCTCGGGCTCGCCGAGCCGCGGTCGCGGCCGTGTCGCCCGCGTCCTTGACGGCCGAACCGATCGCGGGGGCCGCTCCGTTGGACGACGACTTCGATTGCGATTTGGTCGAGGCCATGGACGTCACGCTCCTTCTGTGTGTCGCCTGCCAGACGACTAGTCGAGGATCTTGCCGATCCGCTCCGCCTTGTCGCCGGCGCGCTCGATGTCCTTCGAGACGGACTTGGACGTGCTCGCGAAGCGCTTGCTCGCCTTGCCGACCGTCTTCACGATCGACTCCACGTCGATGTCGCTCGGCTTGCCTGGAACCGGCACGCCGAGGACGCTCTTGCGGCCGCGCCGGCTCTTGAGCGCCAGGCCTCCGGCGACGCCCGCGGCCGCCGCGCCGACGGCCACGGCCGGTCCGGCCGCCTTGCCGGCAACCTGCTTGGCCGTGCCGGCGGCCTGCTTGGCGGTCCCGACCGCCTGACCGACCCGGCTCTTCGCGGCCGGGCTCGAGCTCTGACCGGAGCCGGTGCCGCGCTTCGGGCTCGCGCTCGACCCGGAGCTCGAGCGCGCCTTGGAGGCCGTCGGGGTTTTGGACTTGGAGGCGGCCTTCGACCGCGACACGCTCTTCGCCTTCGACGTCGCCTTCGGCTTGGACGCCGTCTTCGGCTTCGAGCTGGCCTTCGGCCTGGACGCCGTCTTCGGCTTCGAGCTGGCCTTCGCTCTGGACGCCGTCTTCGGCTTCGAGCTGGCCTTCGGCCTGGACGCGCTCTTCGCCTTCGACGGCGAGGCGGCCTTCGGCTTCGAAGCGGCCTTGGCCCTCGCAGCCGCCGGCTTGGCCGAGCCGCTGGTGCTGCTCTTCGAGCTCGGCGCTGAGCCGTTGGACGACCCGCTGCCGGCTCGCTTACGAGCCTTGCCCTGCGCGGACTTGTCGTTCGCCGCCATCTCTCCCCTTCGATCGAGACCTTCCCCACCGCGCGATCTACCCGCTATCGCGGTACTTCAAGCCACGCGGCGGCCCGGACTCGCGCTCGCGGGCGCCTATTCCGGCGCGCCGCATAGGCTGCCTCCATGTCCAAGGCGGAGACGAGCGAGCTGGGCGGGACGGATGCGCACTCGACCCCGCCTGCCGGACCGCCATCGGCTCCGCAATCGGTCCCCCGACGGAGACGCTGGCCGCGCCGGGCGCTCGTCGCGCTCGCGGTCGCGATCGTGCTGCTCGCCGGTCTCGGCGCCGCTGCGAGCTGGCACTACTCGTCGGACGTAGTCGTGCCAGACCACTCGGGCTGGCCGTACGACGTCGACGTGCGTGGGACCGCGGCCGGCCGCGTCACGCTCGAGCGCGACGAGGACACCGAGCGGCCTGGGGTCTACGGGCTCGAGTGGGAGGGTGGCCACGCGATCCTCGGACGGGTGGTCGATCGCGACCCGGAGACAGTCACGCGGCGAATGCGCGCAGTGCGCGGCACCCTTCGCGGGGGTGACCGTGCGCGGATCTACTCGAAGGTCTTCCACGGGGATCCGCGCAGCGCGCGCGACTTGCCGTTCGAGCCGGTCGCCGTTCGCAGCCAGCTGGGTCCGATGCCGGCGTGGCGGATCGGCGGGCGCGCCCGCACGTGGGCGATCTTCGTCCACGGGATCAACGACGACAGGCTCAGCGGCCTGCGCATCGCGCCCGCGCTGCGAGCGGCCGGGCTAACCTCGCTGCTGATCTCCTACCGCGATGACGTCGGCGCGCCGCCGAGTCCCGACGGCAAGCACCACATGGGTCTGACCGAGTGGCGCGACCTCGAGGCCGCCGCGCGCTTCGCGCTCGACCACGGCGCGCGCCGACTCGTGCTCGTCGGCTACTCGATGGGCGGCGCGATCGTCACCCAGTTCATGGAGCGCTCGCCGCTCGCTCCGCGGGTGGCGGGGATGGTGCTCGACGCGCCCGCGCTCGACTGGGCCGAGACGATCGAGTTCGGGGCGCGGAAGATGGGGCTCCCGAGCGTGGCGGCGAAGCCGGTCGAATGGGCGATTGGCCTGCGCATCGACGTCGACTGGGACCGCCTCGACGCGCTGCGCCACACCGACCGGCTCGCCGTCCCGACGCTGCTCTTCCACGGGCTCGACGACGACGTCGTCCCGATCGCGACCAGTGCCGCGCTCGCGCGCGCCCTGCCGCGCCAGGTCGAGCTCGAGCGTGTGCCACACGCCGGGCACGTCGAGTCGTGGAACGTCGCGCCGGCCCGTTACGAGGCGCGCGTCCGGGCCTTCCTCGTCGAGGCGGTCTCCGCCGCACCCTGACCTGGACGCACTTCCCGCTGGCCCGCGCACGCTGTGTTAGGTTCGCTCCGACGCGCTGAGAGGGAGGCGCGCGAAGCGGAGGAGGGGTTCGGTCGTGATCGACTATCGGGCGCACGCGTTGGCGCTGGAGACGGTTCTTGGGGCGCTCGGCTCCGCGTCGCTCGGCGATCCACATCTGGAGGCGGCTCGCGACCGCACGCTCGCGGACGTGGCGAGCGGCGAGGAGCATGCGCTGCTCGGCGCGCTCGTCGACCACCTGATGGCCCATGCGGCCTCCGACGGGACCGAGGTCGCGCTGCTGGGGCGGGCGGCCGAGCTGTGGGAGGAGGGGGTCGCCCTCTACGACGTGCTCGGAACCGTGCGCACGGAGCTGGAGGCGGTGCTCGAGTCGCCCGGGGACGCCGGCGCGGCGGCGCGCTTCAACGAGGCGGCGATGGAGGCTCAGCGCCTGGCGCAGCGGCTGCATGGCCTGCAGGGGCGGATCGTCGTGCTGCGCGACGAGGTCGACGCGATGCCACACCTTCCTGTGCATCCGCGCCAGGACGACCAGGCGGCGGACTCGTGGGACTGGGGCAACTTCCTACTCGCGCGGCGCACCGACGCGTTCGTGCGCACGCTGACCGACCGTGCGGGCGACGCGCACACGCGCGCGTTCGCCTTCGGGGCGCTGACGAGCTACGCCGCCAACGTCAGCGGCTCGCCCTATCTCGCACACGTCGTCGGCGGGCCGCGGCGCGCGCACCGCTTCCGCGATCGCGTCGCCCGCAACACGGTCGGCAGCTGGCTCGGGCGCGAGCACCCGTCGATCCCGTCGCCGGCCGAGATGGCGCAGCGCGTCGGCTTCGGCGACCCCGCCGGGGCGACGCTACCGCCGGAGGTCCGGACGCTGATCGAGGACGCGGTCTCGGGCACCTTCGACAGCTCGCACACGCCCCCGCTGCCCGACCTCGACCTCGGCTACCGCCGCCTGGTGACCCACCTCGGGCTGCTCGACCGGTTCGTCATGCCGGCGGCCCCGGCGATGCCCGCGCAGCACTTCCAGGAGCTGCTGTTCGGCGACCCCGCCAACCCGCCGCCGACGCTGCGGCCGCAGACCGTCGGCGTCACCGGCGACACGGGCGGAGGCGTGGGGGTCGGATCGAACGCGCCGGGGAGCGGCGAGGTCGGGCGCGACGACCGCAAGAAGGAGGGAGGAGAGGCCTGCGCGGCGGTGATAGCGCTGATCATCCTGTTCGTGATCCTCGTGGTCGTCGCCTTCATCAAGTGCATCGTCAAGTGGGCCGACGGCGAGAAGTGCGACTACTTCGACGAGCTCGGCAGCACGATCACGGACCTGTTCGAGGAGGATCCGCCGCACCCGAGCGACCCGCCGACAAGCGAGGACCCGCTGATGACCGGGCAGGGGCTGACGGCGTTCGCCTCCACCGAGCAGGCCGCGCAGCTCGTCGGCCACCTCTGGGACCTGCAGCAGCAGATGTGGGAGGGGCTCGACCAGGCGTACGGGTTCCTCGCCAAGACCGGGCTGATCTATCCCGGCAAGCTCGTCGACAACCCGGGCTACCGGCAGTTCACACGGATCCCCGAGGTGTCGCTGAACCAGTGCCCGCACCGGCCGGAGCCCGACCCGGACGCGACCTATCACCTCTATCCGAGCACTCCGCCGGAGCGGCCGGCGCAGGAGCCGTCGGAGCTCGAGATCGGCGCCACGCCGAACGCGTTCGCGGTCCACTCGCACTCCGGGGCGCCGACGGCCGTGCGCTTTGCGCTGCCGCTCTGGGAGCAGATGGCGAAGGGCGAGCAGGACAGCACGAACCACGACCTCGACGCCGACCGCGGCTGGGAGCACGCCTGCTGGGCGACCGGCGGCTCGATCGAGGACGACCCGGTCGACGTCGTCGCGTTGGCCTACGAGGAGCAGTGAGCGCGGTGAGCGACCGGCGGGAGGGCGTGGACGAGCGCCGCGAGGAGGAGCCGGTCGACCTGCGGCCGTACCTCTGCATCCCCTACTGGACGGCTCCGCTGCCGACCGGCGAGGACCCGGACGTCGGCGACGAGCGCCCGCTGCCGGGCAACGTCATCTCCTGGCTCTGCCCGGGGATCGAGGCGTCGCCCTACACGCCGGGCGCACAGCTCGACGTGCGGGTAAGGGTCCGCAACAGCGGCGCCGGGAGCGCGACCGCACTCGCGACCGTACGCGTCTACTGGGCGGACGCGACGACCGGGTTCTCGAAGCCGAAGCTGCTCGGGATGGAGAGCGTGGAGGTGCAGCCGCGTGGCGGATACGCGGTGACCGAGACGATCTCCGGCGAGATCCCGGCGACGGCGTCGAACCACGTCTGCTTGTTGTGCGTCGTCAGCCACTCGCTCGACAAGGCGGGCAAGGTCGCGGATCCGGTCGGCGACCGCCACTGGGCGCAGCGCAACCTGACGGCGGTGGCGGCTGCCCCTGGGACGCCGGCGATCGTGCCGTTCCTTGCTGCCAATCCGCTCGACGAGAAGGCCAGCTTCCAGCTCAGCGTGGAGATGCTCGAGCTCGACCTGCTGGAGCAGCTCGCGCGGCGCGTCGGCGCCGTTCCCGCAGACGTCGGGCTCAAGCTCCAGCTGCTCGACGAGCGCGGCGCCGTCCTCGGCGAGGACCCGCGGGCCGTGATCGACCTCGACCTCGAGGCCGGCGGGCGGCGGCTGTTCAACGTCGCGGTCGAGCCGCTGGAGGAGCTAGGGCATGACGAGCTGGCCGCCGTCGAGGCCGTGCTGTTCGCGAATCAGATCGAGCGTCCGGTCGGCTCGCTCGGGATCATCGTCCGCAGTCCCGACGCCCCGCCCCTGCGCGAGCGCTGAGCGAACGGCGTCCTCGCCCGGCGATGCGCGGGCGTAGCCTTGGGCCTCACTCCTCACCCCCGATCGATGGAGGCAGCGATGATCAACAAGGTCGACTTCGTCGGCATCCCGTCCCAGGACGCGGAGCGCTCGCGGAGCTTCTACGTCGACACCCTCGGCCTACGGCCCGACGACAGCGCGCGCTTCGAGTTCTGGGTCGGCGAGACCTGCTTCGGGATCTGGGAGCCGGAGCGGATGGGAATGGAGTTCGCCCCGCAGCGCAACGCCCACCCCGCGCTGCACGTGGACGACGTCGCCGCGGCCCGCGAGGAGCTGGAGGCGAAGGGCGTCGAGTTCGCGGGCGAGACGTTCGACACCGGCGTCTGCCACATGGCGTTCCTGCGCGACCCCGACGGCAACGACCTGATGCTCCACCACCGCTACGCGCCGCGCGAGTCCAGCTAGTACTCGTCGTGTAGGCGCCACCACTGGTACGGGGGCGTCTGTGGCCGCCCGGGCGGGGTGTCCTCCCACTCCTCCTGGCGGCCGAGCGGCGTCAGGTCGAGGAACGTCCAGACGCTGCCGAGCGCCTCGACGCCGCGGCTGCGGGTCTCGTAGGTGAGGAAGACGCGGTCGCCGTCGCGCAGGAAGACCTGGAGCGCGAAGTACTCGGTGGTGCCGCAGGCCTCCTGGAAGTCGCTGCCGATCGTCGTGTACCAGGGGACCGACCAGCCCATGCGGCGCTTGAAGGCGTCGATCTCGGGCTGGGTGGCGCGTGAGCTGAGCGCGAGCGTCGTATCGCGCGCATTGATGTGCGCGAGCTCGCCGATCTGATCGGTGAACATCGAGCAGCCGCCACAGGGCTTGCCATCCGGCGGGAACCAGAAGTGGTAGAGGATCAGCTGGGGCCGGCCCTCGAACAGGTCTGGCAGCGTGACCTCGCCGCCGGGCCCGTCGAAGCGGTAGTGCTTTGCGAACTCGGTCATCGGCTGGCGGCGGCGCTCGGCGGCGAGGGCGTCGCGGGCGCGGGTCGCCTGCTTCTCCTTGGCGAGCAGGGCGTCGTTGGACCGCCGCCACTCGTCGGGGCTGACTATGGCTGGTAGCTGCATGACGTCTCCTTGCGGCGGGAACCTCAGGGGCCCAACTTGACAGCTCGGTGGCGACGAGCCTATACTGAACCTAATGGCTCAGTATCCCCAGATCGATAGGACGTTCGCCGCACTGGCGGACCCCACTCGCAGGGGCGTCCTCGAGCGCCTCGGCCGCGGCAGCGCGACCGTCACGGAGCTCGCGGAGCCGTTCGGCATCTCGCTCACCGGCATGAAGAAGCACGTGCAGGTGCTCGAGGACGCCGGGCTCGTCGCCACCGAGAAGGTGGGCCGGACCCGGCGGTGCAGCCTCGGCCCGCGGCGGCTCGAGGACGTCCAGGAGTGGATCGATGCATACCGGCGGATGCTGGAAGAGCGCCTCGACCGGTTCGGGGAGCTACTCGAAAGCAACAAGGAGGCCCACGATGAGCAATGACCAGCAGACACGGACGGCGACCCTGACCAAGCCGACCGATCGCGAGATCCACGTCGAGCGGGAGTTCGACGCCCCGCGCGACCGGGTCTTCGCCGCCTACACGGATCCTGAGCTGATCCCCCGTTGGTGGGGTCCGCGCGACACGAGCACCCGCGTCGATCAGATGGACGTCGAGACCGGCGGGAGCTGGCGCTTCGCCGTCCGCACCTCGGACGGCAGCGAGACCGGATTCCGCGGGACCTACCGCGAGGTCACCCCGCCCGAGCGGATCGTCCAGACGTTCGAGTGGGAGGGCATGCCGGGCTATGTCTCGGTCGAGACCGCGGTGTTCGAGGATCTCGGCGACCGAACGAAGGTCGTCACGACCTCGATCTTCCACACGACCGAGGAGCGCGACGGCATGCTCGACTCGGGCATGGAGCGCGGCATGAACGAGACCTTCGAGAGGCTTGACGAGCTGCTCGCGAAGGGCGAGGCCTGAGGATCGCGTACCCCCTGGCCGCGTCTCGTCGGATCGCCGGGCGAGGCGACGGGCGCGGCCGGGAAGGGTGGCCCGAGCCTCTCGCCGAGATAGCGTAGGCGCGTGGCGATCGGCGACCGCTCCTACTCCCGCTTCTCGATGGCGATCCCCGCCGGGGCGCTACGCGCGATCGGAAGGCTCAACGTCCCGGTCTACCGGGCCACCGGCGGCCGCGTGGGCGGTCGTGTCGGCAAAGCGCCGGTGCTGCTGCTCACCACCACCGGGCGCAAGTCGGGCGAGCCGCGGACCGCGCCGGTGCTCTACCTCTCCGACGGCGGAAGGCTCGTCGTGATCGGATCCAACGCCGGCAATCCGCGCACGCCGGCCTGGGCGCTCAACCTGGCCGCGAACCCGGACGCCGAGATCGAGATCGGCCGCAAGCGTCAGACGGTGAGGGCGAGGATCGCGCAGGGGTCCGAGCGCTCCGAGCTCTGGCGCAAGGTCAACGACCTCTACGCTGGCTTCGCCGACTACGAGGAGCGGACCTCGCGCGACATCAGCGTCTTCGTGCTCGAGCCGGGTTCCGCGTCGCCGGTCGCTAGACGCTAGGTCGGCTCGTCCTCCAGCGATTCAGGTGACGTCAGTGATGCCGGTTCGCGGGCTTGGCGCGACCCGCGAGGCCCGCGCGGAGCTCCGCCGCGACCCTGTTCCAGCTCAGTGCCAGCTCGAGACGCTCAGACATCGGCCGCTGGCGCGCGGCCAATACCGCGGCACGGTTGGCGAGGGGGTCGCGCACCGGTGTCGGAGCTGGGCTGCCGCCTGCCTTGGTTGGCGATTCCATCGGATCAGCGTAACCTCCTCGGCACCTCGAAGCCAACGTGACGGACTTCGCCGGCGGCTCGCAGCCTGCGACGCTTGCGCGCGTGTCTGTGGAGAAGCCGGTGGACCGACGAGACGCGCCCGACGACCTCGGCGAGCTACTGGAGCGGCGTGCGCTGACGCGCGACGACGCGCGCCCCGACGCGGTCGAGCGACGCCACGCGCAGGTGGGCGCACAGCGCGCGAGAACGTCGAGGACCTCGTCGACCCGGGATCGTTCGTCGAGTACGGCGGCTTCGCGATCGCGGCCCAGCGCCAGCGGCGCGACGTCGAGGAGCTGATCGCGCGCACCCCGGCGGACGGTCGATCCTGCGCTGACGCGTACGCTGATCGCCTCGACGCTCGCGGCGGCGACCCGGTCGTCCGGAACGCCCCGCGGGCACCACTTCGTCGACACCTGGTAAGTCGACGAGCCGGGCCCGCGGCCTGGAGTGCCGGGCCGCGGCCTCTGAGCGGGAGCTCATCGCGCTGACGGCCTTGACCGTGAGTCCTGCGCACGTTACGGTGGAAACGCGTGAGTGATACACACAAAGCTTCCTACGACCTCGTCGACCCAGACGACGTCGTCGGTGTTGCCGAGGTCGCCGAGATAGCCGGCGTATCCGCGGCGGCAGTAGGGAACTGGCGAGCGCGCGGGCAGGGCTTCCCTGAGCCGCTGTTCGTGAAGAGGGCAGGACCGTTCTTCAGCCGGCGAGCGGTCCTCCGATGGCTCAAGCGCCGGCACGATCGGCGAGCTCGGAAGGGAGCGACTATGGCGAAGGTGATCGCGACGATCAATCTCAAGGGTGGAGTCGGCAAGACCACCACCACCGTTGGCCTGGCAGAGATGCTGGCGAGCGAGGGCAACAAGGTCCTGGTCATCGACCTGGACCCGCAGACGAACGCAACGGTGATGCTCATCGACGAGCAGCGCTGGCGGGAGCTCGATCAGCTTGGCCAGACGCTCGCACAGCTCTTCGCCGACGCGTTGGAGGAGGATCCGGCGAAGAAGGTCTTCGACCTCGAGCTTGCGCTGCAGAGGAACGTCGGGACGGTCGAGGGGCTGGACGGCATCGACCTGCTGCCCTCGTCGCTACGACTCATCGACGTCCAGGACCGTCTCGCGACGATGCCGCAAGGGCGCTACTACACGAAGGCGCCGACTGAGATCCTCCACACCGAGGTGAAGAGCATCGTCAGCGACTACGACGTCGTGCTCATCGACTGTCCGCCGAACATGGGCATCATCACGCTCAACGGGCTGCGAATCGCGGACGGCTACGTCATACCGACGATTCCTGACGTCCTGTCCACCTACGGCATTCCCCAGATCGTCAACCGCGTGGCGGGCTTCGCCGACGAGCTGAACGAGGACATCGAGGCCTACGGGATCATCATCACGAAGTATCGCGCCGCCTCGACGTTGCATGTCAACACTGTGGAGTTCCTACGCGGCCAAGCCGAGAAGGGCATGAACCCTCCGGTATTCGGCACCTTCGTGCCGGAGGGCAACGCGATCGCGGCGGGTGCGGAGTTCGTCGGGCGCGGCACGCTACGCCAGAAGTACGCCTACCAGGGCGGTTATGAGACCTTCGAGAGGCTGGCCGAGGAGGTCGCAGAGGCGGTGAAGATCTAAGTGGCGCCTGGTGAGGGGGCGCCCGATGACGTGTCGCGGCTACGCGAGCTGTGCGAGCGGCTCGTGACCGTCGCCGAGGCGCGTCCCGCCGAAGCGGGCGTCCTGGCCGACGCGCTGACGAAGCTGCTGGACGGCGCCGTCTCCGGCGGTGGGGCCGCCGGTCGGCGGGGGCGGCGTGCAATGCCCGTGCTCGATCCGTTCGAGGTCTATCGCGAAGGACCCGACGCGCTCCTCGGCCGGCTTGGCGAGCTCGACCTGGAGCAGCTCCGCGACGTCGTCGCGCACTACGGCATGGATCCCCGCAGGCTTGTCATGAAGTGGAAGCGACGGGAGCGGGTCGTCGCGCACATCGTGGAGACGGTGCAAGTGCGCAGCCGCAAGGGCGACGCGTTCCGGAGATCCCCGGGCAACTCATAACCGTGACTCCGTCCAGCCCTGGACCTCGTGCAGGTCGATCTTCCAGGCCTGCCGTCGTCCGAGCCGTTCCTTGAACGCCTCCGCGAACTCGTGTGCTTGAGCATCGCTCACCGGACGATTTCCGGTCGCATGGCGGAGGATGTGCCGAGCGGCTCTGAGGCGTCCCTCCTCGGTGTTCCAGTCGAGGTTCTCCCCGGTCGCGAGAACGTCGAAGTCGTCGTGGGTGGTCCAATAGCACAGGCGCCGAAGGCGCCCCTCGTCTCCCGCGGGGCGCGGCACGACGACGACCTCGCCGGTGTAGTGCTCCATGTTGGTTCGGGCCTGAGGCGGCTTGACGAACTTGGCGACTGCCTCTGCCAGCTCCGTCTCCATCGCCACCTCTGCCTGCACGGCGCCGACGTGTAGGAGCCGCCGCCAGCGCCGGTGACGTGCGGACCCATCCTCCAGGTTGCGTCTCGCGCTGCTCACCGCGAGCTCGGGGAAGTCGACGGGTAGGCGGGAGTCCTCTGCCGCGAGCTGCTCCGCGCGCTTGCGCACGGCGTAGTAGGGCGGGTCCAGAAGGAATGACGTGTTCCCCGGGCCGCTGGCGCCGCGCAACCTCGGGAGCAGCAGTCCGACGAAGATGAGCAATCCGCCGGCCGCGACCATCGCGAGCGTCACCATCTCCGAGCGTCGGCTAGTCGTGCCTCGGGGAAGTGCCGCCGAGCCCTTCTCGACTCTGCCGGAGGCGGTCGTCGTCTGGTTCTCGATCTCCGATCTCGTCACCCGCGGAGGCAGGCCCGGCTCGGCTCGGGGGGTCGTCTCGACGGTGACGCTTCGCTCGGACCGCGTCTCGATCGTCGGCTTGTCGTCGGTCGTCCAGATCGTCAGCGCGCCGATCACGAGTGCCGTGCCCAAGGCGCCGGCGAGCAGCTGGGTGAGCCGCAGCTCGGTGGTCGACATCGGGATCAGCCGATGGTCCGGGGAGCTCTCTCCGCCTGTGTCGACGACCTCCTGCTTCGTGTCGCCGTTCGCGGTTTGGACCGGGGCCTCCATACGGGACAACGTATTCCGCCCGCGCCGTCGGCCGCAAGTAAGTGTCGGATACGGGCGGCGGTCAGGTAGGCTCGACGCGGGGGGAAGTTAAGGCGAGAGGGAGCCCGTGGAGGAAGTTCACTATCACTGCGAGATGCCGCAGGTGTCGATGCCACTGCCGACGGTGGCGGCCGGTCGGCGCATTTTCTATCTCGACGCGCGCTCCGAGCGCACGGGAGGCCTCGCGAGCGACATCCTCGCCCGCAACGCCTTCGACCCCGAGCGCTTCGACGAGCTGGTCCTGCGCGGGGGTAAGGATTTCGGGGACCACGTGCGAGCCGACGCGCGCCTCCGCGACGTGTATCGCAGGATTCCCACGACCGTCATCGAGAGTAGCTGGAACCCGGCGCGCCGAGCGCCGCGGATATTTCGCCTGCGAGGCATGGCGGACGGCCCGAGGATCGACGGCAACCTGGCGCGCGCGGTCGAGCTCGCCGGGCTGATCCACGGCAGAGGCGCCGTCCTCGGCGACGCCGGCGGGCACTTCCAGCTCGAGACCGGGATTCACGTCGAGCGCTATCTACGGATCGGGGACGCGTTTGAGGACGTGCTCGACGTCGAGCGGATCGCCGACTGGATCCTGCCGTCCGTGAACGCCTCGACGGTCGTGCTCGGAGACCGTCGTGCCCTCAACCCGCTGCTGCTGGCGATCGCGCTGGCGTGTGAGCGCCGCTTCGGATGGAGGATCCCGCTCGCGACGCTCAACTCCTTTCCGCGCGAGCGCAAGGGCCTCGCCCAGACGATGCACGAGCTGCTGCGGCCCGGCAAGCAGCTATTGAGCGTGCTCGCCGTCGATCACCGCGCACGACAGCAGGGGGAGCTCGCACTGCTCGGCCCCGCCGCGATGGGCTCCGTCTGCCTCGTGGACGTCACGGATGCCGACCAGCCGGCCTCCGCGATGACATTCCTGCACTACCCGATACCGCGCCAGCTGCCCGAGCACTGTCCGGCGTGTCAAGCGGGGAGGCCGCTCAACAGCGTCCGGGCCGAGACGGAGGAGGTTCAGCCTGAGCGCGTGCGACAGTCGAGGCCGGTGCCGAAGAGCTTCATCACCGAGCACCGCGCGCTCTGGAAGTCCGCCGACAAGCAGGACGCGGTGCAGCTGCACGTCGACCTGGACTACAGCCTGGGGCCTGTGCCCGGTCAGCGTCACCGCCCGGTCCACCTCGACGTGGCCGCCCTGCTCGAGGACGCGTGGCTTCCCAAGCGCTGCCGAGAGGTGCTGGAAACCCTCCCACCGCCCGACGTGATCTTGATTCCGGAGCACGGCGCGTCCGCAGCCCTCGCGATGCTCGCGGCGCTGGTCTTCGAGAGCGCCGAGATCGAGGTCGTTCCGCGGTCCAGGCTGCCGGACGCGCTTGCGACCGCGGCCGCCGAGGCCGGACGGATTCTGTTCATCGACGATGCGGCGATAACCGGCGAGCTGCTGCGCACGCTCGTCGGTTGTTGGAGGCAGGTGACGGCGGCACGGGACGAGGTGCCCGAGCTCTACGTGTTCGTGGCTGTCTGCTCTCCCGCCCATCCTCAGGTGCTCGAGGGGTTGGAGCAGCTTCTGGAGGGCTGCTCGGCCGATCGCGGTGGTCTGCACTCCGGGACCACGCTTCTCCTTCCGGCGGGTGACGCGTGTGCTCACTGCGAGGAGAGAGAGTGGCTCGAGCGCCTGGTCGAAAAGGCGACACCGGGCACTCGCAGGGTGATGGAGCGCCGCCTCGCCGCGCTCGGCAGGGAGCTCGACGACAAGACGGTCGTGTGGGGGCCCGACAAGCCGCCCGCACCGGTGCCGATCGCGGCGGGGCTCGAGCTCGGCGCGAAGACGGCGTTCGCGGCCGGTGTCAGCGCCGCTCACGAAGCCAAGCTCGATCTGATCGAGAGGGGCGGCTACCTGGATCCGACCCATACCCTCAGGGAGTACTCTGCCGCGCCGCTGCTCGGCGCCATCTTGAGGACCTTCAGCGAGGCCCAGGTCAATTACATCGAGGCTCAGAAGGGCTTCTGCGGTGCCCTGGTGCCGGGAGGCGTCGCCCTCGACGCCATCGCCCTCGCCGAGCTCGGATGGGCCGCTGTGATGGACAAGCTCCCGCCCCAGGCCGTCGATGTCCTGCTCGAGCGGCTGGGCGACCTTCCCCAGTACACCCCGGGGTGGCTGATGCGCGAGCTGATCGAACGCCGCAGGCTCGGGTACTGACGGGGCATGGCGTTCGTACCGCCCGCCCGTCATCTCCTGCGCGCCAAGGACCTAGCCGACGCGCGCTACTTCGAGCCGCTCGACGTGGACGACCTCGCCGGCGCAGCCGGTCTCTCGCGAGCGCACTTCAGCCGCGAGTTCCGCAGGGCATTCGGCGACTCGCCGCACGGGTACCTGCTGACGCGACGGCTGGAGCGCGCCGCGCAGCTGTTGCGGACCACCGACCGCTCGGTGGTCGACGTCTGCCTGTCGGTCGGCCTGCAGAGCGTCGGCTCGTTCACGACGAGCTTCACGCGCACCTACGGCGTGTCGCCGACGGCTTACCGCGCGGCGTTCCCGCCGGCCGCCGAGCAGGCCCTGGTCCCGGCCTGCGTGGTGCGCGCCTACAGCCGTCCGCAACGCCGCACGTTTCGAGAAGACAGCGCCGAGGGGCGGAACTAGGGTCGGCGACGACCTTTCCGACGACTCCAGGAGGACCCGATGATCAAGATCGCAAACGCCCAGCTGTGGGTGCACGACCAGGACGAGGCGCTCGCCTTCTACACCGAGAAGCTGGGGATGGAGGTGCGGGCCGACGTCACCCTCGCCGAGATGGGCGACTTCCGCTGGCTGACCGTCGGGCCGGCCGGCCAGACCGACGTCTCGATCTGCCTGATGGCGATCCCGGGCCCGCCGGTGATGGATCCCGAGACGGCCGACCAGGTGCGCGCGCTGGTAGCCAAGGGCTTTGCGGGGACCGTGTTCCTCAGGACCGAGGACTGCCAGGCCTCCTACGAGGAGCTCCGGGGCCGCGGAGTCGAGTTCACCGAGCAGCCGGAGGATCGTCCGTACGGGATCGACTCGGCGTTCCGGGACCCGTCGGGCAACTCGTTCCGGCTGACCCAGGTCCGCGAGATGGCCGCGACCTGAGCTGTTGCGGCCGTCCGCGAGCGTCGGCCCCCACGGCGCCGTGACAAGGGTTGGTACCCTATGTCGGATGACAGGAGAGGGTCCTCAACTGACGAGCCAGATGGTGCGCATGCTGGGCGCGTTGCTGAACGCCAGCACTGAGGACTGGTACGGGCTCGAGCTGGCCAAGGCGGCAAACCTCAGCAGCGGGACCATCTATCCCGCGCTGGCGCGCCTCGAGCGCATGGGATGGGTCGAGAGCTTCTGGGAGGACGTCGATCCGAGCGAGATCGGTCGCCCCCGCCGGCGCCTGTACCGGCTGACGGGACAGGGTGAGCGGTCGGCGATCGCCGCCATCGAGGAGCTCGCCAAGGAGCTCGAGCGCGCGCGGGCCGGCTATGCCCAGCCGCGGCTCACGCCGCGGGGGCAGCCGGCATGACTGCGCTGGAGGTCTTCGCCTCCCTGGGCGGAACGCTGCTCGGCGGACTGATCATCCGGGTGCTCGGGGCGTTTGCCGCCGAGGAGGCGAAGGGGACCGTCAAGCAGCGCGGGCGCCGGATCCTAAGGACGGCGGCGGAGTGCCTGCCCGAGGCCGAGCGCGATCGCTGGCATGCGGAGTGGCTCGCCGAGTACGAGACGCTCGCCGAGCGACCGATCAAGGCATTGCTGTGGGCGCTCGCGGTCCGCTCCAAGGCGAACGCTCAGGCGTCGGCCTTGGAGGGCGAGCGAGCGCGAGTCGGATGGCGTGCTCGCCGGCGGGCGCGCCAGGAGGCGCGCCGACAGGTTCGAGCCGACACGATTCGCAAGCGCCTCGAGCAGGGCGGGGTAAGGGCCGCGATCGACTCCGCGCTCGGGCAGCGGGGAGCTTCGGCGCGGCTCGCGCTGCTCGGGGCGATCGCCCGTGAGGGCGGCGCCGGTCGCATGGCGATCTCCAGGGCGCTCGCCGAGCGCATCGAGGGCAGGCAGTCGATCGCGGTCGCCACGGCGCTCGGGCGGACCGTGGGAACCGGTGTCGGCTTCGTGCTGCGCGGTATCGGCTTCGCGCTGCACGCGATCAGGTCGACGGTGCTCGGCTTCATCGACGGCGTCGTCAGGGTCGAGGATCGACTTCTCGGGCCTCTCGTTGAGCTCGCCGCCCGCTCTACGCGCTATGGACTCGAGGCATTGGCAGTGCTCACAGGCTTGCGGACGGTGAAGTGGCTCTTCGCGCTCGCTGCCCTCTGCCCGCTCGCCTACTCCGTGGCCAGTCGTCTCGGCTGAGCTACAGGCCGTACGGAACCGCGCCGAAGGCGCCGAGCGCGTACCAGGCGCCGAATAGGACGCCGAGCGTCCCGAAGGTGGGGGCGAGTGCCTCGACGTGGCGGGCGCCGCGGGCCATCAGCGAGCCCCAGGCGGCGGTGACGAAGGTCATCGAGATCGCGGTGCCGGTGGCGAGCACGAGCAGGCCGGCGACGGCCGTGGCGCGCGACGGCATCGCGGCGATGAGCAGGATCGCCACGCCCGCCGAGCCGCCGGCTCCATGGAGCATCCCGATCGCGAACGAGGCGTGCGGCGTGCGGCCGAGGGCCTCGGCGTGGGCATGCTGGTGGGCGAAGCCGTGCGGGGCGCTCGCAGGCGCTGCGTGCTCGTGGACATGGGGATGGGCGTGGACGAGCTCGCCGTGGCGGTGGGGGTGGGCGTGGAGCAGGCCGCGGCGCCAGCGGACGAGCAGCCGCACGGCCAGGCCGACTATCAAGACGCCGACGGCGAGCTCGGTGACTCGCTGGACGGGCTCGGGGAGGTGGCTGCCGAGCAGGACGACGGGGAGCCCGAAGGCCACGACCGTGCAGGCGTGGCCGAGGCCCCAGGCCATGCCGAGCAGGGCCGAGCGGCGGGTCGGCTCGCGCTCGGCGAGGGTCAGCGTCGCCACCGCGGTCAGGTGGTCGGGATCGGTCGCGTGGCGCAGGCCGAGCAGTAGCGCGACGGCGAGCGAGACGAGCAGCCCGTCGCCGCCCAGGCCGGCGATCCAGTCGTCGAGCCCCAGCATCAGAGCACTCCGTCGCGCGCGGCGGCGACCGCGGCCTGGCCGAGGGAGATGCCGCCGTCGTTGGGCGGCAACCGCTCCGGGACGAGCACGCGCAGGCGGGCCTGCTCGAGTCGCTCTGCGGTGCGCTCGAGCAGGAGCCTGTTCTGGAACACGCCCCCGGACAGTACGACCGTCGACAGGCCGGTGCGCTCGGCGAGCCGCTCGCAGGCGGCGGTGGCGGCCTGCGCGAGCGTGGTGTGGAAGCGGGCGCTGACGAGCGCGGGCGGCGCGCCGGCGTCGAGGTCCGCTAGGACGGCGGTGACGGTCGGGCGCGCGTCGAGCAGCAGCAGGCCGTTGCGCTCGACCAGCGCCAGCGGGTAGGCACCGCGCTCGGCGACGTCGGCGAGGGCCTCGAGCTCGGCCGCCGCCTGGCCCTCGTAGGTGACCGTCGTGCGGAGGGCGCAGAGGGCGGCGACGGCGTCGAACAGCCGCCCCGCGCTGGACGTGAGCGGCGACGCGACGCCCGTCACGCACAGCCGCGCGACTCGCTCCCAGCGCTCGGGCGCCACGTGGCCGGACAGGCGGTGTGGCAACGGCGGCAGCTCGCCGAGCGCGGCCGAGAGCCAGGCGCACGCCATCCGCCACGGCTCCTGGGCGGCGCGGTCGCCGCCGGGCAGGCGAACGGGCCACAGGGCGCCCGCGCGTTCGAAGCCGTCGAGTCCGCCGACGAGCAGCTCGCCGCCCCAGACCGTGCCGTCGGTGCCATGGCCGGCGCCGTCGAGGACGAGACCCAGCGCGGGACCGCGCTCGCCGTGCTCGGCGAGGCAGGCGGCGAGGTGCGCGTGGTGGTGCTGGATCGCGACGTGCTCGACGCCCTCGCGCTCGAGCGCGTAGGTGGTCGAGAGGTAGTCGGGATGGAGGTCATGCGCGACCACGGCCGGCGCGACCGCGAACACCCGCTCGAAGTGCTCGACGCCCTCGCGGAACGAGCGCAGGGTCTCCCAGTTGCGCAGGTTCCCGATGTGGTGGCCAACCCAGGCGTGCCGGCCCTTGGCGACGCAGAAGGTGCTCTTCAGCTCGGCCCCACAGGCGAGCAGCGGCCGCCGCGCCGTGAGCGGCAGGCCGACGCTCGCGGGCACCCAGCCGCGCGAGCGGCGCAGCACCAGCGGCGGCCGCGAGGCGACGGCGCGCACGACGGAGTCGTCGGTGCGCATGTGAATCGGCCGGTCGTGGGCGAGCAGCAGGTCGGCGATGCCTCCGAGCCGCCGCAGCGCGTCCGGGTCCTCGTAGGCGATCGGCTCGTCGGAGACGTTGCCGCTCGTCATCACGAGCGTCGTCGTCTCGCAGTCGTGGAGCAGCAGGTGGTGCAGCGGCGAGTAGGGGAGCATCACGCCCAGGTCCGCCGATCCGGGCGCGACCGACGCGGCCACGGGCGCGCCGGGACGGCGGCGGGCGACGACGATCGGCCGCTCGCGCCCCAGCAGCAGCTCGCGCTCCGGCGCCGTCAGCTCGACGAGCGCCTCGGCGGTCGGCAGGTCGCGGACCATCAGCGCGAACGGTCGGTCCTCGCGCCGCTTGCGCGAGCGCAGGGTCGCGACGGTGCGCTCGTCGTCGGCACGGCAGGCGAGGTGGTAGCCGCCCAGTCCCTTGACGGCGACGATCGCGCCGCCGTCGAGCGCCGCAGCGGCCGCGGTCAGCGGATCGCCGCCGCTCGCCCCGGCGGCGGCATCGGGCCCATGGGAGCCGACCGGTTCGCCGTGGCGGTCGAGCAGCCGCACCGCCGGGCCGCACGCCGGACAGGCGTTCGGCTGGGCGTGGAAGCGGCGATCGCGCGGGTCGTCGTACTCGGCGCGGCAGGCCGGGCACATCTCGAAGCCGGCCATCGTCGTCAACGGCCGGTCATAGGGGACGCCACGGACGATCGTGAAGCGCGGACCGCAGTTCGTGCAGTTGACGAACGGGTAGCGGTGGCGGCGGTCGGCTGGGTCGAAGAGCTCGGCGAGGCAGTCGGCGCAGGTCGCGACGTCGGGGGTCACGGCCGCCTCGGGCTCGCCGCCGCGTGGGCTGCGCAGGATCTCGAAGCCGCCGGCGCCGGTGGGCGCGGCGTCCTCCGCCACGACCCGCTCGACGGCCGCCAGCGGCGGCGCGTCCGCGGGCAGGCGGGCCAGGAAGCGCTCGACGGCGGATGCGTCGCCCTCGACCTCGGCAAGGACGCCGTGCGCGTCGTTGACCACCCAGCCGGCCAGCGCGAGCTCGCCCGCGAGCCGGTAGACGTAGGGGCGGAAGCCGACGCCCTGGACCGTGCCCTCGACGCGGATGCGGACGCGGCGGGCGGGCGGAGCGGCGCGCATGGCCATCGCTACCCGGTCGGCCGCCGGTCCACCGGGCCGATCGCGGCCACGATGCGGCCGTACCCGGCCCGCCCGCCGAGCGCCAGGCATGACGGGCCGATCGCGGCCATGATGCGGCCGGCATCGGCCCCGCGCGCCCGCATCATCGGCCGGCCTCCTCGATCAGCTCGCGCAGCACGTGCCATGCGCTCGCCTGGGCCTCCTGTATGCGCGGGACGTGCTCCGAGCGCGTGACGATCACGTGGTCCGCAAGCCGCTCGGCGAGGATCCGCCCACCGTCATAGCCGACCATCGCGATCGTGGCAAGTCCGCGCCGGCGGGCCTCCGCGAGCGCCGCGATCACGTTGTCCGAGCCGCCGCTGGTGGACAGCGCAAGCAGTGTGTCGCGCTCACTGCCGTGTGCGATCACCTGGCGCTGGAAGATTGCCTCGACGCCGACGTCATTCGCGACGGCGGTGACGATCGCCGTGTCCTCGGTGAGGTCGAGCGCCGGTCGAGAGGGCCAGCCGTGGGGCGGCTGGCGGAGGTCGGCGACGGCGTCCATCGCGTCGGTGGCGGAGCCCCCGTTGCCGAGCGCGAGTAGCTTGCCGCCGGCGTCGAGGCGCGTGCGCAGCTCCGCCGCCGCGGCGGCGAGCTGCTCGGCGTTGTCAGCGAGCGTCTGCTCGCGCAGCTCGCCCACCTCGCCGGCCTTCATCAGCACGGAATCGCGGACGTCTGCGAGCACGGCGTCGAGGTCCCGCTCGCGCTCGGCGAGGAACGGATAGAGGAAGCTCGACGCGCCGGTGTCGTGGACGGGTCCGGCGCCGCGTCCCTCGAGCAGTCCGCGGTGCTCGAAGAAGACGTGCACGAGCTCCCACAGCACGTGGTAGGCGGTCTCGGCGAGCTCCTGGCGGACGAACGGGTCGTCGCCGGGCGGTACGAGCTGGCACTCCGCGCCGATCGGCTCGAAGGCGACGGTCAGGCATCCGCGGGCGGCGGCGATCGCGAGCGCCGCCGCCGTCTCGGCGTCGTCGCCGAAGGCGATCGCGATGTCGTCGGGCTCCGCGGTCAGCTCGACCTGTGCCGAGAGCTCGCCCCCCTCGGCGGCGAGCCCGAGCGCCGGCAGCGCGCGCTTGCCGACGATCACAGGGTGGACGAACTCGACCGCGACGTGGCGGACGTCGGAGCGCGCCTGCGGCGAGGCTCCGATAGCGATCAGCCTGCCGCCGCGCGCGAAGCGCTCGGCCATCCGGTGGCAGAGGCGCGCCAGCGGATCGGCGAGCTCGGCGAACCAGCCCGCGTTGGCCTCGCTGCGGCGGGCGATCAGCTCGGCGAGGCGCGCGTCGTCGTCGCTGGGCCGGGCGACCGTGCCACCGTTCGGCCGTGACGACGCGACGCCGCTCACGCCGGCGCGACCTCGCGCTGCGCCACCCCCACGAGCCAGTCGCGGAACGCCGCGACGCCCTCGCCGGTGCGGGCGCTGACGAGCATGTGCTCCGCGCCCGGGTTGACCTGCCGCACGTTCGCCAGGAAGCGCTCGACGGAGAAGTCGACGTGCGGCAGCAGGTCGATCTTGTTGACCACGACGAGCTCGCAGGCGCGGAACATCAGCGGGTACTTGAGCGGCTTGTCCTCTCCCTCGGCCACCGAGGCGACCATCGCCCGCACGTCCTCCCCCACACGGAACTCGGCCGGGCAGACGAGGTTCCCCACGTTCTCGATCACGAGCAGGTCGAGCTCGTCGAGCCCCAGCTGGGGGATCGCCGAGCGCACCATGTTGGCG
>DASQKV010000065.1:0-24160 GCA_035630335.1 Thermoleophilaceae bacterium | reverse complement strand
TGGCGTGCCGCCGCGGCACGCGAGATGGATCGCTTTCGGCCCGGCGGAATCGCAACCATTCGGCGTGCTGCAGTGGCACGCCAACCGGACGCAGCCTGCGCGGGCGGCTCCCTGGCCTCCCCACCCAGCCGCAGTTGACAGGCGCTAGCGTCCACGGTCGATGACCGACGTGCTCGCAGGCCTGATCCAGGCCTCGCCGTTCTACCTGCTGGTGACGTTCGTGGTGCTGCGCGCCCGGACGCTGGCGCGGGAGGGCCGGCCGGTCCCGACCTACCGGCTCGCGCTGATCTCGGCCGGCGTCGCCGTGGGGATCGCGGCCGACCTGCCGCCCGTCGGCACGGCGAGCGAGGAGCGGCTGAGCGTCCACATGCTCCAGCACATGCTGATCGGGGACCTGGCGGCGTTCCTGATCGTGATCGGCATGACCGGGCCGCTTCTGCAACCGATCCTCGTCAAGCCCGGGATCCGGCGCCTCAGGTGGCTCGTACACCCGCTGGTCGCCGTCCCGCTCTGGATCACCGTGTACTACGCCTGGCACCTGCCCGCGCTCTACCAGGCCGCGCTGCACTCCAACGTCGTCCACGCGACCGAGCACGCCACGATGTTCACCGCCGGCCTCGCGCTCTGGATGGGCCTGCTCGGCCCGCTCCCCAAGCCCGCCTGGTTCGGCAACGCCGCCGGGCTCGCCTACGTGATCGTGGTGCGCTTCGCCGGCACCGTGATCGCCAACGTCTTCCTGTGGTCGAGCTCGCCCTTCTACCCCGACTACGTCGCGCTCGCCCGCGCGCACGGGATCGACGCCGCCGAGGACCAGAGCCTCGCCGGAGCGATCTGGATGGTCGAGGGCTCGGTGGTGACGATCTGCGTCCTCGGCTGGCTGTTCGTGCGCTGGATGCGCCAGGGGGAGGAGGCGCAGGAGCTCGTCGAGTTCGCGAGCGCCCGCGGCGTCGAGCTCGACCCGGCGCGGGCGCGCCGGGCGGTCGCGGCGGGTGCGGGCGCGCGCCTGCGCGCCCGGTTGGACTCAGAACACCGCGCGCCCGACCACGACCGCGACGCCGATGACCGCGGCGACCGCGAGCACGTAGAGCAGGAAGCGGAAGGCCTCCGCCTCCGACCGCAGCGGGTTGATCACAGGATGTAGACGGTCAGGTAGACGATCACCCACATCACGTCGACGAAGTGCCAGTAGATGCCCGGCACCTCGACGCCGAGGTGCTCCTTCGCCGAGAAGTGGCCGCGGAACGCGCGGATCGTGGCGAAGGCGAGCAGCGTCAGGCCGACGAAGACGTGCGCTCCGTGCAGGCCCGTCAGGCCGTAGAAGATCGAGGACTGCGCGTTCTCGGAGATCGCGAAGCCGATGTGGAAGTACTCGTTGACCTGGATGCAGAGGAAGGTCAGGCCCAGCAGCAGCGTGGTCAGCAGGCCGATCCTCAGCGCGCGGCGGTTCTCCCTGCGCGCGCCCTCGAGCGCCCAGTGCATGGTGAAGCTCGACGACACGAGGATCGCGGTGTTGACGCCGGCGACTGCGACGGGGAGGTGGTCGCCCTCGGCCGGCCAGCCGTCGCCGTTCACGACCCGGATGAAGAAGTAGGCCGTGAAGAACGCTCCGAAGAGCATGATCTCCGAGATGATGAACAGCAGCATCCCGAGGAACTGCGGGTCCATCCGCGACGACTGGTGGGCTGCAGGGGGGCCGTGGTGCTCGTGCTCGTCGGCGTGTGGCGCGGACGGCGGGGCGGTGGTCGGCAGCGAGGCTGACTCCATCAGGCGCTCGCTCCCGTGCGGTCGCCTGAGACGACGTGGTGGACGGGCTTGTCGGTCGATGCCTTGACGCGGCCGACTAGATCGCCGCGCAGCCAGCCTGAGCGGGTCGCCGGGAAGGTCGAGATCACGACTTCGTCGATGCCGTAGAAGCGCAGCGCCTGCTGGATCGCCGTGTAGGGATCGGGGTGGGTGACCTGCCCGATCGCCTCGAGCCCCTCGTCGCTGAGCCGCTTGAGCGTGTGCGCAAGGCGCCGGTGGGCGTCGTTCTCGCCGGCGCCGCCCTGGGGGCAGACCACGATGAAGCGGTGGGGGCCGTTGGCGGCGAGCTGCTTGAGCTCCGAGATCAGCTCCTCGCCGCCCACGGTCTGGTTGGCGACTACGAGCGTGCGGATGCCGGCGTCGGGATCCTGCGGGCCGAGATCAACGACGATGTGCTCGACCGGCCGCCGTGTCGCCTGCTGGACCCGGGAGATCAGGTCCTGGCGCAGCCAGCCCGAGCGCGTGTCGGGGTGCGTGGAGATGATGATCTCGTCGTAGTCGTGCTCGCCGACGGCGTCCATGATCGCGGAGTACGGGTCGGGGTCCATGACCTCGCCCTGGGCCTCGACTCCGACCTCGCGCAGCTGCGCGATCGTCATCTGGAGCCTGTTCTCGGCGGCGCCTCGGATCGTCTCGTCGTAGATCACGTAGCCGTGCTTGGGCTGGTTCTGCGGGCAGATCACGTGGACGGCGACCGGGCCGCTGTCGGCGCGCCGCTTGACCGCGTCGATCAGCGGCTGCCCGGTGACGGTCTCGTTCGCGACGACGAGGATGTCGTGCGCGTCGCTCATGGGTCGTTGGGCGGCGGCGCGCCGCCGCCGGCCGGGGTCGGGGCCGGGCCGTGGGCGGCGCTCACCGGGGCCTTCTTGTCACCGAAGACGGCGTGGACCGCGCCCGGGACGCCGTACTCGTAGGGCCCGCCGACGACCGTCGGGACCTCGTCGAAGTTGAAGATCGGCGGCGGTGACGACACCTGCCACTCGATCGAGTGCGCGCGCCAGGGGTTGCCGGCGGCCTTCGGCCCGTGGCGCCAGCTGGCGATCATGTTGTAGAGGAAGATCAGGAACGAGAGGCCGAACAGGAAGCTCGAGATCGAGATGATCGCGTTGAGCGTCGCGAACTGGTCGGCGTAGTCGGCCACGCGCCGCGGCATCCCGTCGACGCCGACGAAGTGCATCGGCCCGAAGGTCAGGTTGAAGAAGACGAACGAGAGCCAGAAGTGCAGCTTGCCGAGGCCCTCGTCGTACATTCGGCCGGTCATCTTCGGGAACCAGTGGTAGATCCCGGCGAAGATCGTGAAGACGCTGCCGCCGAACAGCACGTAGTGGATGTGCGCGACGACGAAGTAGGTGTCCGAGACGTGGATCACGACTGGGATCACCGCGAGCATGATCCCGCTGATCCCGCCGAGCGTGAACATCGTGATGAAGCCGAGCGCGAACAGCATCGGCGTCGTCAGGTGGATCGCCCCGCGCCAGAGCGTCCCGAGCCAGGAGAAGATCTTCACGCCGGTCGGCACGGCGATCAGCATCGTCGTGATCATCATCGGGATCCGCAGCCAAGAGTGCATGCCCGAGACGAACATGTGGTGGGCCCAGACGGTGAACCCGAGGATGACGATCGCGACGAGCGAGAACGCCATCATCCGGTAGCCGAAGACGGGCTTGCGCGCGTGCGTCGAGATCACCTCGCTTACGATCCCGAAGCCCGGCAGCATCATGATGTAGACCGCCGGGTGCGAGTAGAACCAGAAGACGTGCTGGTACATCAGCACGTCGCCGCCGTTGCCGGCGGTGAAGAAGTCCGTGCCCAGCGAGCGGTCGAGCAGGACGAAGAACTGCGAGCCGGCGATGAACGGCGTCGCGATCACGACCAGCAGCGACGTCGTGAACTGCGCCCAGACCATCAGCGGCATCCGCCAGAAGGTCATCCCCGGCGCGCGCATCGTGATGATCGTGACCAGGAAGTTGAGCGCCGTTGCGATCGAGGACGCGCCCGCGAACTGGACTCCGAGCGTGAAGAACTGCTGCCCGAACGGCGTCTCGGTCGAGAGCGGGGCGTAGGCGGTCCAGCCGGTCGCGAAGGCGCCACCGTCGGCGAAGAAGCTCGCGACCATCATCACGCCGGCGGTCGGCAGCAGCCAGAACGACAGCGCGTTCAAGCGCGGGAACGCCATGTCGGGCGCGCCGATCATCAGCGGCACGACGTAGTTCGCGATCCCCGCGAACACCGGGATGATGAACAGGAAGATCATCAGCGACGCGTGGACCGAGAACAGGCCGTTGTAGGTGTTCGGGTCGACGAACTGCGTCCCCGGCTGCGCGAGCTCGGCGCGGATCAGCATCGCCATCAGCCCGCCGAGAATGAAGAAGATGAAGGTCGTGCAGATGTACTGGATCCCGATCACCTTGTGATCGGTGTTGACCTTGAAGTAGTCCTTCCACGAGGTCGCCCCGTGGCTGGAGTGGTCGTCGGGCACGGTCGGCTTGCCGATCGCCCAGCCGAACCAGTAGTCGAAGCAGCCGATGCCGACCAGGAAGGCGAGCGGCATCGCGATCATCGCCACGGTCCCGATCGCGCCCCAGTCGAGCACCTCCCAGCCGTAGAGGGCGCGGACGCCGGTCACGAGCGCGACGGCGAACGCGAACGCGATCACCAGGCTGAGCGCGGCGCGGTACCAGCCCGGCGCCCGGAACCTCGCGGTGGCGGTCACTGCGCGTCCTTCTCCTTGCCCACACCCAGAAGGTACTCGACCAGCGTGTCGATCTCAGCCTCTGAGAGCTGCTCGGAGTATGTCTCCGGCATCAAGCCCTCACGGAAGCCGGGGACGATGAACGTGTTCGGCTTCGTGATCGAGTTCTTGACGTACTCCGTCGGGCTCTGGCTCTGCCGCTTGCCGTACCTCGCGGCCGCGGCGGCGATGTCGTTCAGGTCGGGTCCGACGGACCCGGTCGCCTCGGCGTCGGCGAGCGCGTGGCAGGCGTCGCAACCCGTGTCGGTGAACAGCTGGCGCCCCGCGGCGGTCTTGTCCCCGCCGGCCGCGGCGACGCCGCCGTCGCTCTTGCCCTGGCGCTGCTCGTCGACCCAGGAGTCGAACTGCGCCGCTGGGATGACGCGCACCGACTGGCGCATCGTCGCGTGGCCGATACCGCACAGCTCAGCGCAGACGACCGGATAGGTACCGAGCCGCGACGGCGTGACGCGGATGTCGGTCGTCAGGCCGGGGACGGCGTCGGTCTTCAGGCGGAAGTGGGGGACCCAGAAGTCGTGCAGGACGTCCTTGGTGTGGACGCGGAAGCGCACCGGGCGGTCCTTTGGCAGCACGAGCTGGTTCGACTGCAGCTTGCCCTGCTCGGGGTACTCGAAGCTCCATGCGAACTGCTGGCCGGTGACGTCGACGGTCAGCGTGTCCTGCTTGCGCTCCTCGATGTCGTTGAGCACGACCCAGCCGTAGGCGGCGAGGATGCTGACGATGATGAACGGGATCGTCACCCAGACGATCTCGAGCCGCGTGTTGCCGTGGATCGGCTCGCCGTCGCGCATGTCGCCGGGGCGGACGCGGAAGGCGAAGACGGAGTACAGCGCGACCGCCATGACGAGCACGAAGATCGGCACCGACACGACCGCCAGCACGTAGTAGAGCTCGTCGATGTCCTTCGCGGCAGTCGACGCCTGCGACGGGAACCAGTCGATCGACAGGACGATCGCGATCCCGATCGCCGTCGCCAAGGCGCTGAGCAGGGCGACCCCCAGCAGAGGGTGTCGTCTACGCATCGCTTCCCCCGAAGCCATTCACGGCGCGCGAGTCTATGCGACGGGGAGGACAAGCGACAACTGGACAGCGTGCGTCTCCCGTTCGAACTCCACCGGGGTAAGATCGAGGCGATCGGCACGAACTCCAGGAGGCCCCGCAGGTGCAAGTTCGAGATGGGATGAGCAGCGTCGTTCTGACGGTCGGCCCGCAGCACACGCTGCGCGAGGCGGCCGGCGCGATGGCGGAGCGCAGCGTCGGCGCCGCGGTCGTCGTCGACCCCGACCAGCCCGGTCCGGGAATCCTCACCGAGCGCGACGTGCTCGAGTCGATCGGCTCCGGACAGGACCCCGAGCGCGAGTGCGTCGCCGACCATCTGTCGGCCGACTTGACCTTCGCGGCTCCCGACTGGTCGCTCGAGCAGGCGGCCGAGGAGATGGTGCGTGGAGGTTTCCGCCACCTGGTGGTCGTCGACGGCGGCGAGCTGGCGGGGATCGTGTCGATGCGCGACATCGTGCGGTGTTGGGTGACGGACGGGGCTACGTCGGACATGCCGGCGACTGGTTAGCTGGCGCGGCCTGCGGGGTTGGGGTGGCGCTCCTGTGGGGCGTCCTTGAGGCCTGGGTTCTCGCCGGGGTGGTTGGGAGAGACACGAGTCGCTGAGCTGCGATACCGGTCTTTAGCTGGGTAGGGCGGCTTGCGGAGTGGTGGGTGACCGGAGAGGCTGCTTCGCTCGGTAGGAGCGGCTCTCGGTCGTCCCGGAGGGTTGTGCTGCACGGTGGTTGACCCCGGGCCCAGCAAACGTGCATAGGGGTCGGTCTGGCAGGCGAAATCTCGACGTTTGGAGCTTTGTATGACCTCTAGGTCATACAAAGCTCCAAACGTCCCGAACTCGGCCGTTCAGGACCCGCTTTCGAGGCCCGCACCGCCCGCGCACCAGCCCCGGCCACGCGAGCACCCCAGGCCACCGAGCGCAACCCGCTCCCGGCCACCAGCCACCCTCTTGCCGCCCTACCCAGCCAAAGCCCGGCACCACAGCTCAGCCACTCGTATCTCTCCCAACCACCCCAGCGCGACCCCAGGCCTCAAGGACGCCCCACAGGAGCACCACCCGAGACGGGCGACAGGCTACGAGTGGTGCTCTAGCGGCAGGTCGGCGAGCTCGGTGCGCGCCTGGCCGATCCAGCGGACGATCGCGATCAGGGTGATCAGCACACCGAGGCCGAAGACGGCCCAGTTGAGCACCACGCCGACGAGCGCGATCGTCATTCCGACGGCGACGATCGCCGGCAGGTAGGAGGGGCCGGGGAGGTGGATCGCCTCGCCGGCGGGCGGGGCCTGGCCTGTGTCCTCGAGCTGCTCGGCCATCGCTAGTAGACGAGTCCGACGACCCAGGAGGCGGCGAAGACCGCCATCGAGATCGCGCCTGCGATCAGGGCCGTGCGGAGGTTGCGGGAGGCGAGGCGGCGGTCCACGGGCGCCGTTTCTACCAGATCGCCATGATCACGGTCCGGTAGCAGCGAGGATGAAGAGGAGACGGATGGACCAGCGCGGTGGCATCGATCTCGGCGGCACCAAGATCCAGGCCGTCGTGGTCGACGCGCGCAATGAGGTGCTGGGTGCCGAGCGCGGGCCGACTCCGACCGCGGGTGGACCCGCGGACGTGGCGGAGGCGATCGCCGATCTGATGCGCGCCGCGGCGGCGGCGGCTGGAGTCGAGGCGAACGCGCTCGCGGGGCTCGGCATCGGCTCACCGGGCGAGGTGGACAGTGAGCGCGGAACCGTGGGACAGGCGCGCAACCTTCCCGGCTGGGAGGGCTCCTATCCGCTCGGCGAGACGCTCGAGCGCGAGCTCGGGGTGCCGGTGCGGCTCGGGAACGACGTCCAGGTCGCCACCGACGCCGAGGCGGAGCTGGGCGCCGGGCGCGATTACGACTCGATGCTCGGCGTCTTCTGGGGGACCGGCGTCGGCGGCGGGATCGTGCTCGACCGCAAGCCGTGGCTGGGCCGCGGCATCGCCGGCGAGCTCGGCCACGTCGTGGTCCGGATCGGCGGTCGCCGCTGCCCGTGTGGGCGCCATGGCTGCCTCGAGGCCTACGCGGGCCGCGGCTCGATGGAGGCCCGCGCGCGCAAGCTCGCCGGCGAGGGAAGGAGCACGCAGCTCTTCGAGCTGATGGAGAAGCGCGGCCGGACGCGGCTGACGAGCGGGATCTGGGCGCGCGCGCTCGACCGCGACGACGACCTCGCGCGCGAGCTGCTGGACGAGGCGGTCGAGGCGCTCGGCGCCGGCGTCGCCTCCGCAGTCAATCTGCTCGACGTCGAGGCGGTGATCGTCGGCGGTGGGCTGGGGGTCCGCCTCGGAGAGCCCTACCGCGCCCGCATCGAGGCCGCGATGCTGCCGCACCTCTTCAACGACGACGCCCCACCCGCCATCCGCCTGGCGGCGCTCGGCGACCTCGGCGGCGCGATCGGCGCGGCGCTGCTCGTGGGGCGCGGCGGCGACGGCGGTCGACTCGCGCCAGGGGCCGGACATGCTTGAGGCGGGCGATGGCGGGCGATCGCAGGCGGGGACGGGAAATGCCTGAGGTCGGTGTCGGCGAGCGGTCGCGAGCGGGCGCCGACGGAGCCGTGCTCGGCGTTGACGTCGGCGGCACGAAGGTCGCTGCCGCCGTCGTCGACGGGGTCGAGGTCCGGAATCGGATCGAGCGTCCGACCGACAAGCGGAGCGAGACCGCGCTGATCGACCTGATCGCGGCCGTCGCCCGCGAGGTGGCCGACGCCGCCGGCGTGGAGCCGCGTGCCGTGGGGGTCGGCGTGCCGTCCCAGGTCGACGCCGCCAGCGGCACCGCGCTCGCGAGCGTGAACATTCCGTTGGCGGGCGTTCCGGTCCGCGCGGAGCTGGGCAACCGCCTGGGAGTGCCCGTCTCGGTCGACAACGACGCCAACTGCGCCGCGCTCGGCGAGGCCCAGCTGGTGCCCGACCCGCCCGCGGGCGATCTCGTGATGCTGACGCTCGGGACCGGCGTCGGCGGCGGCATCGTCGTCGACGGCCGGATCTTCCGCGGCGCGACTGGGCTCGGCGCGGAGCTCGGGCACATGGTCGTCGACGGCAGGGCGATCGACGAGCATCCGGCGGACGCGACCGTCGACGGCCGGGCGGCCGACCATGCGCCGCGGGACATGGGCATCGCCAGCGGTGCGACCGACGACGCGCCCGCGGGCAGCTTCCCCCGCCCGGGATCGCTCGAGTGGCACTGCAGCGGCCGCGGACTCGAGCGCGAGGCGACCCGCTGCGCGCGCGAGCACCCCGACAGCCTGCTCGGACGGCTCTACGCCGACCAGGGGCGCGTGTCGGGCCGCGACGCCGTGACCACCGCACGCGAGGGCGACCGCCAGGCGGCATCGGTGCTCGAGCGCTACGGCCGCTGGCTGGGAATCGGGATCGCGACCGTCGCCAACGTCTTCGAGCCGCAGCGGATCGTCGTCGGCGGGGGCATTTCGCGTGCGGCCGAGCTGTTCCTCGACGTGGCGCGGGCCGAGGCCGGCCGCTGGGCGCTGCCCGCGCTGTGGGAGCGCACGACCGTCGAGCTGGCCCGTGGCGGCCCCGACGCGGGCGTGATCGGCGCGGCGGTGCTCGCCGTCCACGAGCTGGAGCACAGCGGACATACTGCGAGTTGAACGTGGAATCGCGACCGATCGACAAGGGAGTGGCATGACGGCGACGACGCAGGACCGGGCGGCTCTCGACGAGCTCTGCATCAACACGATCCGCACGCTGTCGATCGACGCCGTCCAGAAGGCCAACTCCGGTCATCCGGGGGCGCCGATGGCGCTCGCGCCGGTCGCCTACCAGCTCTACACGCGCACGATGAAGCACAACCCGGCGAACCCGACCTGGTTCGACCGCGACCGCTTCGTCCTCTCCGCCGGCCACGCCTCGGCGCTGCTCTACTCGATCCTCCACCTCACCGGCTACGGCATCTCGCTCGAGGACCTCGAGCAGTTCCGCCAGCTCGGCAGCTCGACGCCCGGTCACCCCGAGCACGAGGCCGAGGGCTCGCCCGGCATCGAGGTGACGACCGGCCCGCTCGGACAGGGCTTCGCGAACGCCGTCGGCTTCGCGCTCGCCGAGCGGATGCTCGCCGCCCGCTACAACCGCCCCGGCCACGACATCGTCGACCACCGCACGTACGCGATCGCCAGCGACGGCGACATCCAGGAGGGGATCTCCTCGGAGGCGAGCTCGCTCGCCGGGCACCTGGGCCTCGGCCGGCTGACCGTCTTCTACGACAACAACCACGTCCAGCTCGCCGGCGCGACCGACATGGCCTTCAGCGAGGACGTCGGCGCTCGCTACAAGGCCTACGGCTGGCACGTCCTCGACCTCGACGAGGACATCTCGCTCGAGCGCCTCGACGCGGCGATCGCGGAGGCCAACGCGATCGAGGACCGGCCGTCGCTGATCGTCCTGCGCACCCACATCGGCTACGGCTCGCCGAACAAGCAGGACACCTACAAGGCCCACGGCTCGCCGCTCGGCGAGGACGAGGTGCGGCTGACCAAGGAGTTCTACGGCTGGGACCCCGACGCGCAGTTCCTCGTGCCCGACGAAGCGGCGGCCCACTTCCGCACGGCGATCGATCGCGGCAAGGAGGCCGAGGCCGAGTGGCAGGAGCGCCTGGACTCCTACCGCCAGGAGAACCCCGAGCTCTACGAGGAGCTCGCGCTGGTCATGGAGGGGCGGCTTCCCGACGGCTGGGACTCCGACGTCCCGCGCTTCGATCCCGGCGACGACCCGATCGCGACGCGCAAGGCGTCGTCGCAGGTGATCCAGTGGGCGGCGGCGCAGATCCCACAGCTCGTCAGCGGCTCGGCCGACCTCGAGCCCTCGACGCTGACCGAGATCGAGGACGGCGGCTCGGTGTCGGAATCCAACTACGCCGGGCGCAACGTCCACTACGGCGTCCGCGAGCACGCGATGGGCGGGATCGTCAACGGCCTCAACCTCCATCACATCCGGGCGTTCGGCTCGACCTTCTTCAACTTCCTCGACTACATGAAGGCCTCGGTGCGGTTGGCAGGGCTGATGCGGCTGCCGGTGATCCACGTCTACACGCACGACTCGATCGGCCTCGGCGAGGACGGCCCGACGCACCAGCCGATCGAGCAGCTTGCGCACCTGCGCGCGACGCCGTTCGTCTACGCCGTGCGGCCCGCCGACGCCAACGAGACCGCGCTCGCGTGGCGCTTCGCACTGCGTGAGGAGCAGGGCCCGTGCGCGCTCGTGCTGACCCGCCAGGGGGTGCCGATCCTCGACCCAGCCGCGATCCCGGACGACGCGATCGAGCGCGGCGCCTACGTGCTGCGTGACGCGGCCGACGGCGCCGATCCGCAGCTGATCCTGATCGGCACCGGTTCCGAGGTGTCGCTCTGCCTCCAGGCGGCGGAGCTGCTCGAGGGCGAGGGAATCTCGACGCGCGTGGTCAGCATGCCGTGCTACGACCGCTTTGGGGAGCAGGACGAGAGCTACCGCGACTCGGTGCTGCCGCCCGAGTGCCGGGCGCGCGTGTCGGTCGAGGCTGCGTCGACGCTCGGCTGGGAGCGCTGGGTCGGCGACGACGGCGAGTCGGTCGGGATGACCGGCTTCGGGATGTCTGCACCCGCCAAGGACCTTTTCCAGAACTTCGGCTTCACGCCCGAGAACGTGGCCGAGCACGGCCGGCGGGCGGTCCAGCGGACCGCCGCCCGCGCGGGCTGACCAGAGACCAAAGAGGAGAGCGACATGAGCGCCACGACCGGAGTGAACCAGCGTCTCGCGAAGCTGACGGAGCTGGGGGTCAGCGTCTGGCTCGACGAGATCCGGCGCTCGCTGATCGAGTCGGGCGAGCTCGCGCGCCTGCGCGACGAGAGCTCGCTGCGCGGGGAGACCTCGAACCCCGCGATCTTCGAGAAGGCGATCCTCGGCTCGGACGAGTACGACGAGGACATCGAGCGGCTGGCCGGCGAGGGGCTCGACGCGACCGCGATCTATCTCAACCTGGCGGTCCGCGACGTGCAGTCCGCCTGCGACGTCCTGCGTCCGGTCTGGGACGAGGCGAACGGCGCCGACGGCTTCGTCTCGCTCGAGGTCGAGCCGTCGCTCGCGCACGACACCGAGGGGACGCTGGGCTCGGCGCGCGAGCTCTGGAAGGCGGTCGACCGCCCGAACGTGATGATCAAGATCCCGGGCACCGAGGAGGGCATCCCGGCGATCGAGGAGGCGGTCGCGGACGGGATCAACGTCAACGTCACGCTGCTGTTCAAGGTCGAGTCCTACGAGGCGATCGCCGAGGCCTACGTGCGCGGGATGGAGCGCCGCAAGGAGGCGGGACAGTCGCTGGAGGTGCACTCGGTCGCGAGCTTCTTCGTCTCGCGCGTGGACACCGAGGTCGACAAGCGGCTGGAGAAGCTCGGCCGCGAGGACCTGCGCGGGATCGCTGCGATCGCCAACGCGCAGGCGGCCTACATGAGCTTCAAGCGGATCTTCCACGGCGACCGCTACTCGTCCCTGCTGGCGGCCGGCGCGCCGGTGCAGCGGCCGCTGTGGGCGTCGACGGGCGTCAAGGACCCGCGCTACTCCGAGACGAAGTACGTCGACGGACTGGTCGCGCCGGAGACCGTCAACACGATGCCGATGAAGACGCTGCTCGCCGCCGGGGAGCACTCGGAGCCCGACCCCGGCTCGGCCGACCGCGACCCGTCGCCGGCGCTGTCGAAGCTCGCCGAGGCTGGGATCGACATGACAGACGTCACCGACACGCTGCTGCGCGAGGGGATCGAGAAGTTCATCGAGCCGTTCGACAAGCTGATCTCGGGCGTCGAGTCGATCCGCGAGGCGGTGCTGACCGGGCGGCCGAAGGCGATCGACTCGACGCTGCCGGCCGAGCTCGAGGGTCCGATCGCCGAGCGCGCGCGCAAGGCGGAGCAGGAGGACGTCGCGCGGCGCGTCTGGAGCAAGGACGAGTCGCTCTGGGGCGGCCCCGGCGTGCCGGAGATCGGCAATCGGCTCGGTTGGCTGACGGTCGTCGACTCGATGGTCGAGCACGCGCCCGAGCTGCGCGAGTTCGCCGACGGCGTCAAGGCCGACGGCTTCACCGACGCCGTGCTGCTCGGGATGGGCGGCTCGAGCCTCGGACCGGAGGTAATCCGGCGCAGCTTCGGGGAGATCGAGGGCGGCCTGCGGCTGCACGTGCTCGACACCACCGACGCGGCGGCGATCCTCGCGCTCGAGCGCAAGCTCGACCTGTCGAAGGCGTTCTTCCTCGTCTCGTCGAAGTCTGGCGGGACGGTCGAGACGCTCTCGCACATGAAGCACTTCTACGAGCGCACGGGCGGCAACGGCAGCCAGTTCGCTGCGATCACGGATCCCGGCAGCTCGCTCGTCGCCGAGGCGCGCGAGCGTGGCTTCCGGCGCGTGTTCGAGAACGACCCCAACATCGGCGGCCGCTACTCGGTGCTGTCGCACTTCGGGATCGTCCCGGCGGCGCTGATGGGTGTCGACGTCGATGCGCTGCTGGCGTCGGCGCAGGAGGCCGAGGCGAGCTGCCGCAACTTCGGCGCGACCGACAGCAATTCCGGCCTCTGGCTGGGCGCCGCGCTCGGCGAGGCGGCATTGCGCGGGCGCGACAAGCTGACCTTCGTCGTCTCGCCGCGGATCGCGAGCTTCGGCCTCTGGGCCGAGCAGCTCGTGGCGGAGTCGACCGGCAAGCACGGCAAGGGCGCGCTGCCGGTGGCCGGCGAGCCGCTCGGGGCCCCCGAGGTCTACGGCGACGATCGCATCTTCGTCTACCTCCGCGACGCCGAGGAGCCGGACTCCGAGCTCGAGGACGGCGTCCAAGCGCTGCGCGAGGCCGACCAGCCCGTGATCACGGTCTCCACCGACGGCGCCGAGGGGCTCGGGCGGATCTTCTTCTTCGCCGAGTTCGCGGTCGCGGTCGCGGGCTGGGCGCTCGGGATCAACCCGTTCGATCAGCCGAACGTCCAAGAGGCGAAGGACAACACGGCGAAGGTGCTCGAGGCGGCCGATCCACCGAGCGTGGAGGATGCCGGCGACGACGCGCTGCGCGCGCTGCTCGTGCAGGCCGCGCCGCCGGCCTACGTCGCGATCATGGGCTACCTCCCGCCGACCGACGAGTTCGACGCCGCGGTCGCGGAGCTCCGTACGACGATCCGCGACGCCACCAGGGCGACGACGACCTTCGGCTACGGCCCGCGCTTCCTGCACTCGACCGGCCAGTTCCACAAGGGCGGCCCGGCCACCGGCCTGTTCGTCCAGCTCGTCCACGATGGCGGCGAGGACGTCGAGATCCCAGGTGCCGACTACGACTTCGACCAGCTCAAGCTCGCGCAGGCGACCGGCGACGTGCTGACGCTGCGCGACCACGGCCGGCCGGTTGAGCGCGTCCGGCTCGAGGGCGATCCTGTCGAGGCCGTGCGTGGGCTGACCGCGAAGATCAAGGAGATGCTCTGATGCAGATCGGCTTCGTCGGCCTCGGGAAGATGGGCGGCAACATGGTCCATCGCATCCACCGCGACTCCGACCATGCCGCCGTCGCGTTCGACTTCTCCGAGGATGCCGTCAGCGAGGCCGAAGGGCACGGGGCGACGGGCGCCGGATCGCTCGAGGACCTGGTCTCCAAGCTCGAGGCGCCGCGCACCGTCTGGATCATGGTCCCGGCCGGCGACCCCACCGAGCAGACGGTCCAGCAGCTCGCAAACCTGCTCGACGCCGGCGACGCGATCGTCGACGGCGGCAACTCGAAGTGGACCGACGACCTCCGCCGCGCCGAGGAGCTGAGCGGCAGGGGGATCGACTACGTCGACGTCGGCGTCTCCGGCGGCGTCTGGGGGCTCGAGGTCGGCTACTGCATGATGGTCGGCGGCCCGCAGCAGGCGGTCGACCGCCTGTCGCCGATCCTCGACGTGCTCGCCCCGCCGCCCGACGAGCAGTGGGGCCCGGGCTGGGGCCACATGGGCGAGACTGGCGCCGGCCACTACGTGAAGATGGTCCACAACGGCGTCGAGTACGGGATCATGCAGGCCTATGCCGAGGGCTTCGCGCTCTTCGAGAAGTCGGACTTCGGGCTGGACAACGAGCAGATCGCGAAGCTCTGGATGCAGGGCTCGGTGGTCCGCTCGTGGCTCTGCGAGCTCGCGGCGCGAGCGTTCGAGCAGGAGGGCAACGACCTCGGCGAGCTCGAGGGCTGGGTCGAGGACTCCGGCGAGGGCCGCTGGACCGTCGAGGACGCGATCGCCAAGGGCGTGCCGGCGCCGGTGATCAGCTCGTCGTTGTTCGCGCGCTTCGACTCGCGCCAGAACGGGGAGTACGGCGCCAAGGTGCTCGCCGCATTGCGCAACCAGTTCGGCGGCCACGCGGTCAAGAAGCGGAGCTAGGGACGATGGCCACCGCGACGGTCCCAGTCGAGGAGCGCAATCCCCTCACCGAGGGCCTCGAGCGGCTGCCGATCCGGCCGACGACGCTGACGATCTTCGGCGCGACCGGCGACCTGTCGCGGCGCAAGCTGCTGCCCGCGCTCTACAACCTCGCCCACGACGGCGCGCTGCCCGAGCGCTTCCACCTGATCGGCTCGTCGCGCAGCGACATGCCGCACGGCGACTTCCAGGAGATGGCGCGCGACGCGATCGTGCAGTTCTCGCGCCGCAAGCCGGACGAGAAGGTGCTCGCGGGGCTTGTCGACAGCGCGCGCTTCGTCCCCGGCAGCTTCGACGACCCCCAGGTCTACGAGCAGATCACGGCGATCGAGGAGGAGCTCGACGGGGAGGCCGGGATCGTCTTCAACCGCGTCTTCTACCTCTCGACCGCGCCCAGCTTCTTCCCGGTGATCGTCGAGAAGCTCGGCGAGCACGGGCTCGACCACAAGGACGGCGCGGAGGTGCGCGTCGTGATCGAGAAGCCGATCGGCACCAACCTCGCCGAGGCGACGGACCTCAACCGGCGCGTGCTCGACGTGCTCGACGAGAGCCAGGTCTTCCGGATCGACCACTACCTGGGCAAGGAGACGGTCCAGAACATGCTCGCGTTCCGGTTCGCGAACGAGCTGTTCGAGCCGATCTGGAACCGCAACTACGTCGACCACGTGCAGATCACCGCGGCCGAGGACCTCGGCATCGGCGGCCGCGCCGGCTACTACGACGGCGCCGGTGCGCTGCGCGACCTCGTCCAGAACCACATGCTGCAGCTGCTGTCGCTGCTGTGCATGGAGCCACCGGTGTCGTTCTCGGCCGACGACGTCCGCGACGAGAAGGTCAAGGTCCTGCACGCGATTCACCCGCCGCGGCCCGAGAACGTGGACGAGATGACCATCCGCGGCCAGTACTCGGCCGGCGTCGTCGGGGGGGATAACGTGCCGGGCTACCTCGAGGAGGAGGGCGTCCCGCCCGACTCGACGACGCCGACCTACGTCGCGTTGCGGCTGGAGGTCGACAACTGGCGCTGGGCGGGCGTCCCGATCTACCTGCGCACCGGCAAGCGGCTCGCGCGCAAGGTCACCGAGATCGCCGTGACGATGAAGCCGGTGCCACACCTCGCCTTCGACCAGGAGGGCTCGGTCGGCGTCCAGCCGAACCAGATCATCCTCGGGGTCCAGCCCAACGAGGGCGTGACGATCTCGCTCGGCGCGAAGATCCCGGGCGCGCGGATGCGGATCCGGCCGGTGAACATGGAGTTCCTCTACGGCACGTCGTTCATGTCGGAGTCGCCCGAGGCCTACGAGCGGCTGATCACCGACGCGATGCGCGGCGACGCCACGCTGTTCACCCGCAACGACGAGGTCGAGGCGCAGTGGGCGATCTGCGACCCGATCCTTGCCGCCTGGGAGGCCGACGACGACTCCGTTCCCCAGTACGAGGCGGGCACCGACGGTCCGCCCGAGAGCGAGCGTCTGTTGGGCTCCGGCGAGCGCTGGCGCACCGTATGACCGAGACCGACAGCGGGACGCCGACCCTATGACCGAGACCGGGACGGTCTGGTCCGAGCGGGACACGACGCCGTCAGCGGTCGAGGAGGCACTGCGCGAGCTGCTGAAGGGACGCCACGCCGCCGGGGAGTCCTACGCGCCCGCGCGCGTGCTCAACCTGGTCGTGATCGCCGACCGCGAGTGGCGCGGCGAGATCCAGAACCGCCTCGACCGCGTCGGGCGCTACCACGCCTCGCGCACGATCCTCTGCGCCGTCGAGCAGGGCCGCACCGAGATCGACGCGTGGGCGACGGTCACGGCGGAGGAGGAGGACGTCGAGGCCGACCGCGTCGCCGTCGCGCGCGAGCAGGTCGTGCTCGACATCGGCCCGAAGCACCTCGAGCACCTCGACCGGATCGTCGACCCGCTGCTGGTGATGGATCTCTCCACGCTCGTCTGGTCCCCACACGACCACGACGAGGCGGTCGACTCGCTGATGCGGATCGCCCAGAGCGTGCTGCTCGACTCGGTCAGCGAGGCCGACGCCCCGGCCGCGATCCGGCGCGCCGCCGAGCTCAAGGAACACGCCTACGTCGTCGACCTCGCCTGGCTGCGCTCGACCCCGTGGCGCGAGCGCGTCGCCGCGACGTTCGACCCGCCGCAGTGGCGCCCGGAGCTCGGGCGGATATCCGCCGTCACCGTCCGCCACCACCCCGACTCAGCCGTCGCCGGCGTGCTGCTGCTCGGCTGGCTCGCCCGCCGGCTCGGCTGGGAGCCCGGCCCGTTGGCCGACATCGACCCCGACGGGCGCTCCAGCGGCACGGGCAAGGCGGCCGACGGCGACGTCGGGCTGGTCCTCGAGCCCGACCACACGATGCCGATCCCCGGCCTCGCCGGAGTCACGATCGACACCCGCACCGGCCTCAGCGTCTCGCTCGACCGCGGCCCCGGCGGCCTCTCCGCCCGCCGCCGCACGCCCGACGGTCACGAGGCCCAGTGGACCGTCCTCGGCGCCTCACGCGGCGAGGCCGGCATCCTCGGCGAGGGCATTCGCCAGTCGCTGCTGCGCGACAAGGGCTACGGACAGGCGCTGACGGCGGCCGGAGCGATGGTCTGCTCGTGAGTCGGGAGATCGTCGTCGCCGACGATCCGGCCGCGGCCGCTGCCGAGCGGATCGCCGCCGTCGTCAGGCACGGCGGGCTGATCGCGCTTGCCGGTGGCTCGACGCCAAGACGCGCCTACGAGCAGCTCGCCGAAGTGGACCTCGACTGGAGCGCCACCGAGCTTTGGCTCGGCGACGACCGCTGCGTCCCGCCCGATCACGAGCACTCGAACTACCGCATGGTCACCGAGGAGCTGATCGACCGCATCCCGCCGAAGCGACGCCCGCGTGCCGTCCACAGGATCCGCGGCGAGCTCGGAACGGATCTCGCCGCGGACGCCTTCGAGCATGAGCTGCGCGAGGCATTCCCCGACGCCGAGCTGCCGGTCTTCGACCTGATCCTCCTCGGAATCGGTCCCGACGCTCACACTGCCTCCCTGTTCCCGGGCGACCCCGCGCTCGGGGAGCGCAAGCGCTGGGCCGTCGGAGTCGAGATTCCCGGGATGGCCCCACTCGTCCCGCGCGTAACCCTCACGCTGCCGGTACTCGACGCCGCCCGCGAAGTTCTCTTCTTGATCTCAGGAGCCGACAAGGCGGAGGCCGTCGCTCGCGCCTTCGCCGACGCCCCGGACCCAGACGCCCCCGCCAGCCTCGTTAGCCCCGAGCACGGCACGCTGACCGTCTTGCTCGACGCCCCGGCGGCGGCGCGGCTCGGCAGCACTAGCTGATCAGGGCTTCACCGGTGGGCCGTGAGCCCGGTGGCTACTTGCGGACGGGATCGTCAGCCGTCCGCTTGGGGTCATTCCGCGGAGGCTCACGCAAGAGGTCGTTGACGAAGCCGAGGTAGCTGTTTCGAGCTATGGCGCCGGGCGGCACTCGCTGTGACTGTGAGCGGGCACCCGCTGTCAACACGCCAAGCCACACGACGAGTGGCACGAGCATCGCGCCAATGACCGCTATCACCATGCCGACGGCGGTGGCGCCGAGTGCGGCGAGGACGCCACCCGCGGCGGCAAGCATGGCGCAGCACAGGACTCCCAGACCGATGATTTTCCACCGAGGTCCGGAGGTCTCGTCGGACGCGGCCACCGGCAGAGGATCGCAGCTATGTGGCAAGCGGCGCGATCGTAGACCGGATCGGACGAAGGTCGCTACCGGCTTGTCTCGTCCAGCTCGGCCAGATCTACCGCGTCCTTCAAGCGGCCGGTACCGGTCTTCATCACCCGCAGCTGGTCACGGGTTGCCACTGACACACGCTCGCCCTCTATGTCGACCTCCTGCGCGGGGACGAGCTGGGCATAGGGGGGAACAGTTCCCACTTGATTGAGGATGTGCAGCGTGCCGTGGCGCGTGTTGAATAGACGGTCGACGCGTCGTACCAAGACTTCGGTGGTCAGCGGCGTCTTGGCGCCCGTCGCGTCGGTCGCTTCCAGCTCTTCGAGCGCCGGTCCCAGGCGCCCGGCGTTGCTCCAGGACTGGTCGACGACGACATCGAGATCCTCAGTTGCGCGTATGACGCCGTAGGCGGCGACGGCATAGCCCCCCACGACGACATAGGCAACGCCGTGGCGGTTCAGGACCCGGAATATCTCGACCGGATCGAAGCTGGGCTCATCCGCCATCGACTCGCCGACCGCGAGCAATTCTCATCGCCTGGCGTGACAGCTCGGCCGTCTTCTTGATGCGCTGCTCGGGCGTCATCGCCCTGTGGCGGGCAATCGCCTCAGGGGTATTCCAGGTTCGCTGGGCTGAGTCGGCGTGTCGCTTGTCGGCGGGCGTGGCCATGGGCCAAGGATCGCAGGACTGGCTCTAGGCCGCGAGCGGCAGTGCCATCGGCGGTGCGACGTGGATCTCGACTACGTCCGATACCGCGAGCGCCTGGAGCGTGCAGCCGCAGCCGTCGCAGGCGAGCAGCTCGATCTCGGAGAGGGTGGGGATGGCGATCTCGACGAGCTCGGCGCAGGCCTCGTCGGAGCAGATCAGCTCGATTCCGTACATGCCGCCATGGTGGGACGGCGGGCGGACGGAATGCCGGGATTCGACCGCAGCAGAGGTCTAGATGAAAACGTTAGGGTTTACATCGTGGGCGGGCGAGTAGCTGTTGCGATCGGCCTCCTTGTGGTCGCGGGGGTCGGCGTCCTTCTCTACTTCCGATCCCGTGACGAGACCACGCCGGTGTCGGTCCGAGATGCCGTGTCGGACTTCCGAGGCGAGACCGTGCGAGCCGATGACCGGCCGCGCTACGGTCCCGCGCCCGGCGTCTATGCGTACGCCACCAGTGGGTTCGAGCACGTCGGTGGAACCTTCAGCGCTCGCCACGACTATCCGCGCACGTCGACTGTCACGGTCACCGAGACGCCTTGCGGCGTCCGGGAGCGCTGGGACGCGCTCGGCGAGCGGCGGAACACGGTCGAGACCTGCGTCGGTGCACGGCGCACGCGGGTCCGGTCGATCGACGACTACCACGAGTTCTTCGGTCAGCCTCGCGAGGTCGTCTTCTCCTGTACGGGGAGCTCGGCACCGCGGCCGGGCCGGATGACGGTCGGCCTGACATGGAGGGAGCGGTGCCGGTCCGACGACGGCGACGGCATCGAGATTCGCGCGGCCGTTCGTGAGCGGGGCGAGGTCCAGATCGCCGAAGAGACGGTGCCAGCCGTCCATGTCCGCCTCACGTCGGTGTTGCGCGGAAGCGTGCGCGGCGGCAACGTCATCGACTCCTGGCTACGTCGCTCGGACGGATTGCTGTTGCGGCGGCGCCAGCGCGTGGACACCGAGATCGACACGCCGGTGGGCGAGGCGCCCTACCGCGAACGGGTCGAGATCGAGCTCCGCTCGCTCGATCCCAGCCACTGAGCTCGACTACAACTGCGCGTCTACGACCATCGCGCCGAACAGCAGCGCGAGGTAGAGCAGCGAGAAGAGGTAGAGCTGGAGCGCCGAGCGGCGGTCGGCGCGGCGGTAGAGGCGGACCGCGCCGGCAATGAAGACGCCGCCGAGGACGACCGAGGCGGCGAGGTAGGGGACGCCGAAGCCGCCGGCACAGAAGGGGAGCTGGGTGACGGCGTAGAGCAGGACCGTGTAGAGCAGGATCTGCTTGCGCGTCTCGCGCTCGCCGCGGACGACGGGCAGCATCGGCACGCCGACCTTGGCGTACTCGTCCTTCATCAACAGCGACAGCGCCCAGAAGTGGGGCGGGGTCCAGTAGAAGACGATCGCGAAAAGGTAGAGCGCGGTCCAGCTGAGGCTGCCGGTGGTCGCCGCCCAGCCGACGAGCGGCGGTACGGCGCCGGCGGCGCCGCCGATCACGATGTTCTGCGGCGTCGTGCGCTTGAGCCAGACGGTGTAGACGAGCGTGTAGCCGAGGAAGCCCGAAAGCGAGAGCGCGGCGGCGAGCGGGTTGACGCCGACGCTCAGGACGACCACGGCGAGCGCCGCGAGCACGAGGCCATAGACGAGCGCCGCGTTCGGCGCCACGCGCCCAGAGGCGACCGGCCGGTCGGCAGTCCGCGCCATGCTGGCATCGATGTCGCGGTCGTACCAGTGGTTGACCGCGCCGGCGCCACCCGCCGACAGGTAGCCGCCGAGGCAGGTCAGCAGGACCAGGTCGATCGACGGATCGCCGGCGACGTACATCGTGGTGACCGTCGTGAAGATCAGCAGCGACTGGACCTTCGGCTTCGTCATCTCGACGTAGTCGGAGACGACTTGGCGCAGGCCCGTGGCCCGCTGGGTCGGCGCTACGGCGGAGTGGCTGCTGGCTGCGTTGGAGGGCATCGCGGTCTAGGCGGTCAGCGCCTCTTGGCGAGACACGTCGGCCGGAGACTCTACGGGCTTCGGGATGCGGAAGAGCTGGAAGGCGAGGCCGACGAGCGTGCCCCAGAGCAGCGTCCCAAGCGCGAGGTGGAGCACGATCAGCGCCTCGTACTCCTCGAGCCACACGTTGAGCGCGCCGACGAGCAGCTGGGCGGCCAGGATCCCTGCCGCGGTCCACGCGCTGCGCACCACGCCCGAGCTGGGGCGGCGGCGCAGCGCGAGCACGATCAGCGCGATCACCGCAAAGGTCGTCAGGTAGACGAAGAAGCGGTGGGTCAGATGGATGTCGACCAGGCGCGTGTCGCCGAACGGCATGAAGTCGCCGTTGCAGGTCGGGAACTCCTTGCCGCAGGCGTGGTGGGCGCCGTCGCCGAGCTGGTAGTCGGCGCGGCCGTAGTTCTGCGTGCCGGCCATGTAGCCGCCAGCGACGATCGTGCAGAAGGCGAGGCCGCTGGCGACCACCGCGAGCGGGCGGAAGCGCGGCCCGCCGTCCGGGGGCTCGGAGCCGACGTTCTCGGGCTTGGACGCCCTCCAGACGTAGATCAGCAGCGCGAACAGCGCCATCGCGAGACCGAGGTGGGCCGCTACGAGCGTCTCGTCGAGGTCGTTCTCGACCGTCGCTGCGCCCAGCAGCGCCTGGACGACGACCAGCACCGCGGCGGCTGCGGTCGCCCTGACGAGCGCCCGTTGTGAGCGGTAGCGGCGCCACGCGAGCACGGCGAGCGTCGCCATCATCAGCCCGACGATCCCGGCGAGCGCGCGGTGCGAGTACTCGATCACCGAGTTCAGGTCGAGCCCCGGCACGACATCGCCGTTGCAGAACGGCCAGCCGTGCAGGCCCGACCCGGCGGGGCCACAGCCGAGGCCCGACTCCGATACGCGCACGACGCCGCCGACGATCACCAGCAGGAACGTCGCCAAGATCGTCGCCAGCGCCAGCCGGCGAAAGGCGCGATCCGTGCCAGCGGCTGTCCCCGGCGCGAGGTCCGCTGGGGGAGGGGTCACGTGCCCGAGGCTACCGGCTGCGCAACGCTGCCGACGGGCTCGCCGGCCTTGGCGACCTCACGGCGGATGTCCTTCATCGGCTCGACCGAGCGCACGCGCGGAACGACGTCGAAGTTGTTGACCGGCGGCGGCGACTGCACGAACCACTCGAGCGTGTTGCCCTGCCACGGATCGTTGCCCGCAACCTTGCCGTTGCGGTAGGAGCGCAGCACGTTGATCACCGTGATCAGGACCCCGATCCCGAGCATGAACGAGCCGATCGTCGAGATCAGGTTGTAGTCGGTGACCCCGAGGTCGGCGTCGTAGTCGTAGATCCGGCGCGGCATGCCCGACAGGCCGGCGGAGTGCTGGACCAGGAAGGTCAGGTTGAAGCCGACGAACATGACCCAGAACGACAGCTTGCCGAGCCCCTCGCTCATCATCCGCCCGGTCATCTTCGGGAACCAGTAGTAGAGGCCGGCGAAGATCCCGAAGACCGAGCCGCCGAAGAGCACGTAGTGCAGGTGGGCGACGACGAAGTAGGTGTCGTGCAGCTGCCAGTCGACGGGGAACACGGCCAGCATCACGCCCGAGATGCCGCCGATCACGAACAGCGCCGGCAACGCGGCCGCGAAGTAGAGCGGCGTCTTGAAGACGATCGAGCCCTTCCAGAGCGTCGCGATCCAGTTGAAGATCTTGATGCCCGTCGGCACCGCGATCGCGAACGACGACAGCATGAAGAAGATCAGCACGACGGTCGACGTCGGCGTCGTGAACATGTGGTGGGCCCAGACGAGCAGGCCGAGGAACGCGATCGCCACCGTCGCCGCCGCAATCGCCTTGTAGCCGAAGATCGGCTTGCGCGAGAACACCGGCAGGATCTCCGAGATCATCCCGAAGGCGGGCAGGATCATGATGTAGACCTCGGGGTGCCCGAAGAACCAGAACAGGTGCTGCCACAGCATCGGGTCCCCGCCGCCCGCCTGGTCGAAGAAGGCGGTGCCGTAGTGGCGGTCGGTGAGGAGCATCGTGACCGCGGCCGCGATCGCCGGCAGGGCGGCGATCAGCAGATAGCTGTAGATCAGGATCGTCCAGATGAACAGCGGCATGCGGCCCCAGCTCATGCCGCGGGTGCGCATGTTGTGGATCGTCGCCACGAAGTTGATCGCGCCGACGAGCGAGGAGATGCCGGTGAGGTGGACGAGCAGGATCCACGCGTCGACTCCGCCGCCCGGCGAATAGGCGTCGTCGGAGAGCGGGGTGTAGAAGGTCCAGCCCGTCTGCGGCAGCTCGAAGAAGGCGCTCGCGTAGAAGGCGATGCCGCCGGCCAGGAGCAGCCAGAAGGAGAGCGCGTTCAGCTTCGGGAAGGCCATGTCCCGCGCGCCGATCATCAGCGGCACGAAGTAGTTCGCGAAGCCGGCGAGGACGGGCACGACGAACAGGAAGACCATCGTCGTGCCGTGGAAGGTGACGAGCCCGTTGTAGGTCTCCGGGCTCATCAGCGTGTTGTCGGGGATCCCGAGCTGGAGGCGCATCATCAGCGCCTCGACTCCACCCAGGATGAAGAAGATGAAGGTGGAGACCAGGTACATGATCCCGATCCGCTTGTGATCGGTCGTGGTCAGCCAGGAGAGCCACCCCTTCGGCTCCTGGCGGAGGCCGTGGAGCACCACCTCCGGGCGGAGCTCGGAGAGGACCCCCGGCTTTACAGCGTCTTCGGTCGCCACTTCGTCAGTTCCCTTTCCTACTCAA
>DASQKV010000064.1:0-8319 GCA_035630335.1 Thermoleophilaceae bacterium | reverse complement strand
GCCGGGGATCTTGCCCGCGGCGTACATGCGCTCCTCGACGTCCACCGTCAGCGGGAGGAAGTCGACGTCGCGCAGGTTTCCAGCGGTCGCCGTGCCGAGGACCATCGTGTCCCCGCTCTGTACGACAACCGCGCCGCTCGCCTGCCTGGCGAGCTTGCCCGTCTCGAAGCTGATCTCGGCACCGCCGATCTCAACTGAGACTCGGGTTGCATTGCTACTCATATGTTCCTTTCACTGCCGCCTCCGGTTGGCGGCTCGATTCATGACTTCTCGATAGGAGTCCCCGGCAGGGTACCAGCGTGCCGCCGTCAGCCCGCGAGGCGGTCGAGCAGCGCCGCGTCGGGAACGCCGGGATGCGCGACGCCGTCGACGAACAGCGTCGGCGTCGTCATCACGCCGGCGCGCACGCCCGAGCGGAAGTCCCGCTCCACCCGCTCGGCCACGGCCTCAGAGCGGCGATCGCGGTCGAACTGACCGACGTCGAGCCCGAGCCGCTCGCAGCGCTCCCACAGGTGCGGGTCGTCGAGGTGGCCTTGATCCTCCAGCAGCGAGCCGTGCAGCTCCCAGAACGCTCCCTGGTGCCCACCCGCCTCGAGCGCGTGCGCCAGCACCCGCGCCCGCGGGTGCTTCGAGACGATCGGGAAGTGCCGGAACACGCGCGTGATCGGCAGCTCCGCCAGCAGCATGTTCGCCTTCGCGCAGTACGGACACTCGAGATCGGCGTACTCGATCACCAGCGGCCCCTCGCCGCGGCTGTGATCGTCCTCGCCGACCGGCGGGATCGGGCTGGAGCCGAGGCTCGCGTCAGGCGGCTCGTGCCGCGTCAAGAGCGTCGAAGATCAAGTTGGCGCCTGGGATCTCGAGCGGGCTCGGGGGCTGGTGCGCCCAGCGGACGACGAGGTCCGGCCCGAGCATCACCAGCGCCCGGGTGGCGACTCCGCGGTCGGGGACGTAGACGCCGAAGGCCTGGGAGACCTCTCCCTTCGGGTGGAAGTCGGCCAGCAGCGGGATCGTGACGCCGAGGCTGTCCTGGAACGCCTTGAGCGAGAACGGGTTGTCGACCGAGACGCCGTAGACGTGCGTGTCGCGCGCCTCGAGGTCCGGCAGGACCTCCTGATAGATGCTCAGCTGGTCGGTGCAGACCGGGCTGAACGCCGCGGGAAAGAAGGCGAGGACGCTCGTCTGGCCCTCCAGGTCGCGCAAGGCGACCCGCTTCCCATCTTGATCCGGCAGGTCGAAGTCGGGGGCGTGAGTCCCCGGCTCGATCATCGGCGGAGGCCGAGCTCCTTGATCAAGCCGCGATAGCGGTCGAGATCGGTGCGCTGGAGGTAGTTCAGCAGCCGGCGCCGCTTGCCGACCAGCATCAGCAGCCCACGGCGGCTGTGGTGATCCTTCTTGTGAGTCCGCAGATGCTCCGTCAGCTCGTTGATCCGAGCCGTGAGCAGCGCGATCTGAACCTCGGCGGAGCCAGTGTCACTGGCATCCTTGCCGTGCTTCGAAACGATCTCCTGCTTGTCCTCAACAGTCAGCGTCATGCGGCGCGCAACGGTAGCAGAGCCAGCTAGTAGCGGGCTATTGCGCAAATTTGCTCGGCCTCGCGGACGTCGGCCTGCATTTGGGCAATGAGGTCGTCGACGGAGTCGAAGCGCTTCTCGCCGCGCATGCGCTCGACGAAGGCGATGCGGAGGGTCTCGCCGTAGAGGTCGCCGTCGAAGCCGATCAGGTAGGCCTCGACGAGCAGGCCGCGGCCGGTGTCGAAGGTCGGGCGGACGCCGACGTTGACGGCGGCGGGGTGGCCGTGGGCCCAGGCGGCGTAGACGCCGTGGCCCGGGCAGACGAGCGCGTCGTCGGGGACGATGTTGGCGGTCGGCATGCCGAGCTCGCGGCCGCGGCGGTCGCCTGAGACGACCTCGCCCTCGAAGAGGAAGGGGCCACCGAGGAACTCGGAAGCGCCGCGGACGTCGCCGGCGGCGACGAGGCCGCGGATGTGGCTCGAGGAGGCGGTCTCCCCCGCCGCTTCGACGAGCGCCACGACGCGGGTGTCGAAGCGGTCGTCGGCGGCGAGGAACTCGGGCGTTCCCTTGGCGCCGCGGCCGAAGCGGAAGTTCTCGCCGACCGAGACGCTCTCGGCACCCAGCTGACCGACGAGGACGTCGTCGACGAACTGGTCGGCGGTGCGCGAGGCGAACTCGCGGTCGAACGGGATCACGATCAGCTCCTCGACGCCGAGGCCCGCGATCAGGTCGCGCTTGATCGAGAACGGGGCGAGCAGCTTCGGCGCCGCCTCCGGGTGGACCACGGACACCGGGTGCGGTTCGAAGGTGAGGACCGTGTCGTTGCCGCGGATGACCTCGCGGTGGCCGACGTGGACGCCGTCGAAGGTGCCGATCGCGACCCGGCGCCGCTTTCCCTCGCCAGGCTCGAGCCGCGGCATGTCCGCAAGCGAGGTGACCTTCATGGCGAGAACACTACGACGGGCTGGAGCTCCCGGCCGCGCGGCTCGGCGATCGCGAGCAGCCGGCCGCTGTGCGTGAGGCGCACGGCGGCCTCCGCCGAGGTGTCGCTCGAGCCGGAGGGCACGTCCGCCGAGCTGGGCTCGTCTTTGACCGCGTCCGCGCCGAGCGGCACGCGGACGCCGTGGATCACGACCGACGCCTCGCGCTCGTCGAGCTCGTGCTCGGGCATGAAGGCCAGTGCCGCGTTGGGCGTCACGATCCGCTCCGGATCGGCGTCGGCGAGGCTGAAGGGACCGATCGCGGTGCGCTCGAGCTCCTCGCAGTAGGCGTCGCCGAGGTCGGCGACGAGCTGGCGCACGTAGGTGCCCGAAGAGCACTCGATCTCGAACGCGGCGCGGTCGCCCTCGTGCCAGAGCCGCTCGGCCCGGTGGACGGTGACGGGGCGGGCCGTGCCCTCGATTGCCTCCCCCCTCCGCGCCTTCTCGTAGAGCCGCTCGCCGCCGACGCGGACGGCGCTGTAGGCGGGCGGGCGCTGCATCAGGTCACCGGTGGCGATCCGCGGGTCGCCGGGGACGCTGCCGGTCTGCTCGAGCGTGCCGTCGCGGTCGCCGGTGTCGGAGCGCCAGCCGAGCTTCGCGACCGTCCTGTAGGCCTTGGGCAGCCCCATCAGCCAGCGCTGGGCGCGGGTCATCTGACCGACGAGCACGAGCAGCAGGCCGGTCGCGAACGGGTCGAGCGTGCCGGCGTGGCCGACCTTGGTCCCGCGCGGCTGCGCGCGGCGGACGCGCGCGACGCAGTCGTGCGAGGTGACGCCGGCCGGCTTCGGATAGAGGATGACCCCGACCGGCCCCTCCTCCCGTGCGCTCACGTCAGGCGCTCAGGCGGGAGTCGAGCCGGCGAGCTGCTCGCGCACCTGCGCGCGGATCACGTCGGTGAGCGCGTCGATGTCGAGCTCGGTGGTGGCGCCGGCCGCCTGGCGGTGGCCGCCGCCGCCGAGCGTGCGCGCGATCTCGGAGACGTCCACGCGTCCGTCGGTCGAGCGCAGCGAGACCTTGCGCTTGCCGGAGCGGTCGCCGAGCAGGTCGCGGACGAGCATCGCGACGGCCGTGCCGTTGACGGCCCGGGCGTGGTCGATGATCCCCTCGGAGTCGTTCTCCGCGGCGGCGGTCTGCTCGAAGTCGTCGGCGGTCAGGTAGAGCCGCGTGATCGCGCCCTCGTCGAAGCGCTGGATGCTCGCCAGCGCGCGCTGCAGGAGCTTTATCCGCGCGAATGGCAGCGACTCGTAGATGCGGCTGTAGATCCGGTGCGGCTCGACGCCGGCTTCGATCAGCTCGGCCGCCATCAGGTGGGCCTCGACGGTCGTGTTCTCGTACATGAAGCGGCCGGTGTCGGTGATCAGGCCGACGTAGAGCGCGCCCGCGATGTCGGCGGTCAGCTCGGCGCCGAGCTCCTTCGACAGCCGCCAGACGATCTCGGCGGTGCACGAGGCCTTCGGGTCGACGAGGTTGGCAGTGCCGAAGCGCGTGTTGTCGTGGTGGTGGTCGATGTTGAGGATGTGGATGCCCTCGCGCTGGAGGAAGTCGACCGGCATCCGGTCGATGTTGCCGCAGTCGAGGAAGACCGCGACGCGGTCGTCCATGTCCTCCGGTGGCGCGCCGACGATCTGGTCGAAGCGCATGTCGCGGTACTCGTAGGGCAGCGGGAACTCATCGGGCGACATGTACATCAGCGAGTCCTTGCCGAGCTGGCGCAGCACCCAGTGCATGCCGAGCAGCGACCCGAGCGCGTCGCCGTCGGGGTTCTCGTGCGTGGTCAGCAGCAGCTTGTCGGCCGTGCGCAGCTCCTCGACCACGTGGTCGAGCTCGGTGCCGATGCCGGTCATGAGCTGGACGGCTCTCCGTCGATGTCGTCGAGCAGCTCGGCGATCCGGCGGCCGCGCTCGAGCGCCTCGTCGTGCGCGAACTCGAGCATCGGCGTGTGCTTGATGCGCAGCTCGCGGGCGATTCCCGCCTGAAGGTATCCGCGTGAGGAGGTCAGACCAATAAGCGTATCGTCGCGCTCCTCCTCGGTGCCGAGAACGCTGACGTAGACGCGCGCATGACGCAGGTCTGGGCTTGTCTCGACGGCGGTCACAGTGACGAATCCTACGCGCGGGTCTTTGAGCCCCGCGGCTATCCGGACGGAGAGGACCTCCCTCAAGGCCTCGTTCACGCGCCGCATGCGGTCGGTCGGCATCCTACTGCAGCGTCTTCTCCACTTGCCGCGTCTCGTACACCTCGACAATGTCGCCCTCCTTGACGTCGGCGAAGTTCTCGAGGACGATTCCGCACTCCATGCCCGCGGTGACCTCGCGGACGTCCTCCTTGAACCGGCGCAGCGAGCCGATCCGGCCCTCGTAGACGATCGTCCCGTCGCGCACGAGCCGGACGGTCGCCCCGCGGCGGACGACGCCGTCGGTGACCATCGAGCCGGCGATCGTGCCGACGCGCGAGGCCTTGAAGATCGCGCGGATCTCGACCGTGCCGACGGTCTCCTCGACGTCCTCTGGCTCGAGCAGCCCCTCCATCGCCGCGCGCAGCTCCTCGACGACCTTGTAGATCACCGAGTAGCCGCGGATCTCGACGCCCTCGCGGTCGGCGACCTGGCGGGCATCGCCTACCGGGCGGACGTTGAAGCCGATGATGACCGCGTTCGAGGCGGCGGCGAGCATGACGTCGGACTCGTTGATGCCGCCGACGCCGGTGTGGACGAGGTTGACCGTGACCTCGTCCTGGGGCAGCTTCGCGATCTCGTCGGCGAGCGCCTCGAGCGATCCGGCGACGTCGGACTTGACGATCAGGTTGAGCTCCTTGAGCTCGCCCTTCTGGGCGCGCGCCATGACGTCCTCGAGCGAGATCTTCACGCCGGCGCGGCGGGCGAGCGACTCGGTCTTGAGCCGGTTCGCGCGCTCGCCGGCGGCGCGGCGGGCGTCGCGCTCGTTGGCGACGACGCGGAACTGCTCACCGGCCTCGGGGACGCCGTCGAAGCCGAGCACCTCGACCGGCGTGCCGGGGCCCGCCTGCTTGATCTTCTCGCCCTTGTAGTCGTGCGTGGCGCGGGCGCGGCCGGAGTGCTCGCCGGCGACGAGCGCATCGCCGACCTTCAGCGTGCCGCGCTGGATCAGTACGGAGACGACCGGACCGCGGCCGGGATCGAGCCGCGACTCGATCACGACGCCCGACGCCTCGGCGGCCGGGTTGGCCTTCAGCTCCTGGATGTCGGCGAGCGTGGTCAGCGTCTCGAGCAGCTCGTCGAGGTTGAGGCGCGCCTTGGCCGACACGTCGCAGAACTCGGTGTCGCCGCCCCAGTCGGCGGGCGTCAGGCCCTGCTGGGCGAGCTCGCCGCGGACGCGCTGGGGGTCGGCGCCCTCCTTGTCGATCTTGTTGACCGCGACGACGATCGGCACGCCGGCCGCCTTCGAGTGGTCGATCGCCTCGACGGTCTGCGGCATCACGCCGTCGTCGGCGGCCACGACGACGACCGAGATGTCGGTCACGCTCGCGCCGCGGGCGCGCATCGCGGTGAAGGCCTGGTGTCCCGGCGTGTCGAGGAAGGTGATCGTGTGGTCGCCGTGGTGGACCTGGTAGGCGCCGATGTGCTGGGTGATCCCGCCGGCCTCGCCGGCGGCCACCTCGGCCTCGCGGATCGCGTCGAGCAGCGAGGTCTTGCCGTGGTCGACGTGGCCCATGACGGTCACGACCGGCGGCCGCTCGACGAGCTCGTCGTCGGCATCCTCGAAGACGACCTCGTCGGCGACCTCGTCGGCCGCGTGGACGATCTCGACCTTCTTCTCGAAGCCCTCGGCGAGCACCTCGATCGCGTCGTCGGAGAGCGTCTGGGTCAGCGTTGCCATCTCGCCCAGCTCCATCAGCTTCTTGATCACGTCGGGAGCCGAGAGGCCGAGCGACTCGGCGACCTCCTTGACGGTCGCCCCGGACTGGACCGAGGTGACCTGCTCCTCCTGCGGCTTCTCCTCCTGCTGACTGAAGTCCGGCTCGACCCACGGCGTGCGACGCCTGCGGCCACGACGGCGCGGCGGAGTCTGCTGCTGTGGCGGCGGGCCCGGGGCGCGTCGCGAAGCCTGCGAGTCGATGACCACCCGCCGGCGCCGGCCGCCTCCCGCGCCGGCGCCCGCACCGTCGCGCGTCGGACGTGCGGGGCGCTGCGGGGCCTGTCCGGACGAGCTCTGTCCCGAGGAGCTCTGACCGGACGACGCCTGCGCGGGCGGACTCGACTGTGGCTGGGCCGGCGCCGGCCGGCTAGCCGGTGTCGGCGCGCTCGTCGCACCGTTGCCGCCCTTGCGCGCCGCCGCGGCTCCGCGCGCCTTGGCGCCCTTGCCGCGGTCGTTGTCGGCCGGCGGCGCCTTCTTGCCGCCGCTGAAGGCGAGCTCGATGTCGGCCTCGTCGACGCTCGAGGCGGCTGCCTTGACGTCGAGGCCGGCAGCCTGGAGCTTCGCGATCACCTCCTTGGAGGGGATGCCGCGTTGCTTCGCTATTTCATGGACTCGCTTCTTCGCCATCTATGCCTCGAGCGCTAGCTCTGGTCCCCCGCGTGCTCGGCCTCGGCGGCGCCGGTGGCCTCGACCGGCTCGCCGGCCTCCTCCTCGGCGCCCGCTCCGTCGTCGGACTCGGGCTCCTCGGCTGGCGGCTCGCCGGTGACGTAGTCGTTGTCGGTCGCCTCGAGCGCCTGGTGCGCCGGCAGGCCGCAGTAGCGCGAGCCGGGGATCGAGGCGTTCGGGCAGCGCTTGCCGTTCGAGAGGATCGCGGCGCAGCGGCCCGCGGTCTCCTCCTCGTCGAGGCCGAGGTCGGCGTCCTCGTTGGCGAACTCGGTCTCGGAGCGGATGTCGACGCGCCAGCCGGTCAGGCGGGCGGCGAGGCGGGCGTTGAGGCCGTCCTTGCCGATCGCCAGCGACAGCTGGTCGTCGGGGACGATCACCGTCGCCTGCTTGGCCTCGTCGTCGACCAGCACCTCACGCACGCGCGCGGGCGAGAGCGCCTTGGCGACGAAGCGCGCGGGCTCCTCGTTGAACGGGATGATGTCGATCTTCTCGCCGCGCAGCTCGGAGACGACCATCCGCACGCGCGAACCGCGGGGACCGACGCACGCGCCCACCGGGTCGACGCCGTCCGCATGCGAGATCACGGCGATCTTCGACCGGTAGCCGGGCTCGCGGGCCACGTGCTGAATCTCGACGAGCCCGTCGGCGATCTCCGGCACCTCGAGCTCGAACAGCTTGCGGATCAGCTCGGGGTTCCGGCGCGAGACGACGATGCTCGGGCCCTTGGCCTGGTTCGACACGTCGCTGATCACGGCCTTGATGCGCGCACCGTGCTCGTAGCGCTCGTTGTCGACCTGCTCGGACTTGGGCAGCAGCGCCTCGACGCGCTCGCGCAGCTGAACGAGCGTGTAGCGCGAGTCGGACTGCTGGATGATGCCGGTGATCAGCTCGCCGACGCGGTCCTGGTACTCGTCGAACATCATGTCGCGCTCGGCCTCGCGGATCCGCTGCAGGATCACCTGCTTGGCGGTCTGCGCGGCGATGCGGCCGAAGTCGGCGGGCGTGACGTCGCGCTCGTCGATCTGACCCGAGTACTCGGCCAGCAGCTCCTGGTCGATCTCCGGCTCCTCGGGCTCGCGCATCTCCCCGGTCTCCGGGTCGACGGTCGGCTCCTCGATCTCCACCTCGGCGAGCAGGCGCTCCTCGAGCTCCGGCGGGATGAGCAGCTCGAACACCTTGAAGTCGGCGCTCTCCCGGTCCATGTCCACGCGCGCGTACTTGGCCGCGCCGGTCTGCTTCTTGTAAGCGGACAGCAGCGCGTCCTCG
>DASQKV010000063.1:0-17600 GCA_035630335.1 Thermoleophilaceae bacterium | reverse complement strand
CGCACGTCGAGGAGTCCGACCTCATCTCTTACGGCCTGCTGGGCCTGATCGGCGCGATCGAGCGCTTCGACACCGAGCGCGAGATCAAGTTCGAGACCTTCGCCGTCGCCCGCATCAAGGGCGCGATCATCGACGAGCTGCGCTCGCTCGACTGGGTCCCGCGCTCCGTGCGCGCCCGCGCGCGTGAGGTCGAGAAGGCCCACCAGACACTCGAGGCGAAGCTGCAGCGGGCGCCGACCGACGAGGAGGTGGCAGCGAAGCTCGAGATGACCGTCGAGGAGTTTCAGGGCGTCCTCCTCGAGATCGCCAACTCCTCGGTGCTCGCCCTGGACGACCTCTGGACCTTCGCCGATCCCGAGGGCGGCAGCCAGATCTCGGTCCTCGACACGATCCAGGACCCGGGCGCGGTCGACCCGGAAGCCGAGGCCCAGGTCTCGGAGCTCAAGGACCGGCTCGCCGACGCGATCGAGTCGCTGCCCGAGCGCGAGCGCCTGGTCATCGCTCTCTACTACTACGAGAACCTGACCCTGCGCGAGATCGGCGAGGTCCTCGGCGTGACCGAGTCGCGCGTCTCCCAACTCCACACCAAGGCCGTCCTGCGACTCAAGCCGCGGCTCCAGGGAGATGCGCTCACCGAAGCTCTGGACTAGGGGCCTGCGCCACGAGCAGGACGACCTGCGCGAGACGCTCGCGCGCGTCTCCGAGTCAGAGCACCGCTTCCGCGAGCTCGCCGACAGCGCCCCGGTCTTCATCTGGACCGCGAACAAGGACGGTCTGATCGACTTCATCAATCGCAGCTGGCTCGAGTTCACCGGCCGCGAGCAGCGCGAGGAGCTCGGCGACAGCTGGACCGTCGGGGTCCATCCCGACGACGCCGAGAGCGTGCGCGACAGCTGGTGGAAGGCCTTCCGCGCCCGGGAGCCGTGGGAGCGCGAGTACCGCCTCCAGCGCCACGACGGCAGCTACCGCTGGATCGTCGACCGCGGGCGTCCGCGCCTCGTCGACGGGACGTTCGCGGGCTACGTCGGCACCGCGACCGACATCCACGAGCACAAGGAGATGGAGGAGCGGCTCGAGCTCGCCTACCGACGCGACCACGAGATCGCGGCGACGCTCCAGCGTAGCCTGCTCCCCGAGCGGCTGCCGGCGATCGACGGCATGGAGCTGGAGGGCCGCTACCTGCCGGCGACGAGCGGGGCGGCGATCGGCGGCGACTGGTACGACGCGGTCGAGCTCGACGAGACGCGCGTCGCGGTCGTCGTCGGCGACGTCGTCGGGCACGGCCTGCGAGCGGCGACGGTCATGGGCCAGCTGCGCAACGCGTTCCGCGCCTACGCGCTGCTCGGCTCCTCGCCGGCCGAGACGTTCGGGCGCCTCAACCGCCTGCTCGCGCTCGACCGCGGCGACGTGATGGCGACCGCCCTCTACGCGCTCGTCGACCGCGACAGCGGCACCGTCGAGTACTGCAGCGCCGGGCATCTGCCCGCCGTGGTGGTCGGCGGCGGCGGCGCGCGTTTCCTCGAACGCGGGCGGTCGGTGCCGCTCGGCACGGCCGACCACGTCACCTACCGCGACGCCCACGACAGGCTCGAGCCCGGCTCGACGCTGCTGCTCTACACCGACGGCCTGGTCGAGCGCCGCGACGTGGCGCTCGACGAGCGTCTGGTCCGGCTGGGAGAGGTCGCCTCCGCCATGGAGGGCGATCTGGCCGCCATGTGCGACGCGATCGTCGAGGACGCGGTCGGCGAGGGGGCGCCCGACGACGTCGCACTGCTGGCCGTGCGCCTCAGCCCCGCAACCGAGCATCTGTCCCTGCGCCTGGCCGCCGACCCCGCCGTCCTGGCGGGCGTTCGCCGCCGGATCGAACGGCTGCTGAGGGCGGCGGGGGCGTCCAGGCACGAGCAGTACGAGCTGACGCTGGCGATCTGCGAGGCCGCCGCCAATGCGATCGAGCACGCCTACGGGCCGGTCGACGCGGAGTTCGAGCTCGAAGTTCGGCTCTCCGAAGGCCAGCTGGCGGCGACCGTGCGCGACCGGGGAAGCTGGCGCGAACCGCGTCACGAAACGGGCGAGGGTACGCGCGGGCGCGGGCTGGGCATCATCGAAGGGCTGATGGACGACGTCGAGGTGACCCGGTCGGAGACCGGCACGACAGTGCGGATGCTCCGCACGCTGACCTCGAGCGGGGACGGATGAGCACGCTCGCCGACGTCGCCCTCGAGCGCGTCGACTCCTGGACCGTCGCGCGGGTCAGCGGTGAGCTGGACATGACGAACACCAGCTATGTGCGCGACCAGTTGACGCGTTCGGTGCCGGGCGACGTCGACGGGCTCGTCACTGACCTCAGCGGGACGCTCTACCTCGACTCGGCGGCGATCGAGCTGCTGTTCGAGATGGCGCGCCGGCTCGGCCGCCGCCGCCAGCGGCTGCGAATCGTGATGCCGCCCGAGTCGCCGCTCGGGCGCGTGCTCGAGCTGACCGACGTAAAGGCCGTCGCACCGATCCATCCGACGCTGGCCGAAGCGCTCGCCTCTGGCTAGCATCCAGAGCGGAGGAGCGAATGTCCCATCAGGCCGCGGAGAGGATCCGCAACGTGGCCCTCGTCGGGCACCGTGGGGCCGGCAAGACGTCGGTGAACGAGGCGCTGCTGTTCGAGGCCGGGGCGATTGCGCGGATGGGCACGGTCGAGCACGGCACGACCGTGTCGGACTCCGCGCCCGACGAGCAGGCGCGCTCGATGTCGATCAGCTCGAGCCTCGCGTCGTTCGAGTGGCGCGACTGCAAGGTCAACCTGATCGACACGCCCGGGGAGCCGAGCTTCCTCGCCGACGCCGTCGCCGGCCTGCGCGTCTGCGAGGCGGCGGTCTTCGTCGTCAACGGAACGATGGGCGTCGAGGTCGGCACCGAGCGGCTCTGGCAGCGGGCCGCGCGGATGGGGCTCGCGCGGCTGCTGTACGTGAACATGCTCGACCGTGAGCGCGCCGACTTCGGGCGCGCGCTCGACTCGCTCAAGCAGGCGTTCGGCCAGCACGTCGTCGCGACCGAGATTCCGATCGGGTCCGAGGGCGAGCTCGAGGGAATCGTCGACCTCGTCGACATGAAGGCGTTCCGCTACGACGGCGACGGCCGCGGCAACGCGGAGGAGATGCCGATTCCGGAGGGCGTCGCCGCGCGCGCCGAGGAGTTCCGCGACAAGCTGATGGACGAGGTCGCGGAGGTCTCCGACGAGCTGATGGAGCGCTACCTCGACGGCGACGAGATTGCGCACGAGGAGACGGTCGCGGCGCTCGAGGCGGGCGTCGAGGCGGGCAAGATCTTTCCCGTCACCTGCGGAGCGGCGACGCGCAACCTCGGCACCGACCGGCTGCTCGACGCGCTCGTCGAGGACCTTCCCTCGCCGGCGCACAAGGGCGCGGTCGCGGCGGGCGACGGCGTGACGCTCGAGCCGGCCGAGGACCGCGACGCGGTCGCGCTCGTGTTCAAGACGCTCGCCGACCCATACGCCGGCCGGATCAGCCTCTTCCGCGTCTACCAGGGGGTCCTGGCGCACGACTCGCACGTCGTCAACTGCCGCGCCCACGTGAAGGAGCGGATCGGGCAGCTGCTCGTCCTGCAGGGCAAGGATCACCAACACGTGGAGGAGATCGGCCCCGGTGACATCGGCGCGGTCGCGAAGCTCAAGCACACGCGTGCCGGCGACGTGCTCTCCGCCAGCGACGGCGAGATCGAGCTGCCGATGCCGCCGCTGCCGCGCCCGGTGATGGCGTTCGCGATGGAGCCCCACAGCCGTGGCGACGAGGAGAAGGTCGGCGCGGCGCTGCACCGCCTGCAGGAGGAGGACCCGACGATCGACCTGCGCCGCGACCCGCAGACCGGCGAGCAGATCGTGGCCGGCCTCAGCCAGCTGCACGTCGAGGTGATCGTCGAGCGGATGCGCGAGCGCTTCGGCGCCGAGGTGGACCTCAAGCCGCCACGGGTGCCCTACCACGAGACGATCCGCGGCTCTGCCAGCGCCCGCGGGCGCTACAAGAAGCAGACCGGCGGCCGCGGGCAGTTCGGCGACTGCCAGATCGAGATCGAGCCGCTGACCGACGGCCAGGGGTTCGAGTTCGTCAACCGGATCAAGGGCGGGGCGATCCCGTCCGGGTTCATCCCGGCGGTCGAGAAGGGGGTTCTCGAGACGATGCGCCATGGCACCGTCGCCGGCTACCCGGTCGAGGGCGTGCGCGTCACGCTGGTCGACGGCGCCTACCACTCGGTCGATTCCTCGGAGATGGCGTTCAAGGTCGCCGGCTCGATGGCGTTCAAGGAGGCGATGGCGGACGCCGACCCGGTCCTGCTCGAGCCGATCATGGAGGTCGTCGTGGCGGTGCCCGAGGACAGCGTCGGCGACGTGATCGGCGACCTCAGCTCGCGCCGCGGACGGCCGCTCGGGATGGAGCCGAAGGGATCGGTCACCGATATCCGCGCTGAGGTACCGATGGCGGAGATGCTCAGCTACGCGCCCGACCTGCGCTCGCTGACCGCGGGCCGCGGCGACTACGGCATGGAGCTGGCCCGCTACGAGGAGGTCCCGCCCCAGCTCGCCGAGCAGGTCGCGGCGGCGGCGACGGCCTGACGGGGGCTTCGCGGGCGGGCATGGCCTAGCATCGGGTCGGTGAAGAAGGAGCTGCGTCCGTTCCACGACCCGGTCTCGTGCGACGTCTGCGGTCGGACCATCCTCAAGGGCGAGCGCACCGAGACGTACCTCGCCCCCGGAGGCCACCGCAACCTCGTCTGCGAGCTGTGCTTCGTGCGCGCCGAGCACGAGGGCTGGATCCGCGAGTCCGCCGCCGACCAGCTCCCGACCCGCGCCCAGCGCCCCCAGGAGCGCCGCGCGCTGCTTGGCCGCCTGCGCCGCCGCCGCGACGAGGTCGCCAACGGCAGCCAACCGCTCGACGCGCCGGCGCCGGCCTTCGAGCCCGTCGGCGCGGCAGAGGACCCCTTCGGCGCCGACGGCGGCCCCGTCTCGGAGCCGCAGCCGGCCCCGCGACGGCGCGAGCCGCCACAGGATCCTCGCCACGTCAGGGCCGTGCCGACGACCGCGGAGGTCAAAGTCGAGCGCGCGCTCGAGCTGTTCAACGGCTCCGAGCACCAGCGCACGGTGGCCGGCCTCACGCGTTCGCTCGGGTATCCGTGGGCGACCGCTGTGCCTGACTCCGGCGCGCCTAGCACCGTGACCGTCGTCGTCGCCTGGGAGCTGTCGTGGTACCGCTACCGCGTCGACCTCGGCGACACCTCGGAGCCGGTCGCGCTGCAGGAGAAGGGCGACGAGCTCAACGACATCGACGAGGCGCTGCGGCGCTGGAACGCGGGTCTGGACGAGGACGGCCGCCTGGTCGTGGAAGGAGCAGCCACGTGATCTACTGCGTCGTGCCACGGGCACTGGAGGAGGAGCTCTACGAGAAGCTCTCTGAGCACTACCGCGACGATCCGAACGTCGAGGTGATCATCGACCGGCGCGCCCAGGGCGGCGAGCCGGGTACGCACGACCCGATGACGGACCGCCGCCGCCAGCGGCCCAAGGGGAGCTTCCCCTCGATCGACGTCCCCGGCGGCTGAGCGGCTTGCGGCGGGTCGTCGTCAACGTCGACGGGGGCGCGCGCGGCAATCCCGGGCCCGCGGCGGTCGCCGCGGTGGCGACCGACGACGACGGCGAGGTCGTCGGCGAGCGCAGCGCCTACATCGGCGAGACGACCAACAACGTAGCGGAGTACAAGGCGCTGCTGCTGGGGCTGGAGCTGGCGCGTGAGCTCGGCGCCGCGCAGGTCGAGGTCGTCAACGACTCCGAGCTCGTCGCGAAGCAGATCTCAGGCGCGTACCGCGTCAAGCACGCCGGGCTCAAGCCGCTCTACCTCGAGGCGCTCGAGGCGCTGCGCCAGTTCGACTCCTGGCAGGTCCGCAGCGTGCGGCGCGAGTCGAACACCCACGCCGACGCGCTCGTCAACGCCGCGCTCGACCAGGCGCTGCAGGCTCGCTAGAAGCCGTCCGCGCCGCTCTCGTCGGTCCCGAGCGAGCCGCTTGCGACACGAGGTCGACTTTGCAGACGCAATCCGTCTGAAGAGTCGACATGAGCCTGCGTGAGCGGTCGCTGCTCGGGCAGCCGCGCCTTGATCGCCACGAGGTCCTCTTCGCGCTGCCCGGGGGCGAGCAGGCCGCGCAGCTCGAGCTCGGTCGCGCGCGCCGCGAGCAGCGGTCCGAGCGGACCGCGGCGGCGCTCCGCGACTTCGGCCTCGAGGCCGCCCGCCGCTAGCGCCTGAAGCGTCCGGTCGACGCCGCAGAGCGAGGACTGCACCATCAATACGACGCCGCCGGGCTTAAGGTGAGCGGCGGCGCCGGCGGCGATCCGGTCGATCAGGACGCGCCCGTCGCTGCCGGCCTCCCACGCACGCTCGGGGCCGGAGTCGGGCAGCTCGTCGTCCTCCGCGGGCAGGTAGGGCGGGTTGCTGACGATCGCGTCGAAGCGGCGCCCGGCGAGGGGAGCGAAGAGGTCGCCGCGCACGGGGCGCACGCGGACGCCGTTGAGCAGACCGTTCAGCCACGCGGCTCCCACCGCTCGGCGCGACACGTCGACGGCGGTCACCGACCGCGCGCCGGCCTGGGCCGTCGCCACCGCGAGCGCGCCGCTGCCGGTACAGAGGTCGAGAGCGTCGCCGCCGGGTATACGGTCCTCGCGGTGGACGAGCCCGGCAAGCATCCAGGTATCGCTGTGGGGGTGGAAGACGCCGGGAGGGACGACGAGGCGCATGGCGGAGACGTTGCCCCGCCGACGGCGATCGAAACCGACGCGGCGTCGCTGCGGGCGGCCTTCGACGGCGACGGGACGTTCACGGTCGGGATCGAGGAGGAGCTGATGACGCTCGACCCTGAGACGCTCGACCTGGCGCCGGTGGCGGCCGCGGTGATCGAGGCGGCGAGCGCGGACGGGCTCGTCAAGGGCGAGCTGCCCGCGGCGCAGCTCGAGACGGTCACGGGACCGGCGGCGACGGTGGGGGAGGTCGCGCAACAGCTCGCGCGGCGGCGGCGGCTGGTCGCGCGGGCGTGCGCCGGGCTCGCGACGCCGGCGGCCGGGGCAGTGCACCCGTTCACGGATCTGCTCGGCACGGTCAGCGAGGACCGCCGCTACCAGGCGACGACCGTTGAGTACGGCGAGGTGGCGAGGCTGCAGCTCGTGTTCGGCCTCCACGTCCACGTCCGCGCCCCGGGGGTCGAGCGGGCGCTCGCGGTGTACAACGCGCTCAGGTCGTACCTGCCCGAGCTCGCGGCGCTGGCGGCGAATGCGCCCTTCCTCGCGGGCCGCGACACCGGGATGGCGTCGGTGCGCCCGAAGATCTCCGAGCTGCTGCCGCGCCAGGGCGTCCCGCCGGCGCTCGCCAGCTGGGACGAGTACGCCGATGCCTTCGCCTGGGGTAGGGCCTCGGGCGGCTTCCACCATCCGCGGATGTGGTGGTGGGAGCTGCGCCCGCACCCCGGCTTCGGCACGCTCGAGCTGCGCGTCCCGGACCAGCAGACGACCGTCGGCGAGAGCGCCGCGATCGCCGCTGTCGCGCAGTCGCTGGTCGCCTCGCTCGCCGAGCGCCACGACGCCGGCGAGGCGCTGCCGGTGCATCCGACCTGGAGGATCGAGCAGAACCGCTGGTCGGCCGCTCGCCACGGGCTCGCCGGCATGCTTGCGGACCTCGACAGCGGCGAGCCGCGACCGACTCGCGATCGCGTCGCCGGCCTGCTCGACGAGCTTGCGCCGGTCGCGGCGCGGCTGGGCTGCTCCGACGAGCTGGCGGATGCGGTTGCGCTTGCGACGGCGGGCGGATCCGACCGCCTGCGCGCCGCCGCCGCCGGCGATCCGCGCCGCGCGGCGGCCTGGCTCGCCGATCACTTCCTCGCCGGAACGTGATTGGAAGCGCTCACTTCGGGGAAACTCGCTGGCGTGCCGCTTCTTCCCGAACCGCGCGGTGAGATCAGCGCCTTCCTGCTCGAGGAGTTGCGGCATCCCGTCCATCGGCTCGCGTCGCCGCCGGTCGTGCGCGCGGACGATCCGCTCGCCGACGAAGACCTCCAGCTCACGCTCTACTGCTGCTACGAGCTGCACTACCGCGGCCTCGACGGCGTCGACGACGGTTGGGAGTGGGAGCCGTCGCTGCTCGCTCTGCGCACCGAGCTAGAGCGGGTGTTCGAGACCGCGATTCGCGCGGCGACCCCGGAGCAGCCGGCGACGCTGCCGGCCGAGGAGTCGGATTCGGCCCTGCGCGCGATCGCCGACGCTGACGAGAGCCCGTCGCTGTCGTTGCACCTCGCCCGCGAGGGCACCGTCGACGAGCTGCTCGAGTTCCTCGTCCACCGGTCTGCCTATCAGCTCAAGGAGGCCGACCCGCACTCGTGGGCGCTGCCGCGGCTCAGCGGGCCGCCGAAGGCCGCGCTGGTCGAGGTCCAGGCCGACGAGTACGGCGGCGGCCGCCCGGAGCGGATCCACGCCGAGCTGTTCGCCCGCTCGATGGCGGCGATGGGCCTCGACCCCGAGTACGGCGCCTACCTCGACCGGATCCCCGGTCCGACGCTGGCGACGGTGAACCTGATGTCGCTCTTCGGCCTCCACCGCCGCCTGCGCGGCGCGATCGTCGGCCACCTCGCCCTGTTCGAGATGACCTCGTCGATCCCGAACGGCCGTTACGCCAAGGCGCTGCGGCGGCTCGGCCACGACGGCGACGCGACCGCGTTCTTCGACGAGCACGTCGAGGCCGACGCGGTCCACGAGAACATCGCCGCAGTCGACCTCGCGGGCGGCCTCATCCGCCAGGACCCGGCCCTGGCCGCCGACATCCTCTTCGGCGCCGCCGCGCTCGTCGAGCTCGACGGCCGCTGGGCGAGCTGGGTGCTCGAGCGCTGGCAGGCGGGCGCCAGCTCGCTGCGCGAGCCCGCCGCGCTCGCGGCTGCCTGAGCGGTCAGTCGCGTCCGCTCTCGCGCTTGCTCGGGGCGCGAAAGCCGACGAGCTTGTGGCTGCCGTCGCAAAACGGCCGCATGCGCGACTTGCCGCAGCGGCAGAGCGCGATCGTGGCGCGCTCGTTCGGGATCTCGTTGCCGTCCTGGTCGACCAGCGTGAAGTCGCCGCGGACGAGCAACGGCCCGTCGCGGTAAGGGGTGATCGTCACGTCGCGGTCGCCCTCGATGCCGGCCGGGTACCCGCTGTCTCGGGATGTCAACCGCCGTTGGCGCGCTCGCCGTCCAGCCCCTTTACCCTGCGGGGCTGTGGTTCGGGCGAGTCTGGTCACGCTTGCGGTCGCGCTCGTCAGCGGCCTGTGCGCCACGCCGGCGGTCGCCGAGGTGCTTCCGGTCGACTGCACGCCCGCGGACCTGCGCGACGATTTAGCCACGGCGAACGCAGCCCCCGAGCCCGACACGTTGTCGCTGGCGGCCGGATGCACATACACCTTCGACGCGCCCGACGGCTCTTGGTTCGGACCCGAGGCGATGGTCGTCAGCTCCGACGTGACGATCGAGGGCAACGGAGCGACCATCCGTCGCGACCCGAGCGCGCCGCCGTTCCGGCTCTTCTTCGTCGGCGCCGATCCCGCCAGCTCGAGCACGCTCGGATACACGACGCCCAATCCCGGACGGCTGACGCTGCGAGATCTGACTCTCTCCGGCGGCTTGGCGCAGGGAGGTAGTTCAGCGCTCGGCGGTGGCGGAGCCGGTCTCGGCGGAGCGATCTTCAACCAGGGCTCAGTAACCCTCGACACCGTCACCGTGGCCGGAAACAGTGCTACGGGCGGCGCCAGCGCGGGAGGGGCCGGCGCACAAGGGGGAGGCGGTATCGGCGAGGATGCCCCAGCAAGCGCGGGTCTGGGGGGTGGCGGATTTGGGGGACCGGTCGTGCCGGCGGGGGCCGCAGGAGGCCTAGCGACGGGATCTGGAACCCACGGCGGCGGCGGTGGCGGGCTTGCGGCAAGCGACGTAGGAGCCTCCGGCGATGCCGGACCGGGAGTGGGCGGCGGGCCGTTGTCCGGTCTAGGCGGCGTCGGCGAGGGTGACGCGGGCGTGGACATCGCCGGTGGCAACGGGTCTGGCGGTGGCGGGACCGTAGCGGCAGGCGCCTCGCCTGGTGGAGCTTTCGGGGCCGGCGGCGCGGGCGACGGTGGGGGCGGAGGCGTCGGCGGTGGGGGAGGCCTTCATGCCGGTGGCGGCTTCGGCGGCGGTGGCGGGGCAGGTGGAGGTGACGGCGGCTTTGGGAGCGGAGGCGGTGCCCAAGGCGTCGATGCGGAGCGTCAAGGGTTAGGTGGCTTCGGTGGAGGCAACGGCGGCCTCACAAGCGGAGGCGGCGGGGCGGGCCTCGGTGGCGGCATCTTCAACATGCATGGGTCCCTGTCGGCTGTCAACACCACGTTCACCGGCAACTCCGCGACTGGCGGGACCTCTGATGCTTCCGTCGCGAGCACCGACGGTCTAGGGCGTGGCGGAGCGATCTTCAACCTCAACGGCTCCCTGTCGCTGTCGTTCTCGACGATCGCCGGCAACGAGGCCCCGCACGGCGGCCGAGCCGTCTACGACCTCGCATATCACCGAGAGACAGGACTCGGTGCGAACGCGGTTTTGTCCGGCGACATCCTCTCCTCAGCGACTTTCGGCGCTCTCGATCTGAGAGTCGACGAGCCGGCGACCGTCGCCGGTGGGGGCGCTAACGAGGCGACGGCGACGGTGACGCTCGTAGGGGGCAACATCGTCCGTTCGAGCGCGGCATTCGGCGGCGGGGAGATCGTCGGTCCCATCACGGCCGCAGACCCGCAACTGGCATCGCTTGCGGCCAATGGGGGCCCGGTGAGCACGATGCTGCCGGCCGACACCAGCCCCGCGCTCGACGCCGGTGGAGCGAGCTGCCCGGCGACGGACGCCCGCGGCGTCGCGCGTCCCCAGGACGCCGCCTGCGATCTCGGCGCCGTCGAGGTGGACAAGCCGACGATCGTCACCGATCCGCCGCCCACGGCTCCCCCGCCGCCACCCAAGCCGCCTTCGCTCCCGGAGCCGCCGAACGCCAAGAAGGTCTTGCCGCGGCCGATCGGCCTCGCCGTCAGCCCGCGACGCGATCGTAGGCTGCCGCTGCGCTTCGCGGTGAGCGGCCGGCTCAGGGTCCCGGCGGGGGTGGAGCTCGCCTCCGCGTGCAAGGGCCGGATGACGGTCACGCTCGCGCGCCGAGCCAAGACGGTCGCGACGAAGAAGCCCAGGTTGCGCTTGCGCGCCGGCCGCTGCACCTACTCGACCAGGGTGGTGCTTCGAAGCCGCAAGCGGATCGGGACGCGAACGCGCAAGCTCACGATCGGCGCTCGCTTCCCGGGCAACGCCGTGCTGAGGGCCCGGTCCGCGAAGCGGATCTCCGTACGGGTGCGCTGAAGCACTTCTGGCACCCGCTACCGTCGCGTGGAGCCCTCCAGGTCGTTTAGCGCACCGGACCGCTGGAAATCCTCTTAGAGGAGGCGGCCACACACCGCTCGGGGGGCTGTGACGCCAGTCCTAGTCCCCGAACTGAGCTCTATGTATCGCCACCTCAACAAACTCGTCCTTGCCATGGTCGTTCTTGCCGTAGGTCTCGCCATCCTGCGACCGGACGCGCCGCCGAAGTCCGTCGCCGCGACAGCCGTCCCACCCAGCTCCAGCAACTGCTCGTACGGCTCCTTCGCCGTAGGCAAGTGGCCGGGCGCGTGCTGGCGCCCCTATGCGCCGACGAGCCCGTTCAACCGCACGATCGCTCCGAACCCGCGCGTTCATCCACGCTCGGCGGCGATCGTCCGGCGCGTGCTGGGCTTCGGGCTGCCCGCGAACCTCGTCGCCGGCGACGCCGACACGCAGTGGGACTACTTCCATCCGGTCTACTGGTCGTGGCCCGGACACCCGCTGTACAAGATCCACTGCGTCGAATGGTGGGGGACCTGCGAGCTCGAGGGGCGTCAGGTGCGAATCCCCGCCGCGGCGCGGGCCGCGGGCGGCAGCGACCATCACATCACCGTCATCGACCAGCAGTCGGGCTGGGAGTACGACCTCTGGCAGGTGCGCACCAAGCCCGCGACCGGCGGCCAGCTAAACGTCTCCTGGGGCGGAATGACGCGCATCGACGGCGACGGGCTCGGCTCGAACGCCACCGCCGCCCACTACGGCGGAGCCGCCGGGATCATCAGGGCACAGGAGATCGAGGCCGGCAACATCCCGCACGCGCTCTTCCTCGTGCTTCGCTGCTCGTCAGGCGGGAGGGTCTATCCCGCGGGCGGGATCGGCTCGCGTTGCCCGGACGTCACCGACGCCCCGCCGATGGGAACCCGCTTCCAACTCGCGATGACCGACACGCAGATCGCCGCGCTGAAGGTGCCCAACTGGAAGAAGACGATCCTGCGCGCGATGGCCCGCTACGGCATGTACTTCGGCGACACCGGCGGCAGCGGCTTCAACCTGCAGTTCGAGTCCGGCTCGACCTACACCAGCTTCGGCTACGAGGAGGCGATGCTCTCCGTCGCCCGCCGGATCGGCGTCCCGATCTCCGGCGGCAAGGCAGTCTTCAACATCCGCGACGGCGTCGATTGGGCCCGCTACTTGCGGGTCCTCGAGCCCTGTACGGCCCAGGGCGCCTGTTAGCTAACGACCTAGGCGACGCACGAGCTCGCGGGCGCGGTGGGGGAGGTCGGCGATCAGCTCGCGTACCTCGACGACCCCCTTGCGCAGCTCGGCGTCGCCGACCTCGAGCAGCATGGGCGAGTCCTGGAGCGTCGCGAGCGCGCCGCCGGCGGCGCCGATCGCCGCGACGGCATTGTCGATGAAGCCCTTGGTTCCGGTCGAGGGCAGCCCGGCCGATTGGGTCTCGAAGGCTTGTGTCTCGAGCCCGTGCCGGCCGGCGAACGCGGCGTAGGTCCGCTTGGCCCGCCCGTAGGCGAGCTGAACCGGGCCGAAGAGCTCCTCCTCGAGCGTGTCGGCGGTCGCGAGGTCGAGTTGCTCGTAGGCCGCGCTGAGCGCCGCCAGCGCCAGGCCGATCTCGTCGATCGCCTCTGCGAGCGCTTCGAGCAGCTGCTGCCGTCCCTCGACATTGGTGTAGGTCATGCGCGGACAATAGGCGCCGCTGCCTCCTCGACACGCCGCTTCGCGATTTCACGGGGCACACGGGTTCGGACTGCCCCTCGCGGGGTAGCTCTCCGGTCGGCATCGACACTCGATCAAGGAGACGACATGGGCGACGGACCGAGCAACATGGACGAGGCCAAGGGCCGGCTCAAGGAGAGCGCCGGGGATCTCACGGGCGATGACGACCTCAAGCGCGAGGGCAAGGCCGACAAGGGAGCCGGCAAGGTCAAGGAGGGCGTCGACAACGTCACCGACAAGGTCAAGGACGCCTTGAACCGGGACGACGACAGGTAGCTACATCAGCGTCGCGAGGGCGAGCGGCACGACTGCGTCGGCGCCCGCGCGGCGGAGCTGACCGCCGACCATGGCGAGCGTCCAGCCGGAGAGGCGGCGGTCGTCGAGCAGGACGCCGGTGCCGGGCGGCGGCTTGGCGGTGATCTCGAACGCGCCGCGGACGTTGGCGGCCTGCTGGAAGGCGTTCGCCATCTCGCGCTGGGGCGGGCGGTCGCCTGTACGGGCGACGAGGTCAAGGTGACTGGCGCCGAGCTCGGAGGCGACGCGCTCGGCCAGGTCGGGCAGCACCCCGCCGAGGCGGGCCGACGGGACGGTGGCGATCCAGGCGACCGACGTCCCGGCTCCCCTGAGCACGTCGGCGAGCGCGACGGCGATCTCGTCGTCGAAGCGGCCGGCTTGCAGACCGCGCTCGATCGCCGGCCACCAGCCACCGTCGCCGACGCGCGCGAGCGCCCAGCCGGGCTCGACACGGGCGTCCTCGGGGATCTTGCGCATGGCGCCGGTCTCGGCGTCCGGCGCCATCTTCTTCACCTCGAGCTCGAGCGGGCGTGAGCGCAGGTGGCGCTGGGCGAGCTCGACCAGTCGCGGGTCGGGCGGCTCGCCGAAGCGCTGCTCGGTGCAGACCGAGCAGCGGCCGCAGTCCTGGGGGTCGGGGTCGTCGAGCTCCTCCTGCAGCACGCGCATCAGGCAGCGGCCGTCGGCGCCGTAGGCGGCCATCGCCTCCTGCTCTGAGCGGCGCAGCGCGGTGACCTGCTCGTAGCGCGTCGAGTCGTAGCTCCAGCTGCTGTCCGGCACCGCCTGCCAGCGGTTGCCGCTCCGCGTGACGGCGCCCTCGACGTCGAGGATCTTCAGCATCGACTCGATCCGGCCCATGCCGAGGTTGACGACGCTCATCAGCTCGCGCGTCGTGCGGCCCTCCCCATCGGCGACCGCGAGCTCGTCGAGCACCGCGCGCACCCGATCGTGCGCCGGGAATGCCTGCTCGATGAAGAAGTCCTGGATCTTGCGGTCCTCGCCGCCGCGTAGGAGCACCACGTCGGCGTGGTCGACGCCGCGCCCGGCGCGACCGACCTGCTGGTAGTAGGAGACGACCGAGCCGGGCGCCTGGAAGTGGACGACGAAGGTCAGGTCCGCCTTGTCGTAGCCCATCCCGAGCGCGCTGGTGGCGACCACCGCCTTGATCTCGTTGCGCAGCAGCCGCTCCTCGGTGGCGATCCGCTGCTCGGTGTCCTGCTCGCCGCTGTAGGCGAGCGCGGGGACGTCGTTGGCGGTCAGGAACGCGGCGACCTGCTCGGCGTCGCGCTTGGTGAGCGTGTAGACGATCCCGGACCCCTCCAGCCGCGGCAGGTGCTCGACGAGCCAGGCGAGCCGCTCGGCCGGCCGCGGCAGGTCGAGCGTCTCCAGGCGCAGGCTCGTGCGCGCCAGCGGCCCGCGATAGGAGCGCAGCGGCTCGTCGTGGGTGCCGGCCAGCTGCTCGAGCACGTCGCCGACGACGCGGTCGTTCGCCGTCGCCGTAGTGCCGAGCACCGCCACCTCGGGCGCGAGCGCGTCGAGCATGTCCTTGACGCGGCGGTAGTCGGGCCTGAAGTCGTGTCCCCAGTCCGAGATGCAGTGCGCCTCGTCGATCACCAGCAACCCGACGGACGCCGCGAACAGCGGCAGCATGTCGTCGCGGAAGCGCGGGTTGTTGAGCCGCTCGGGACTGATCAGCAGCAGGTCGACCGTGCCGTTGGCGAGCATCGCGCGCACGCCGTCCCACTCGTCGCGGTTGGTGCTGTTGATCGTGTGGGCGCGCAGCCCGAGCCGCTCCGCAGCAGCGATCTGGTTGCGCATCAGCGCCAGCAGCGGGCTCACGATCAGCGTCGGCCCGGCGCCCGCGTCACGCAGCAGCGCCGTCGCGACGAAGTAGACCGCCGACTTGCCCCAGCCGGTCCGCTGCACGCACAACACGCGGCTGCGGTCTACGACGACGTCGCGGATCGCCTCGAGCTGGTCGGGGCGGAACTCCGCCGCCGGGTCGCCCGTGAGCGTGCGCAAGCGATCGAGCGCGCCGGTTTCGAACGTGTCGGGGGCGGTAGCGGTCACCGGGCCATCGTGGCAGCCCAGGCGACCTCGAACGCGGATGGGTGGGCGCTTCGAAACGCCAAGCACGTGGTTTGTGCCAATCCTCACGGTTGCTTCTCCGGCCCATGGGAATATGGGTGGCTATGAACGGAGGAGGAGGGCTTGGCTGAGCGTGGGGCGGTTCCGAAGGTCTCGCCGACCCGTCGCAGGGCGCTGAAGGCGCTCGAGTCGCTCTTCACGCCGCTGCTGCCCGACGACTACCTCGAGCTGATCAACCCGCTCTGGTCGACGCGCGAGCTGCGCGGCCGGATCGAGCGCATCGACGACGAGACCGCCAACGCCGTGACGGTCACGATCAAGCCCGGCCATGACTGGGAGGGACACGAGCCGGGTCAGTACCTGCGCATCGGCGTCGTCGTCGACGGCGTGCACCACTGGCGCGCGTACTCGCTGACGTCCGACCCCGGCCGCGCCGACGGCTGGATCTCGATCACGCCGAAGCGCTACGAGCCGGGAGTCGTGTCGCCCTACCTGACGCGCAAGGCGCGGCCCGGCGAGATCGTCCGGCTCGGCGGGGTGGAGGGCACGTTCACGTTGCCCGACCCGCTGCCCGCCTCGATGCTGTTCGTCAGCGCCGGCAGCGGGATCACGCCGATCATGAGCATGCTGCGCTGCATCGAGCGCAACCGCGCGCTCGACCGCGCGGTGCTCGTCCACTCCGCCCGCACTCCCGACGACGTCATCTTCGGCGACAAGCTGCGCCGGATGGCGGCGCGCAACCCGGGCTTCCGGTTCGAAGAGCGCCACACCGCGGAGCACGGTCGCATCGGGCCCGCGGACGTCGAGCCGCTCTGCCCGGACTGGCGCGAGCGTGAGGCGTTCGTCTGCGGACCGGGCGAGATGCTCGACGCGTTCTGCGAGCACTGGGAGCGCGAGGGCGACCCGAGCCGCCTGCACATGGAGCGCTTCCAGCCGGTGATCGGAAGCGCCGTGCCGGCCGGCGAGGGCGGCACGATCCGCTTCCGCCGCAGCGGCGTCGAGGCCGAGTGCGACGGCTCCACGCCTATCCTCGTCGCGGGCGAGCAGGCCGGAATCGAGATGCCCTTCGGCTGCCGGATGGGCATCTGCCACACGTGCAAGGCGCGGCTCTGCTCCGGCGAGCTGCGCGACCTGCGCACGGGCGAGCTGCACGGCACGGAGGGCGAGCTGGTGCGGACCTGCATCAACGCCCCGCAGGGACCAGTCGAGATCGCACTCTGAACGAGGAAAGAGGACCACGATGGCAACAGCCGAGGCCGACCGGCCGACACGGATGGAGGGAGACGACGAGCACGTCCAGAGCCCCCTCGCGCGCCTCACCGACGAGCAGATCCAAGCGCTCGCGCGCGAGTTCGACGCCGTTCACGACGAGGTCTTCGCCGAGCTCGGCGACCGCGACCGCCGCTACATCCAGAGCATGATCGAGATGCACCGCCGCCTCGCGGTGATGGGTCGCATCTTGATCTGGGCCGGCAAGTACCGCCCCGCCCAGGTCGTCGGGACCGCCGCGCTCTCGCTGGCGAAGATCCTCGAGAACATGGAGATCGGCCACAACGTCATGCACGGCCAGTGGGACTGGATGAACAACCCCGAGATCCACTCGTCGACCTGGGACTGGGACACGGCGTCCACGAAGGAGGCCTGGAAGCACTCCCACAACTACGTCCACCACACCTTCACCAACATCCGCGGCAAGGACAAGGACCTCGGCTACGAGATCATGCGGATCGACCCGCACCAGAAGTGGCACCCCGTCTACCTGTTGCAGCCGGTCTACAACGTGCTGTTGATGGCACTGTTCGAGTGGGGGGTCGCCTTCCACGACCTCGACTTCGACGCGATCCGTTCGGGTGAGAAGTCCAAGGAGCAGGTGCGCGAGGACCTGAAGGGGATCGCCGGCAAGGCGCGGTCCCAGATCGTCAAGGACTACATCGCCTTCCCGGCGCTCTCCGGCCTGGTCGCGGGCGGGGTGGCCGCGGCGGTTGAGGCGATCGGGTCGCGGCGCGAGAGCCGCCGATCCCGCGCGGTCGCGGCGCTGCGCAGGCGGGGGCGTCGCCCATCGCGCTTCGACG
>DASQKV010000062.1:0-1936 GCA_035630335.1 Thermoleophilaceae bacterium | reverse complement strand
GACAAGCTACTAAGGGCACATGGTGGATGCCTTGGCACCAAGAGCCGATGAAGGACGTAGGAGCCTGCGATAAGCCCCGGGAAGTTGGCAACCAAGCTGTGATCCGGGGATTTCCGAATGGGGAAACCCAGCTGGAGTCATGTCCAGTTACCTCTGCCTGAACACATAGGGCAGTTGGAGGGAACGTGGGGAAGTGAAACATCTCAGTACCCACAGGAAGAGAAAACAATAGTGATTCCGAGAGTAGTGGCGAGCGAAATCGGAAGAGGCCAAACTCAATCAGTGTGATAGCCGGCAGGCGTTGCTGGTTGAGGGTTGTGGGGCCGTTTAGTTGGTTCTGCCGAACCAACACAGAGTAAGAAACCATCGTTGAAGTCGAAGTGGACTGGAAAGTCCCGGCATAGAGGGTGATACCCCCGTATACGTAAGACGATGGCTCTGAAGCGTCACCCCAAGTAACACGGAACCCCTGAAATTCCGTGTGAATCTGGCGGGACCACCCGTTAAGCCTAAATACTCCTCGATGACCGATAGCGGACAAGTACCGTGAGGGAAAGGTGAAAAGTACCCCTGGCGGGGAGTGAAATAGTACCTGAAACCATGTGCCTACAAACCGTTGGAGCGAAGACTTCGGTCTTTGTGACAGCGTGCCTTTTGAAGAATGAGCCTGCGAGTTTGCGTTGTGTCGCAAGGTTAACCCGTGTGGGGAAGCCGTAGCGAAAGCGAGTCCTAATAGGGCGATTGAGTGGCATGACCAAGACCCGAAGCGAAGTGATCTATCCATGGGCAGGTTGAAGCGCGGGTAAGACCGCGTGGAGGACCGAACCCACTTAGGTTGAAAACTGAGGGGATGACCTGTGGATAGGGGTGAAAGGCCAATCAAACTGAGAGATAGCTCGTTCTCCCCGAAATGTTTTTAGGAACAGCCTCGGATATAGACGTTTACTAGAGGTAGAGCTACTGATTGGGCTAGGGGGCTTCACCGCCTACCAAACCCTGACAAACTCCGAATGCTAGTAAATATCTCCGGGAGTGAGGCTGTGGGCGCTAAGGTCCATGGCCGAGAGGGAAATAACCCAGATTAACAGCTAAGGTCCCTAATAGATAGTTAAGTTGAACAAACGAAGTTTGAACCCTATAACAGCCAGGATGTTGGCTTGGAAGCAGCCATTCATTTAAAGAGTGCGTAACAGCTCACTGGTCGAGGGTTCAGGCACGGAAAATGATCGGGCATCAAACTATCAACCGAAGCTTTAAACCGTTCATTAAATTGAATGTGTGGTAGGGGAGCATTGAAACAGCATTGAAGGTGATAGGTGACTATTGCTGGAGCGGTTTCAAAAGAAAATGTAGGCATAAGTAACGATAAATAAAGTGAAAAACTTTATCGCCGTAAGACTAAGGGTTCCTGATCAACGCTAATCGGATCAGGGTTAGTCGGGTCCTTAGGCAAAGCCGAAAGGCGTAGCTGATGGAAAACTGGTTAATATTCCAGTACCTGCTTTAGTTCCGATGGGGTGACGAGGTAGTGAAAGGACTGCGTGGCAACGGATGTTCACGTTAAAGGGTGTAGTTATATTTTGTGTAGGTAAATCCGCACGGAATGGCGAACCTGATAGTACAGCAAAGCTTCGGCGGCGCTGATAATGTCCCTAATCAAACCTCCGAGAAAAACCTCTAAGGTCTAGGCTAAAGCGGCCCGTACCGTAAACCGACACAGGTAGTCGAGAAGAGTATTCTAAGGCGCTCGGGTGAGCCGTGGAGAAGGAACTAGGCAAATTGACGCTGTAACTTCGGGATAAAGCGTACCATCTTCGGATGGTCACAGTAAAATGGTTCAACCAACTGTTTAACAAAAACACAGGGCCCTGCAAAATCGTAAGATGACGTATAGAGCCTGATACCTGCCCGGTGCTGGAAGGTTAAGGAAGGGTGT
>DASQKV010000061.1:0-49063 GCA_035630335.1 Thermoleophilaceae bacterium | reverse complement strand
GCGGCGACCGTCGCCATCCCGAAGTTGCGCCCCACCTGGCGCATCCGCTCGTCGCCGCGCATGACGGGGACGACGACGGCGACCAGCATGATCTGGCCGCCGACGAACGCGGCCATGGCCAGCAGGTGCACCCAGCGCATGATGTCCCAGATCTCCATCGGCCCGACAGGATGGCAGCCGCGGCGGCGCCATCCGGCCCACTACTCGTGGCGATGGGCCGGTGCGCGGCCGGCGCGCAGCTCGCCGCGCCACCACTCCACGGTGTCGGCCAGGGTCTGCTCGAGCGGCAGCTCCGGGCGCCATCCGGCGGCTCGCTCCAGACGGGTGGCGCTGCCCGATATCTCGAGCACCTCGTGCGGGCGCACCAGTTCCGGGTCGACCACGTGCTCGACCGGTGTGCCCGCCAGTCGCCCGAGCGCGTCGACCAGCTCTCGGGTCGCAACCGTGCGTCCGGAGCAGACGTTGTAGACGCCGGGCGGGGCGGCTGCGAGTCGGCGGTAGGCGCGGACGACATCGCGCACGTCGGTGTAGTCCCGGCGCACCTGCGGGCTGCCGGTGACGATCCGCGGGCGCTCGACGCCGGCCTCGAGTCCGTCGGCCAGTTGCAGCGCCAGCGACGCCACGGCATGGTGCGGCGGCTGCCCCGGCCCTGCGTGATTGAAGGCGCGTGCACGGGTCACGCGCAGCCCGTGCGCGTCGGCGTAGAACCCGCAGAGCAGGTCGGCGGAGGCCTTGGACACCGCGTACGGGCTCTGGGGCCGCAAGGGCGTCGACTCATCGGCGGGCAGGCGGTCCGGAACCCCGTAGACCTCGCCGCTGGAGACGGATACCACCGCAGCGTCGGCCGCCTCGAGACGCACCGCCTCGAGCAGGTTGAGGGTCATCGCCACGTTCTCGTGCAGCGTGGCGGCCGGTTCCCGCCACGACCTGCCGACCTGGGCCCGCGCCGCCAGGTGGTAGACGACCGACGGCCGGGCATGCGCGACCGTTCGACGCAGCGCGTCGCCGTCGAGCAGGTCGACGCCCGTCGCGCGCGCCGCGCCGATCACCTCGTCGCCTGCGTGCCGGCACAAGTCGGCCAGGTGGCGCCCGGCGAATCCGGTGTGGCCGGTGATGAGGACGACGGCGGCCAGGGGACTCAGCGGGGAGCCGCGTTGCGAGCGAGCCCGGCCTCCAACACACCCAGCAGCGCGCCGTAGAGGACGTGTCGCCAGGTCGCCTGCGCGAAGGCGGCGTGGTTGCCCCACAGCGGCGGGAAATCCGCGGCAGCGGGACGCCGAGCGTCGATCTGGCGGGTGCCGGGCCAGCCCGCGAGGTGCTCGACCATGGCGAACGCCACTCCGCGGGCCCACCCCGGCCCGGGGAGCCGCGGTGCCACCCGGACGTAGGCGGCGCCGAGCGCCGCGCCGAGCGCCAGGTGCGCGAGCACGCCGGCCGGCCGCCACCAGCGCGTGCGGGTCAACAGCTTGCCGAGCAGCTCCGTGTCGTCGTATCCGACGCCGAACACACGGATGTCAAGCGGCTGCTGCGCCGCCCAGACCGCCGCGGCGGCCGCCCCGGCCGTCATGCCACTCCGTGTCCGCGCCGGCTCGATCGCCATGCGCGGACTGTAACGGGCGCCCGGATGCCGGGTAACCGGTGACAGGAGGCAGGTTCATCCCCGACTCGACGCTCATTCATCCACCGGCGAGAGCCATCCCCCGCACGCCGGCCTGTCGCCCGGGACGCCTGCGCCGCGGCACGAGTAGCCTGGCACACACCATGGATCAGCCCGCGGATCCGGCGTCCGGCGAGACCCCGGCGCCGCTCGTGCCGCCCTCCGCGGCGAAGGCGCGGCTCGACGCCGAGTTCAGCGACCTCTACCGGGCGCACCTGCGGGACGTCTACTCGTATGCGTACTACCGAGTGGGCAACCACCACGATGCTGAGGACCTGACCACCCAGACGTTCCTTCAGGCCTACCGCCACTTCGAGCGCGCGCAGCGCGAGTCGGCCGGCCGCCTGCTGCGGCCCTGGCTGATCCGGATCGCCCACAATCTGGCGGCCAACTACTACCGCGATCGCTCGCGCCGACCCCAGACCTCGATGGAGGAGGCGGGGCCGCTCGCGAGCCTGCACTCCACGGAGGCGCTGGTGGAGAGCCGCGACGACCTCCAGCGGATCCTGCGCTGCGTCGGCCGCCTGCCCGACGATCGCCGCGAGGCGCTGATCATGCGCTTCGCGCTCGGCATGGACAACCGCGAGATCGCGCGCGCGCTCGACCGCACCGAGGGGGCTACCAAGGTGTTGATTCACCGTGCGATCAAGCAACTCGAGCAAGGGCTCAAGGAGCGGGGAGGTGAGGACGAATGAACGCTGAGTCGTCGCCGGACGTCGAGGCGCTGCTGCGGTCGGCGCTCGTTCCCGTCGAGCCGTCCGAGCGGATGAGCGACCGGCTCGAGCGCAGCCTGTCCGAGATCACCGACTTCGCCGTCGGCGAGCTCGCCGACTGGGAGATCGGCGCGATGCGCGATCCGCGCAACTGGGGCCGCCCGGCGGCCGCGGTCGTCGTCGGAGGGGCCGCCGCGGGTGCGCTCGTGCTCGTCCGCGCCCGCCAGCAGGCGCGCCGGCGCCAGACCGCCGGCCTACGTGCGCTCGAGCGCGGGCTGCGCGACGTCGCCGCGGACATCCAGGGCCGGATCGACCGCTGACGCCAGCGCTCACCGGCTGCGCTGCTCACTAGTCTTCTCGTCCGTGGCGACCTGCTACCGCCATCCCGGCCGCGAGACCGGCGTCTCGTGCTCGAACTGCGGTCGGCCGATCTGCCCCGACTGCATGACCTCGACCTCTGTCGGCATGCGCTGCCCCGAGTGCGCCAGCCAGCGCGCCGACGTCAGGCGGGTGGGCGCGGCGGGCGTCGGCGAGGACCCGATGCTCACCTACGTCCTGATCGGGATCAACGTCGCCGTTGCGCTCGGGGCGTTCCTCAGCGGAGCGAGCGCCACCGGCGGTGGCGGGATCGGGAGCTCGTCGCTGTTGGCCGATGGCTCGGTGTCGCGCTTCGCGATCGATCAGGGCGAGTACTGGCGGCTGCTCACGGCGGGCTTCCTCCACACGGGCTTGTTTCACCTGCTGTTCAACATGTTCGCGCTCTACGTACTCGGCGGGATGCTCGAGCCGGCGATCGGGCGCCTGCGATTCGCGATCGTCTACTTCGTGTCGCTACTCGCGGGCTCGTTCGGAGCGCTGCTGCTCGAGCCCACCGCGGCCACCGCCGGCGCGTCCGGCGCGATCTTCGGGCTGATGGGCGCGGCCGTGATCGTCATGCGCGACCGCGGCATCAACCCGATGGAGAGCGGGATCGGGCTCTGGATCGGGCTCAACCTGCTGATCACCTTCACGATCCCGGGGATCTCGATCGGCGGCCACATCGGCGGGCTGATCGGGGGCGTGCTGGTCGCGCTGCTGTTCACCGAGGTGCCCAGGCGCGTCCGGGCTTCGGAGAGCGTCGTCGCGCTGCTGGCCGGGGCGATCGGCGTGATCGCCGTGGCCGGGGCGATCGCCGTCTCCTCCGGTTCCGCGACCGGCTTCGCCTAGCTCGGCTCGAGCTCGGTCATGCGGCCGGGCGGCGGAGGTGCGACCCGCTCGGGGTGGAGGACGTGCGCGAGCAACTCGATGCCGTCGACGAGCCTCGGGCCCGGGCGGGAGAAGTACGCCGAGGCGTCGACCGCGAACACGTCGGCCCCGAGGGCGCTCAGCCGCTCACGCACGGTCGAGGTCTCCGCTGCGGCGCGAGCGGTGTCGTAGCCGCACGGCATCGACACCACGATCTCGGGACGGGCAGCGTCGAGGTCGTCCCAGGCGATGGTGCGTGACTTCTGTCCTGCCTGACCGAGCACGTCGCGGCCGCCGGCGATCTCGATCATCTCCGGGACCCAGTGGCCGCCGGCGAACAGCGGGTCGAGCCACTCGAGCGCGGCGACGCGCGGGCGGGGCGCGCCGCTGACCGCGCGCTCGACGGCCTCGATCCGCGCGGCGGCCTCGCCCGCGAGCGCCTGGCCCGCCGCGCCGACTTCCGCCGCCTCCGCCAGTCGCGGCAGGTCTGCGAGCACGTCGGCGAGCGTCGAGGGATCGAGCGAGATCACGCGCGGACGGGTTGGCAGCCGGCCGGCCGCGGCAACAACGTCGTCGAAGGAGACGGCGCAGACCTCGCAGACCGCCTGCGTGACGATCAGGTCGACGCCGAGGCGCTCGAGCAGCGGCTCGTCGAGCTCGTAGAGCGCCTGGCCGGCGCTCGTGCGCTCGCGCACCGCCCGGTCGATCTCGGGGGCGCTGAGGCCCTCGGCGATCACGCTGCGGGTCAGATGCGGACGCTCGGCCGCCGCGCGTGGATAATCGCACTCGTGGGTAACCGCTACGACGCGGTCGCCCAGGCCGAGCGAGAACAGCATCTCGGTGGAGGACGGCACGAGCGACGCGATTCGCATGGAGGAGACGATGGCACTTCTGGAGCAGGACGAGATCGAGCGGCGGCTCGCCGGCCTCGACGGCTGGTCGCAGAGCGGCGACGCGATCGCCAAGGACTTCGAGCGCGGCGACTTCGCGGGCTCGATCGCGCTGGTGAACGAGATCGCTCCCGTTGCCGACGAGCTGAACCACCATCCCGACCTGGCGATCTCCTGGGACACGGTGACGGTCACGATCACGACGCACTCCCAAGGCGGCCTGACCGAGGCGGACTTCGAGCTCGCCGGGCGCATCGAGGCGCTCGCGTAGAGCAGATCCCCGGTCGGTGAGACAGCTGCTGCTACGGTTCCCGAGTCCTCAGATGAGCGACGACGAGCCTCCTCGAAGTAGTTCCACCCGCTGCCTTCCGGCACGCGACGGCTCGCCATGATCGAGCTGCTGCTTCTGCTGGGGGTTGCGGTGCTTGTGGCCGCCAACGGCTTCTTCGTCGCGGCCGAGTTCGCGCTCGTGCGCACGCGCGAGAGCAAGCTCGAGCAGATGGAGAAGGACGGCCTGCGCAGCGCCGCGCTGGCGGGCGAGCAGGTCGACCGCATCGACGAGTACCTCTCCGCCTGCCAGCTCGGCATCACGATGGCGTCGATCGGGATCGGCTTCCTCGGCGAGCCAGCGATCGCGAGCCTGCTCGAGGAGCCGCTCGGCGAGGTGCTCGGCCACGGCGCGGCGGTCGCGATCGCCTTCACGCTCTCCTACCTGATCGTTACGAGTGCTCACATCACGGTCGGCGAGCAGGTCCCGAAGATCTACGCGATCACCCATCCCGAGGGGACCGCCCGCCGCGTCGCGCGACCGCTGCAGGCGTTCCGAGTCGCCTTCCGGCCGTTCATCTGGGCGCTCAACTCAGCCTCCAACGCGATGCTGAAGGCGCTCGGGGTCGATCCGAAGGCCGAGTTCGAGGAGATCTCGACGTCGGAGGACCTGAAGCTGCTGATCGTCCGCAGCGCCACCGGGGGCAAGCTCGACCCAGGCGAGGCGGGGATGCTCTCAGGCGTCTTCCACCTCCACGAGCAGGAGGCGCGCCAGGTGATGACGCCGATCCCCGCGGTCGTGACGGTCGACATCTCCGAGACCGCCGAGGAGGCGCTGCGGCGCTGCGTCGATTCAGGTCACACGCGGCTCGTCGTCACCGAGGACGGGAACACCGACCGCGTGCGAGGGATCGTCCACAACAACTCGCTCGCGCGGAGGGTGCTAAACGAGGGTCCCGACGCCTCGATCGAGAGCAGCGTCAAGGACGCGCTGATCGTGCCCGAGACGAAGTCGCTCGACGACTTGCTCGCCGATCTCCAGCGCGAGCGGGCGTCGCTGGCGGTCGTGATCGACGAGTACGGGCGCACGAGCGGGATCGTCTCGATCGAGGACATCGTCGAGGAGGTCGTCGGGGAGATCGCCGACGAGACCGACCCGGCGGTCGCCGGCATCCGGCAGCTCGCCAACGGCGACTGGTGGGTACGCGGCCACGTGCCGATCACCGACCTCGCCGACTACGGGCTCGAGCTGCCCGTCGACTCGGACGCCTACAACTCGGTCGGCGGCTTCGTCTTCGGTGAGCTCGGCCGACTGCCGAAGCGCGGCGACATGGTGCGTGCCGACGGCTACTCGCTGCGCGTCGAGTCGGTGCGCGAGAACCGGATCGAGGCCGTTCGGATCCGCGACCACGGCGACACGCTGACCACGGCCGAGGCGCCGGAGCAGCCCGAGCCGCGCGAGTCGACCGAGGGCGCCTAGCCGGTCGTCGGCCTAGCGGTCGTAGTTGAAGAAGCCGGCGCCGGACTTGCGCCCGAGCCGTCCGGAGGCGGCCATCTCGCGCACGCGCGCGGGGACCTCGACGCCGATCGAGTCGCCGATCGCCGTCGCGACGTCGAGCCCGACGAAGTCGAGCAGGGCGAGCGGCCCCATCGGATGGCCGGCGCCGAGCTTCATGCATGCGTCGACGGCCGCCGGCTCGAGGCCCTGGGCCTCCATCAGGCGGACAGCGTCGAAGAGGTACGGGAAGAGCAGGCGGTTGACGACGAATCCGGGCGAGTCGGGGACCTCGACGGCGGTCTTGCCGAGCGCGTCGCAGAGCGAGCGCAGTCGGGCGCGCGTGAGCTCGGACGCCTCGGCGGGGAAGGCGAGCTCGATCAGCTTCATCTTGTCGACCGGGTTGAAGACGTGCAGGGCGCCGAAGCGGTCGGGGCGTGCGCTCGCCCGCGCCAGCTCGGCGACCGACAGCGAGGAGGTGGTGGAGGCAAGCAGCGCGTCCTCGGGCAGCAGCGCCCCGAGCCGCGCGAGCAGGTCGGACTTGACCACGACGTCCTCGGCGACCGCCTCGACGACGACGCTGCAGCCGGCGAGCGCCTCGAAGTCGGTCGTGACCTCGACGTGGCCGCCGGCGCGCTTGGCCGCCCGGGCCGCGGACTCCTCGCTGCGCGCCCAGACGACGGCGCCCACCGCCGGCAGCCGCTGCGCCGCGGTCCGTGCCAGCCCGCAGGCGATCGCGCCGCTGCCCGCGATGCCCAGTCGCTCGCCGCTGCTCTCGCCCATCAGGCGCGGCACCCTACGAGAACCCTCCATCTCCGTGCGGCGCGCCAAACGCCGGAAAACTGGCTGACTGGCTAGTCAATCGAGTAGCCTTACCTCCGGGCGGCGCGCCGGACGCAGCCGCCGGCACCAACTTCTCGAAGGGATCAGCAGGATGCGAAACGGAAGCCGTGAGGTAGTGATCGTCGAGGCCGTTCGAACCCCGATCGGGCGTGGCCACAAGGAGAAGGGCTACTACAAGGACACGCACCCGAGCAACCTGCTCTCGAAGACCTACGGCGAGGTCGTCGAGCGGTCGGGCGTCGACGCCTCCGAGGTCGAGGACGTGATCGCGGGCTGCGTGCAGCAGTTCGGTGAGCAGGCGTTCAACATCGGCCGCAACGCGTGGCTCGAGGCCGGCCTGCCGGTCGAGACTCCGGCGACGACGATCGACCGGCAGTGCGGCTCCGCGCAGCAGGCGGTCAACTTCGCGGCCGCCCAGATCGGCGCCGGCGTCCTGGACTGCGCGATCGGCTCCGGCGTCGAGCACATGGGCCACATCGGCTTCGCCGACGGCATAAAGGTGATGCAGGAGTACGGCTCCGGCTTCTCGCCCGAGCTGCTCGAGAAGTACAACCTGATCCCGCAGGGCTTCTCGGCCGAGATGATCGCCGACAAGTGGGAGATTCCGCGGTCCGAGCTCGACGAGCTCGCCGTGCGCTCGCACAAGCTTGCGCACCAGGCGACCGAGGAGGGCCGCTTCGAGCGCGAGATGGTGCCGTTCCAGGTCAACGGCGACACGTTCGTGACCGATCAGGGCATCCGCCCCGGCACTGACATCGAGACGCTCGCGGCACTCAAGCCGGCGTTCAAGGAGGACGGCAAGATCACGGCCGCCAACTCCTCGCAGATCTCCGACGGCGCGGCCGCGGTGCTGCTGATGGAGCGCGGCAAGGCCGAGTCGCTCGGTCTGAAGCCGCGCGCTCGGATCGTCGACCAGGTGACCGTCGGCGTCGACCCGGTGATCATGCTCACCGGTCCGATCCCGGCCACCCGGAAGCTGCTCGAGCGCAACGGCATGAAGATCGACGACATCGACCTGTTCGAGGTCAACGAGGCGTTCGCCCCGGTCGTCGCGGCCTGGCAGCGCGAGCTCGAGCCCGACATGGACCGCGTCAACGTCAACGGCGGCGCGATGGCTCTCGGCCATCCGCTCGGCTCGACCGGCGCCCGCCTGATCACCACCCTCCTGCACGAGCTCGAGCGCTCCGACAAGAACGTCGGCCTCGTGACCATGTGCTGCGGCGGGGGCCTCGGCACCGGCACCCTGATCGAGCGGATCTAGCTCGCCCGAAGCTTCGCCAAGGGCCCGCGACGCTCCGGCGTCGCGGGCCCTTGTCGTTCTTGAATCGATCGAACGGCGATCACGAACAGCGCGTCGCGCTGGTGCGAAGCCGTAACTCACGTCACTCACATCTCAGGCGGCAGGCACTCGCAGGGTGGCCACCTGCCTCGTTCGGGTCACCGGGCCAGTAGAGGTTGGAGGAGGCGCGCCAACGCTGCTAGCGTTTTCTACATTGCTTGGCAGGCATCGAGGGGAGTTTCCCCTGTCACCTGAACGGCCCGTCTCGCTGGAGGCGGGCCGTTCTACTTGTGGGGCATTCCCCAGCGTCGCGGGCCTTCGACGTTCTCAGACGTGCGCTAGTTAGCTCCCGGCGCTGGCGGGTAGGGGGGTGGGATGGCGCTCGATACGCATGGCGAGCTGCTGGCCGACCGGTATCGCAAGTTGGGGGCGATCGGGGTCGGAGGGATGGCTCGGGTCTACCTGGCGCACGACGAGCTGCTCGGGAGGCGAGTGGCGGTCAAGGTGCTGCACGCCGATAGCCCGGAAGACGCGGCGGTCAGGTTCGAGCGCGAGGCGAAGCTCGGCGCTTCGCTGAACCACCCGAACCTGGTCTCGATCTTCGACATCGTCACGGACGCCGAGGCGGTCCTGATAGTCATGGAGTACGTGGATGGGGAGACGCTGCGTGACGCGATCGCGCGCGGACCGCTGTCGCCTGAGCGGACAATGGCGGTCGTGCGCGACATGGCGGCGGCGCTCGACCATGCGCACTCGCACGGCGTCATCCACCGCGACGTCAAGCCGGCGAACATCCTGTTGCGCCACGACGGCATCGCCAAGCTGGCGGACCTCGGGATCGCGACGGCTACGGAGCGAACGGCGATCACGCACAGCGGCGTCGTGCTCGGCACGGCGTCGTACATGGCGCCCGAGCAGCTCGCGGGCGGCGAGGCGGGCCCGCAAAGCGACGTCTATGCCCTGGCGGCGGTCGCGTTCGAGGCGCTGTCCGGCCAGAAGGCGCGGTCGGGCAAGACGCCGGTCGAGGTCGCGCACGAGGTCGTGAGCGGAGCGCCGCCGGACCTGGAGCGGGCCTGGAGCGGCGCTACGCCCGGAGCCGCCGCCGCGCTCGCGCGCGGCATGGCGCGTGAGCCGGGAGATCGGCCGGCCTCCGCCGGGGCGCTGGCAGACGAGCTCGAGCGCGGGCTGCGAGTGCGACCAGGCGCCGGAGTCGCGGACCGGACGAAGGCGACGGCGCCGATGCCGGCGAGCGACGGCTCCGCAAGTGAGGACGCCGAGGGAGAGGAGCCCGTCGTCGGCTCACTGCTGCCGCGGGAGCACCCAGGGACGTCTCGGCCCGCGCGCAGTCGCCGTGGCTGGATGCCCGCGGCCGCGGTCGCGGCGCTGATCCTGCTTGTCGCCGTGGGTGCTCTCTTCGCCTTGCGCGGCGGTGACGAGCCCGGCGCAGGAGGGAACCGCGAGCGGGTAGCCAGCCGGGACGGCGCGGATGCCGACCGGTCGAACGCGAACCGGGCGAACGCCGATCGAGGTTCCGCGGGCCCGTCCGCGGCCGCGAACGGAGACGGAGATACGGCAGCAACCGGCGAGAGCGAGGGGGCGCAGGCCCCCGCGGACGCAGCCCCTCCCGCGGACGAGGCTCCCGCGCCGGCGTCCGACGATCCCGTCGAGCTCAACGACCAGGGCTACGCGCTGATGCAGGACGGCCGCTACGACGAGGCGATCCCACTGCTCCAGCGTGCGGTCGACTCCTTCCCGGAGGGCTCGCAGGAGCTGACCTACGCGTACGCGCTCTACAACCTCGGGCGCTCGCTGCGGCTCGCCGGACGGGCCGACGAGGCGGTGCCGATCCTCGAGCGGCGGCTGCAGATCCCCGACCAGACCCAGACCGTCGAGCAGGAGCTCGAGGCCGCGCGCGCTGCGGCCGGCTGAGCTAGGCCGTTCGGCCGTCGGACTCGAGCCGGGCGATGAGGTCGTCGAGGCGAAGCTCCTCGAGCCCCTTGCCGACGGCATCGAGCTCGGTCGCGCAGTAGTCGATCAGCGCGCGGGCCTCCTTGACGAGGTCGAGCGTCTCGCGCAGCCCGGCGGTGCCCGAGTCGAGGCGCTTGATGATCTCCTCGAGGCGCTCGGAGGCGGCCTCGTAGGTCTGGACGGTGGGCGCCGCGTCGGCAGCCTCGTCGTCAGAGACGCTCTCGCCCTCGGCGTCCGGTAGCTGCGGGTGGAGCTCGTCGGTCATACGTCCTCGATTCTGGCGCGGACGCGGTCGTCGTGGAAGCGGATCGCGAGATCCTTGGCCGCGCGGGCGGTCTCGGCGCTGGCGATGAGCTCGCCGGCGCTGTCCTCGACGAGGGCGTAGCCGCGCTCGAGCATCTGGGCGGGCTCGCGCTTCGCGGCCTCGGCCTTGCGGTCGATCACGAGCCGGTGGCGGGCGCTGTGCTCGGCCCGGACGGCGAGCTGGCGGGCACTGGCGGCGCGCAGCTCGCGCGCCTTCTGGTGAAGGGCGATCCGCTCGCGCAGCAGGTGCTGCGCGGGCGCGCGCGAGAGCGTGGACAGTCGGCGGGCGCGGTCGACGACCGCGCGGCGGGAGCAGGCGTCGAGGCGGCGAGCGGTGGCGAGCGTCGCCGTACGGGCTTGGCCGCAGTCGATCTGGACGGCGGACTCGGCGGCGTGGGTGGGGGTGGAGCAGGAGACCGCGGCGACGTCGTCGATCAGCGTGCGGTCGGTGTGGTGGCCGACGGACGCGATCACCGGCACGGGCAGCAGAGCGACGGTGCGGCAGAGGGTCTCGTCGGAGAAGGCCATCAGGTCCATCACGGATCCGCCGCCGCGAGCGACGACGATCACGTCCACGTCCGCCAGGGCCGCCAGGTCCTGGATCGCGCGGGCGATCGCGGGGGCCGCGCGGCGGTCTTGCACCGGAGCGAAGCCCCACACGAGCCGGCCGGCCCAGCCGCGGCGGTGGAGCCCGGCGAGGACGTCGTCCCGCGCCTTGCCGCCCTCGCCGGTCACGACTCCGATCGAGCGCGGCAGCACAGGACGGGCGAGCTGCTTCTGCGGCTCGAACAGGCCCTCGCCGTGCAGCCGCCGCCGCAGCCGCTCGATCTGGGCGAGCAGCTCGCCCTCGCCCGCCAGCTTGAGGCTGGTCGCGCGGAATGAGAAGGAGGGCGACGAGGTCGAGCTGCCGGGGTAGTAGTCGCAGCCGCCGGCGAGCACCACCTGGGCGCCGTTCTCGAGCTCGACCTTCGCGCGGTCGTAGTCGTCGCGCCACATCGAGCAGGGCAGCGCGCCGCGCTGGTCGCGCAGCTCGAAGTAGACGGCGTTGGCCCGGATGCCGAGGTTCGACACCTCGCCGAAGACCTGCACGCGCGCGAAGCTGCGCAGCTGGCTGCGCAGCGCCTCGGCGTACTCGCCAACGGCGAACGGGCCCTTCAGGCCGCTGCCGTCGATGCCGGTCGGGACGATCGTGCGATTCGGGTCCTGCTCCATCCCTCCGATGTTCGCAGGGCGCCCGGATCGGCCGCGTGAGCGGCGCAGGAGCTAGCCGGGGTTGCCGAGGCCCTCGCGCAGCGTCCGGCCGAGCGCGGCGATCGTGCGGTCGGCGCCGCCGAGGTCCGTCTCGGACAGCAGGATCCGGTAGATGGTCGTTCCGTGCAGGAGGTCAACGGCCTGCTCGACGTCGACGCCGGGCGTCAGCTCGCCGCGGTCGATGCCGCGCCGGACGATCTCGGCGAGGATCGCGCGCACCGGGCCGACCACACGCTCGATCACCAGTGGACGCAGCTCGGGGTCTCCGAGCGCCGCGACGCCGAAGCGGGGGAGGAGGTCGGCGAGGCCGGTGTCCCTGGCGCGGCCGCCCTGACCGCGGCCGAACGCCTCGAGGTCCGCCTCGAACGAGCCGGCGTCCTCGGGCGGACCCGGCGGGCGCAGCAGCTCGAGCGCCGCGCCGATCAGCTCCCCCTTCGACGACCAGCGGCGGTAGACGGTCGTCTTGCCGACCCCCGCCTCCGCCGCGACCGCCTCCATGCTGAACGCGCCGGCACCCTCGACGGCGAGCAGTCGCAGGGCGGCGCCGAGGATCGCCCTGTCGGCCTGCTCGCTGCGCGGCCGCCCGGGCCGGCGGGCCGGCGCCGGACCGGCAACGTCCCCGGCGGCGCCGGCCGGCTCGGGGGGAGCCGAGCCGCGAGCGCTCGCCGGCGTCATGCGGGCACCGCGCCGGCGGCGTCCGCATCGCGGACCTTCGTGCTGGTGGCATCGCGCTGCCGGCCGGGCATCGCGAGCGCCGCGACCAGCGCACCCGCGAGCGCGACGGCAGCAGCCACCAGCAGCGCCCCGCCCATCGCCGAGCTGAATGCTGCGTCTGCGGCGCGCGTGAGGTCCTGACCGGCGATCCCGCCGAGCCGCTCGGCCACGGCCGAGGCCCCGCCGAGCGAGTCGCTCGCGGGCCCGGCGGCCCCCGCCGGCAGATCGGCCGTCGCCTGCGCCATGTCGGCACGGTAGCCGCTGGACAGGAGGCTTCCGAGCACCGCCACGCCGAGCGAGCCGCCGACCAGGCGCATCGTGTCGTTCATCGCGGCCCCGACGCCGGCGTGGGCCTCGGAGACGCTGCCCATGATCGACTCGGTCGCCGGCGCCATCGCGGCTCCCATGCCGAGGCCGAGCAGGGCCATCGACGCGGCGACCATGCCGTAGGCCGTCTCGCCGTCGACCGTCGAGAGGCCGACGAGGCCGGTGGCGACCACGACGAGCCCGCCGGTCACCACCGGCCGGGCTCCGAGCCGCGCGGCGAGCTTCGCCGACGCGGGCGCGGCGATCATCAGCCCGCCGGCGATCGGCAGCGTGCGGATGCCGGCCTCGAGTGCGGTGTGGTCGAGGATCCCCTGGAGGTACTGGGTCAGGAAGAAGATCGTCCCGAAGAGGGCGAAGAAGACGAGCGCGATCGCCGAGCTGGCACCGCTGAAGGCGCCGTTGCGGAACAGGCGCACGTCGAGCATCGGCTTCGAGCTGCGCAGCTCCCAGCGGACGAACGCGGCGAGCATGGCCGCGGCGAACGCGAACGCGGTCAGGACGAGGCCGTCGGTCCAGCCGCGCGCGGGGGCCTCGATGACGGCCCATAGCAGCGTGGCGAGCCCGGCGATCGAGAGGCCGGCTCCGACCGGGTCGAGCGCCGATGCCTCGGGGTCGCGCGACTCCGGGACCAGCAGCCAGCTGCCCGCGAGGCCGAGCGCCACGATCGGCAGGTTGACGAGGAAGACAGAGGTCCAGTCGAAGTGCTCGAGCAGCCAGCCGCCGGCGACCGGGCCGGCGGCCACGCCGATCCCGGCGACCGCGGTCCAGATGCCGATCGCCTTCGCGCGCTCGCGGCCCTCGAAGACGTTCGTCAGCACGGAGAGCGTGATCGGCATGATGAACGCGCCGCCGACGCCCATCAGCGCGCGGCTGGCGATCAGCGCGTCGGCCGACCCCGCGAGCGCGGAGAGGGCGGACCCGGCGCCGAAGACGCTCAGGCCGAGCAGCAATGCGCGGCGACGGCCGAAGCGGTCGCCGAGGCTGCCGGCGGTCAGCAGCAGGCCGGCGAACACGAGCACGTAGGAGTCGACGATCCACTGCAGCTCGCTGGCAGAGGCGTCGAGGTCGCGCTCGATGCTCGGCAGCGCGACGTTGAGGATCGTGTTGTCGAGCGAGATGACGAGCAGGCTCAGCGACAGCACCGCCAGGATCCACCAGCGGCGCTTGTATGTGAGGTCGTTTTGCATGGCGGGCTCCTTCGGTAGCGGTTGAGAATGGTTTCGATACGAAGTCGTAGCGAAACCGTACCAGGATCGCGCCTATTACGCAACGTTTCCGTATCGAAACGCTCTGGGTGGGCGATAGAGCACGTAATCGCCAAGCGACGGAGACGCCGTCCGCCGGTCGCAGGAATACGTTTGCGCGCGTGAGGAGAGCGGCCGGAACCCTCGGGGTGGCAGTGGCGCTGCTTGCCGCTTCCGCCTGCGCGGCCGCCGCCGATGCCCCGGACCGCCGCTGGCGCCCAGGGCTAGAACAGGCTCGCGCCTACGCCGCCACGCGCGCCGGCACGATCAGCTTCGCCGTGCGAACCGACAGTCGCCTGTACCGCTCCGACGCCTACCGCAGCTTCCGCTCGGCGAGCGTGGTCAAGGCGATGTTGATGGTCGCCTACCTCAACCACCCGAGCGTCCGGTCGCGTCCGCTGACGCAGGCGGACCACGCGCTGCTCGACCCGATGGTGCGCTGGTCGAGCAACGTCGCCGCCTCGCGCGTGCGCGACTTCGTCGGCAACGGGGCGCTCGTCGATCTCGCCCGGCGGGCGGGAATGGGGCGGTTCACGGTCGCGCTCAACTGGGGGGACTCCCAGATCACTGCCGCCGGTCAGACGAAGCTCTTCCTGCGCGTCGACCGCTACGTCGTCGCTCGCCACCGCCGCGCCGCGCTGCGGCTGCTCGCGACGATCGTCCCGGAGCAGCGCTGGGGCATCGCGCGCGTGCGCCGATCCGGGTGGCGGCTCTACTTCAAGGGCGGCTGGGGCGACGGCTCGGGCGCCGTCGACCACCAGGTTGCCCTGCTCCGCCACGGCGAGCGCCGGATCGCCGTCGCGATCATGACCGCCGACAACCCGAGCCACGCCTACGGCAAGCAGACGCTCGAGGGCATCTCCCGCCGTCTGCTCCGGGGCCTCCACGCCGCCTCGGTTCCCCGCTGACGCACCACGGGTCGATTGCGGCCGCAATACGGCCGGGACAGGCCCATCGCTGTGAGTCGAGGATCGATGGGCCGGTTCCGGTCGCGGTATGGCCGCGATAGGCCCGTCGTAGCCCGAGAAGCTCCCTGGCCGGCCGGCCAGGGTGCGGTAAGGTCGCCCGCGTGGACCTGACGCTCTCGCCCAGCGAGCAAGCATTCCGGGACGAGCTGCGTGACTGGGTCGGGCAGAACCACCCCGGTGAGGAGCCGACGGGCGACGAGGCGGCGTGGGAGTTCCGCAGCGCCTGGCAGCGCAAGCTGCACGCGCAGGGCTATGCCGGCCTCTCGTGGCCCGAGGAGTTCGGCGGCCGCGGCGCCACGCTGATCGAGCAGGCGATCTTCGGCGAGGAGATGGCGCGCGCGAAGGCCCCCTCGCCGGCGAACATCCTCGGCCTCGTGATGGGCGGCCCGGTGGTGATCGCCCACGGCAGCGAGGAGCAGAAGCGGCGCTACCTCGAGCCGATCCTCTCCGCCGAGGAGATCTGGTGCCAGGGCTTCTCCGAGCCCGAGTCCGGCTCCGACCTCGCCTCGCTGAAGACGCGCGCCGTGAAGTCGAACGGCGAGTGGATCGTGACCGGCCAGAAGGTCTGGACCACGTTCGCCCACCACGCGAAGTGGTGCATGCTCGTCGCGCGGACCGACCCCGACGCGCCCAAGCACAAGGGCCTCACCTACTTCCTGATGGACATGGAGCAGGACGAGATCCAGGTCCGCCCGCTGCGCCAGATCACCGGCGAGGCCGAGTTCAACGAGCTGTTCATCGAGGAGGCGCGGATCCCCGACGAGAACGTCGTCGGCGGCGTCGGCAACGGCTGGGCGGTCGCGATCACCACGCTTATGCACGAGCGCGCCGGGCTCGGCGCCGCATCGGCGGCCTCGGTCAAGATCGCGCTCGGGCAGCTGATCGAGCTCGCGCAGGAGCGCGGTGTCGACGGCGACCCGGTCGTGCGCCAGAAGATCGCCTCGCTGCTGATCGAGGCCGAGGCGCTGCGCCTGAACGCCTGGCGCGGCTTGACGCAGATCATGAAGACCGGCATCCCGGGTCCCGAGGGCTCGCTGCCGAAGCTGCAGTGGTCCGCGGTCAACCAGGGGCTGACCGAGCTGGCCGTCGCGATCCAGGGCGAGGAGGGCCTGACGCGCGACTCCGAGTGGACCTACCGCTTCCTGCGCGCCCGCGCGAACTCGATCGAGGGCGGCACGACCGAGATCCTCAAGAACATCATCGCCGAGCGCGTGCTGGGCCTGCCGAGGCTGCGATGAACTTCGACTTCACCGACGACCAGCAGGCGATCAAGCGCACCGCGCGCGACCTGCTCGCCGACCGCTTCAAGCCCGACACCGTCCGCGAGCTCGCCGAGGCGGAGCGCTACGACGAGGTCCACTGGCGCGAGATCGCCGAGCTCGGCTGGGCCGGGATCTTCGTCGACGAGCAGCACGGCGGCCAGGGGCTTGGCATGGTGGAGCTCGCGATCCTCGCCGAGGAGCTCGGCTACGCGGTCGCGCCGCTGCCGTTCCTCGCCAACGCCGCCGCCGGCATCGCGCTCCAGCACGCCGGCAGCGACGCCCAGCGCGAGCGCTGGCTGCCTGGCATCGCCTCCGGCGCCCAGCGCGGCGCCGCCGGCCTGATGCGCGACGGAGTCGCGCCGCTCGTGCCCGACGCCGACTCCGCGAGCGCGATCGTCCTGTTCGAGAACGGCGCGGCCACGGTGCTCGAGCCCAGCGAATGCGAGATCGCTCCGATCCCCTCGATCGACCAGACCCGCCGCTACGCGCGCGTAACGCCACGCGCAGGCGCGGGCGAGCTGCTCGAGGGCGACGCCGGACCGGCGCTTGACCGGATCGCGACGCTCGTAGGCGCCGAGATCGTCGGTGTCATCCAGCGCACGCTCGAGATGGCCGTCGAGTACGCGCGCGACCGCCAGCAGTTCGGCCGCCCGATCGGCGCCTACCAGGGCGTCTCGCACCGCTGCGCCGACATGCTGCGCGAGGTCGAGAGCTCGCGCTCGACCGTCCTTTGGGCGGCCTGGGCCGCCGATTCCGAGCCCGAGACGCTGCCGCTCGCCGCCGCGATGGCCAAGGCGCAGGCCTCCGACAGCGGCTGGAACGTCCCCGCCTCCGCGCTCCAGGTGCTCGGCGGGATCGGCTTCACCTGGGAGCACGACCTCCACTTCTTCCTCAAGCGCGCCAAGGTCGACGGCGCGCTGTTCGGCTCCGCCGCCGAGCACCGCGAGCGGGTCGCGGAGCTGAGCGGCCTCGGCACTTCGGCTGCGACCGCCGTCTGATCGGAACGCGGCCGGATGGACGGGCAGACTCGGCAGAGCGAGGTCTACCTCGACGGCGTCTCGGGGCGCCGGCCGCTCGTGTCGACCGACCTCACCCTGCTGGAGGAGCGTGCCAGGGAGGCGATGAGCCCCGAGGCGTTCGCCTACATCGCCGGCGGCGCAGGGACCGGCTCGACCATGCGGGCGAACCGGGCGGCCTTCGAACGGCACCGGATCGTGCCGCGGATGCTGCGCGACGTGTCCAAGCGGGACACGAGCGTCGAGCTGTTCGGTCGCCGCTTGCCCGCGCCCTTCCTGCTCGCTCCGATCGGGGTCGCCGAGATGGCGCACCGCGACGCCGACCTCGCGACGGCACGTGCTGCCCGGGCGGAGGGGATCCCAATGATCTTCTCCAACCAGGCATCGGAGCCGATGGAGGCCTGCGCCAGCGAGCTGGGCGACAGCCCACGGTGGTTCCAGCTCTACTGGAGCAAGTCGAACGAGCTCGTGGAGAGCTTCGTCGGCAGGGCGGAGGCGTGTGGCTGCGAGGCGATCGTTGTCACGCTCGACACGACGCTGCTCGGCTGGCGAACGCGGGACCTGGACCTCGGCTGGCTGCCGTTCCTGCGCGGGATGGGGATCGGCCAGTACACCAGCGACCCGGTCTTCCGCCGCCTGGTGGAGGAGGCCAAGGCGAACCCCGATCCCGACGCGCCCGCGCCGCGCCCGACCCCGGCGGCGCTCAAGACGCTGCTCGCCCTGCTGCGCCGCCGAGTCTCGCGGGCCTCGGTGCAGCGCTTCGTCGACGTCTACTCGCGCCCTTCCTTGAGCTGGGACGACCTGCCCTTCCTGCGCGAGCGAACAGACCTGCCGATCCTGCTCAAGGGCGTCTGCCATCCCGACGACGCGCGCCGTGCGCTCGACGCCGGCATGGATGGCGTGATCGTCTCCAACCACGGCGGACGACAGGTCGACGGAGCGATCGCAACGCTCGATGCGCTGCCGGCCGTGGTGGACGCGATCGACGGCGGGATCCCGGTGCTGCTGGACAGCGGCGTGCGCAGCGGCGCCGACGTCTTCAAGGCGATCGCCCTCGGCGCCCGCGCCGTCCTGCTCGGGCGCCCCTACATCTACGCGCTCGCGATCGCAGGCGAGGCGGGCGTGCGTCAGGTGCTGCGCGACCTCCGGGCGGACTTCGACCTGACCCTGGGCCTGGCCGGCTGCGCATCGGCTGATGAGATCGGCCGCGAGGCGCTGACGAGCGTCGAGCGGTCGACTGCGCCGCCCGGACCATGAACAGCTAAGCCACGCACGCTACTCCGAGCGGAGGCTCTCGGCCAGAGGTGCCCGGGTGGCGGAGTACGCGGGCAGGAGGGCCGCGAGTAGGGCGCCGGCGATGCCGATCGCGAAGACGGCGCTCATCAGCGCCCACTGCAGCTGGAGGTCGATCGTCCAGGAGAAGCGGAGCTCCATCGACGTCAACATCAGCACGCCGAGCGCGATGCCGGCGAGCATCGCCGCGGCGCCGCCGACCAGCCCGATCCCGAGTGCCTCGAGCAGCACGACCGCCCCGACCTGCGTACGGGTCGTGCCCAGCGCCCGGCTCAGCGCCAACTCCCAGCGTCGCTCGGCGACCACGGTGAACATCGTGTTCGCGACCACCATGCCGGCTATCAGCAGGGCCGCTATCTGGAGGCCGCGCGCGATCGAGAACATCCCGCGCACGTTGCCGAGGATGGCGTCGATGACCTCCGTCCGGGTCTGGACCGTGGCGTTCACCCGGCGCTCGGCCAGCGACCGCTCGAGGCGGCCGGCGAGCGCTGCGAGCGACGTGCCGGATCGCGGAGCGATCGCGAAGTGGTCGACCGTCGAGTCGCCGGAGAGCCTGCGATAGGTGCTGCGCTCCATGTAGACCGAGTCGACGGACAGCACGTCGTCGAATATCCCGACGACCCGCAGCCGGTTCTCGCCCTTCGGCCCCGGAATGCGCACGACCTGCCCGACGTCGAGGTCGTGGCGCTCCGCGGTCAGCCGCGAGGGCACGACGCCGCCGCGTCCGAGGCCGGCCATCAGCGATCGGCGCGAGCTGGCCCGGGTGTCGTCGACGGCCGTCTGGACTCCGTCGCGAACCTGCCGGCCGAGCGGCGCGCTGGCGATCACGGCCTGCTCGCCCTCGACGTTGGCGGGTCGGTAGCGCAGCGGGTAGACCGCTTCGACGCCCTCCACCCGTTTCAACCACCCGCCGACGCGCGCGGGCATCGGCTGGTCGGACGTTATCCCCGAGTACGAGCTCGCAGTGACGTAGAGCGGCGCGCCGTAGCGGGCGGTGAAGCTGCTCCTCATCTCGGACTCGAAGGACCCGAGCGCCGTCCCGAGTCCGATCGCGGTCGCTGCCGTGAACGCCAGCACCCCGACCGTGATCGTCGTTCGCCCGGCGTTGCGAAGCAGCGAGTCCCCCGCCAGCCCGCCCACTACGCCGAACAGCCTGGCGAGCAGCCAGCGCGCGCCGCGCACGAGGGTCGGCAGCACCAGCGGCAAGAGGAGCAGGGCGCCGGTAAGGACGAACGCCATCGCAAGCCCTCCGACCCACCACGGGACGTCCACGATCGCGCCCGACGCCGCACCGGCGATCCCCGCCGCCATGCAGCCGCCGCCGGCGAGCAGCGCGCGCCCGCGTCCGGCCGGGCCGCTGCCCGGCGCGGGGCTCCACTCGTATGCGGGCTCGACCCGCAGCGCCTCGCGCGGCGAGACGCTGAGCATCTGCCGCACCGGTATCAGCGCTCCCAGCATCGCGATCAGCGGTCCGCTCACGACCGCCAGCACGATCGCCGTAGAGGTCACTGCGAGCTCTCCGCCGTCGGTGACGGGAAGCAGCGGGTATGCCTCGAGCGACCTGTCGAGCAGCATGTCGGCGAGCAGGTAGCCCCCGGCCATGCCGACGAGCGCCGCGACCGTCCCGAGCAGCGCCGCCTCGACGAGCAGGGCCGCCGCGATCTGGCGGCGCGTCGCGCCGATCGCGGACGCCAGCGAGATCGTTCGGCGCCGCTCGAGCAGCGACATCGACATCGAGTTGAAGACGACGAACAGCGCCACCCAGAGCGAGCCGGCGACGGCCAGGTCCGTCAGCTGCGACAACGACTCGTAGGCCCGCTCGTAGGGCAGCGACTGACTCCCGGGGCGTCCCACGAAGGCGCGGCCGGCGACTTGCCGTCGGAGCCGCTCGCGCAGGCCCGAGAGCTTCACGCCCGGCTCGGCGAGTACGTAGACGGCGTCGACCAGCCCCCGGCGGTCGAACAGGGAGCCGGCTGCGCCGAGATCCATTAGGGCGAACGCGCCGCCGTTGAGGTCGGCGAAGGGGACCGACCCGAGCCGTCCGGCGATCCGTACGGCGCGAGGGCCCGCGGAGGTCTCGACGCGCAGCGTGCCGGCCGCCGGTCGCCCCAGGGTCCCGGGGCCGAGCAGCAACTCGCTGCCGCTCAGCGCGTCGAGCTGCCGGCCCGCCCGTCCCAGGCCCGCGCCGAAGGCGCGGCCCAGGTTGCGGGGAACGCCGAGGATCAGCACGCGTTGGGTACCTGTCGAAGACGCGATCCGCGCCGTGCTTCGTCTCAGCGACAGCGTGGACGCGACGCCCGGAACGCGTGCGACGTCGCGCACGAGCGCTGGCCGCAGCCCTGCCGCGCTGGGCGGTGCGGTGACCTCCAGCTGTGCCTGCCCCGCGACGCCTCGGACGGTGGTGGCGATCGACGCCTGCAGGGTTGCGTCGATCGACGCGGTGGCGAATATCAGCGCCACGCCGCCCGCCACGCCGGTGACCGTCAGCAGGGAGCGGCGGGGGCGCGCGAGCAGCTGGCGCAGCCCCACCAGCCGTGCCATGTGCAGCGCGCCGGCTAGGGCCATGGCGCGCGGCTCGCCCGATCGGGCGCCTGGAGCGCCCCGTCGACCAGCTCGACCGCCCGGCTCGCATACTCGGCGCTGCGCGGGTCGTGGGTGACCATTACGACCGTGTGCCCAGCGTCCGACGTCGCGCGCAGGAGTGCCAGGATCTCCGCGCCGGTCGACTGGTCGAGGTTGCCCGTCGGCTCGTCGGCGAAGATGACCGCCGGCTCGGTCACCAGGGCGCGCGCCAGCGCGACCCGCTGTTGCTCGCCTCCGGAGAGCTCGGCCGGCTTGTGGTCGGCGCGCCCGCCGAGCCCGACCTCGCCCAGCGCTTCACGCGCCCGCTCGGCCGCGTCTCGCGCTCCGTCGAGGAGCAACGGAAAGGCGACGTTCTCCAGCGCGCTGAGCGAAGGCAGCAGGTTGAAGAACTGCAGGACGTAACCGAACCGGCGTCGCCGCAGGAGCGCCATCTCGCGGTCGCTCAGATCGGCCATGGCGACGCCGTCGAGGCGCACCGCGCCTGACGTCGGCCGGTCCAGCGCCGACAGCAGATGCAGCAGCGTGGACTTGCCCGATCCCGACGGCCCGGTGATCGCGAGGAACTCGGCTCGCCGGACGGCGACGTCCACGCCCCGCAGGGCCTCGACCTCGCTCGGTCCGTGGCGATATCGCCGGACGAGGCCGATCCCCTCCAGAAGCGGTCGCGACGCCGCAGCCTCCACCCGCGCCTCCGGACCTAGGTGCCGTCGTCCAGGGCCTTGGAGAGCTGCCGCACGGCAGAGCCGGTGAGCGTGGCCTTCAGCTTCGGGGAGGGGTGACTGTTGGCGTAATAGCCGACGACGACGATGCTGCGATCCCTTCGCAACGCGGCGGTGTCGAAGTAGACCCGGCGCCCGTCGCTCGAGGCACCCACGAAGCGCGTCGAGCTGCCGTCGAAGCCCTTGGGGACGCGCAGCGGCAGGGGCGCCGTCCAGGCCTGTGCCGGCAGTCCCGTCTCCTCGAGGACTCGCTCCTTGATCCTGGCGAGAACGCAGGCGTTGTTGGTCGTGGTGAATGCGGTCAGTGCCTCCTTTGCACTCTCCTCGGACTGGAAAACACCGATGGTGTGCAAAAACGACATTCCAGGGAAAAGGTAGCGCGGGGCCTTGGCGATGGCGCTCGCGTCCCCGTCGAACTGCCGGTGAGGGCTGCAGGAATTCTCGAAAGTGTCCTCGGCGGCGGGAGGCTTACGCGGCAGCTCGGCCGCGGCGATCAGTCCCATTCTCGCAATTTCACGGTCGGCCGACGACGAGTCGTCCGAGCATCCGCCTGCCAACGTCAGCAAGCACACCACGAGCCCGACGGCGATTCGACCTTGACTCCTCACCGATTCGCACTATAGTGCCTATTCAGCTTCGTGCAGGACCCTGGAGGGAGGTCTGTACGTACACACCGCGCTCAGTAACGCTTTTTATGAGCAGGGTGCCAGCCGATCATCGTGCTGGGATCGTCTTGCTCAACGCCTTCGCGGCAATTCTCATCGTCTTGGGCAGTGCATACCTGCTGATAGCCGCCACGGTGACGTTGCTTCCGGGTGACGTGCGTTACCTGGGAATGGATCAGTCACGGTTATGTCAGGAGGTGGGCTGCCGCTTCACTGACTTCATCACCCACAACAGGGCCGCTTACGGCGGTGCCACGATCGGCAGCGGGGTGATGGTCGCCTGGATCGTGCGCCACCCGTTGCGCGCGGGCGAGGCCTGGGGCTGGTGGACGCTGCTCGCCGCCGGGGCCGTGCAGTGTGGCTGCTCGATCGCATTCATCGCCTACGGGCAGACCCAGGCCTACGGCTTCGGCGCATGGCACGTCGCGGCCGTCCTGCTCGCCAGCCTCGCGCTGGCGGGCGGGCTCCTCGCTACGCGGGGCATGCTCCGGGACACGTCGAGCCCGATCGCCGCCCTGCGCAGGTCGGGCTACTCCTCCGTGGGCCGGGGGGCCGAAGGCTTGGGACAGCTCTTCTTCGTCAGCCTTGCCGTGGGCTTCGTCTTCTCGGGGGGCAGCGTCCTGCTCGTCGCAATGACGACGGTCTTCGTGCCCCAGGACGTCTCGTTCCTCGGTCTCGACGCCGCTCAGGTCCATGGGGTGAGCGAGCGCCTGCTCTCGCTGCTGGCCCACGAGCGGGCCGAGTTCGGCGTCGCGATGATGACGATGGGCACGCTGGTGGCAGCGACGGCGTGGAAGGGCATCGGGGTCTACGGCTGGTCGCTCTGGCTTGCCATGGGCGCGGCGGGCTCGGTCCACTTCGCTGCCGTGATCACGTCCCACTTCCTCGTCGACTACACGGACTTCCTGCATCTGGCGCCCGTGTATGGCGCCGTGGTGCTCCTGGCGGCCGCGCTGTACGCCTGGCGCCCCCGGCGCGTCACGCCGGCTCGAGTCGTCGGGGAGCTCGGACCGGTGCAGGCGGATGGCGGGGTAGCCGCCGACCGAGCGCCCGTCTAGACCGGCGGTGCGTCGCGCAGGCTCGGCAGCGGCGGCTCGCCCTGGCCGTCCTTGCCACGCCGCTCGGCGCCGTGGGCGAGGGTCTCGAGCCGGGCGATCTCGCGGTCGCCCTCGACTCGCGCCGGATGGTCGGCCGGCAGGCCGGCGATCAGGGTCCTGATCCGGTTGCGGATCTGGAGCGCGAAGTGGGGGGTGGAGGCGCCCATCAGCTGGCGCACGTCCTCGAGCGTCGGCTCGCGCTCGAGCCGCTCGGGCTGCTCGTACTCGCTCACGGCCGGCAGTCTAGGGCGCGTTCGCCTGCACCGGGATCAGCTCGGTGACGGTGTCGAGCTGAGCCTGGGCGGCGAGCGAGACCTGCTCGTCGTCGCCGAGGATCCAGACCCGGTTGTAGACGGCCTGGCCCGGGTCCTGCTCGTAGCCCGGCTGGACGCTGAGGAAGTAGTCCTCGAGCGCCTTCGGCAGCGCGTCGGCGCGATCGGTCAGCAGCAGCGGGGCGAACACGCCGTTGGTGCCCAGCATCGCCGCCGCGGCGGCGTCCAGCGGCCGAGAGACCCCGGCGACGGTGAAGTTGTAGCCCGGTACGGTCGCGCCCCAGCCGAAGTCGCCCTCCTCGTAGCGCGCGAAGGCGATCGCGTTGGCGACCGGAGTGGGTGCGCCGATACGAGTCACCTCTCCGAGTGGGCGGAGCTGCTTCAGCACCTTGTCGGAGATCACCGACGGCGGGCCGAGGACGAAGATGCCCGGCTTGTCGTGGGTGGCGAGCGCCTTGCGCGTCGCCGGCGGGACGCGGTCGCGCTCGACCAGCAGCACCGAATCGCCCGAGCGGGCCGCCCAGGCCGCCGCCGGGAGGGCGAACTGCGGCCGCTCGCCGGACGTCACGACGACGTTGCTCGAAGCGCGGCCACGGGCGGCCGAGAAGAAGCCGTCGATCTCGGCTGCGCGCGCATAGGGGTCGGAGCCCTCGATCCGTGCCGTGCGAAAGCCGTCGGGCTTGGCGGGGGAGTTGCCGATCCGGATCACCTGGGCGTCCTCGGACAGGTCGGAGCCGCGTGGGTCGAGCCGCTCGAGCGTGTCGGCGCTGATGCTCGGCAACTCGCCGTCCTTGGAGATCAGCAGCGGCGCGCCGATCGGGTTGGCGGCCAGCACGGCGGCGGTGACGGCGCCCTGCCAGTCATCCTCCTCGACGAGCACGACGGCGTTCGGGCGCGTGGCGTCGCTGGTGGCGGGAAAGACGGCGCTGGCCACGCCGGCCGCGTCGCCCGCGGCGTCGTCGCCGCCGACGCGGACCGTGTTGCGCGTCGCGACAGACGGGAAGCCGAGCTGGGTGGCGGCCTCCTCGTCGTCCGACGGAGGGCCGAGCTGTGGGGGGCGGTTGGGCTCGTCGCCGCAGCCGCCGGCCACCGCCACTGCGAGGCCCGTCAGCGTGGCCGCGATCCATCGGTTCGCCCGCACGGGCCCGGAGACTAGCCGTGCGTCTGCGAGGGCGCGCCGTGCGCAACGGTCCGCGGTGATTGGTTGACTAGTCAGTCAATCCTTGGTTGACTGGATAGTCAATGCGTCAGGAAGGGCTCTAACAGTGGATTTCAGGCTCAACGAGGAGCAGCTCGAGTTCCAGCAGTACTGCCGCAAGTTCGCCCGCGAGGTGATCCGCCCGGCGGCCGCGCAGCACGACCGCGACCAGTCCGTGCCGTGGGAGGTCATCAAGCAGGCGCGCGAGTGGGGCCTGCACGGCGTACCGCAGCTCGAGCGGATCGGCAGCGATCCGGAGGGCATGTTCGGCGTGATCTACGCCGAGGAGCTGCACTGGGGCTGCGCCGGCATCGCGCTCGCGATCGCGGGCTCGGGGCTCGCCGCCGCCGGCATCGCCGCGTCGGGCACGCCCGAGCAGGTCGGCCACTGGGCGATGGAGTGCTACGGCCAAGGCGACGAGATCAAGCTCGGCGCCTACGCCGTCACCGAGGCCGGCGCCGGCTCCGACGTCAAGTCGCTGCGCACCACCGCGCGGCTCGACGGCGACGAGTGGGTCCTCAACGGCACCAAGGTCTTCATCACCAACGGCGGCATCGCCGACGTCACGGTCGTCGTAGCCGTCGTCGATCCCGAGCTCGGCCACCGCGGCCAGGCCTCCTTCGTCGTCCCCAAGGACACGCACGGCATGACGCAGGGCAAGAAGGAGGACAAGATCGGCATCCGCGCGTCGCACACCGCGGAGGTCGTCTTCGAGGACTGCCGGATTCCCGTCGACAACCTGCTCGGCGGCATGGACAAGCTGAACAAGAAGCTCGAGCGCGCCCGCGCCGGGCAGACGGGTGGCTCGTCGAACGCGCTCGCGACCTTCGAGATCACGCGGCCGATGGTCGGAGCGTCAGCGCTCGGGATCGCCCAGGCCGCCTACGAGTGGACGCTCGAGCACCTCGAGGGCCGCGAGGACGAGAACGGCCCGCTGCTCGAACAGCAGCGGATCCAGCAGACGCTCGCCGACGTGGCGACCGAGATCGAGGCGTCGCGACTGCTCGTCTGGCGCGCCGCCTGGATGGGCCGCAACGGCGTGCCGATGACCGGCGGCCAGGGCTCGATGTCGAAGCTCAAGGCCGGCGACGTGACGATGTGGGCGACGACAACGCTGATGGACCTCATCGGCGAGGCCGCGATGGCGACCGACTGTCCGCTCGAGAAGTTCTTCCGCGACGCCAAGATCTACCAGCTGTTCGAGGGCACGGCGCAGGTGCAGCGGCTCGTGATCTCGCGCATGCAGCGCCGTGAGTACCAGGAGCGCCTGAAGGCCGCGAGCGAGACGCTCGCGGCCGCCGCCGCATAGGGCTTTACCCAAGCGTCCGACCGCCGCGTGGGCGGGTGGTCCGCCTTCTTCGCTCCCCGGGCACTGGGGCGAGAGGGGGTGGATCACCCGCCGGCCGGGGGTCAGCCGCGACAATCGAGGCGTGGAGCTCTCCTTCGACCCCGGGCCGGTCCTCTACCTCCTGCTCGCGGAGGTCCTGTACGTGCGCGCCGTCCGCATCCTGCGCCGACGCGGCTACTGCGTGCCGCCGGGACAGCAGGTCGCCTGGCACGTCGCGATCGCGCTGACGGCGATCGCCCTGCTCGGTCCGCTCGACCCGCTCGGCGAGGAGCTGTTGGTGGCGCACATGGGCCAGCACCTGCTGATCGCCGACCTCGCGGCGCCGCTGCTGCTCGTCGGCCTGCGCTCGCCGGTCTACGCGTTCCTGCTGCCACGACCGGTCCTCGTGCCGCTCGCGCGCTCACGACCGCTGCGCGCCGCGTTCCGCTTCCTGCGCCGCCCGCTCGTCGCGATCCCGGTGTGGATCGTCACCCTCTACGGCTGGCACTTCGGCTTCATGTTCGAGGCCGCGCTCGAGAACGACCTCGTCCACGTGCTCCAGCACCAGTCGTTCGTTGCCGCCTCGCTGCTCGTCTGGTGGTCGGTGATCGAGCCGCAGCGGCGCCGCCTGCCCGGCGACCTCTGGAAGGTTCCCTACCTGCTCGGCGCCCGGGTCGCCGGGATGTTCCTCGGCATGGCCTTCATCATCATGCGCTCGCCGGCCTACGAGCAGTACGCGCGCAGCGCCCCAGAGCACGGCTGGTCGCCGCTGACCGACCAGCAGGTCGCCGGCGGGATGATGCTCGGCCTCGACCTGCTCGTGATGCTGTTCGCGACCGGCTTCTTCTTCTACCGCTCGGCCCAGGACCACGACCGCGCCGAGCGACCCAGGACCGCAGTCGGCTGAGCCGCTCGGCGGCGCTCAGCCGTTGAGGACGAGGCAGGTCGACGTGGCGTGCGCGAGCAGGCGGTCGTCGCCGTCGCGCAGGCGAGCCTCCGCGGTCGCCACCTGCCGTCCGCGGTGTAGGACGTGGCCCGCGGCGTGGATCGTGCCCGTCTCGGCGGTGATCGAGCGCACGAGGTTGAACTTCGTCTCGAGCGTCGTGTAGCCCTGCCCCTGCGCGAGCGTGCTGTGGACCGAGGCGCCGAGCGCGCTGTCGAGCAGCGTCGCCGCCAGGCCGCCGTGCACGACTCCGATCGGGTTGTAGTGCTGCTCTTCCGGCGTGGCCGAGAAGACGGCCCGGCCCTCGTCCGCCTCGGTCAGCGCGAAGCCGAGCAGCCGCTGGATCGGCGCAGGCGGGATCTCGCCGTCGCGGATCGCCCGGAGGAAGTCGAGCCCCGCCATCGCCCGAGCCTGGGCGGCGATCTCGCCCGGGTCCTCCCAGCTGACGGTCACCGTTCGCTCCGCTGGCGACATCACCCTCGATCCTCCTCTTTGCTTAGAGGCTAGTCTAGGTTCCGCTCGACCCAAAGGAATCTTCAGCAGGTCAAAGGAGAAACGCATGGCAGGCCTCGGCGGACGTATGTCAACGGTGTTCAAGGCAAAGATCTCGAAGATGCTCGATCGCGCGGAGGATCCGTCCGAGACGCTCGACTACGGCTACCAGAAGCAGGTCGAGCTGCTGCAGAACGTCAAGAAGGGGATCGCCGACGTCACGACCTCGAAGAAGCGGCTGCAGATGCAGTCGCAGAAGCTCGAGCAGTCCGTCGTCAAGCTCGACACCCAGGCGCGTCAGGCGCTCTCCCAGGGCCGCGAGGACCTCGCCCGCGCCGCGCTCGAGCGCAAGACGCTGGCCCAGACCGAGCTTCAGTCGCTCGACACGCAGGTCAAGCAGCTCGAGGACCAGCAGCAGCAGCTGACCGACAACGAGAAGAAGCTACGCGTCAAGATCGAGGCCTTCCGCACCAAGAAGGAGGTCATCAAGGCCCAGTACTCCGCCGCGGAGGCCCAGGTCAAGATCTCCGAGGCCGCCAACGGCGTCGGCGAGGAGATGGCCGACCTCGGACTCGCGATCCAGCGCGCCGAGGACAAGACCGAGGAGATGCGCGCACGTGCCGGCGCGGTCGAGGAGCTGGAGGCTGCGGGTACGTTCGATGACCTGACGCAGCTCGGTGGGGGTCAGGACGACATCGACCGCGAGCTGGCGTCGCTCGGCGCCGGCGCGCAGGTCGACGACGAGCTTGCCGCGATGAAGGCGGAGCTCGGGCCGGGGAGTGGCGGCGATTCGCCTCAGCTCGAGGGCGGAGAGGAGAGCCGGTGATCGTCCGGATTGCCGGTGAAGGCCAGTTCCGACTCCCCGACAGCGACGCCCAGCGACTCAACGAGCTCGACAACCGCGCGGTCACGGCGGCCGAGCAGGGTGACGAGACCGGCTTCCAGGAGCTGTGGAACCAGATGCTGGCGCTGGTCGAGACCGACGGCGAGGTTGTGGCCGACGACGAGCTCGTGGAGTCGGACGTGATCCTGCCGCCGCGGGACGTGACGTTCGCCGAGGCTCAGGGCGAGTTCACCGGCGACGGCTTGATTCCTGACTGAGCTGTTCTTCTTGCTGGGCCCGTGGCGCTTGAGGCCGCGGGTCCTGTCTCCGGTGGCGACCTTTCGTGCTCGGCGGGCTCCGGTCTTCGCCCCGTGCCTTGCGCGTGTTGCCGTGTAGGGCTCTCCTCGGGGTTAGACGGCAGGGGCTGCGCCGGAGCGCCCGCCTGCGCGCGAAAGTCGACCACCGTCGCCACCCGCGGAAGCTGCGTCGGGGGTGCACGGCTTCTGGGCGAGGCGTCGACTGCCTACGACCGTCACAGACAGGTGTCAGAGCCGTTGCGAAGAGGTGTCCAAGGGCGTCCCGAGGGTCGGGACGCTCCGAGGCGTGTTCGTGGCGCAGATACTTTTCAACGGGCGCGTCACGGCGAAGCTGGCTCGCCGGGGCATTGATCCCCACGAGGTTGTGCAGCTCCGGGCGAACGGAGCCGTCAGCAAACGGAATCCCCATCCACGTGTGGCGGGCAGTCGTCTGTTGATCGGACCCACAGACGGTGGACGGCTGCTCACGGTAGTCCTCGAACGTGATGGGACGGACCAAGCGACTTGGCATGTACGCACCGCCTGGGCATCGAGCGCCACCGAGCAGATGTTCTACTATCGAAGGAGCTGATCAGTGGAGAGCCTGATGCGACCCGATCCCTCTGACGACATCGACACGGACGACTTCGAACCCGTCGAGTTTGCGCCTGACTTCAGTGTGGAGCTCTCTGTTCCGTTCACGCCCGAGCAGCTGACGGCGATCTCACGGCTTGCGCGAGAGCGAGAGATCAGTCCGTCAGAGGCTGCGCAAGCGTTGGTCGAGCAAGCGCTAGCCGCTCGGGACGTCGAGCAGTAACCCGCGTACGTTAGGCGGCTTCCTCGATCCGTCTCCAGTCGCGCTTTCCGCGAGCCCGATCCGCTCCTCGACCCCAGCGCTTGTGCGGATGGCAGAGCCCACATCGGGCTCGCCTGCATCCGAGGTAGGCCTGCTTGGCTTCGAGGCGACCGTCCTCCAGTGAACGGTCCTCGGGCCGCAAGTCGAGTTTCTGGCGACGGTATTCGTCTTGACGCTTGCGAACGATTCGATCTCGGTGGAACCGGCGTCGATGCGAGGTGGTCATGCGAGCCTGCATATTTGCATTCTACCGATCCGAATTAGACGCCCTCCGACACGGAGAGCGGGGCTCTGGCAAATTGCCGCCAATGGACTTCCATCACTCGGCCCGAGCGCAAGAGCTGCTGGAGCGCGTAGGCGCGTTCATCGAGAGTGAGGTAGCACCCCGTGAGGAGGCGTACCACCGCGAGCAGCTGTCGCTCCAAGACCCGTGGGTCGTGTTGCCGGCGATCGAGGAGCTAAAGGCGAAGGCGCGGGCTGAGGGGCTGTGGAACCTGTTCCTCCCGGATGAGGAGCACGGCGCGGGGCTGTCGAACGCGGAGTACGCGCCGCTTGCGGAGCGGATGGGGAGGTCGTTGATCGCGAGCGAGGTCTTCAACTGCAACGCGCCGGACACGGGGAACATGGAGGTGCTGCTCCACTTCGGCAACGAGCAGCAACAGGAGCGGTGGTTGAAGCCGCTGCTGGCCGGGGAGATTCGTTCCGCGTTCTGCATGACCGAGCCCGACGTCGCTTCCTCCGACGCGACGAACATGGAGGCGACCGCGACGCTCGACGGCGATGAGGTCGTCATCAACGGGCGTAAGTGGTGGAGCACGGGGGTGGGGCACCCGAAGTGCGAGGTGCTGATCTTCATGGGGCTCAGCGATCCCGAGGCGGATCGCTACCACCAGCACTCGATGGTGCTCGTGCCGCGCGACGCGCCCGGGGTGAAGGTCGAGCGGATGCTCTCGACGATGGGCTTCCTCGACGCTCCCGGCGGACATGGGGAGGTGTCGTTCACCGACGTCCGGGTGCCGAAGGAAGCCGTGATCGGTGGCATCGGTCAGGCATTCTCGATCGCCCAAGCGAGGCTTGGACCCGGTCGTGTCCACCACTGCATGCGCCTGATCGGTCTCGCCGAGTCGGCGCTCGAGCTGGCCTGCCGGCGCGCGACCGAGCGGGTCGCGTTCGGCAAGCCGATCGCGAACCTCGGTGGCAACCGCGAGCGGATCGCCGACGCTCGGATCGCAATCGACCAAGCGCGCCTGCTGGTCCTTCACGCCGCCTGGTTGCTCGACGAGGGCTCGCCTGAGGCGATCGGCGCCGTGTCGAAGATCAAGGTCGCAGTGCCGAACATGGCCCAGGACGTCGTCGACATGGCGATGCAGTTGCACGGCGGTGGCGGCCTCAGCACCGACTTCCCGCTCGCCCCCGCCTGGACGATCGCCCGCGCCCTGCGCCTCGCCGATGGTCCGGACGAGGTTCATCGCGGCGTCGTTGCTCGCCTCGAGCTAGCTCGCTACGGCAAGGGCAAATGGTCGGGGTGAACGGCCGTCGCCGACCTGCCGTCGGTTCGGGCGACAGCCGCCGCGCCGGATGACCGCAGCGGCGGATGCCGTGCCGAGCGGGGATGACGTCTCCAGCGCTCGTTCCGTTCGCGAAGAGGACGTCTTCGACGTCACGGCAGTCGACGGCTGGCTGCGCCCTCACGCACCCGACCTGACCGGCCCACCCGAGGTCCGCCAGTTCTCCGGCGGCGCCTCGAACCTCACCTACCTGCTCCGCTACCCCGAGCGCGATCTGATCCTGCGCCGGCCGCCGCCCGGCACCAAGGCCGCGTCCGCGCACGACATGGCACGCGAGCACCGCGTCCAGGCTGCCCTTCGGCCCTCCTTCCCATACGTCCCGGAGATGGTCGCCCTCTGTCAGGACCCGAGCGTGATCGGCAGCGACTTCTACGTCATGGAGCGAATCCCCGGAACCATCCTCCGCAAGGAGATCCCGCGCGAGCTCGACCTCGCGCCCGCAGACCTCGGACGCCTCTGCGACTCCATGATCGACCGCCTCGTCGACCTCCACAACGTCGACCCCTCCGCAGCCGGCCTCGCCGACCTCGGCAAGGGCCCCGGCTACGTCCGCCGCCAGGTCGAGGGCTGGTCGCGCCGCTACCGCGCTGCCAAGACCTGGAACGTCCCATCCTTCGAGCGCGTCATGCGCTGGCTCGACGCCAACCAACCCGATGACGTCGCCGCCTGCGTCATCCACAACGACTTCCGACTCGACAACCTCGTCCTCGCCCCAAACGACCCCCAACGGATCGTCGGCATCCTCGACTGGGAGATGGCCACCGTCGGCGACCCGCTGATGGACCTCGGCGGCGCCCTCGCCTACTGGGTCGAGGCCGACGACGACCGCTTCATGCACATCCTCCGCCGCCAGCCCACCAACGCCCCAGGCATGCTCACCCGCCAACAGGTCGTCGAGCGCTACGCCGACCGCAGCGGCCGCCAGATCGACAACTGGCCCTTCTACGAGGTCTTCGGCCTCTTCCGACTAGCCACCATCGCCCAACAGATCTACTACCGCTACCACCACAAACAGACCCGCAATCCCGCCTTCCGCAACTTCTGGCTCGGCGTCAACTACCTGGACCGCCGCTGCCGCCGAATCGTCAAGTCACCTAACCGTCCTCTAGTGATCTGACCACCCGTACACAGCATTGTCGCTGGTGAGCGCGGGCCTAGTAGTGGGACCGTGGCGAGCGGCTCGTGTCCCTCGGAGAGCTGAGCTCTCCCTTTTGCACGACCCGCTGGATTGACTACCAGGCTGGGATGCGGGCGCCTACCTGCCGATTCGCCGCTCGAAAGAACTCTGTATGAGCGTCTCCAACGCCCGACATGCGGGCGTCGATCTCATCGTCCGTCAGGTCGTCGGCATCGCTCACAACACCGTCCAGCTGATCCAGCACCTTTCGGGCAGCCATTACTACAAGATCATCCTCGGGGAGACGAACCTTTAGGCGAGCAGTGCGCTCCATCGCCACGCTGCCGTGCCTTCGCGCTTCGATCCGGCGTGTGAGGCGGGTTTCGTCGTCACTCGCGCTCAGGAACGACGTGACCGCGCGGATGAAGTCGCCGAAGGCATCGCCCAGTCGATCTAACTCCCGGCGCAAATCGTCTAGGTCGTGCAGCGCCCGCTCGTGGTCGAAGCGCTTACCTTGAGCACGACTGGCGATCTGGCCGGCAATCCACGGGCTGAGTGCGCCTGCGACGATCACCGATACGACAGTCACGACGTCCCCACCGTCCATACGGCGGCGACTTTACCTGCATCCTCAATAGCGCCCCTGCCACACGTCGACGCGGCTTCCGCGGGTGGCGACGGTGGTCGACTTTCGCGCGCAGGCGGGCGCTCCGGCGCAGCCCCTGCCGTCTGACCACGAAAGAGCCCTATACAGCAACCCGCGCCAGGCACGGGGCGGAGACCGGAGCCCGCCGAGCACGAAAGGTCGCCACCGGAGACAGGACCCGCGGCCACCGACGCCCGGCCCTCAGGACGACGGACGACCGACTACAGAGGGATCTGCCAGAGCGGGAACCAGCGCGTCATCTCGGGCTCGAGCGGCAGCTCGCTCCCGACCTGCGCCTTGAGCCGCATCTCGCGCTCGTTGTCGCGCTGATGCTCCCCCGGCGCTGGGACGAACGGGTAGAACATCCCGCGCTTGAAGTTGTAGATGAAGTACAGCCGCTTGCCCTGCTCCTCGAAGGCGAACACCGCCGCTAGCAGCCGGTCGCCGTAGCCGCCGCCTTGAAGCTCCGTCGAGATCGTGTTCAGCGACACGACGATGTCCTCGAAGTCCGGGTCGCGCAGGACGAGCCAGCGGTAGCCGAACTCGTCGTCGGCGGTCTCGAGCGTGGAGCCCTGCTCCTCGGCGGTGCCGCGCAGGAGCTCCTCGGCGTCCTTGAGGATCTGGGCGAAGTCGCCGGTGGCGAGTGGCTGGAAGACGATGCCCGCGGCGCCGGCGTGCGTGATGTTCAGGCCAGTCTCGAGCGTGATGTAGGCCGTCGTCATCGCGAACAGCCGGTCGGGGGCTACCCCGGACAGCTTCTTCTTGCCGCCGAGGATGGCGTCGAGGAAGCCCACGCTAGGCGGCGATGGAGCCCTGGAGCTGTGCCTCGAGCTGGTTGAGGCGCTCGATCCGCTTCTCCATCGGCGGGTGCGTGGCGAAGATGGCTTTCAGGCTGCCCTTCGCGCGGGCGGGGATAATGAAGAAGGCGTTGAGCTCCTCGGCCTTGCGCAGGTCCTGGGAGGGGATCGCCTCCATCGCGCCGGAGATCTTCATCAGCGCGGAGCTGAGTGCGCTCGGTCGTCCGGTGATCAGGGCGGCGCCACGGTCGGCGGAGAACTCGCGGTAGCGCGAGAGGGCGAGCATCAGGAAGAACGAGAGCGCGTAGACGAGGAACGAGACGGCGAGGATCATCAGGACGGGGGCGCCGCCCTCGTCGTCGTCGCCGCCGAAGAAGAAGGCGAACTGCATGATCATCGAGGCGACGCTGGCGAAGAACGAGACGATCGTCATGATCATCACGTCGCGGTTCTTGACGTGAGTGAGCTCGTGCGCCATGACGCCCTCGAGCTCGGCGGGGGAGAGGCGGCGCATGATGCCCGTGGTCGCGCAGACGGTGGCCTTCTTCTGCGAGCGGCCCATCGCGAAGGCGTTCGGGACGTCGGTGTCGGCGACGGCGATCTTCGGCTTCGGCAGGTCGGCCTGGATGCAGAGGCGCTCGATCATCGCGTGCAGGCCAGGGGCCTCGTCGGGGGCGACCTCTTTCGCGCCGACGGAGGCGAGCGCGATCTTGTCGGACAGGAACAGCTGCGCGAGCGTCAGCGCGCCGATGACGACGACCATCATGATCGCCCCTGCGCCGGCCGCGAACAGCACGCCGACGAACGCGACGTAGAGCAGGCCGAGCAGGAACATCGTGAGCAGCATTCGCACCTGGAGGCCGGTGTCACGGCCGAATGAGGTCTTCTGGGTCGCCATGCACACAAGTCTAGTGAGGGGGTGCTCGATCCCACGCACCAGGGGGTGCAGGATCCATTGCACCGGGTCCGAGCCCGATCCCGTGCGTGTTAACTTGCTCCGGTCCCGGCTGCCGATTTGCCTGCACACGCGGCAAATCAGGGATGGCGCCGGGATCGCGCCCCCTCGTCATGCACAGGTACTTCTGGATACCGATCGCGCTCGGCCTGATGGCCTACGTGCTGCTGCCGCTGCCGGGCCAGTCGGCGCCGCTGCCCGAGCGGATCGAGGCGAAGCGCTCGCAGATCGAGGAGAAGAAGCAGACCGAGGGCGTGCTGACGCGGACGATCAGCAACTTCAACACGCGCATCAGCGGCCTGCAGGGCGAGATCGCGAGCACGCAGCGCCGGCTGGGCACCGTGCAGGGCGAGCTCGACGCGCGGCGTGCCGAGTTGCAGCGTGTGCGTGACGACCTCGAGTTGGCGCGCGACAAGCTCGCCCGCGCACGCACGCGCCTGAAGCTGGCGCGGACGGGTCTCGCCGACCGGCTCGTCGAGCTCTACAAGTCCGACCGTCCCGACGCGCTGACCGTGGTCCTCGAGGCCGATGGCTTCTCGGACCTGCTCGAGCGGACCGAGTTCCTCGAGCGGATCTCCGACCAGGACCGGACGATCGTCACGCGCGTGCGCATCCTCAAGCGGCGCTTCGAGCGCCAGGAGGCGACGCTCGCGCGGCTGGAGCAGGAGAAGGAGGAGATCGCGGTCGCCGTGCTGCGTCAGCGCGACGCGATCGCCGCCACGCGCGATCGGCTCGCGTCGGCGCAGGGTGAGCTGAGGGCGACCCGTAACGACCGCTCGCAGTCGCTCGAGCAGGTGCGCGCGAGCCGCTCGCAGCTCGAGGGGGATCTGCAGAAGCTCGAGGCGGCGCAGGCACGCGTCACCGGCCAGCTCCAGGGCTCGTTGCCGGCCGGTCCGATCCGCCACGGCACCGGGCAGCTGATCTGGCCGGTCAACGGCGCGATGGTGTCGCCGTTCGGGATGCGCTGGGGCCGGCTGCACGCCGGCATCGACATCGCCGTGCCCGCGGGGACGCCGATCCGTGCCGCCGACGGCGGCACCGTCGTCCTGCTCGGCTCGGTCTCGGGCTACGGCAACTACACCTGCATTCAGCACACCGGCTCGCTCTCCAGCTGCTACGCGCACCAGTCGGGCTACGCCACCTCGCAGGGCGCGTCGGTCAGGCAGGGACAGGTGATCGGCTACGTCGGCTGCACCGGTCACTGCTTCGGCGACCACCTGCACTTCGAGACGCGTGTCAACGGGTCCCCCGCGGATCCGCTCGGCTACCTCTAGCGCGCGGCTGCGGCGCTAGGGTCCGCCGCGGTGCAACCTGAGATCGAGCTCGGCCCGCTTACGCTCCAGACCTTCGGGATCTGCTTCGCGCTCGGCTTCCTCGCGGCGGGGGCGTTGATCGCCCGGCGGCTCGGGGAGCTCGGCAAGCCGGTCGACTGGGCGTACGAGATGGCGTTCGCGGCGCTCGTCGGCGGTCTGGTCGGCTCGCGGCTGGACTACGTGCTGCAGAACTGGGACCGGGCCTCGGACGACCTGCTCGGCAGCTTCTTCAGCGGCTCTGGGCTCGTCTGGCTCGGCGGCGTCGTCGGCGGGGCGATCGGCGTCGTTCTCTGGGCGCGCTGGCGCGGGTTCCTCGAGCCGCGGATGTTCGACCTGGCGGCACCGGCACTCGCGCTGGGCTACGCGATCGGGCGCGTCGGCTGCCAGCTGTCGGGCGACGGCGACTACGGGAAGGCGACCGACATGTGGTGGGGGATGGCGTACCCGGAGGGGACGGTGAGCACGCTGCAGGAGGTGCATCCGACCCCGGTCTTCGAGACGCTCGCGATGGGGCTGGTGGCGCTGTTGCTGTGGCAGCTGCGCGATCGCTTCCGCCCCGGCGGCCTGTTCGCCCTCTACCTGGTGCTCGCGGGTGTCGAGCGGCTGCTGATCGAGCTGATCCGCCGCAACGACGAGGTGCTGCTCGGCCTCACCCAGGCGCAGCTGTTCAGCGTTGCGATGGTGGTGGGCGGGCTCTACTGGCTCGCTCGGCTGCGCGCGCCGGCGTCGCCGAGCGCGCGCGCGGCCTGACCGCCCACGGACGCGCCGGCGTCGCGGCGGACGCTTCTGGCGTTGCGGCTGGGTAGGGCGGCTCCGGCCAGGGCCGCGAGGCAGAGGGCGAGCGCGACGGAGGCGCCGGCCGCACTGCCGAGCAGGTGCGACGCGTAGATCCCGGCCACGCCCGCGGCGATCGCGACCGCGCCGGCGGCGGCCATCGCGCGCACCGGCGAGGCGACGTGGCCGCGCACGGCGACCGCAGGCGCCACGAGCACCGCGAGCACCAGCAAGCTGCCGAGGCCCTGCACGGCCACCGAGAGCGCCGCCGCGAGCAGGCCGAGCAGCGCGAGCCGGACGGCGGTCGGGCGGATCCCGAGTGCGAGGGCGCCGCCGGCGTCGAGGGCCACCGCCGTCAAGGGACGCTGGAGCGCGATCAGGGCCGCGCCGCCCAGCAGCGCGAGCACGCCGGCCGCGACGAGGTCGCCGTCGCTGACGCCGAGCGGATCGCCGAACAGCAGCTCCTCGAGCCGCGCGGGCGCGTCCGGCGCGAGCGCCAGCAGGCCGCCGAGACCGAGCATGCCCGTGACAGCGACCGCGGTCGCGCTGTCCGAGCCGATGCGCGGGTCGCGTCCGGCGAGCGCGACCACGGCCGCCGCGACCGCGACGCCGCCGGCGGCCCCGAGCAGCAGCGGCAGCCCGGCGAGCGCGGCGACGACGAGGCCCGGCAGTAGCCCGTGGGCGAGCGACTCGGCCGGATAGCTGAGGCGGAAGCTCGTGACCCAGAAGCCGAGCGCGCCGCAGAAGCCGCCGAGCAGCGCGACCTCGAGCAGCGCCCGGCGCTCGATGCCCGACTGCAGCGGCTCGAGCAGGTCCATCAGTGGGCGTGGTGCTGGACGGCGATCGCGCGCACGGGTCCGGCTCCGCCCTCGTCCTCGAGCACGACGATCTCGCTGCCGTAGGTCTGCTCGAGCGCGGTGCGCGTGAGGACGCTCGCCGGCTCGCCGAACGCGACCTGGCGCCGGTTGAGGCAGAGGACGCGGTCGAAGTCGCGCGCGCTGTCGACGTCGTGCGTCGAGACGAGCAGCGTGCGACCCTCGTCGCGCAGCTCCGCGAACAGGGTCGCGATCCGCTCGGCGCTCGCGGGGTCGACTCCGGCGAGCGGCTCGTCGAGCAGCAGCACGGCGGCGTCCTGGACGAGCGCGCGGGCGAGCAGGACACGCTGACGCTGACCGCCGGAGAGCTCGCCGAAGCGGACGCCGGCGCGATCCTCGAGGCCCACCCGCGCGAGCGCGGCGCGCGCGGCAGCGCGGTCCGAGCGGCGCGCGGGCAGCCACCAGCGCCCGTTCGCCAGCGAGCCCATCAGCGCGACGTCGAGCGCGCTGACCGGGAAGTCGAGCCGCGTGCGCTCGGTCTGGGCGAGGTAGGCGGGGCGTCCCGCGACGTCGGCGGAGCCGCGCAGCGCCGCCAGCTCGCCGGTGAGCGCGCGCAGCAGTGTCGTCTTGCCGCCGCCGTTGGGGCCGAGGACGCAGAGCGACTCGCCCGCCGCCAGTGAGAAGTCGACTCCCTCGAGCACCGGTCCGCCGCCGTAGGCGAGCGAAAGGTCGTGTACGCGCACCGCCGTGCCGTTCGCGCCCCGCTCGCCACCGGTCGCGCCTCCAGCCGCTGGGCCGCTCACGTCGCCTCCAACGCCGTGGGCCGGCCGCCGGTCGACCGGGTCGCCGTGGCCACCGCGACGAGCGCGTAGAGGCTCGCGCCCGCGACGGCGACCGCCGGTCCCGGGGGGACGTCGAGCCAGAGCGATGCGTACAGGCCGAGGGCGCCTTGGACGACCGCCGTCGCGACGGACGCCCCGAGCAGGCCGCCGACGCTCTCGGTCAGCAGCCGCGCGACCGCGGCGGGGACGACGAACAGCGAGGCGACGAGCAGCGCGCCGACGGCGGGCAGCGCCGCGACGGCCGCCACGGCGATCAGGACGAGCAGGGCGAGGTCGGCGGCATGCGCGGGCAGGCCGAGCGCCGGCGCGCCGCCGGCGTCGAAGCCGGCCGCCGTCCAGGCGCGGCCGAGCAGCGCAGTCCCGGCCAGCGCGAGCGCGGCTGCGCCCGCGGCGACCCACAGGTCCTCGCCACCGAGCCCGAGCGCGGTCCCGAACAGCAGCCGGTCGACGGCCGCACCCGACTCGAAGACGTCGCTTGCGAGCACGATCCCGATCCCGAGCGCGGCTACCAGCGCCAGCGCCGTCGCGGCGTCGCCCGGATCCCGCCCCGAGCGCCCGGCACGCTCCACGCCGCTGGCGTAGCCGAGCGCGACGGCCAGTCCGGCGACGGTCGCGCTGAAGCCCGTCGCGTCGGCGATCACGAGACCGGGGAAGGTCGCCGTCCCGACGGCGTGGGCGAAGAAGGCGAGTCGCCGCAGGACGATCCAGGCGCCGAGCAGGCCGCCCGCGACCGCCAGCAGCGTCAGCTCGGCGAGCGCCGTGCGCATGTACGGCAACTCGACCAGATCGAGCGGCGAGGGCAGGGACGCGAGCGTGCTCACATCACAAATGTAATCGAGAATCATTCTCGTTAGAGTGGTCGGGCCATTCTCCAAAGGTGGTCGGGCCACCCTCGACCCGGGGATGGAAACGGCCGCCGTTGCTTCATAATCCGCACGCTGATGGTCGAAAGCGACGCTGAGCAGGCGCTGGCAGACCCGGGGCGGGCGGACAGCCTCCCCGGGGGGCTGGGGCACGTCTATCCGCTCGGCTCGCGCATCAACGGCGCCGGGCGGCTCGAGATCGGCGGCTGCGACACGATCGAGCTGGCGCGCGAGTTCGGCACTCCGGCCTACGTCTACGCCGAGGACGACCTGCGCGAGCGGGCGCGGGCGACGGTGCGGGCGTTCGCCACCCGGGCGCGGGACTTCGAGGTCCTCTACGCGAGCAAGGCGTTCCCCTGCACGGCCGCGCTGCGGATCTTCGCCGCCGAGGGGCTCTCGTGCGACGTCGCGTCCGGGGGCGAGCTGCACCTCGCCCTGCGCGCGGGCTTCGATCCCGAGCGGATCTACCTCCACGGCAACAACAAGTCCGAGGCCGAGCTTGAGTACGCGCTCGACAGCGGGGTCGGACACGTGATCGTCGACTCGCTCGACGAGATCGACCGCCTCCAACGCGTCGCCGCCGGCCGCCCGCAGCGCGTGCTGCTGCGCGTCACGCCGGGGATCCGGCCCGACACCCACCACCGGATCGCCACCGGGCAGGAGGACTCGAAGTTCGGCATCCCGCTCGCGACCCTGCCGCTGGCGCTCGAGCGCTGCGCCGCCGCCGGGCTCGAGGTGCGCGGGCTGCACGCCCACATCGGCTCGCAGGTGTTCGACCTCGACGTCTACGACACGCTCGCCGAGGTGCTCGCGGCGGCCGGCGACTTCCCGGTGGTCAACATGGGCGGCGGCTTCGCGGTCGCCTACACGCGCGACCAGCATCCGCCGCCCGCCTCCGCCTACGCGGAGGCGATGCTCGAGCGGCTGCCGGCGGGCATCGAGGTGCTCTGCGAGCCGGGCCGCTCGCTGGTCGCGAACGCTGGCGTGACGCTCTATACCGTCGGCACCGTCAAGGAGATCCCCGGCGTGCGTACCTACGTCGCGGTCGACGGCGGCATGGCGGACAACATCCGTCCGATGCTCTACGACGCGGTCTACGAGGCCGAGATCGCCGACCGCTTCGGCAACTCGACCCACTGCCGGCTCGTCGGAATGCACTGCGAGTCCGGCGACGTGCTGGTCCAAGAAGCGACGCTCGAGCACCCCCGCCCCGGCGACGTGCTGACGATGCCCGCGACCGGCGCCTACGGGCACGCGATGGCGAGCAACTACAACGCCGTCCGACGCCCCCCGGTCGTGTTCTGCCGCGATGGCGACGCCCGCGTCGTCGTACGCCGCGAGACCTACGAGGATCTGACCCTCCGTGAGCTCGAGTAGCGCTCCGTTCCGGGTCGGGCTGCTCGGCCACGGCACCGTCGGCTCCGCCTTCCACGACCTGCTCGAGCAGCGCGCGGACGCGATCGCGGCGGCGACCGGACGCCGCCCGGAGATCTCCGGCGTCCTCACCCGCAGCCGCGGCGACTTCGACGAGATCCTCGCCGGCAGCGACGCGATCGTCGAGCTGATCGGCGGCATCGACCCGGCGCTCGACCACGTCACGCGCGCGCTGAAGGCCGGCAAGCACGTCGTCACCGCGAACAAGCAGCTGCTCTCCCAGCACGGCGAGCAGCTCGAAGCCGCGGCTGCGGAGGGCGGCGCCAAGCTCGGGTTCGAGGCGGCCGTCGCCGGCGTCGTTCCGGCGATCCGGGTGATCCGCGAGACGCTCGCCGCCGCCCACGTCGAGCGCGTGCACGGGATCGTCAACGGGACGACCAACTTCATCCTGACCGCGATGGCTCGTACCGGCGCCTCCTACGACGACGCGCTGCGCGAGGCCCAGGAGCTCGGATTCGCCGAGGCCGACCCGACCGAGGACGTGACCGGCAAGGACGCCGCCGCCAAGATGGCGATCCTCGCCCGGCTCGCCTTCGGCGCGCAGGTGTCGCTCGCGGACGTGCCCTACCAGGGGATCGAGGACGTCACCGCCGACGACATCGCCTACGCGCGCGAGCTTGGGCTGTCGCTGAAGCTGATCGGCAGCGCCGAGCGGATCGACGGCGGCATCTCGGTGATGGTCTACCCGGCCTTCCTCTACGCCGGCCACCCGCTCTCGCCGATCAACGGCTCGTACAACGCGGTGACGATCGAGTCGCCCGCGATCACAGAGATCACGCTCTCGGGACCCGGCGCCGGCGGCTCGCAGACGGCCTCGGCGGTGCTCGGCGACGTGATCTCGGCGATGAACGGACCGGTCGTCGAGCCGCCACCGGTGGCGAAGCTGCCGATCGTCGGCGACGTCGAATCGGCGTTCTACCTCTACGTCGAGGTCGCCGACCGCCCCGGCGTGCTCGCCCAGGTCGCCGAGATCCTCGGCCTGCAGGGCATCTCGATCAAGTCGGTCGTCCAACGCGGGATCGGCGACGATGCGCGGCTCGTGATGGTCATGCACCCGGTGCTCGAGTCGAGGTTCCGCGCTGCCGTCGACATGATCGAGCGGCTCGACTTCGTCCGCTCGCGGCCGCGGGCGATCCACGTGATCGAGGAGGTCTTCGAGTGAGAGGGCCAGCAGAGGCGTGAGCCTCTGGCGCTACCGCGACCGGCTGCCCGTCGAGCCGTTGGTGTCGTTGGAGGAGGGGGACACGCCACTCGTGCCCGCCCCCTGGCTGTCCGAGCAGACGGGCTGCGACGTCCACCTCAAGCTCGAGGGGGCGAACCCGACGGGGTCGTTCAAGGACCGCGGCATGACGGTCGCGGTCTCGGCGGCGATCGCCGAGGGCGCCAAGGCCGTCATCTGCGCGTCGACGGGCAACACCGCCGCGAGCGCCGCTGCCTACGCCGGCCGCGCCGGGCTGCGCGGTGCCGTGATCGTCCCCGAGGGCAAGATCGCGACCGGCAAGCTCGCGCAGGCGCTGATGCACGGGGCGCGCGTGATCGCCCTGCGCGGCAACTTCGACCAGGCGCTCGCGCTCGTGCGCGAGCTGAGCGACAACCACCCGATCGCGCTCGTCAACTCGGTCAACGAGTACCGCATCGAGGGCCAGAAGACGGGCGCCTTCGAGGTCTGCGACCGGCTCGGCGAGGCGCCCGACGTCGTCTGCATCCCGGTCGGCAATGCGGGCAACGTGACCGCGTGGTGGCGAGGCTTCAGCGAGTACGGGACCGCTCCCCAGATGCACGGCTACCAGGCGGCCGGCGCCGCACCGCTCGTGAACGGCGCCCCGGTCGAGGCGCCCGAGACGGTCGCTTCCGCGATCCGGATCGGCAACCCCGCGCGCTGGGAGGACGCGATGAACGTCTTCACCGCCTCACGCGGACAGGTGCGGGCCGTGACCGACGAGCAGATCCTCGACGCCTACAAGCTGCTCGCCTCGCGCGAGGGCGTGTTCTGCGAGCCGGCGTCGGCGGCCTCGGTCGCGGGGCTGCTGGCCTACGGGGCGGAGGGACGGGTCGTCTGCGTGCTGACCGGCCACGGCCTCAAGGATCCGCAGACCGCGATGGACAGGGCGGCGTCGGTCGTGCCGTGCGAGCCCGACATCGAGAGCGTCGAGGCGGCGGTGCTGGGGGAGCGGTGAATCGGCGTCGGACGGTCCGCGTTCCCGCCTCCTCGGCCAACCTCGGCCCGGGCTACGACGTGCTCGCGGCGGCGCTGTCGCTCATGCTCGAGCTCGAGGTCGAGGAGACGGGCGAGTTCTCGGTCGAGTCAGACACCCCCGGGCTGCCGCTCGACCGCGACAACCTCTGCGTGCGCGCGTTCGAGCGCCTGCATCCGGCCGACGGGCTCGCGTTCAGGATCCGCTCGGAGATCCCGCCCGCGGCCGGGCTTGGCTCGAGCGCCGCGGCGATCGTCGCCGGGCTGACGGCCGCCGACCACATGTACGAGCTCGACGCGCCGCTGCTCGAGCACGCGATCGAGCTCGAGGGACATCCGGACAACGTCGCCGCCGCGCTGCTCGGCGGCTTCGTCCTGTGCGCGGATGGTGGGGCGGTGCGGCTCGATCCGCCGCCGGCGCTCGAGGGCGTGCTCGCCACTCCGCCGACGCCGGTGCCGACTTCTGAGGCGCGCGCTGCGCTGCCCGCCGAGGTGCCGCTCGCGGACGCGGTGCACAACGTCGCGCACGCGTCGCTGCTCGTGCTCGGGCTCTCGAACGGGGATCTTGGGGCGGTCGCGCGCGGACTGTCGGACCGGATCCACCAAAGTCGCAGGGCGCACCTCTACCCGCGCTCGATCGAGCTGATCGGCCAGGCCGAGCAGCTCGGCGCGCTCGGGGCGACGATCTCCGGCGCCGGCCCCACCGTGCTCTTCTGGTGCGGTTGGGAGCAGACCGGCGCGGTCGTCGAGGCCCTGCGCACGCAAGCGCCGGACTGCGAGGTCCGGCGGGTTCAATTCGCCCCGGCAGGGGCCGACGTGGAGGGAATCGAGTGAGGGCTCGAATCGAGGCGGCGGGCGGCGTTGTGATGCGCAAGGGCCCGCGCGCGACGGAGATAGCGGTCGTCCACCGGCCGCGCTACGACGACTGGAGCTTCCCGAAGGGCAAGCTCGACCCGGGCGAGAGCTTCGAGGAGGCGGCGCTGCGCGAGGTCAGGGAGGAGACCGGGCTGATCTGCCGCCTCGGTCCCGAGCTGCCGTTCGCGCAGTACGACGACAACCACGGGCGGCCGAAGATCGTCCGCTACTGGCTGATGGCCGTCATCGAAGACCCGGGGTTCACCCCCAACGAAGAGGTCGACGAGCTGCGCTGGCTGCTGCCGGCCGAGGCGCCCGACCTGTTGACCTACTCGCGCGACCGCAAGCTGGTCAGGTCGCTGTAGCCGCCCACGGTCGGGCGCGCACCGCTCAGGTCGCGGTGGCCGCGGGCTCCGCGGGAACGCGGTCCGCCCACGGACGCGCCTCCTCGAGCTGGCGGCAGACCTGCAGCAGCACGTCCTCGCGCGCCGGCGCGCCGACGATCTGGGCGGCCGTCGGCAGCCCGTCGTCGCCGTGGAGGAGCGGCACCGAGACGCCGGGCTGTCCGGTCAGGTTGAACAGCGGCGTGTAAGGGGTGAACCGGCCCCCCTTGGCGAACTCGGCCGCCGGGTCGTCGCCGCAAGGGTCCATCTCGCCATGACGGAGCGGGCGCTGGGCGAGCCCCGGCGTGACGAGCAGGTCCCAGTCGCTCCAGTGGGAGACGATCGCGCGTGCCATCGCCTGCCCCATCGCGAGTGCGCCGACATAGGTCGGGGAGTCGATTCCCTTGCCCATCTCATACAGCCACCACGACAGCGGCTCGATGTTCTCGGGCGTCGCCTCGGTGCCGGTGACGATCTGACCGTGGAGGACGCTCGCCGACACGTTCGCCGCCCACAGCATCGTGAAGGCAGGAACGATCACCTCCTGCGGCGGGAACGGCGAGCTGACTTGCTCAACGTCATGGCCGAGCGCCTCGAGCAGCTCCGCGGCCTCGCGCGCACCACGCTCGCACTCGGGGTCCAGCGTCCCCTCGACCGGCATCTCCGTCAGCAAGGCCACCTTCAGGCGCCCGGGATCGCGCTGTGCGAGCTCGGCGAAGGGCGCCTCCGGCGGGGGCGCCCAGGTCGCGTCGCCGAGCTCATAGCCGGACATCACGTCCATCAGGGCGGCGACGTCCGCGGTCGTGCGGGCGAGGATGCCGTCGGTCGAGAGGAAGTGGTCGCCGAGGTCGGGCGCCCGCGAGATCCGTCCGCGCGCCGGCTTGAGGCCGAGCAGCCCGCAGCACGCCGCCGGTATCCGGATCGACCCGCCGCCGTCGCTGGCGTGCGCGACCGGGACCGCGCCGGCCGCGACGGCGCCCGCCGAGCCACCGCTCGAGCCGCCGGTCGTGCGCCCCGGGTCCCACGGATTGCACGCCGGGCCGAAGCGGCGCGGATGGGTGACCGGAGTGATCCCGAACTCTGGGGTCTGCGTCTTGCCGACGATCACGAAGCCCGCATCCTTGAAGCGGCGGACGAGCGCCGAGTCGTAGCTCGGGGCGAACTCGCCGAGCAGGTCCGAGCCCTGCGCCATCCTCAGGCCTGCGACCGGCGCGAACAGGTCCTTGATCGCGATCGGCACGCCCGCGTAGGGCCGCTCATCCCCGGGCTTGACGGCGTCGGCGGCGGCGAGCGCGCTCTCCCCGTCCACGAGCGTCCAGTGATTCAGCGCCTCGGTCGCCTCGATCCGGTCGAGCGACGCCTGGACCAGCTCGCGCGAGGAGATCTCACCGGAACGAACCATGGCCGCCAGCTCGAGAGCGGGCTTGCGCAGGAGGTCGGCGGCGCTCATGCGGCGGACCCTATCCGGCCGGCCAGCCAGCCGCCAGGGGGATTGGGGCTGGGGGATTGGTGGGGGTGGCGCTCCTGTAGAGCGTCCTTGAGGCGCGGGTTCGCGCTGGGGTGGCTGGGAGAGATACGAGTGGCTGAGCTGCGGCGCCGGGCTTTGGCTGGGTAGGGCGGATTGCGGAGTGGTGGGTGGCCGGAGAGGCTGCTTCGCTCGATGGGCGCGGCTCTCGGTCGTTCGGAGTGGTTGTCGTGCCGGTGACCGGTCCAGTGCTGACGAACGTGCATATGGGCTGGGTGTGGCAAGCGAAAACTGGGCGTTTGGAGCTTTGTATGACCTCTAGGTCATACAAAGCTCCAAACGTCCCGAATCCAGGCTCCGAGACGGCTTCCGCTGCCTAAGCACGACGCGAAGAGCCAGCACCGCCTCACGCCGGAGCCCCCCGCCACCGAGCGCCAACCGCTCCCGGCCACCCTCCACCTCCTCGCCGCCCTACCCAGCCAAAGCCCGGCACCGCAGTTCAGCCACTCGTATCTCTCCCAGCCACCCCAGCACGAACCAGCACCTCGAGGACGCCCACAGGAGCGCCACCCCCGGATCGTCCCGCTAGGCGACGAGCTCGGCGCGCAGGTCGGCGAGCTTGCGCCGATCGCCCTCGCGCCCGAGCCGCGCGAGCACCTCGTCCGCGAGACCGAGGTAGTCAGCCCCCAGATCCGGCCGGTAGTCGAGGATCGACGTCGCGCGCTCGGCCGACTCCGCATACGCCACCGAGCGCCGGATCGCGGCGTCGAAGACCTTGCCCTCGAAGCTCTCGCGCAACTGCACGCCGGCCTCGCGCGCATGCACCGTGCGCAGGTCGGCGATGTTGAGCACGACGCCGAGCCAGTGCAGGTCCTCGTTGACGGTGCGCGCCGCCTCGACGACCTCGAGCGCCTGCTCGACGCCCTGGAGCGAGAAGTACTCGGCCTCGGTCGAGATCAGCGCCTCGTCGGCGGCGACGAGCGCGTTGACGGTCAGCAGCCCGAGCGAGGGTGGGCAGTCGATCAGGATCAGGTCGTAGTCGTCGCCGATCTCGGCGAGCGCCCGCCGCAGCGTCAGCTCGCGGCCGATCTTGCCGTGCAGCACCAGCTCGGCCTCGGCGAGGTGGATGCTCGCCGGCAGGACGTCGGAGTGGATCGCCTCGGCGGCCTTCGCGCGCCCCATCAGCACGTCCGCGAGCGTCGGCTCGGGATCGTCGCCGACGTCGAAGTAGTCGGTCAGGTTGCCCTGCGGATCCATGTCGACGGCGAGCACCCGCAGGCCGATCCGCCGGAACACGTCGCAGAGCGTTCGCGCGGTCGTCGTCTTGCCGGTTCCGCCCTTCTGCGACAGAACGGTGATCGTCGTGGCCATGCGCGCCGACGATACAGCGCGCGCGGGCCGCCGGAGGCCGTCGCCGCGACCGCCCGGCGCGCGAAGCGCTTTTCCCCTGCCGAGGGCCGAGCAACGCTAAGATTTCGCCTCCTAACGCTCGCGTCCCGCTCGGCGATACGCGCGACCCGGAGGAACGACAGATGCCGCATCCCGTCTACCCGCCGGGCGGCGGGGCCAGAGGCCCCGATCCAGCCAGCGGGCTACATGACCAGCAGTACGAGCACGACGCCTGCGGCGTCGGCTTCGTCGCGCGTCTGCACGCCCCCGCCTCGCACGAGGTCGTCGAGCGCGGCCTGACGGTCCTCAACCGGATGGAGCATCGCGGCGCCGAGGGCGCCGACCCCGAGACCGGCGACGGCGCCGGCATCTTGATCCAGGTCCCCGACGCGTTCCTGCGCGACGAGGCCGGCGTCGAGCTGCCCGCGCCCGGCCGCTACGGGGTGGCGATGTGCTTCCTGCCCCCGCGCGAGGAGCGCCGCCCCGAGGCGGTCAAGGTGCTCGAGCGTGCCGTCGAGGCCCAGGGCCTGTGGGTCCTCGGCTGGCGCGAGGTGCCGGTCGACCTCAACTCTTGCGGGCGAACGGCGGCCGCCTGTGCGCCGCACGTCGCCCAGCTGTTCGTCGGCGCGCCCGACGGCATCGCCGATCAGGACGCGCTCGAGCGCAAGCTCTACGTCGCCCGCCGTGCCGCCGAGCGCGAGCAAGTCAAGGGCTTCTCGATCGCCAGCCTGTCCTCGCGCACGCTCGTCTACAAGGGGATGCTGACCGCCCCGCAGCTGCCGCACTACTTCCCCGACCTCCAGGACGGGCGCGTCGAGAGCCGGCTCGCGCTCGTCCACTCGCGCTTCTCGACCAACACCTTCCCGAGCTGGGAGCTGGCGCACCCCTACCGCTACATCGCCCACAACGGCGAGATCAACACGCTGCGCGGCAACGTCAACTGGATGCGCGCCCGCGAGTCCCAGCTCGCCTCCGAGCTGTTCGGCGAGGGAGACCTCGCGAAGCTGCTGCCGATCGTGCGCCCGGGCGGCTCGGACTCGGCGACGTTCGACAACGTGCTCGAGCTGCTCGTGCTGGCCGGCCGCTCGCTGCCGCACGCGGTGATGATGATGGTTCCCGAGGCCTACGGCGGCCGCGAGGACATCCCGGAGCACCTGCGCGGCTTCTACGCGTTCCACTCGTGCCTGATGGAGCCGTGGGACGGCCCCGCCGCCGTCGCGTTCACCGACGGCCGCACGATCGGCGCGACGCTGGACCGCAACGGCCTGCGCCCCGGCCGCTGGCTGGAGACCAAGGACGGCTGGGTCATCGTCGGCTCGGAGGCCGGCATGCTCGACGAGCCGCCCGCCAACATCGCCCGCAAGGGCCGCCTGGCGCCGGGCAAGCTGTTCCTCGTCGACCTCGAGGAGGGACGCATCGTCCCGGACGCCGAGGTCAAGCAGGAGGTCGCCACCCAGCAGCCCTACTCCGACTGGTACGAGAAGGGCGTCGTCCGCGTGGCCGACCTGCCCGAGCGGTTCTCCAAGCCCGAGTACGCCGGGTCGCTGCTGGAGCGCCAGCTCGCCTTCGGCTGGTCCCAGGAGGACCTGCGGATGCTGCTGACGCCGATGGCGCGCGACGCCGCCGAGCCCACGGGCTCGATGGGCAACGACCTCGCGCTCGCGGTCC
>DASQKV010000060.1:0-12289 GCA_035630335.1 Thermoleophilaceae bacterium | reverse complement strand
AAGAAGCGCTGACGGTTCCCGGTGGCGGCCTCATCTGTCCGCTAGCGTTCAGATATGGCCGCCACCGAAACCGACGTGCTCAAGCCCGACCACGGGTCCCGCCGCAGGCACTTCATCTTCAACGACCACCACGAGCAGCTGCGCGAGTCGATCCACGCGTTCGTGGTCAAGGAGCTCGCCCCGCACGCAGAGGAGTGGGAGGAGACGACGTTCCCCGACTCCGTCTTCCGCCGCATGGGCGAGCTCGGCCTGCTCGGGCTGTCCTACCCGGAGGAGTACGGCGGGCAGGGCGGCGACTACTTCTGCAACCTCGTGCTCGCCGAGGAGATGGTGCACGCCAAGTGCGGCGGCGTCGGGATGGGCATCGCCGTCCACACCGACATGGCGACGCCGCCGATCCACCTCTTCGGCACCGAGGAGCAGAAGCAGCGATACCTCGTCCCCTCGATCAAGGGCGAGAAGATCTCCTGCCTCGGGATCACCGAGCCGGACGCGGGCTCGGACGTCTCGGGCATCAAGACGCGGGCCGTGCGCGACGGCGACGAGTGGGTCATCAACGGCTCGAAGACCTACATCACCAACGGCCACCGCGCCGACTACATCGTGCTCGTCACCAAGACCGACCCGGACGCGGGCTATGACGGCTTCACGCTGTTCCTCGTCGACATGGACCTGCCGGGCGTGATCCGCGAGAAGAAGCTCGAGAAGCTCGGCATGCACGCCTCCGACACCGCGCTGCTCGCGTTCTCCGACGTGCGCGTCCCCGCCGACGCCGTGCTCGGCCAGGTCGGCAAGGGCTTCTACCACATCATGTGGGAGCTCCAGGGCGAGCGCCTGATCGGCGCCGCGGGCTGCGTCGCCGGCGCCCAGCGCGTGTTCGACCAGACGCTGCAGTACGCGCAGGAGCGCAAGGCGTTCGGCCGCTCGATCGGCAAGTTCCAGGTCATCCGCCACAAGTTCGCGGAGATGGCGACGAAGATCGAGGGCGCGCGCCAGCTCGTCTACACGACCGCGTGGCGGCACGCCAACGGCGAGTACCCCGTGCGCGAGATCTCGATGGCGAAGCTGTTCACCGCCCAGATGGCCTGCGAGGTCACCGACGAGTGCCTCCAGATCCACGGCGGCGCCGGCTACATGCGCGAGTACGGGATCGAGCGCGCGTGGCGCGACATGCGCCTCAACCGCATCGGCGCCGGCACCGACGAGATCATGCTCGACGTGATCGGCCGCTCTTACGGGCTCTAGCCACGTGACGACGCCGCTGGAGCGGGTGCGCGCCTACTACGAGGCGCTCAACACGGGCGACGCCGACGCGGTCGCGAGTCACTTCACCGAGGACGCGACCCACTACTACACGCGCCTCGGCCCGCACCGGGGCGGTCGCACGATCGCCGACTACGCGGCGCTGGCGGTGCGGCACATGGGCGCCGTCTGGACGATCGAGGACGCCGTCACCGACGGTGAGCGCGTGGTGATCGAGTGGACGATGACGTGGCACCCGCCGGACTCCGACGAGCGGCGCCTCGACCGCGGCACGGAGTGGTTCGAGCTCGAGGACGGGCTGATCCGCGAGGTTCGCGCCTACCACCACGGCGGACCGAAGAACCGCAGCGGCGACCTGCTCGGCTTCGACCACGCCGCTCGTGGTCACACGACGCTGTGAGCGAGGCGCGCGAGTTCACCAAGGGCGTGCCGGCGGCCGCGGGCAGTCGGCCGCTGCCACCGTTCGCCGATGAGCACCAGGATCTGCGCGCGTCGATCCGGCGGTTCGTCGAGAAGGAGCTGCGCCCGCACGCGGCGGAGTGGGACGACGAGCGCTGGTTTCCGAACGAGGTCTTCGCCAAGCTCGCGGCGAACGGGTTCCTCGGGCTGAAGTACCCGGAGCGCTACGGCGGCGAGGGCGGCGACTACCTCCACGACGCGGTGCTGATCGAGGAGCTCGGCGGCGCCGGCTCGGGCGGGCTCGCCGCCGGCATCGGCGCGCACGTGAACATCGCCACGCCGCCGATCTTCAAGTTCGGCACCGAGGACCAGAAGCAGCGCTTCCTCGTGCCGGGGATCCGCGGCGAGAAGATCGCCGCGCTCGGCATCACCGAGCCGGGCACCGGCTCGGACGTCGCCGGCATCCGCACCCAGGCCAAGCGCGTCGACGGCGGCTGGGTCGTCAACGGCTCGAAGACCTTCATCACCGGCGGCGTTCGCGCCGACGTCGTCGTCACTGCCGTCAAGACCAGCGAGGAGGGCGGTCACGGCGGCCTCTCGTTCCTGCTGATCGAGAAGGGCATGGACGGCTTCACGGTCTCGAAGAAGCTCGAGAAGCTCGGCTGGCACGCCTCCGACACCGCCGAGCTCGCGTTCCAGGACGTCTTCGTGCCCGACGAGAACCTGCTCGGCGAGGAGAACCGCGGCTTCTACCTGATCGTCGCCAACTTCCAGTGGGAGCGAATCGCGATGGCGCTCGGCGCCGTCGCCGCGATGGGCCGGCTGCTCGACGCCTCGGTCGCCTACGCGCTCGAGCGCGAGGCGTTCGGCCGCCCGATCGGCAAGTTCCAGGCGATCCGCCACAAGGTCGCCACGATGGCGACCAAGTTCGAGGCCTCCCGCGCCCTCACCTACCACGCCTTGCGCCTCTTCCACGAGGGCCACGACGCGATCCGCGAGGTCACGATGGCCAAGCTGCTCTCCCAGCGCGCCGCCTGCGAGGTCGCCGACGAGGCCATCCAGATCCACGGCGGCGCCGGCTACATGAAGGCGCCGCCTTCGGCGGCCAGCGGCATCGAGCGCGCCGCCCGCGACCTCCGCCTCGGCCCGATCGGCGGCGGCACCGACGAGATCATGAAGGAGATCCTCGGCCGCCAGCTCGGGCTCTAGCGCCGCTCCAGCTCGGGCTCAGCGCTCGTTACGCCAGCCGCGAATCTCCGCGGCGAGGTTGGCGAAGGCCCCTAGTAGCGCATCGCCGCGACGATCGAGCATCTCCCCGTGTGCCTCCAGATTCGCCGCCAGCGCGCGCATGATGTCGCTCTGGTGTCGAAACGCCTTCGCCTGGTCCTGGGCCGCCGCCTCGAGTCGCTCGGCCGCCTGGGCCTGGCGGTCGGCTGCCTCGGCGTGGCGGTCGGCGGCGTCCGAGTGGCGGTCCATCGAGTCACGGAAGCGCTCGAACGCCTCCGTGTTGCGGCTGATGAGCTCGCTTGCCTCCACGTCCCGGATACGACCACGTAGGAGCCGACGGATGGGCGGTCGACTGCGACGGTTTCGATCGCTCGAAGCCACAGGCTCGTGTCTTCTCGAGCTTGCCCGTGGGGACGCCACTGTGCGGCTCTCTCCTCGAATCTCTCTTCGCCATGCCTCAATCCTTTGAATGTCGGCCTCGCGCGCGGCGGCGTGGCGGGCTTGGCGCTCGGCCGTGAGATCCTCGCGGAGGTAGCGCAGCTCTCGGTCGTGGTCATCGAGCCGCCAGGTCACCTCGCCCAATTCAAGAGGCTGCATATAAGCATCCTAGTCGTTCGTAGCTGCGATATGTCGCAAAGGCGGCCGGCGGCCGACGCTGAGAGACTGCGCAGATGGCTGAGCGGGCCTTCGACGCAGTGGTATTGGGCGCTGGTCCCGCCGGCGAGGTCGCCGCGGGGCGGCTCGCGGACGGCGGGCTGTCGGTGGCGCTCGTGGAGCCGCATCTCGTCGGCGGCGAGTGCTCCTTCTACGCGTGCATGCCGTCGAAGGCGCTGCTGCGCCCGGGGGAGGTGCTGGCCGAGGTGCGGCGGGTGCCGGGAGCGGCCGAGGCGGTCGGAGGGGAGCTGGACGTGGGCGCGGTGCTCGCGCGTCGCGACGAGGTGATCCACGACCTCGACGACGCGGTGCAGCTCCCGTGGGTCGAGGACAAGGGCATAGAGCTCATTCGCGACGCGGGTCGTCTCGACGGCGAGCGGCGAGTGCGGGTCGGCGACGACGTGCTCGTCGCCGAGCGTGCGGTCGTGGTCGCCACCGGCAGCGCCGCGGCGATCCCGCCGATCGACGGCCTGCGCAAGGCCGAGCCGTGGACCAACCGCGAGGGGACGACCGCGAAGGAGGTCCCGGCGCGGCTCGCGGTGCTCGGCGGCGGCGTCGCGGGTGTCGAGCTGGCACAGGCTTGGCGCAGGCTCGGCTCGCAGGTGACGATCTTCCAGCTCGCCGATCGGCTGCTCGAGCGCGAGGAGCCGTTCGCGGGCGAGCAGGTGGGGGACTCGTTGCGCGCGCTCGGCGTTGACGTGCGCGTCGGCGCCTCGGTGACAGCCGTCCGTGCGAACGGCGGCGAGGTCGTCGTCGAGGTCGAGGACGGACCGGCGCTGACCGCCGACGAGCTGCTCGTGTCGACCGGCCGCCGCCCACGAACCGACGACATCGGGATCGACTCCGTCGGCCTCGAGCCCGGCAAGTCGATCGACGTCGACGATCGCATGCGCGCGACCACCGTAGACGGCGACTGGCTCTATGCCGTCGGCGACGTCAACGGCCGCGTCCAGCTCACGCACATGGGCAAGTACCAGGCGCGTGCCGCGGCGGACAACATCCTCGGCAAGCAGGCGGAGGTCACCGCTGACGGGCCCGTCTCCCCGCGCGTGATCTTCACCGAGCCCCAGGTCGCCGCCGTCGGCCACACGCTCGCCTCGGCCCGGGAGGCCGGGCTGCGCGTCCGTGCGGTCGACGTTGACACCGAGGGCAGCGCCGGCGGCAGCTTCGTCGGCAAGGGCGCGGCCGGCACCTGCCGGATCGTCGTCGACGAGGACCGGCGCACGATCGTCGGCGCGACGTTCACCGGCGTCGAGGTCGCCGAGTCGCTTCACGCCGCCACGATCGCCGTCGTCGCAGAGGTCCCGCTCGACCGCCTCTGGCACGCGATCCCGAGCTTCCCGACGCGCAGCGAGCTGTGGCTGAACCTGCTCGAGGCGTACGGCCTCTGAGCGGCCCGGCGCAGCGCGCGGCCGGGGAGAGCGCGACGTCGACGACCCTCTCCCCGCGCGCTCGCGCCGTGCTCGATCGCGTGCGTGCCGTCCCTGCCGGCCGCGTCACCACCTACGGCGACGTGTCGCCGGGCGCGCCCCGGTTCGCTGGCGCCGTCCTCTCCGCCTGCGACGACCCGAGCGTCCCCTGGCAGCGGATCGTCCGCGCCGACGGGTCGCTGCCGAAGGGCGACCGCCAGCGCGCCCTGCTCGACGCCGAGGGCGTCCCGTTCCGCGGCGAGCGCGTCGACATGCGCGCTGCCTGGATGCCCGCGCCCGGATAATCTCGTCGTTGGAGGAGGCGACCTGGCCGCGTACCAGGCAGGACGACGACCGACCGGGGAAGGACGCTTGGACTTCGAGAAGATCCGCTACGAGGTCGACGAGGCGAAGATCGCGACGATCACGCTCGACGACCCCGAGACGCGCAATGCGCTCGGCAACGAGACCCTCGACGAGCTGATCGCGGCATTCAGCGCGGCGCGTGACGACGACGGTGTCCGCTGCGTCGTCTTCACCTCCTCGCACGACAAGGTCTTCTCCGCCGGCGGCAACCTGACCGGCTTCGCGGCCGACGTGCCGCTCGTGCACAAGCACTTCGGCACCGACAAGTTCCCGACCTTGTTCCGGCTGATCGGCCAGCTCGGCAAGCCGACGATCTGCGCCGCCAACGGACACGTGCTGGCGGGCTCGCTCGGGCTCGCGCTCGCCTGCGACCTGATCGTCGCCTCCGACAAGGCGACGTTCGGCACGCCCGAGATCAACGTCGGCGTGTTCCCGTTCATGATCATGGCGCTGATCTACCGCAACGTCCCGCGCAAGAAGACGAACGAGATGCTGCTGCTCGGCGAGCGGCTGACGGCCAAGGAGGCGCTCGAGGCCGGCTTCGTCAACAAGGTCGTCGCGGCGCGCGGGCTCGAGTTCGAGGTCCGCGAGTGGGCCGAGAAGCTCGCCGCGAAGTCGCCGGTGATGATGCGGCTCGGCAAGGATGCGATGTATCGCCAGCAGGACATGGCGCTCGACGACGCGCTCGAGTTCCTGCACCACAACCTGACGCTGTCGTTCTCGACCGAGGACATCCAGGAGGGCGTCAAGGCCTTCTTCGAGAAGCGCGAGCCGCAGTGGAGCGGCCGGTGACCGCGGCGCTCGTCGCCCTGCGCTGCCGCACGTCGGACCGGACGCCTGCCGCCGTTCGCGGGGTCGACTCGCTCGCGCCGCTGATCGGCAAGCGCCTCGGCCGCGAGGCGCGCGAGGTCGGCTCGCCCGGGGAGGCGCGCGACTCGCGCTGGGACGAGGATTTGCGCGACTCGCGCGGCTGCCTGCTCGAGGCCGGCGGCCAGGTCGACGACGCGCTGACGGCCGGCAGGCTGCCGGTGCTGCTCGCGGGCGAGTGCTCGATCGGGCTAACGACGCTGCCGACGGTCATGCGTCACCGGCCCGACACCGTTGTGCTCTGGCTCGACGCCCACGGCGACTTCAACACGCCGGAGACGACCGAGAGCGGCAGCCTGAGCGGGATGGCGCTCGCCGGCGCCTGCGGTCGCTGGGACGCAGGGCTGGTGCCGATCGAGCAGAAGGTGCCCGACGACCGCGTCGTGCTCGCGGGCGTGCGCGACCTCGACGGGGGCGAGCGCGAGTCGCTCGAGCGCAGCGACGTGACGGTCGTCGGCGCGAGCCCGGTCGAGACACTCGTCGCGGTCAAGAACGCCCTCGACGGCGCGCCCGTCTACGTCCACCTCGACCTCGACGTGCTCGACCCGGCGATCTTCCCCGCGCGCGAGCCGGCACCCGAGGGTCTGGCGCCGGAGAAGCTGTTCGACCTGCTCGAGGCCGTGATGGCGGACTGCGAGCTCGTCGGCGTCGAGGTCACCACCTTCGAGGCGCCGGACGACGACGAGGACCGCCAAGAGGCCGCCGCGATCGTCATGCGTGTGCTCGAGCCGCTGCTCGAGGCAATCCCCGCCGAGGCGAACGTCTAGCGGTCCTCCGCGTGAGACCCGGATTTCGGCCGCAATACGGCCGCAATCCGGGTCTCACCGCTTCGCGTTCCGTTTCTCCGTTCGCCCGTTGGACGCATCGCCGCGGGCGATCGGTTAGGACCGGAGCGCAGGCGGATCGGTCCTGGAGGGCGGCTGCGTAGCTCGCTGGGCCGATCCGGCGAGCACCGGATCCATGAGATAGTAGGCAGTAGGACTTCTTACTTCTGACGGAGGATCACTTGCCCGCGACCGACGCCCCGCCCGAGTCAGTGCTGCGCCCGCTCGTCGAGGACCTGCACGCGCGCAGGGAGCGCGCCAAGCTGGGAGGCGGTCCCGAGAAGATCGCCCGCCAGCACGCCGCCGACAAGCTGACCGCGCGCGAACGCCTCGACCTGCTGATCGACGCCGGCACGTTCACCGAGCTCGGCATCCACGGCCGGCCGCACTTCGCGCAGCGCGCGATGGAGGGCAAGGAGGCGCCGGCCGACGGCGTCGTCACCGGCTACGGCAAGGTCGACGGCCGGCTCGTCGCCGTCTGCGCCTACGACTTCACGGTCATGGCCGGCTCGATGGGGATGACCGGCGAGCTCAAGGTCACGCGCCTGCGCGAGCTCGCGCTGCAGAAGCGGATCCCGTTCATCTGGCTGCTCGACTCTGCCGGCGCGCGGATCCAGGAGGCCGCCGGCTCGCTGTTCGCCGGCTCGGGCTTCCTCTTCCGCGAGGAGGTCGTGATGAGCGGCGTGATCCCGCAGATCGCCGCGCTGATGGGGCCCTGCGCGGCCGGCACCGCCTACATCCCCGGCCTCGCCGACTTCGTGCCGATGGTCAAGGGCCGCGGCTCGATGGCGCTCGCGGGCCCGCACCTCGTCAAGGCGGTGACCGGAGAGGACGTCACCCAGGAGGAGCTCGGCGGCTCGAAGATCCACACGAAGATCTCGGGCGTCGGCGACCTCGAGGTGAAGTCCGACGAGGAGTGCATCCAGGCGGTCAAGGACTACCTCTCGTACTTCCCACAGAACTGCGAGCAGCCGCCGCCGATCCGCGAGACCGCCGACCCGGTCGAGCGGATGGACGAGGAGCTGCTCGACGTGCTGCCGGCGTCGAACCGCCAGCCCTACGACATGTACGACGTGATCCGGCGGATCGTCGACGACGGGGTGTACTTCGACATGAAGCCGCGCTTCGCCCGCACGATCATCACCTGCCTCGCGCGGATGGGCGGACGGCCGGTCGGGATCGTCGCCAACCAGCCCAAGCACCTCGGCGGGATCCTCGAGAACGACTCGGCCGACAAGGCCGCGCGCTTCATCAACCTCTGCGACTCGTACGGCATCCCGCTGCTGTTCCTCCAAGACGTGCCCGGCTTCATGGTCGGGACCAAGGTCGAGCACGCCGGGATCATCCGCCACGGGGCGAAGATGCTCTACGCCGTCTCCAACGCGACGGTGCCAAAGATCACGGTGATCGTGCGCAAGGCCTACGGCGCGGGCTACTACGTGATGTGCGGCAAGGCCTACGAGCCCGATCTAATCGTCGCCTGGCCGACCGCCGAGATCTCGGTGATGGGGGCCGAGGGAGCGGTCAACATCATCGGCCGCTCGCTGATCGAGGCCGCCGACGACCCCGAGGCGACGCGCAAGCAGATGGAGGACGCGGTGCGCGCGACGATCGACCCCTACATCGCCGCCGGCAACGCGATGATCGACGACGTCATCGACCCGCGCGAGACGCGCCCGATCGTGATCAAGGCGCTCGAGATGGCGGCGACCAAGCGCGTCGAGCGGCCGTGGAAGAAGCAAGGGGTGATGCCGGTATGAGGCTCGCCGGTCATACGGAAGCCAATCGGGCGGTCCGCTCGTGAGGGCCGTCCAGGTCACCGAGCTGACCGGCCCGGCGGCCGTCCGGCTGGTCGAGATCGACGAGCCGCAAGCGAGCGACGGCAACCTGCTCGTCGACGTCAAGGCGGCTGGCGTCTCCTTCCCCGAGCTGCTTCAGACGCGCGGCGAGTACCAGCTCAAGCTCGATCCGCCGTTCACGCTCGGCGGCGAGCTGGCCGGCGTCGTCCGCGAGGCTCCGCCGGAGTCGGGCTTCGCGCCCGGCGATCGCATCACCGCGCTGGCGCCGCTCGGCGGCGCCTACGCCGAGGTGGCGGTCGTGCCGTCGATGGCGGCCTTCCGCATCCCCGACGAGCTCGACTTCGGCCAGGGCGCGGCCTACCTCATGAACTACCACACGGCCCACTTCGCGCTCGCCCGGCGCGCGGCGCTGCGCACAGGGGAGACGCTGCTCGTGCACGGCGCCGCCGGCGGCACGGGCACCGCCGCGATCCAGGTCGGCAAGGGCCTTGGCGCGCGCGTCGTCGCCGTCGTCTCGACCGACGAGAAGGAGCGCGTCGCGCGCGACGCGGGTGCCGACGAGGTCGTGCGCAGCGACGGCGACTGGCGCAGCGAGGCCGGCCCGGCGAACGTGATCTTCGACCCGGTCGGCGGCTCGCGCTTCGACGAGAGCGTGCGCGCGCTGGCGCCCGAGGGGCGGCTGGTCGTGATCGGCTTCACCGAGGGCTCGATCCCGAGCGTGTCGGTCAACCGGCTGCTGTTCCGCAACGTCAGCGTGGTCGGCGCGGGGTGGGGGCACTTCGCATTCGAGCGGCCCGAGTATCTGGCCGAGGTCGCGAGCGCCCTCGACGACATGGTCGCCGCGGGTCACGTGCGACCGATCGTCGGTCGCCGCTATCCGCTCGAGCAGGTCCGCGCGGCGCTCGAGGAGCTCGACGGCCGCCGCGCCGTCGGCAAGGTCGTGCTCGACATCGATGGGGAGGACGCATGAGCCGTTTCGAGGACCCGGCGATCATCACCTGCTCGATCTCCGGGGCGGTCGCCAACCGCGACCAGTGCCCGGCGATCCCGTACACGCCCGAGGAGTACGCGGCCGAGGCGCGGCGGATCGTCGACGAGGGCGGGTCGCTGATCCACATCCACGCGCGCACGCCGGAGGGCGTGCCGAGCTACGAGATCGAGGACTTCCGCGCGATCACCGAGGCGATCCGCGCCGAGGTCGACGACGTGATCGTCAACTACTCGACCGGCGCGATCGGCGTCCCGCTCGAGAAGCGGATCGCCTACCTGCGCGAGCTGCGGCCCGACGTGGCGGCGCTGAACATGAGCTCGATGAACTACGCGAAGTACTCGCGCTCGCGCAAGGCGTTCGTGTTCAAGGCCGTGTTCGAGAACTCGTTCGACACGATCGTCGAGCTGCTGACCGCGATGAACGAGCTCGGGATCCGCGCGGAGCACGAGTGCTTCGACAGCGGCCACGTCGCCAACCTCGACCCGCTGCTCGACATGGGCCTGTTGCGCGAGCCGCTGCAGATCTCGTGCGTGATGGGCGTGACCGGTGGCATCCGCCCCAACCCGCGCAACCTCGCGCACATGGCGGAGCAGATTCCCGGCGGTCCCGAGGGGCCGAACAACTGGGGAGTGATCGGCGTCTCGCGCGCCCAGTGGCGCCTGGTCGCGGCGGCGCTGGCGCTCGGCGGCAACGTCCGCGTCGGCCTCGAGGACAACTTCTACCTTCCGAATGGCGAGATGGCGCGCTCGAACGGCGACCTGATCGCCAAGGCGCGCCAGATGACCGAGGACGTCGGCCGCCGCCCGGCGACGGTCGCCGAGGCGCGCGAGCTGCTCGGCGTGCCGCGCGAGCGCGAGGTCACCCGCCGCGAGGCACTCACGCACCCGATCGATTCGGCGTCGTGACGGACCGCGACGCCGCGAGCCCCCGCGGGCCCTCCGCGGCCGGCCAGGTGACGGGGGGGTCTGGGGGCGCGAGCCCCCAGGCGTTATCCGACGTCAAGGTGCTCGACCTGTCGCGACTGCTGCCGGGCGGGTTCTGCTCGCTGCTGCTAGCCGACCTCGGCGCCGACGTGCTCAAGGTCGAGGACACCGGGATGGGCGACTACGTGCGCTGGGCGCCGCCCTACCACGAGGGCGTACCCGAGTCGGCCAAGTCGGCGCTGTTCCTGGCCCTGAACCGGGGCAAGCGGTCCGTCCGGCTCAACCTGAAGGAGGCCGGGGGGCGCGAGGTGCTGCTGCGCCTGGTCCAGGACGCGGACGTGCTGGTCGAGGGCTTCCGGCCCGGTGTCATGGACCGGCTGGGGGTGGGCTACGACGTGCTGCGCGAACGCAACCCGGCGCTGGTGTTCTGCTCCATCACGGGTTACGGCCAGAGCGGGCCCTACACCACGCGCTCGGGCCACGACATGAACTACCTCGGGCTGATCGGGATGCTGGACCTGACCGGCCCCGCCGGCGGGGCGCCCGTGCAGTCGGCCGGCCAGATCGCCGACCTGGGCGGCGGCGGCCTGATGGCCGCCTACTCCATCCTGGCCGCCCTGCGCGAGGCCGAGCGCACGGGACAGGGCCAGGCGGTGGACGTGTCCATGGCCGACGGCGCGCTGTCCTGGCTGACCATGGTGGCCGGCGGCTACCTCTCCGACGGGCGCGTCCCCGAGCGGGGCTCGGAGAGCCTGACCGGCGGCTACGTGTGTTACCGGCCCTACGCCTGCTCTGACGGCTACGTCACGATGGGCGCGCTCGAGCCCAAGTTCTGGGCCGCGTGGTGCGCCGGGGTGGGTCGCGAGGACCTCAAGGACAAGGCCTTCGAGCCGCCCGGATCCGAGGCGCACGGCCAGGTCGAGGCCATCTTCGCCGGCCGCTCGCGGGCCGAGTGGAAGGAGTTCGCCGACCGATATGACTGCTGCCTGGAGCCGGTGCTCGACCTGGGGGAGGCGCTGGACTCGGAGCTGGTCCGCGAGCGCGAGATGGTGGTCGAGGTCGACCAGCCGGGCGCCCGGGCCCCGGTGCGGTCGCTGGGCCACCCGGTCAAGTTCTCGGGCACGCCGGCGGACGCCACACGGCCGGGCCCGGCGCTGGGCGAGCACACCGCGGAGGTCCTGGCGGCTCTGGGCTACTCGGCGGAGCAGGTGGCCGAGCTGGAGGCGTCGGGCGCCGTGGCCGGCCCGCCGGAGGGCGCCACCGGCAGCTTTCTCTCGTGAACCGCGACGGCCTGCTCAAGATGAGCGAGCTGGCCGACGCCAGCGGCGTCAGCGCCGGGACGATCAAGCACTACCTGCGCGAGGGGCTGCTGGGCAACGGCGGGGACGTGGTGCGCACCTCGCGCAACATGGCCTACTACCCGCCCGGCTTCGTCGAGCGCATACGGCTGATCAAGCAGCTCCAGGAGGAGCGCTTCATGCCGCTGCAGGCCATCCGCCGCGTACTGGACGAGGACCCCGAGCGGGCGCGCGCGCTGATCGAGCTCGAGGACCGGATCCTGGACCGC
>DASQKV010000059.1:0-5546 GCA_035630335.1 Thermoleophilaceae bacterium | reverse complement strand
GAAGACCTCGACCTTCTCGAGGCCCTGCTCGATGCCCTTCTTGGCCGCGGCGTCCGCGGTGACCTGGGCGGCGAACGGCGTCGACTTGCGCGAGCCCTTGAAGCCGGCGCCGCCGGCGGACTCCCACGCGATCACGTTGCCCTCGCGATCGGTCAGCGACACGATCGTGTTGTTGAAGCTCGTCTTGATGTGAGCCTGCCCGAATGGGACGTTCTTCTTGGCCTTGCGGCGGCCACGCGGCCGTGCGGGACGTTGTTGCGCCACTACTTCGACACCTTCTTCTTCCCGGCCACCTGCATCCGCTTCGGGCCTTTCCTGGTGCGTGCGTTGGTCTTGGTGCGCTGACCGTTGACCGGCAGGCCGCGCCGGTGGCGCAGGCCCCGGTAGGCGCCGATCTCCATCAGCCGCTTGACGTTGTGCGAGCGCTCGCGCCGTAGATCGCCCTCGACCATCAGGTCCTGGTCGATCGCGTCGCGGAGCTTGATGACCTCGTCGTCGGTGAGGTCCTTGACGTAGGTGTCAGCGTCGACGCCGACCTTCGCGAGGACCGCGTTGGACTGCGACCGGCCGACCCCGTAGATGTAGGTCAGCCCGATCTCGACCCTCTTGTTGAGGGGAATGTTGATGCCTGCGATACGAGCCATACGTGCGGGTCAGCCCTGCCGCTGCTTGTGGCGGGGGTTCTGGCAGATCACGAGAACGGCGCCGTTGCGGCGGATCACCTTGCACTTCTCACACATGGGCTTAACCGAAGCTCGGACCTTCATCGCTACCTTCCGTATATAGAGAACCGGCACGAGGCCCAGGAGACGGCCAAGCGCCAACGGAGCAAGATAGCAGGCCGATGCGGGCGCGTGCCGTCATCGGCTGCCGCCCGCGGCCGGAGCCGCGACCGGATCGGCCGCCGACTCCTCGTCCAGATGCCAGGGAGTCAGTATGCGCGGGCCATCGGCCGTAATCGCGACGGTGTGCTCGAAGTGCGCGGCCAGCGAGCCGTCCTCGGAGAAGACGGCCCAGTGGTCGGCGGCGACGCGCACCTCGTGGCCCCCGACGTTGACCATCGGCTCGATCGCGAGCGCCATCCCCTCCTCGAGCACCGGCCCGGTGCCGGGCGTGCCGAAGTTGGGGATCTGGGGGTCCTCATGCATGTCGCGCCCGACCCCGTGTCCGACGAGCGAGCGGATCACCGAGTAGCCGCCGGCCTCGACGGTGCGCTGGATCGCCGCCGAGACGTCGCCGAGGCGGTTGCCGGCGACGCACTGCTCGACGCCGTCGAAGAGCGAGGCGCGCGTGGTGTCGAGCAACCCGTGGGCGACGTCGCTGACGGGCCCGATCGGGAGCGTGACCGCGGCGTCGGAGATCCAGCCGTCGAGGTCGACGCCGATGTCGATCGAAAGGATGTCGCCGCGCCGCAGCGCGTAGTCGTCGGGGATCCCGTGCACGACCATCGAGTTCGGCGAGGCGCAGATCGAGCCGGGGAAGCCGCGGTAGCCCTTGAACGCCGGCGTCCCGCCCTGCGAGCGGATGAAGCGCTCGGCCGCCTCGTCGAGCTCGGCGGTCGTGACGCCCGGTCGCGCCTTTGCGCGCAGCAGCCGATGGCAGCGTGCGAGGACCCGGCCCGAGGCGGCGAGCTTGTCGATCTCCTCCGGGGTCTTCTTGATGATCGCCATCGTCAGAGCTGTTCCTCGAGCTTGAGCGTGGCGAGCGTCGCGCGGATGTGCGCGTGGACCTCGTCGGGCGAGCGGCTGCCGTCGAAGCGGCGCAGCAGGCCCTGGCCTTCGTAGTAGCCGACCAGCGGAGCGGTCTGCTCGTGGAAGACCTCGAGCCGGTGCTTGACCGTGTCCTCCCGGTCGTCGTCGCGCTGGACCAGCGGCGAGCCGTCCTGGTCGCAGAAGCCGTCGTTCTTGGGCGGGTCGAAGTCGACGTGGTACGGATGGCCGTTGCGCTCGCAGACCCGGCGCCCGGACAACCGCCGCACGACCTCCTCGTCCGGCACCTCGATCGACAGCACCGCCGTCGGTCGCCGCCCCAACGGCTCGAGCGCGCGCTCCAGCGCCTCCGCTTGGGCGATCGTCCGCGGGAACCCGTCGAGCAGGAACCCGTCGAGCGCCTCCGCGCTCGCGATCCGCTCCCCGATCACGCCCGAGATCACCTCGTCCGGAACGAGGTCGCCCCGGTCCATGTACTCCTTTGCCTTGCGCCCGAGCTCGGTCCCCTCCTTGACCGCCCCCCGCAAGATGTCCCCCGTCGCGTAATAGGGCAGGTCGAAGTCCTCCACAAGCCGCTCGGCCTGCGTCCCCTTCCCCGCCCCAGGCGGCCCCAACAGGATGAGATTCAGCTCGCTCACGAAAGACGCAACTTACCTACCCGCGGAACAACCGAGCGCGCAGGTTCGACCGGGCTACTTTAAGAAGCCCTCGTAATTTCGCATCATCATCTGGGCCTCGAGCTGCTTCATGGTGTCGAGCGCTACGCCGACGACGATCAGGATCGAGGTACCGCCGAAGAAGAAGTTGGCGCTCGTCTGGTTGATCAGGATCGTCGGCAGCGCGGCGACGGCGGCGAGGTAGAGCGCGCCGGGGAACGTCAGCCGGGCGAGGATGCGATCGAGGTACTCGGCCGTCGGCCGCCCGGGTCTGACCCCGGGTATGAAGCCGCCGAACTTCTTGAGGTTGTCGGCCTGCTCGACGGGGTTGAACGTGACGGCGGTGTAGAAGTAGGTGAAGAGGATGATCAGGATCGACTCGCCGACGATGTAGGCCCAGCCGTTGGGGCTGAAGAAGGCGGACATGTCCTGCGCCCACGGGGACCGGATGAGCTCTCCGACGGTCGGCGGGAACGCCATCAACGAGGCGGCGAAGATCACTGGGATGACGCCGGCCATGTTTACGCGCAGCGGCAGGTAGGTCGAGCTTGCGGAAGCGACGCGGCGCCCCACGACCTGCTTGGCGTACTGGACCGGGATCCGGCGCTGGCCCTCCTGCATGAAGACGATGCCGGCGATGATCGCCAGCGCGAGGAACGGCATCATCACCTTGAAGACCTGGTCGGGGTTCGTCCACCACGACTGGACGCCGTTCGGCAGGCCGGCGGCGATGCTGGCGAAGATCATCAGCGAGATGCCGTTGCCGATGCCGCGCTGGGTGATCAGCTCGCCGAACCACATGATCATCACGCAGCCCGCGGTCAGGGTGACGATGATCACGAAAACGGTCCCGAAGGTGAAGCTGTCGACGACGTCGGCCGATCCGGCCGAGAAGCTGCGGAAGAGGAAGACGTAGCCGATCGACTGGGCGAAGGCGAGCGCGACGGTCAGGTAGCGCGTGTACTGGGTGATCTTCTGCTGACCGACCTCGCCCTCCTTGCGGAGCTTCTCGAGCGAGGGCACTACGACCGTCATCAGCTGCAGGATGATCGAGGCCGTGATGTAGGGCATGATCCCGAGCGCGAAGATCGCGAAGCGCTGCAGGCTGCCGCCGGAGAAGAGGTTGAGGAAGCCGAGGACGTTCGAGCCGGTGAAGTTGTTGGCGATGTCCTCGACCGCGTCGACGTTGATGCCGGGCGCGGGGATGTAGGCGCCGAGGCGGTAGAGCGCGAGCATGGCGGCGGTGAACGCCAGCTTCTTCCGGAGCTCGGGGATCCGGAAGGCGTTGAGGAAGGTCTTGAGCATCGCGCTACGAGTCGAGAACTTGGACGCTGCCGCCGGCCGCCTCGATCTTCTCTCGCGCGCTGGCAGAGAAGCCGTGGGCGTGGACGGTGAGCGCCTTCCCGAGCTCTCCCTCTCCTAGGACCTTGACGGGAACGTTGCGGCGGGTCGCGAGCCCGGCCGCGCGGAGGGAGTCTGGCGTGACCTCGGCGCCCTTGTCGAAGCGGGCGTCGAGATCGCTGAGGTTCACTGGCTGCGTGCGCGTCCGGAACTTCTCGAACGGCATCGACTTCTTCATGTGCGGTCCGCGCAGCTTGCGCATGCGGACCTGGATCGGGTTCTGCCCTCCCTCGAACCCGGCCCGATCCTTCGCGCCGGCACGCGAGCCGGCGCCCTTCTGACCGCGCCCGGAGGTCTTGCCGTGGCCGGAGCCCTCCCCGCGGCCGACACGCTTGCGGCGGTGCGTCGAGCCCTTCGCCGGCTTGAGGTTGTGGAGCCCGATCACGCGCTTCTCGTCGTCAGCCATCCTGGACCTCCACGAGGTGGCGGACCTTGTGCACGAGTCCGCGGACGACGACGTCGTCGGGACGCTCGACCTGCCTGCCGATCCGGCCGAGGCCGAGCGTGCGCAGAGTGTCGAGCTGCTTCTTGGACGAGCCGTTGGACGAGCGGACCTGCTTGATCGTGAGCGCGCTGGCCATCGCCTAGGACTCCTGCTCCCCAGCGGCGACGGCGGCGACGGGCTGGTCGGCCGACTCGTCGGCGGAGGCATCCGCAGTGGGCGAGGTCTCGTCGCTCGAAGCCGCCGCGGGGGCCTCGGCGCCATCCTCGCGCGGGGTGTCCGGCAGGCCAAGCACCTGGTGGACGCTCAGGCCGCGCAGCGCGGCGACGTCCTCCGGCCGGCGCAACGACTCGAGCGCCGCCATCGTCGCCTTGACGAGGTTGATCGGGTTCTGGCTGCCGAGCGACTTCGACAGGACGTCGTGGATGCCGGCGAGCTCGAGCACCGCGCGGACGCCGCCGCCGGCGATGACGCCGGTACCGGGCGAGGCCGGCTTGAGCAGCACGCGCGAGGCGGAGTGGATCCCAAGCACCTCGTGGGTGATCGTCGAGCCGTGCATCGGGACCTCGTAGAGGCTGCGGCGGGCGCGCTCGACGCCCTTCTGGATCGCGACGGGAACCTCGTTCGCCTTGCCGTAGCCGACGCCGACCTTCGACTTCTCGTCGCCGACGACGACGAGCGCGGTGAAGGAGAAGCGACGGCCGCCCTTGACGACCTTCGCGACGCGGTTGATGTGGACCACGCGGTCCACGAGCTCGCCGACTTCATCTGGATTGATGCTCATGAGATTTCCTTAGAACGCCAGGCCGGCTTCGCGAGCGCCATCGGCGATCTCTTTGACGCGACCGTGATAGATGAATCCGTTGCGGTCGAACACGACCGCCTTGACGCCGGCGCCCATCAGCTTCTCGCCGATCGTCTTACCGACCAGGCGAGCGCGCTCCTTCTTGGGCTTGCCCGACACCGCATCCTTGAGGGATGCATCGAGCTCGCTCGCCGAGGCGACGACGCGATTCGTGGTGTCGTCGATCGCCTGCGCGTAGACGTAGCGCGTGGAGCGGAAGACGCTCAGCCGCGGGCGCTCGGTGGTACCGGTGACGCGCAGACGGATGTGCACCTTGCGCTTGAGGCGCTTGCGGAGCTTCGGGGTCGCTACTTTGGTATGTCCAGCCATGGTCGTTTCCTTGCTCGAGGTCGTTGCTGAGGAAAGTACCCAGCGACCTGTACGAGCGTTGGTTCTCTACTTGCCCGCGGTCTTACCGGCTTTGCGCCGGATCGTCTCGTCCAGATACTTGATGCCCTTGCCCTTGTAGGGCTCGGGCGGACGGAAGCTGCGAA
>DASQKV010000058.1:0-22125 GCA_035630335.1 Thermoleophilaceae bacterium | reverse complement strand
CGGCGCTCCTCCACCACCCGGACCGTTCGCGCTTCGACGTCTCGTCGCTGGATCTCTGCGTGTCCGGCGGCTCCGCGCTTCCCGTCGAGGTGCTGCGCGGCTTCGACGAGGCCTTCGGGGCGAGGGTGCTCGAGGGCTACGGGCTGTCGGAGACGACCGGCATGGGCTCGTTCAACCTCCCCGACCGCGAGCGCAAGCCGGGCTCGATCGGCGTGCCGATCGGCGGCACCGAGTTCCGCCTGGTCGACGACGACGGCGCGGACGTCCCGGCCGGCGAGCCGGGCGAGATCGCCATGCGCGGCCCGTTCGTCATGAGCGGCTACTGGGAGCGCGAGGACGCGACGCGGGAGACGGTGAAGGACGGCTGGTTCCACACCGGCGACATGGCCACGGTCGACGACGACGGCTACTACTTCATCGTCGACCGCAAGAAGGAGCTGATCATCCGCGGCGGCTACAACGTCTACCCGCGCGAGATCGAGGAGGTCCTCTTCGCCCACCCCGCGGTCCAGGAGGCCGCAGTCGTCGCCGTCCCGCACGCCGAGCTCGGCGAGGAGGTCGGCGCCGCGATCGCGCTCAAGGCTGGTGAGCAGGCCAGCGCCGACGACATCCGCGACTACTGCCGCTCCCAGGTCGCCGCCTACAAGTACCCCCGCCACATCTGGTTCGTCGGCGAGCTCCCCAAGGGTCCCACCGGCAAGATCCTGAAACGCGAGATCGAGCTGCCAGCCGAGGTCCAGGCCTCTTAGGCGAACTCGATCACGCTGCGGATGCCGTCCTGGGCCTCCATGAGGTCGAAGCCGCGGTTGACCTCGCCGAGGGTCAGGTGGTGGGAGATCAGGGGGTCGACGTCGAGCTTGCCATCGAGGTAGAGCTGGACGAGCTGGGGGACCTGGTCGCGGCCCTTGACGCCGCCGAAGGAGGAGCCGGCGACGCGGCGGCCGGTGATCAGGAGTCGGGGGACGATGTCGAGCGTCTCGCCCTTGCCGGCGACGCCGGCGACCGTGCAGAGGCCCCAGCCCATTCGGGCGGCCTCGACTGCCTGGCGCATGACGGCGACGTTGCCGGTCGCCTCGAAGGTGTAGTCGGCGCCGAAGCCGCCGGTCAGCTCGAGGATGCGGTCGACGCTGTCGGGTCCGCCGGTCAACGTGTCGGTGGCGCCCTGGCCGCGGGCCAACTCTAGCCGCTCGTCGGACAGGTCGACGCAGACGATCCGCTCCGCGCCCTGTAAGCGACAGCCGGCGACGGCGCCCAGACCGACGAGGCCGGCGCCGAAGATCACGCACGTGGAGCCGGGCTCGACTGCCGCCGTGTTCATCGCGGCGCCGAGCCCGGTCGACAGCCCGCAGGCGAACACGCAGGCGCGGTCGGGCTCGGCCTCCGGGCTCACGACCGCCAGCGCGATCTCGGGCATCACCGTGTACTCGGCGAACGTCGACGTGCCCATGAAGTGGCGGATGTGCTCGCCATCGCGCACGAGCCGCGTGGTGCCGTCGGGGAGGTGGCCCTTGTTCTGCTCCTCCCGGATCGCGAGGCAGAGGTTGGTGCGCGGGCTGAGGCAGTGCACGCACTCGCCGCACTGGGGCGAGAACAGAGTCACGACCCGGTCACCCTCCTTCACGAGCGTCACGCCGTCGCCGACGCGCTCGACGATGCCCGCGCCCTCGTGCCCGAGCACAGCCGGCGCATAGCCCGACGGGTCCGCGCCCGACGCCGTGTACATGTCGGTGTGGCAGATGCCGCAGGCCTCGAGCCGCACCAGCACCTCGCCGGCCCGCGGCTCCTCGAGCTCGACCTCCTGCACGGCCAGGGGCTTGCCGAACTCCTCGAGCACCGCAGCACGCATCCTCATCCGCTCGCTCCTTCCTCGTTCCCCGAGTCCCGATCGTAAGGCCGGCACCGACCGGGGCCCCTCCCAGGCCCGATTCGCGAGCTTGGGGCGCCTACTGGAGGTCACTTCTCGGCGCGCTGGGTAGTGTCAATCCCGTGCCCGATCTGGTCCTCGGCCCGCTGCTTCGCCACGTCGGCGAGAACTGCGCGGTGGTGTGGGTCGAGACCGATAGCGCATGCGAGGTCGGCGTCCTCGGCTCCCATTCGAACACGTTCACCGTCGCCGGCCACCACTACGCGATCGTGCGCGCGGAGGGCCTCGAGTCCGGCACGCCGTACGAGTACGAGGTCGAGCTCGACGGCAAGCGTGTCTGGCCACTCGACGACTCGCCGTTCCCGCCCAGCCGCTTCCAGACCCAGCCGATCGAGCGGCCGCTGAAGATCGCCTTCGGCTCCTGCCGAGCCGGGATGCCGAACGAGCCGCCGTTCACGCTCACCAAGGACGAGGACGAGCGCGGCCACGAGTACGACGCGCTGCGCGCGCTCGCACTGCAGATGACGAAGGAGGAGCCGACGGACTGGCCCGACCTGCTGATGCTGCTCGGCGACCAGGTCTACGCCGACGAGGTCTCGCCCAAGACGCGCGAGTTCGTCGCCGGCCGCCGCGACATCGACGGTGAGCCGGGCGCGATCGCGCTCGACTACGAGGAGTACACGCGGCTCTACCACGAGGCATGGAGCGAGCCGGTGATCCGCTGGCTGCTGTCGACGGTCTCGAGCGCGATGATCTTCGACGACCACGACGTCCACGACGACTGGAACACCTCGGCCGCCTGGGTCGAGGCGGCGCGCAAGTGCGAGTGGTGGGAGGAGCACGAGGTCGGCGCGCTGATGTCGTACTGGGTCTACCAGCACGCGGGCAACCTGAGCCCGGACGAGCAGGACCGCGACGGGATGCTCGCGCGCGTGCACCAGGCCGGCGACGCCGAGGACCTGCTGCGCGACTACGCCAAGCACGCCGCCGAGACGACCGACGGCACGTGCTGGAGCTACTACCGTGACCTCGGCGCCGGAACGCGGCTCGTGGTGATCGACTCGCGCGCGGGGCGCTGCCTCGAGGAGGGCGCGCGCTCGATGCTCGATCCCGAGGAGTGGGAGTGGGTCGAGGAGAAGATGACCGGCGACGTCGATCACCTGCTGATCGCGACGTCGCTGCCGTGGCTGCTGTCGCCGGGCATGCACTACATCGAGGCGTGGAGCGAGGCGGTCTGCGGTGGGGCTTGGGGATCGCTCGCCGCGCGCGTGGGCGAGCGTCTGCGCCGGGCGATCGACCTCGAGCACTGGGCGGCGTTCAACGAGTCCTTCGACCGGCTCGCCGAGATCCAGCGCGCGGTCGGCGCCGGCGAGCGCGGCGACCCGCCGGCGACGATCGTCACGCTCTCGGGCGACGTGCATCACGCCTACCTGAGCGAGGTCGGCTACCCGCGCGAGGCGGGCGTGCGCAGCGCCGTCTACCAGGCCGTTTGCTCGCCGCTGCGCAACCCGCTCGACAAGAAGGAGCGCCGCGTGATCAAGGCGGCGTCCTCGAAGGCAGCGCACGCGATCGCGCGCGGGTTCGCCCGCGCCGCCGGCGTGCACGACCCGCCCGTCCGCTGGCGCAACGTCGACGGCGCGCCGTGGTTCGACAACCAGGTCGGCACGATCAGCATCGAGGACCGCCGGATGGACATGACGCTCGACAAGGCCGTCGCCGGCGACGAGCCAACCGCGCCGCGGCTCGATCGGGTGCTCGAGCGGCGCCTCGCCTGAGGCGTCTGACTCGCGGTCTCAACGTGAGGTCGCTTTTCGGACGTAATACGTCCGAAAAGGCGACCTCACCGCCCGCCGGGCGCCCTCGACCGGCCCGCCCCAGCGAAGTGTCGGCCCCCCGTCGTAGACTCGCCAGCCCGTGCACGAGACCCTCCCGACCGTCCACCTGATCGCCCGCCCCGAGCTCAATGTGGACGGCATGCGCGAGTACCTGCGCGACGTCGGCGGCGAGTCGTGGCTCGACCGCCGGCTCGGCGACGACGACCGCCCGAGCGCCGGCGAGATGCTGGTCGAGTTCGGCGGTCGCGCGTGCTACCGCAGCTGGGAGCCGGGACTCAACCCGAACGTCACGCGCGTCCGCACCGACCCGACGGAGTACTTCGCGAACATCCTTCGCAGCGCCCACGGCAGCGTCCTCGAGCACGCCAACTACTCGTTCGCGCTGCGCAACGTCTCGCGCGTGTTCACCCACGAGCTGGTCCGTCATCGCGCCGGCTCGGCGTTCAGCCAGGAGAGCCTGCGCTACGTGCGGCTGACCGACATCGGCTTCCGCGTGCCGCCCGCGCTCGAGCCCGTACGCGACCAGGTGATCTCGATCGTCGAGCAGCTCGAGGACTTCCAGGTGACCGCCGCCAACGAGCTCGGCATCGATGCCGAGGGCATCCCCTTCCACGTCAAGAAGGAGGTCACCTCCGCGCTGCGCCGGCTCGCACCGATCGGCCTCAGCACCGACATCGTCTGGACCGCCAACGCGCGCACGCTGCGCCACGTGATCGAGATGCGCACCGCCGAGGGCGCCGAGGAGGAGCTGCGGCTGGTGTTCGACAAGATCGCGCGCGTGATGCTCGAGGAGGCGCCCGGCCTGTTCCAGGACTTCGTCTGCCAAGACGACGGCTCCTGGGTCCCCGAGCACCGCAAGGTCTAGCCGGCGTGAACGAGCAGCTGCTCCAGGATCGCCGGGTCGCGCCCTCGATCCTCGCCTCGGACTTCGCCCGCCTCGGCGTCCAGGTCGCCGAGGTCATGGACGCCGGCGCGCGCGTCATCCACGTCGACGTGATGGACGGTCACTTCGTGCCGCCGATATCGATCGGCCCGCTGATCGTCTCAGCGCTCAGCGACCAAGTCCACGATGCCGGCGGTCTGCTCGACGTCCACCTGATGGTCGAGCGCCCCGAGCGCCACGTCAGCGACTTCGCGAGCGCAGGTGCCGACTCGATCACCGCCCACGTCGAGGCGACCCCCAACATCCACTATGCGCTGCACGCGATTCGCGAGGCCGGCTGCAGCGCCGGGGTGGCGCTCAACCCAGGCACTCCCCCAGCCGCCATCGATGCGCTCGCCGGCGCCTACGACCTGCTGCTCTGCATGACCGTCAACCCGGGCTGGGGCGGCCAGCCGTACATCCCGGCCTCGGACGCCAAGATCGCCGCCCTGCGCGAGCGCATCCCTGCCGGAACCCCGCTCGAGGTCGATGGCGGCATCGGCGCCGACACCGCCGGTCCCGCTGCAGCCGCGGGTGCCACGCTCTTCGTAGCCGGCTCGTCGATCTTCGGCGCGTCGGACCCAGCGACCGCCTACCGGCAGGTCGCCGAAGCCGCCGGCGCCAGCTAGCGCCGCTTCTTGCGCTTGCGCGTGGGGCGCGAAGGCCGGGCGTCGGGCTCCGCGGCGACAGGCTGGTTCGACTCGCTGGCGTCATGGCCCTCGGGCCCCGCCTCCAGCGAGCGGCGCGCCGACGGCCACTCCACCGCCTCGCCGGTCGCCCAGGCCGGCCCACGCCCGCCGGGCCAGGCGCCGAGGAAGAGCACGCCGAGAGCGATCAGCCAGAACAGCTGGACGACGAGCGGCCCGGCGAGGACCGGCAGCACGTAGAGCGCGCCGATGATCGCCCCGACCACGCCCATGAAGCGGCTGAGCAGGCCGACGCGCATCGCGTTGATGCTGAAGAAGACGAAGGCGAGCGCCATCGCAAGCGTTCCCGCCGAGCCAATCGCGGCGGCGGCGACGCTGCGGTCGTCGATCAAGTCCTCCGCACGCGCCTCCGTCTGCGCGCCGGATGCGACGAACTGGTCGGCGATGTCGAGGCGCGCCAGATCTGACAGCACGCCGGCGATCGCCAGCAGCAACGGCCCGAGGATCCCCAGCCAGATCAGCAACCCCGGCAGGCCCGGCCGGCGCGCGAGAACGGCGCGGCTCAAGTAGAGGAAGACGCCGATCAGCGCGAGGAAGGCGAGCGCCTGGAGCGCGGAGGAGACGAGGAAGGAACCCGAGTTGTCGTTGATGGCGAGCAGGAACTCGCGATCGCCGTCCGGGTTGTCCGCCAGCGCCACGGCCTGACGAACGATCGTGCCGGCGACAAGCAGCGCAGCGGCCGCGAACGCCGAGATGGCCGCAGGCTTCGCCCAGCGAGCCTCCCAGTCGAGCTGCTCTCGGGCCGACACGGGCCGGGATGCTTGCAGGCGACGGCGCCGCACGTCCGGCGGTCCGTCCAACGCCGGCCGCCGCCTGAAGCTTCGCGCCTTTGAGCTAGCTGTCGCCGAGGCGGTAGAGGCGCCGTGTCGCCGCCAGCAGCACGCTGCGCGGAGTGAACTGGCCGCTGAGCCGCGTGAGGCGGCTGACCGTGCCGGGCACGACGACGCCCTTGCCGTCCTCGAGCCCGCGAACGCCGGCCTCGGCGACGTCCGGCGAGGAGACCCAGACGAATCCGGGCAGGCTGCTCGCCTCCCTGCCGAGGTCCGAGACCTCGATGAACTCCGTCTTAACCGGTCCCGGGCAGAGCGCGGTGGCGGTCACGCCGGTGCCGTGCAGGTCGGCGGCCATCGCCTGGGTGAAGTGGAGCACGAACGCCTTGCTGGCGCTGTAGGTCGCCTGCGTCGGCAGCGGCTGGAAGCCGGCGATCGAGGCGACGTTGAGCACCGCACCCTCGCCGCGGTCGGCCATCTGCGGCACGAAGTGGCCGCAGAGCGCCACGACCGCCTCGCAGTTCAGCCGCACCTCCTCGGCCTCGCGCTCGCCATCCAGGCGCTGGAACAGGCCGGCGGTGCCGAAGCCCGCGTTGTTGACGAGCACGTCGACCTGCAGGCCCAGCCGCTTGACGCCGGCGAGCATCCGCTTGCGCGCGGCCCGATCCTGGAGATCGCACTCGAGCGCCTCGGCGCGGATGCCCCCGGCCTCGGTCAGCTCGGTCGCGAGCTCGGCGAGCCGATCGGCCCGGCGCGCGACCAACACGACGTTGTGGCCGCGCCGCGCGAGCGAGCGCGCGATGTCCGCGCCGATGCCGGAGGACGCTCCGGTGACGAGCGCGGCGGAGTCCTTTGTCGGGGCGGGAAGAGCGATCCAGGCAGCCTACCCAGGACTTCTCGCCCCGGTCCCTAGAATCGTGGGCATGGCATCCGAGGATCCCTTCGGCGGGCTGTTCGGCGATCCCGACGAGCTACGCAAGCGCATGGCCGAGATCGCCGAGCAGATGCAGGGCGCCCAAAAGGTCGCCTGGGCCGACAACGCGATCAAGCTCGCCGTCGACATGACCGTCGCCGGCGTCCAGCGCCTCAACCTCCAGGGCAACGCCGAGCAACAGGCCGAGGAGCTGCGCTCGGCGATGAGCCGAATCTTCCCTGAGGCCGTCGCGCTCGTACGCGAGGCCCGCGAGGGCTTCGGCACCAGCTAGGCGAGCTTGCCCGCGCGATCGGCCTCGCGGTCCTCGCGGCCGCGGGCGACGACTTCCTTGAAGCTGCGTAGGCGGAAGAGGAACGCGAGCGCCCCGAAGCCGACGCCGAAGGCGAACACGCCGATCGCGATCTGCTGGCCGACGGAGTAGGCGGCGACGGTCGCGGCCGGAGCAGTGCCGGCGAAGACCTTGACCAGCAGCGCCTGCGCGACGCCCGCGCCCTGTGGCGTGAACGGCACCGCCGCCGCGACGGCGTTGACGCCGAGCACCAGCAGCACGTTCTTGACCGAGCCGCCGACGTTGAACGCCTCGAGTAGGAACCAGAAGGCGGTGAAGCGGAACAGCCAGCCGACGAACTGGATCGCGAACACCTCGCGCAGGTAGCGCTCGCGGTCGAACGCGATCGTCAGGCCCTGGCGCACGCGCTCCCAAAACGCCCGTACGCGGACCGAGAAGTACGCGAACAGCCCAAGCGTCCCGACCGCCAGCACCGTCAGGAAGAAGAGCGCGAACTTCGGGTGCGACGCGAGATAGGACAGGTCGAACGCGTTCAAGTTCGCGAAGTCCGGCGGCTTCGGGAACACACCCTGGGTGAAGGCGAAGATCAGCACCAGGCTTCCCATCGCGATGTCGAAGCCCATCTCCACGACGAAGCTCGCCCCCACCGCCGGGTAGCTCGAGTTCGGGATCGACGTCTTCGTCAGGAACAGCCGCACCACGTCGCCACCGCGCGCCGGGATTACCGCGTTGAACCCGTAGCCCGCGAAATACGCCCCCCAGATGTCCCGGAACGCGATCCGCTCGTCCGGATACGCCGCGCGCAAGATGTTGTACGAAGCCCGCGCCCTGAACGTCAGGTAGATCCCGAACGCCACCAGCGCCAGCAGCAGCGGCCCCAACCGGACGTCCGCCAACCCCTCGAAGAACTGCTCGACCGCGTCGAAGAAGGACCGGAACGAGTCGCCGATGGTCGCTGGGGGCGGCACTGCCGGAGAGACTACGAGGCATGGGCGTGAGTCAGGGAGGGCAGAACGAGCCCATGCGCGAACGTGTGCGACTCGCACCGGCTTGGCTCGTGGTCCTGGTGTTCACCCTGGCCGCTCTCGGCATCCGGCTGCTGAGTGGTCCGGACGCCTCTCGATTCGTCGCCGTCGGGTTGCTGCTCGTCGCCCTGGCGATCGTTCTGATCCCGCGCGCCGACGGCAATGGATGGGGCATCTACGGGGTGATGGTCGTCTCCAACCTCCTCATGCAAGCGACGCCTTGGCCACTCGTCGTAGAGGCCCCGCTCTTCCTCCTGTTCAGCATGGGTGCCGTCTGGGCGCTCTACGACCGCGACAGACCGAGCCGCGCGCCGGTCACCGCTTCCGACTGATGACCCGGCCCGCGCATCCATCTTGGGTCTCAACCGTCGCCCGCGCGCTCAGTCATGCGTCAGAACCTATGCTTGAGTCGTGGCCATGCTCGATGTCCAGACCGTCGTCTACCGCGAGGGCGAACACATCGTCGCCCAGTGCCTGGACGTCGACATATCGAGCTTCGGCGACGACGAGACCGACGCGCTGGCGAACCTGCGCGAGGCGCTCGAGCTGTACTTCGAGGACGCTCCCGCCGACGCTATCGCCAAGGTCGAGGCGCCCGCAGTGCGCAGGCTGACATTCCAGCGTGCCTAAGCTCTACTCGTCAGGCGAGATAGTCAGTGTCCTGGAACGCGCCGACTTCGTCTTCATCTCCCAGCGCGGCAGTCACGTGAAGTACCGGAGGGCGGGCACGCCGGCCAGGACGGTGATCGTGCCGGCCGGGCGCAAGCAGATACCTCGGGGCACGTTCCGCTCGATTCTCCGTCAGTCAGGTCTGGACGACGCGCACTTCTCCAACGACTGACCGCGGGGACTGCCGATTCAAGCTGAGGCCTTCGGGTGCCGATACGTGTCGGACACCAGAGCTGGTTCTCTCGACTCAGGCACCCCCGTCGCGAGGCGGGTCCGCAGCGCCACGGGACTCCACCGGAGTTCGCCGGGCTACCGAAGGACCGTCATTCAGGCCGATCGCTCTCATCCAACGGCCGATGACGACCGAGGAACGTTGTCCGGGCTGCTCGTTCATACAGGGAGGACTTTGATGTCCAACCCCACCCACTTAGGGCACGCCCGACGTACCGCGATCGCGCTCGCCGTCTGCTGCGCACTCGCACTCGTGGCCGTCTCGGCCGCACAGGCCCAGGTAGGCCTCGGCACCGCCACTCCGTTCGTCGTCCTCGGCGGCTCGAGCGTCACGAACACCGGACCGTCGGTGCTCAACGGCGACCTCGGCGTCTCGCCCGGGACGTCGCTGGTCGGCTTCGGGCTCCCGGCGACGGTCAACGGCGCGACGCACGCCAACGACGCCGTCGCCGCCCAGGCCCAGCTCGACCTCACGACCGCCTACGACGTCGCGGCCGGGGAGCCGGTCGCGCCTGCCGACGATCTGACCGGGCAGGACCTCGGCGGCCTCGTACTGACCAGCGGCGCCTACCGGTACGCCTCCTCCGCCCAGCTCACGGGCGCGCTCACGCTCAACGCCGAGGGCGATCCCAACGCGCAGTTCGTCTTCGAGATCGGCTCCACGCTGACCACGGCGTCGGCCAGCTCGGTCGTGCTCGTCAATGGCGCCTCGCCGTGCAACGTCTACTGGCAGGTGGGCAGCTCGGCGACGCTCGGCACAACCACCGCCTTCCAGGGCAACCTGATGGCGCTCGCGGACATCTCGCTCAACAACGGGGCGTCCGTCATCGGACGCGTGCTGGCCCGCACCGGCGGGGTGACGCTGATCAACAACGTCATCGACGGCTCGCTGTGTGGCGCGGGGACGACACCGACGCCTACGCCGGACACGACGCCGGGGCCGGGCACCACCGGCGGCACGTCGCTCGCGGGATCCGGCGGAACGCCGGCGGCGGCCGCGACCCCCGCACAGCTGCGGGCGCAAGCCAGGGCACGTGCGCGAGCACGGGCGAGGGCCACCCGCCAGGGGACCGCGACGATCAGCCGCACGCCGCGCGGCTCCTGCACCGACGGGTTCGTCGCGCGCGTTCGCGGACGCCTGATCGAGCGCGCGGTGTTCAGCCTCGACGGCCGACGTATCGCCAGCAGGCGCAATTCGCCGTTCCGCGTCCTGATACCGGCGACGCCCGGGGCTCACAGGGTTCGCGCACGCGTGACGTTCCGAGATTCGACCCGCGCCAAGACCGTCACGCTGCGCTACCGCGCCTGCGCCTCGGCGCTGCTCGAGCCGCGTCGCGGCCCGTCGCGGTTCACCGGGTGACCGACGTCACGCCCGTCGCCGCGCGACGCCCCGGCTTCGGCCGGGGAGTCGGGGCGGCGGCAGCAGTCGCCGTGCTTGTCGTCATCTCAGCCGGCGCCTTCGCAACCCCGGCTGGCGCCGTCTCCGCCAACTCCTTCGCAGGCCCGACGGCCGTCTCCGGCACCGCGCAAGCGGCCGCGAGCCGCCTGGTGCCTGTCAGTCAGCCGCTCGTGGTGCTCCAGCAGGGCCACGTCGCGCACAGGCGGCCGAACCGGCAGGCCCGCCGTGTCGAGTACGTCCCGGCGCGCCGGCCACTCACAGCCGTGCGGACCGTCCTCCCCGTACTCGGCCACGCCCACGCGCGCCGCTGGGTCCGTGTCCGCCTGCCCGGGCGACCGAACGGTCACGCCGGCTGGATCCGCACCGCTCATACGCGGCACACGTCCACGCCGTGGCGGCTTTCGCTTGACGTCTCCGCTCGCCGCGTCACCGTCCTCTACGGCGGACAGACCAAGCGTCGCTTCCGCGCGGTCGTCGGAACGCCAGCGACGCCCACCCCGCCCGGCCGCTACTTCGTCGAGGAGGGCGTCGCGCTACCGGGCCACGTCGGCGGCCCGTTCGCACTCGCCACCAGCGCCCGATCGAACGTCCTCCAGGAGTTCGAGGGCGGCCCGGGCCAAATCGCCCTCCACGGGACCGCCGGCCTCGCGGGGGCGCTCGGAAGCGCCGCCTCCCATGGCTGCATTCGACTCGGCACGGGCGCGATCGTCTGGCTCGCGCGGCGTGTCGGTGGCGGAGTCCCGCTAACGATCCGTCCCTGAACCGCCTGCCGGCCTAGGCCGCGGCGAGGTCCGCCAGCGCCTTCAAGACCACGCCGTCGTGGGTCTTCGGCGAGACCTTGGGGAAGACCTCGGCGATCTTGCCGTCGCCGTCGACGATGAATGTCGCGCGCTGGATGCCCATGTACTTCTTGCCGTACATCGACTTCTCGACCCAGACGCCGTAGGCCTCGGCGACGGAGTGGTCGGGGTCGCCGACGAGGGTGAAGGCGAGGTCGTGCTTGTCGGCGAACTTGCGCAGGGCGGCGGGCTCGTCGGGAGATACGCCGAGGACCGTGGCGCCTGCAGCCGCATACTCGTCCGCGCGGTCGCGGATGCCGCACGCCTGGGTCGTGCAGCCGGGCGTGTCGGCGCGCGGGTAGAAGTAGAGGACGACGGTGCGGCCGGCGTGGTCGGAGAGCTTGACGGGGTTGTCGTCCTGGTCACGGAGCTCGAAGTCGGGGGCCTTGTCGCCTGGGTTCATGCGGCGGGACGCTACTTCAGCAGTCGCGACAGCCGTCGGTCCTTGAGCACGCGGCCACCGGTCTGCTCCTCCGGGCAGTAGGACATCACGTAGTCCTTGAAGTGGATCGCCTCGAGTTGTGTGCCACAGCGCGGGCAGGGCTCGCCCTGACGGCGGTGGACCTGCAACGGCATCGGCGCCTTGTCGGGAACGGTGGCGCCGATGACCTCCTCGTAGTGGTCGAGCGCCTCGCCGAGCCGCTCGTCGATCGCGACGCGCAGCCGCTCGACCTCGTCCGCGTCGAGCTCGGAGCCCTTCTTGAACGGCGACAGCCGGGCGGTCCAGAGGATCTCGTCGACCCACGAGCGGCCGATGCCCGCGATCGTGCGCTGGTCGCGCAGCAGCGGATGGAGGTGGCGCGGCTCGTCGATCAGTGCGGTGAAGACGTCGGACGGCGGAGCGGGCCAGGCTTCCGGGCCGAGCGTCGCCACTGCGGGGTCGTCACCGACCGCGTCCCGCGGCAGCAGCTTCGCCCACGCCCGCTGCTGGGTGCCGAACTCGCGCAGCCGCAGCTCGCGGTCGCCGTCGAGGCGGACGAGCAGCCGCGAGGCCTTGTCGCGCAGCGACGCCCGCTTGTCCCACAGCTGTAGTCGGCCCGCCGACATCAGGTGAATCAGCAGCACCAGATCGCCGAACCGAACCTGGAACAGCTTGCCGCGCCGGCCGACCTCGTCGAGCGTCCGGCCGGTGAGCGAATCGAGCGGCGGATCGATCGTCTTCATCGTCACCATGCCGGGCGCGAGCGCCGACTCGACCTGCGCTCCGGCGGCCGCGGCGGTCAGTCGACGGGCCACGATCTCGACCTCTGGAAGCTCCGGCATGCATGAAGACTAGGCCGGTCGGGTAGCTTTCACGCGCGATGCGGACCCGAGCGGCAGCACTGTCACTTGCCTCGATCGCCGCGCTGGCCTGCGCCGCGCCGGTTGCGGCCGGGCCCTCGAGCGGCGGAACGGTAGCCGCCGAGGAGAAGGTACGGCTCGTGATGGGCAAGTTGCGCGGGATCAAGCAGGCCGACGCCGACCACCCCGTGCGCATCGTCCTGCGCGCCGAGGGAGACAGGCTGACCAACGTGCGCGTCGTGCTCCGCAACGAGGACGACGAGATCGTCGGGAGGAGCAAGCGCCTCACGCTCGCGAAGGGCGAGCGCAAGGACGTGCGCATCGAGGTCGACAGCCCGCTGCCGCACGGGCGCTACGTCGCCCACGCCAAGGGCCGTACCAGCACCCCCGCCGTCTCGTCGTAGTAGCCGGCAGTCCGCCCGCAAGTCGCGCCAACACCGCTCACGCCACAAGTCGAGCGCCGCGAGCTAGGGTCGTTCGGGTGCGGGTGAGCATCGCCACCGACGAGTTGACCGGCGCCGCCGGCGCCCTGAGAGACGAGCTGACGCGCCGAGGGCACGAGGTCGTCCCGCACGGCGCCTTCGACGAGGCCGAGCGTGCCGACTGGGCCTGGGCGAGCGAGGCCGCCGCCCGCGACGTCTCCGAGGGCCGCGCCGACCAGGCGATCGTCTGCTGCTGGACCGGAACCGGCGCCTCGATCGCCGCGAACAAGGTCGCCGGCGTCCGCGCCGCCCTCTGCTCCGACGCCGAGACCGCCCGCGGCGCCCGCCGCTGGAACGACGCCAACGCGCTCGCGCTCTCGCTGCGTACGACCAGCCCAGCGGTACTCGGCGAGATCCTCGAGGCCTGGTTCGACAGCAAGCCCAGCGGGGAGCACGACGACGTGGCGAACATCCGCCACGTCGACGAGATCGCCTGACCGTCGGCCGGAACGAGACGCTCGCGAAAGACCGTTGAGCGTGAGGTCGACTTTTCGGACGTATTGCGTCCGAAAAGTCGACCTCACGCTGCGAAGCCGAGCGTCTCGCTCCGGCTACCCCTGCGGTTGCGGAAGCTCGAAGGAGACCTTCGCCAAGCCGGCGTTGCCCTCCGGATCCTTCGCCGTCAGCGTCGCGCGGTAGCCGCCCGGCGCGAGCCCGGTCGTCTTCACCGCTAGCGTCCGCCTTCCGTCCTCGAGACGCCTGGCCTTCACGCTCACCAGCTTGCGCTTCGGCTGTGCGACAGACGCGATCGAAACCGACACCCTCGACGCCTCGGACAACTTGAACGACAGCCGCACGCTCGTCGCACCGACAGTCGCCTTCGGCGCCGCGAGCTTGGGGTCCACCCGGTCCGGGCCGACTTGGACGACCCCGCGCATCTCGGGGTGGATCTTGCAGTGGTAGGGGTAGCGCCCAGAGACCGGGAAGGGGCGCGAGAACGTCGTGCCAGGCAGGTTGTCGCCCGAGTCGAATCGCACGCGCGCGCCCTTGCGCGAGGTGACGGTGTGGATCGAGCTGCTCGGGCTCAGACGCCAGTTCACCGTGTCGCCGCGCTCGATGCGGGTGTAGGCGGGCCGGAAGGCAAAGTCCCTGACCTGGACGGTCCGGGTAGCAGCCTCCCGTGCGTCGGGCCCCGTCGCGCCCGCGGCGACCGGCACCAACAGGGCGCCCACGGCGAGACCGAGCAACAAAGCACGCATCGTTCGACACATTAGACCCAGTCTGGTGAACAATGCCAAGCCCATGCGCGTCTCCGCCAAGGCTGACTACGCGGTTCGGGCGGCGATCGAGCTCGCGGCCAGCGGCAGCGAGTCGTCCAGTCCGCTGAAGGGCGAGCGCGTCGCGGACGCCCAGGGCATCCCGCTGAAGTTCCTCGAGAACATCCTCGTCGACCTGCGCGTCGCCGGGCTCGTCAACAGCCGTCGCGGCCCGGACGGCGGCTACTGGCTCGCCCAGCCGCCGGCCGACGTCAGCATCGCCGACGTCATCCGCGCCGCCGAGGGTCCGCTCGCCTCGGTTCGCGGTGAGAAGCCCGAGGACCTCGACTACGCCGGCAACGCCGAGACGCTGCGCGACGTCTGGGTCGCCTTACGGGCCAGCCTGCGCGATGTCCTCGAGCACGTCACGCTCGCCGACATCGCCGCCGGCAAGCTGCCAAAGCAGGTCTCGACGCTCACGCGCGAGCCCGGCGCCTGGCAACGGCGCTAGCTCGCCTCGGCCAACCGGCCGCGCGAGACCTGTTCGAACGTTTGTGGGACCCAGGGGTCATACAAACGTTCGAACGGCGCCGAACAGCGCCGCTACGCCTCGGCGAAGCGGCGCTCGCGGTCGGGGCGCAGGTAGACGATCTGGCCCGACTCGAGCTCGCGCTCTTCGGCGTCCTGGCGCGTGGTTTGGACCGCCAGCCGCCGCCCGTCGTCGAGAACCAACTCGACGCGAACCTCGAAGCCGAGGTGCGCCACGCGCTCGATCTGGCCCTCCTGCGCATTGCCGTCGGGCTCGGTCAGGATCTGGATGTCGTGCGGGCGGACGAGGTCGTCGCCGAGCTTGTTGACCTCGCCGACGAAGCCCATCACGAACTCGTTGGCGGGCTCCTCGTAGAGGTCGCGCGGCGTGCCGATCTGCTCGATCCGACCGTCGTTCATCACCACGATCTGCTCGGCGACGTCCATCGCCTCCTCCTGGTCGTGGGTGACGAAGATCGTCGTCACGTGGACGTCCTCGTGCAGGCGCCGCAGCCAGGTCCGCAGCTCCTTGCGCACTGTCGCGTCGAGCGCGCCGAACGGCTCGTCGAGCAGCAGCACCTCGGGCTCGACGGCGAGCGCGCGCGCGAGCGCCATCCGCTGGCGCTGGCCGCCCGAGAGCTCGGACGGGTAGCGGTGGGCGAAGCCGTGGAGGTGGACGAGCTTCAGCAGCTCGTCGACCTTGGCGGCGATCTCGTCCTTGCCGCGCTTGCGGATCTTCAGCCCGAACCCGACGTTCTTCTCAACCGTCATGTGCTTGAAGGCGGCGTAGTGCTGGAAGACGAATCCGACGCCGCGCTTCTGCGGCGTCACCCGCGTGGCGTCCTCGCCGGCGATCAAAACTCGGCCCGCGTCGGGCGCCTCGAGACCGGCGATCACGCGCAGCAGCGTCGACTTGCCGCTGCCGCTCGGACCGAGCAGGGCGGTCAGCGAGCCGTTTGGCACGCCGAGCGAGACGCCCTTGAGCGCCTCGAAGGTCCCGAACCGCTTCTCGACACCCTCGACTGCGATGCCTCCGGCAGCCGCCACATCCTGCGAGCGCTTGCTCGCCTCTGTCAGGGCAGCTGTCACGCCTCCCTCTCCTTTCGCTTGAACAGGTTCATGCTGAACAGCACGACGAGCGCGAGCAGCGCCAGCACGATCGCCGCCGCGTACGCGCCGGCGAGGTTGAAGTTGGTGAACTCGTTCTCGACGAACAGCGGCAGGGTCTCGGTCTCCCCCGAGATGCGCCCGGCGACGACGCTGACCGCGCCGAACTCGCCGAGCGCGCGGGCGGTGGCGAGCACGACCCCGTAGGCGACGCCCCAGCGGATCGCCGGCAGCGTCACGCGCCAGAACGTCTGCCATGGCGAGGCGCCGAGCGTGCTCGCCGCCTGCTCCTGCTCGTCGCCGATCTCCTGCAGCACCGGCATCGTCTCGCGCACCACGAACGGCAGCGAAACGAACACCGTCGCCAGCACCATGCCGGGGGTCGAGAAGATGATCGGGAAGCCGGCGTCGATGAACGACTGCCCGACCCAGCCATTGCGCCCGTAGACCAGCAGCAGCGAGAGCCCGATCACGACCGGCGAGATCGCGAACGGCAAGTCGATGATCGTGTTGAGGATCGCCTTGCCATGGAACTTCTGACGCACGAGCACGAGCGCCGCGAGCACGCCGAAGATCGTGTTCAGCGGAACCGCGATCCCGACGCAGACGATCGTCAGCCAGAACGCATGCTGTCCGTCCGCGCTGGTGATCGCGTCGAGCGGCGGCCCGAGGCCCTCCTCGAACGTGCGCACGAAGATGATCGCCACCGGGATCACCAGCAACGCCGCGAGGTAGCCGAGCGCGACGACGCGCAGCCCGTAGCGCTGCAGACGACCCTCACCGCGCATGGCGACTGCTCCACTTCGAGACGAGGTTGAGCAGGAACAGCAGCACGACCGACAGCACGAGCAGCAGCACCGACACCGCCGCCGCCGAGGTCGGCGCGTCGCTCTCGATGCGGCCGAAGATGTAGACCGACGCGACCTGCGTGTCGAACGGGACGTTGCCGGTGATCAGCACCAGCGAGCCGTACTCGCCGAGCGCCCGCGCGAACGCGAGCGCGCAGCCGGCGACGATCGCCGGCGTCAGGTTCGGCAGCAGCACACTGCGGAAGATCCGCCGGCGCGAAGCCCCCAGCGAGGCCGCGGCCTCCTCCATCTCGCGGTCGACCTCGATCAGCACCGGCTGCACCGCCCGCACGACGAACGGCAGCGTCACGAACAGCAGCGCCAGCACGATCGCCGCCTTCGTGTAGGCGACGTTCGCCCCGATCGGGCTCTTCGGCCCGTAGAGCGCCAGCAGCGTCAGGCCGGCCACGATCGTCGGCAGCGCGAACGGCAGGTCGATCAGCGAGTTGACGATCCCCTTGCCGCGGAACTCGTCGCGCACCAGCACCCAGGCGATCAGCGTCCCCATCGTCGCGTTGACGGCGACGATGATCAGCGACGAGATCAGCGTCAGCTTTATCGCCGCGACCGCCTCGGGCTCCTTGATCGCCTCCCAGAACTCGCCGAGGCCGTCCTGGAGCGAGTGCTCCACGACGGCCGCCAGCGGGATCAGGACGATGACGCTGAGCCACAGCACCACCACCCCGCGCGTCAGCACCTCGCCGCCGAAGGGCGAGCGCAAGCTCACCCTCGGCGGCGAGGCGACCGTCGCGTCGTTCGCTGCCATCGGCAGTCCCCGCCCCGGCCTACTCGGTCGGGTTCCCCAGCTCGCGCTGGATGTCGAAGATCGATCCGTTCTCCTCGTCGAAGAAGTCCGTCTCGACCTTGCCCCAGCCGCCGAACTCGTCGATCGTGAACAGCGCCTCGGGCTCGGGGAACTTCTTGCGGTTGGCCTCGAGCACCGACTCGACCACCGGCCGGTAGCCGCGGTCGGCGAACAGCTGCTGCGCCTCGTCGGTCCGCGTGTAGTCGACGAACTCCTGCGCCGTCTCGCCGCCGTCGGTCGTGGCCGCGATCGGGTTCTCGATCAGGATCGTCTGGTCGGGGATCACGTACTCGAGCTCGATCTCCTCGTCCTGGGCCTGGAGCGCCTCGTTCTCGTAGCCGATCAGCACGTCGCCCTTGCCGCCGGCGAAGGTCTGCAGCGAGTCACGCGCGCTGTCGTCCTGCACCGACGTGTTCTCAAGCACCTGCTTGACGAAGTCGAGCGCCTCCTGCTCGGACTTGCCCTGCTCGATCTGCGATCCGTAGGCGGCCATGATGTTCCACTTCGCGCCGCCGGACGTGGCGGGGTTCGGCGTGATGACCTCGACGTCGTCGCGGATCAGGTCCTCCCAGCCCTTGATGTTCTTCGGGTTGCCGGGACGGGTGGAGAGCACGACCACCGAGTCGGTGACGTTGCCCTCGTACTCGTCGCTGTTCCAGTCCTTAGGGACCAGCCCGGCGTCGACGACCTTCGTCATGTCGGGCTCGAGCGAGAAGCCGACGACGTCGGCGGGCAGGCCGCCCTCGACCGCGCGCCGCTGGTCGCCGGAGGCGCCAAACGACGTCGAGAACTCGACGCCCTCGCCCTCGGGGGTCTTCTGGAAGCCGGGGATCACGGCGTCCTCGTACGCCTGCTGCGGCGTCGAGTACGCGACCAGCGCGATCTTGCCCCCGCCGCCGCCACCCGCAGTGCTCTCGCCGTCGGAGCCGCATCCGGCGACCACCAGGGCCGTCAGCGCCAGCAGTCCCACGATCAAGCTCGTGATGCGATTCCTAGTCATAACCCCTTATTTCCCGTTAGGTTTGTAGACATTCGATTGCGGGAAGCCTAGCAAGTCAGTTGGGAAAGTGCCAATCCTCGCTGGCTCGTCGGCGGGAAGGCGCCCGTCTGGGAGGATTCGAGGCGCCCATGGCCGCGCCTGAGATCGTCGATACGCCGGAGCAAGCGGCTGACCTCGAGTCCTCTCCGCTGCTCGTGCGCGAGCCGCTCGCCGCGTGGCTCGATGAGCGAGGGCTTGGCTCGGATGCGCTGGACGCGGAGCGCATCGGCGAGGGGCACTCGAACGTGACGTACATGGTCAAGCGCGGCGACGAGCGGTTCGTGCTGCGCCGTCCGCCGCGGCCTCCGCTCCCCCCCTCGGCGCACGACGTGCTGCGCGAGGCCCGGCTGCTTACCGCCTTCGCCGGCACCGCCGCCCGCGTCCCGCGCGTGCTGGGCGTCTGCGACGACGAGTCGGTGCTGGGGGTTCCGTTCTACGTGATGGAGGAGGTCGTCGGGACGGTGATCACCGACGCGGTCCCGCCGGCGCTCGACTCGCCGGACGAGCGCGCACGGATCGGCGACGAGCTCGTCGACGCCTTGGTCGAGATCCACGCGGTCGACTGGCGCACCGCGGGGCTCGAGGGCTTCGGCAAGCCGAGCGGCTACCTCGAGCGCCAGCTGCGCCGCTTCAACGGGCTCTGGGAGCACAACAAGACGCGCGAGCTGCCGATCGTCGCCGAGGTCGGCGACTGGCTGGCGGCGAACCTGCCCGAGTCGCCCGCGGCGACGATCGTCCACGGCGACTACCGGCTCGGCAACACGATGTTCGCCAACGCCGCCCCCGCCCACCTGGCCGCGGTCTTCGACTGGGAGCTCGCGACGATCGGCGATCCGCTCGCCGACCTCGGCTACCTGACCGTCACCTGGGTCGCCCCCGACGATCCCGGCGACACGATGTTCAGCGCGCTCACGTCGGTCACCCGCCAGCCCGGCTTCCCCTCCCGCGACCAGCTGATCGCCCGCTACGAGCAGCGGTCGGGCCGCTCGATGGGCGCCCTCCACTGGTACCAGGCGCTCGCCCTCTGGAAGGCCGCCGTCTTCATGGAGGGCAACTACAAGCGCTTCCTCGCCGGCAACAGCGACGACTCGTTCATGGCCGTCTTCGACGAGGGCGTCCCCGCCCTGGCCAACAAGGCGCGCGAAATCGCGCTGGCTGGATCGTGACTAGATAAAGCTGATCTGCTTCAGGCGGGCGATCGCCTCTCGCGTCGCGACCCTATTCGGATCTCCACGCTCCGTACGGACCTTCACGTAAAGCTCGCGCGCAACCGACCTGTCGACGCCGTACTCCTCGACTATGGCGTCGATGACCTTTCCGCCAATCGCCTCGTGGCCCGTCAACTCGAAGATCCGATCCTCAATGTCCATCTTCGCCATCCTTCATAGCATATCGTCTTGGCCGGGCTTTCAGTTCGTCGTGCGCCGCCTCGATGACCGCCATGGCCTCACGTAACTGCTCGAGCTCCCTGTCAACGCGCTCGAAGGCGCCCTCGGAATCGAGCAACCCTCTCTGAGCCGTCGCCACGTCGGCGTAGCGGAGGCCACGACCGGAGATCTCGATCGGCAACTCACCCGTCAGGGCTCGGGCTATGACGACCAGGGTCAGCAGCCACGCCACGAACAGCATCGCGATCCGCTCGATCACCAGGATCGTCTTAGATCCGAGCGCGATGCCCGGAAGGTCGTCGCCTCGCACCTCGATCAGGAAGACTCCAGCGACGGTGCTTGCGACAAGGCCCCCCACGACGAGGATCAGGACTACCGGCCTCCGGTCCCGCGGTGCCCGATGGCATGGCCGTGGCTCCATCGGGCCAACCGTAAGCCACGTCGTGTTACGGGTTAGCGCACTTCAGTGACGGACGAGCAACAGAATCCCCGCGGGCTGCTGGTCGACTTCGGCGGGGTGTTAACGACGAACGTCTTCCAGTCGTTTCGGACGTTCTGCGAGGGCGAGGGGCTGGCTCCGGACGCGTTCGCCGACCTGCTGCGCTCGAGCTCAGAGACTCGTGCCGAGCTGCGCAAGCTCGAGACGGCTCAAATCGGCGCCGACGAGTTCGGCGCCCACCTCGCGCCGCTGCTCGGGGTGAGCGAGGCGGACGGGCTGATGAACCGGATCTTCGCCGGGATCGGTCCCGAGCCGGCGATGATCGACGCCGTGCGGTCGGCCCGTCAGGCCGGAGTCCGCACCGGCCTGATCTCGAACTCGGTCGGCACCGACATCTACGACCGGGCCGTGCTCGACGAGCTGTTCGAGGCGATCGTCATCTCCGGCGAGGTCGGCCTGCACAAGCCACAGCCGGAGATCTTCCTGCTCGGAGCCGAGCGACTCGGCCTATCGGCCGCCGAGTGCGTGTTCGTCGACGACCTGCGCGAGAACTGCGCCGGAGCCGAGGCGGTCGGGATGACCGCGGTGCTGCACCGCGGTCCCGAGCGGACGCTGCCGGAGCTCGAGCGGCTGCTCGGCCTCGGCCTGACGCCTTGAGTCAAACTTGCGGGTAGGCCTGGTCGAGCTCGACGCGCTCGATCAGCACCGGCTCCTGCGGCTGGTCGCCGGCACCGGTCGCGACGCCCTCGATCGCATCGACCGCGTCCATCCCGGAGCTGACCTCGCCGAAGACGGTGTGCTTGCCGTCGAGCCAGCTCGCCTCCTGGGCGGTGACGATGAAGAACTGGCTGCCGTTGGTGTTCGGGCCGGCGTTCGCCATCGCGAGCGCGCCGCGGACGACCTTGTGGTCGTTGAACTCGTCCTCGAAGGTGTAGCCGGGGCCGCCGGTGCCGGTGCCCTCGGGGCAGCCGCCCTGGATCATGAAGTCCTTGATCACGCGGTGGAAGACCAGGCCGTCGTAGAAGCCCTCGCCGGCGAGCTTCAGGAAGTTGTCGACGGTCTTGGGCGCGTCCTCGTCGTAGAGCTCGATCTCGATCGCGCCGTGGTTCGTGTGCATCGTGGCCTTCTTCATCGTGCGGCAACCTCCAGTTCCAGAGTCACGTCCCCGGCCTTCGAGCCCGAGACCTTCCTGACCACCTCATCCGCCCGGTCGGCCGGCACCTCCAAGAGGGTGAAGCGCTCGAGCACGCGCACGTTGCGCACGTCCTCGCCATCGAGGTGCGAGTTGTCGACGATCGCGGCGATCACGTCGGCGGGCTCGATGCCCTGCTTGCGACCGGCGGCCACCACCAGCTTCTTCACCTTGCCGTCGTCGATCGGGCGGCGCGGCTTGGTGTGACGGGGCCGGCGAGCCTCGCGCTCCTCGCGCGGTGGCTTCTCCTCGGCCGGCGGCTTGTCGGCCTTCGGCGGCTCGGGCTTCGCTTCGGCCTTCGGAGGCTCGGGCTCGGCCTTGGGCGGCTCGGGCTTC
>DASQKV010000057.1:0-29660 GCA_035630335.1 Thermoleophilaceae bacterium | reverse complement strand
ACCGCTTCTGGGGGGGCATCGTGGGCGCCTTCCTCGTGTCCGCCGCCGGCGCCGCGCTGTTCGGCTTTGCCGTCTCGGGCTTCACCATCCCGGGGCAGAACGACACGTCTCTTCTTTCGGCGCTCGAGGCGATCCCGGGGGCGGTGCTGGCGCTGGCCGCGTCGTGGTACTACGGCTCGGCCACCGAGAACGAGCACCTGCCGGACGTGCTGTAGCGCCCTAGCGCAGGGATTCCAGCGTGCGGCCCAGCCCCTCGCCGAGGGTCACGGCGGGCCGCCACTCGAGCTCGCCGCGCGCCCGCGCGGCGTCCAGCGCGATGTGCCGGACCTCGCCCGGCCGGGCCGGGGCCATCTGGGGCTCGAACGGCGCGTCCGCGTGCTCGGCCAGCGTGGTCACGATGTCCAGGACGGTGGATTCGACCCCCGTTCCGATGTTGATCGAGCCCGTGGCGTTGGTGGCCGCGGCGGCCAGGTTCGCGCCGACCACGTCGCCCGCGTAGACGTAGTCGCGCGTCTGCAGCCCGTCACCGAACACCGTGGGCTGGCCGCCCTCGAGCAGGAGCCCGCAGAAGATCGCCACCACGCCGGCTTCGCCGAGCGGGTCCTGGCGCGGGCCGTAGACGTTGCCGTAGCGCAGCGAGACGGTGGAGGTGCCGTGAAGTCGGCGGAACAGCTCGAGGTAGCCCTCGGCCGCGAACTTCGACTGGCCGTAGGGTGCCTCCGGCGCGACCGGGTGGTCCTCCGGCGCGGGGATGACCTTGCCCTCGCCGTAGATCGCCCCGCCGGTCGAGGAGTTGATCACCCGCGCGCCCGTGCGCCGCGCGGCCTCGAGCACGTTGATCGTGCCCTCGACGTTGATCCGCGCGTCGAGCGCGGGATCGGCCGCCGAGCGGCGCACGTCGATCTGCGCGGCGAGGTGGAAGATCGCCTCGGGCTTGACGCGCTCGGCCAGCTCGACGACGGCGGCCTGGTCGCGGACGTCGAGCTCGACCAGCTCGGCGCCGTTGGCGAGCGCGCCGTCGAGGTTCTCTCGGCGACCGGTCGAGAGGTCGTCGAGCACGGTCACCTCGTCGCCGCGGGCAAGCAGCCCGTCGACGATGTTGGAACCGATGAAGCCAGACCCGCCTGTGACGATTGAGCGCATAGGGCGCGGCATCATAGTCACGCTGTAGGTCGCGGAGCGGTGCATGTCGTAACGCTCGTGCCCTGCCCTTGGCCTGACCGCCTGACGCCCTTGCTAGCGTCGCCGCCGATGCGCGGCCTGTTCGTCACCTTCGAGGGAATCGACCGCTCGGGGAAGACGACCCAGGCGCGGATGCTGCTCGACGCGCTGGGGGACGAGGCCGTCGGGGTGCGCGAGCCGGGAGGGACCGCGGCGGGCGAGCGCATCCGCGCGCTGCTCAAGGACCCGGAGGTTGGGCTCTCGGCGGAGGCCGAGACGCTGCTGTTCGCCGCCGCGCGCGCCGAGCTGGTCGCGGGTGTGATCCGGCCGGCGCTCGACGCGGGCCGCGTGGTCGTCTCCGACCGCTTCCTCGACTCGTCGCTCGCCTACCAAGGCGCGGCGCGCGGGCTGGGGGTCGAGCAGGTCGAGCGGATCAACAGCTTCGCCACCGGGGCGCTGCGTCCGGACCTGACCTTGCTGCTGGACATCGACACGGGTGCGGCGGGCCGCCGTGGCGCCGTCGAGGACGACCGCTTCGAGCAGGAGGGAGCGACGCTGCAGGAGCAGGTCGCGGCGGCCTACGACGAGCTGGCGGCCGCCGACCCGGGGCGCTGGCGGCGGATCGCCGCCGACCGCGAACCGGCGGCCGTGCACGAGGACGTCCTGGCTGCCGTCGAGGCGGCGCGCAAGGCGCCGGCGGGTGAGCGATGAGCGCGGCCGTCACCGACGCGGAGCGCCTTCGACGGGCCGCGCGATGACCGTCGTCGTCCCCGGCACCGAGCACCACCCGCAGGCGCGCATGACGCTCGCCGCCGCCCTAGCCGGCCACGCCTCGCACGCCTACCTCTTCCACGGCCCCGCCGGCGTCGGCAAGCGAACCGCCGCCCGCGCCTTCGCCGCCGAGCTGCTCGCCGCCGGCGCGCCAGACGTCGACAACGCCCGCCACCGCGCGATCGCCGGCACTCACCCCGACCTCACCTGGGTTCGCCCGACCGGCGCCCACGTGATGCGCACCGAGGACGTCGCCGACCCGGTCGTCTCCGCTGCCACGCGCACGCCGTTCGAGTCCCAGAAGCGCGTCTTCGTGCTCGAGCGCGTCGACACGATGAACGACGAGGTCGCCAACCGGCTGCTCAAGACGCTCGAGGAGCCACCCACCTTCGTCCACCTGATCCTGATGACCGACTCGCTCGGCCAGGTGCTCCCCACGGTGATCTCCCGCTGCCAGCTTGTCCGCTTCGACCCGCTCCCCGCCGCCCGCATCGCGGAGGACCTCGTGGGCGAGGGCGTCCCGGCCGAGCTCGCCGGCGCATGCGCCCGCCTGGCGCTCGGCAACGGCGCCCGCGCCCGCTTCCTCGCCTCCGAGGACGGCCGGGCGCTCTGCGCGGACGTCGACCGCCTGGTCGCCGTCGCCCTCGCCGGCGGCGGACGCCCGACCGGCGAGCCCGAGGCCTGGCGCGGCCTGCTCGACCGCGCCGAGCAGCGACGGATCGCCGCCGAGGAGCGCATCGCCGAGGAGGCCAAGGCCCGCCTCGCATCCGAGCCCAAGGGCCGCGAGCGCGGCGCGATCGAGAAGCAGTTCGAGGACGCCGCCAAGCGCGACGGCCGCCGCGCGCGCACAGAGGTGCTTGACCTCGGCCTGACCCTCGCGGCGCTGCGCTTCCGCGACCTGCTCTGTCTCGCCGAGGGCGCGGACGCAGCGGTACTCGATCTCGCTGGCGCTCAGGCGCTCGCCGGGGGAGGCGGCAGCGGCCCGGATGGCGCCACCGCCGATGTCACCGGCGCTGCCACAACGCATGATCCGCGCCGCCTGAGGCTCGCCGCCGAGCGCTGCGAGGAGGCGCGTCTCTCGCTACAGCTCAACGTGACTGAGGACCTGGCGCTCGAGGCGCTCGGCTTCCGCCTCGCCCAGCTCGTCGGCGCCTCAACCTAGACGGCAGCTTCCACTCGGCGTCGCGCGCCGCTCGAGCACGGCCGACGCCCCTCGGCACCGCACCACCCGCCACGGTGGTACCGCCTTCACCTCCCGCAGCACCGCTCCGCCGCCGTCGAGGAAGGCGAGGTCGAGCGCGAACCGCATCCCGAACGTGTGGACCGAGCTGCACCGCGGGATCAGCAGCCCGCAGTCGCCCGGGAGATCGGCCAGCCAAGCAAGACCAAGCAGCCGGGCCCTCAAGGTCCCGGCGACGAACACCCGCGGACAGCCGGCCACGGCAATCCGCTCGAGTCCTCCAAAGCGATTCAGGCCCACCACCGACCGAGGGCGCCTCTTCCGCCCTCCCACCCCCGGCGCTTCCGAATCACGCCGCCCCAAGCCAAATCCCCGGCTAGACTCGGCCCCCGCTGCCGACGTAGCTCAGCTGGTAGAGCACTTCACTCGTAATGAAGGGGTCCCCGGTTCGAATCCGGGCGTCGGCTCTCGGCAGAGGCTGCGAACGCGACTATGCGAGATGGTCGTCGCCTTCGGGTTGGGAAGGCGACCTGCGGATATCTCTGCTAGTTGAGGCTAGGGCCGACATCCACCACTTCCTCATGCCTCATGTTGGTATTACCAGTTACTTTGGGTTTGGGGAGGAACGGGCTTAGTGCGGTTGACTTCCTACGGACAAGGTGCTTACCTCTACCGAGAGCCGGTCTAGGCTCGGCAACCGAGGAGGGTAGGTCGCATGGAGAGGGGTTCTTCACACACTAGCGTTCGTGGCAAGGTAACGCGACGACTCTTCTTAGGTGCCGGGGCAGCTGCCGGCGTGGCCGTGGTCGCGGGTCGCGGAGTGCCGGCAACCGCCGACGACGGGGGGCCTTGGTTGATCGGCAAGGTCGACCGAGTTGATAGCGAGCACACCTTTCACGTAACTCGAGTCCGTGGCGATAGCGTTCCAGTCCGCGTCGACCTGACCGCGGGGGCGACTGTCGTCCGGGACGGCCCCGCGTCTCTCACCGATTTCCAGGTTGGTGACGAGGTCGGAGCGGCGGGTGAGTGGAACCAAGACGGCAGCTATAGCGCGTACACTGTGGAGAGCACCTATCGGTTGCTCGACGCGGAGGTGCAGGCTGTCGACGGCGAGACCCTCGCTACGGCAGCCGGTGGCGTTTTGCTGTCGGACGAGACCCGCGCCCGTACGGGCCTAGGTCCGAACGGGCAGGAGATCGAGGCGACTCCGGTCGCCGACATCGAGGCGGGCGAGCACGTGGTTGTTCTGGGGCGGCGCAATGCCGCGACTGACGGTCCCCTCGAGGCCGTCGTGGTCGGAACTTACGAGTAGGGTCGAATGTGAGCGGCTTCGACGCTCTTTGGGACCTCGTCCAGGACGCGGCGGGACTCGTCAGCGATCCGGCGTTCTACGGCGCGGCCCTCTGGCTGCTCGCGGGCGTGTTCCTGGTCAGCGGTGTGGCAAAGCTGCGGAAGCCGGCGCTGGCGGCGATGGCAATCTCCGACTTTGGAGTGGTTCGCAAGCCCAAGCCGGTCTTCGGGACGGCGCTCGGCATGTTCGAGGCCTCGCTCGCCGTCGGCCTAATCGGGGCATCGATCGACGGAGGTGCAGTCGCGGCGGGATTCGCGGCGGTGGCGGCGATGCTGCTCTGGACGTTCGTAGTGCTGATTGTCCGCAGCCTTGTGTCCGGGGATCGCTTCGAGTGCTACTGCTTCGGGTCCGGCGATGCCTTATCGGCGCGAACGGCGTTGCGAACGGGTTCGCTGGCCCTCCTCGCGACAGGCGTGGCCGTCGGCATCGCCGACTCGGCTTCGCTCGGGTCGAGCTCTCTGGTGGAGCAGGCGCTCGTCGGTATCGGCGCACTGAGCATTTGCGCGCTCGTCGGCCGGATCCCAGACCTGATGACTTGGAACAACGATCCGTTCGGGCGAGCGGTCGACACGGTGCGGAGGTAGCGGAATGGATCTCGATACGGCAGTTCTGGCTGTTGGCGGCGCTTGGATCGCCGCCATGACAGTCGTCGTACTCGGCCTGATACGTCAGATCGGCTTGATTACGGTGCGAATGGAGCGCGATCAGCACGCCTCGGCAGCGGTCAACGACGGCCTGAATGTCGGCGAGGCAGTCCCCGAGGCAGTGATCGAGCAGCTGGCGGTGGACGAGCACTCGGTCGGATACCTGCTGATTCTCGGGGCGGTATGCACCCCGTGTCGCGAGCTCGCCAGCGACCTTGGCGGCGCTGTCCTGGAGCGGCCGGTGACAGCGTTGATCAGTGGCAGCGAGGAGCTGTCGGGCGCGATGTCCAGCCTTCTGCCAGATGATGTGTCGGTCATCCGCGACGCCGGCGAGGGTGAGATCGCCCAGAGCCTGCGCGTCGAGACCTCACCCTTCGTCTTCGAGATCGCCGACGGCAAGGTTCGCGGCAAGGCGGTTCTGCGCGGCGCCGAGCACTTGCTGTCATTCATGCAGGCGCCGCCCGAGCGCTCAAACGGAAACGGAAATGGGAGCGGAGCGACGCTCCACATTCAGGAGGTGGAGAGACATGCTGGGTCTTAAGGAGGGAGCTGGAGGTGAGGACGAGCTGCTCGCTGACGTCCCGTTCGGTCGTAGCCGGTTCTTGAAGTTCGTCGGTGGGGGACTGCTGAGCGCCGCGACGGCGCTGGCCCTGCGCAATGAGCCCGCGGACGCCCATCACCTAGGCGTCCCATACCCGTGCTTCGGCTACGGGAAGTGCCACTACTGCAGTGGCCGCATCTGCACCAACTACTGCAGCTGGCCGGATGGCCATGGTGCTGGCCATGGCTGCCCGACGAACGCGCAGTGTTGGAACACATGCACGGCCTTCGGCCTGTACCGGTGCTGCGACTGGCACGAGACCTTTCCCAACGTTCCTCAGCACCACTGCATCTGCTCTGAGCCTTGGGGCTGGTGCTAGCGGCGTCAAGGCCGCCTCTGGTCGCTGCGGCGATGCTCGGCGGCGCCGCGGTCGGCATCGCCGTACGGGCCGGCGGAGCAGGATGGCTCATGTTGGCTGTCCTGTTCTCGGCCGCACTCGTCGCGCTCGCCCAGCAGACATTGCCCTGAGGCCCCAACGCGGTCTATGGGATCGCCAGTTCTGACGTGTCTCGGAACCAGCACAGCAGGGGATGGGTGGCGAAGCTGGTCGTCTTCTCGGTCGCCGCGACCCTCGCGGGCCTTCTGACCGGGGCCACGCTCGGCGCAATCGGATCGCTGCTCGACGTCGCGTTGCGTGTAGGGCTTGCCACGGCGTTCGCCCTAGTTGCGATCTGGACCGGCGCAGTGGAGACCTGGGGGCATCGAATTCGTCCACTTCAGTGTGATCGGGAGACGCCGCAGAGCTGGATGCACTCCGGACCCACCCGCTGGGCGCTGAAGAACGGCGCGGCGTTGGGCTTCGGTGCCGGTACGCGGCTCGGTTTCTCGCTCTGGTACGTCGTGCCCCTCGGAGCGTTGCTGTTTGGGAATGTGCCTGTGGGCGCTGCTATCTATGGAGCGTATGGTGGTACTCGTGCAGTCACGGCTTGGCTCATGATCCGTGCCGGCTCCGGAAGGAGCTTCGATGACGTCGCCGAGTGGATATTCGAGCGGGCGTCGATGGCGCGCACCGTCGCCGCAGCTGTGCTGCTCGCCCTGGGGGTTGCGACAATCGTGGGAGTCGGGCTGTGACATGGCGTCCGAAAGTCGGCTGGCTGGGCGCGGTGACGTTCGTTCTCGTCGCCATGGTGGTCTGGGTCGTCTTGGACCGCTACGGTGCCGACGTCGATGGCGGGGATCGCGGGTCGGCTCAGGAGGCGATCGCGGCCGCCGAGCCGGAGCGTTCCGATGCCGAGCCGGTGGTGCGGGTCACACGCGATGATGGCTCGCTGCCGCAAGGCTGCGGCCCGAGGGCGATCGCCTCGACCGTGATCGACTTCCTCACGGCTGTCAACGTCGGCGACGCCGCCGCGACTGACTTCGTCGATCTGAGCGATGCCCGTCCTCCGACCATCGCTCCGAATGGCGCCCCAGTCCACGGGCAGAGCTGGTACTCGGTTAGCGAGCGGCTCGAGGGCGGCCGCCGCAGACACTTCGTTGCCTCTGACAGTGAGCAGCTGGCGCACTACTTCGCCCGTCGCGCCACGAAGCACGAGCAACTCCTCTTGCGCCAGCTCGCCGCGAGCTCGCAGGGTGGGAGCCGCGTCGACATCGAGTACAAGATCAGGCGGCGGGCGGATGATCTGCGGCGTCGCGGCCGCCTTATGAACGGCAAGGGCTCGATCGACTGCGAGCACCGGAAGATCACTGTCTGGAGCATGGGCAACTCCGACGAGTTCCTGCCACGGCGAGCGGTTCGACCGCTTTGCCCGAAGCCGTCAGGCAGACGGCGACTGCCGCCTCTCGTCTGCACCATGAGATAGGCGAAACGTTCCCCATGGGGCGAGATTGGCAGTAACGCGTGACTAACATCACCTGCATCCGTCACACACGCACTCTTTCACTTGCCGGTCTCGGCTCGCTCGGGCTGGTGGTGATCGCCGTCGGTTGCGGAGACGACAGCCAGCAACCGGCCGCCGCGCGTGACGGAGCGTCGCAAGTCACCTGCTCGGTCGGCGACGAGCGCAAGGCACGCAACGCTCCCGCCGGGAGACAGGCGATCGTCCTTGGCTGCGCGCGCGGCCAAGGGGGAAGGCGGATCGAGGTCCATTCGTTCAGGGATGCGGCCGGGCCGTGCTTGAGCGTCGCGGGCATGCCGGGAGGCCCGCGCGCCTGCGGCCGTCCGCCCAGCGAGCGCCGGCCGGTGCCGCGGGCGCCGCTCAGCGGGGCGGCGATCGCGCAGCTGTCCGATCGGGCGCCGATCGAGGCCTACGGCGAGACGGCCGTGCGCGTGGCACGCGTCGTGATCCGCTACCGCAGCTCGGGAGCGCGACGGACGAAGCCGGCGACGCTCGTCCGCGTGCGGGATCGGGACGCGCTGGATGCGGCTGGCATCGACCGTCCCTTCGGGTACTTCGTCGCAACGGTCCCCGCGTCGGCGGCGGACATCGTCGCTGAGGGCCGAGGCGCCGACGGCCGTGCGATCGGCAGCCTCGACTTCGACCCCGTCGTCGAGAGCGTGTCTCCGAGAGCGTTCATCGCGGCCGCGCAGTAGCGACGCGAGACGGGTGCCGCGCCGACGCCTAAGCTCCGCCGCGGAGTGGCTGGGCCTGGTGGCCCGGCCGGCCTTCAAAGCCGGTTACGGCGGAGCAGCCCTTCGCTGGGATGGTTCGATTCCATCGCCGCTCCGTGCTCGCAGGACGTGCTCGTCGTCGCGCCGCACCGTCAGCTTTGTGGAGTCCATGTGCTCGAGCACCGCCTGCGCGTAGCGCCGAGTCGTTCCGAGCTCGTCGCGGAGGGCGGCGACCGTCGTCCTGCCGTCGCGCCTGCAGACGTCGAGCGCCCGGCCGGTGAGCCGCGCGAGCACGTCGGAATGGAAGTGCAGGTTGCGCCCCGCGCGCACCGCGAGGCCGTGGGCTCGGAGAGCGTCCAGGAGCCGGGCCGTCTGGCCGGAGTCGAGGCCGAGGGCGGCGGCGAGCTCCGCGTCGGCCCGGGGGCGCTCGCCGTCGGAGCGGAGCAGGTCGGCCAGTTGGCGGGCCAGGTCGTCGAGCGCCGGGAGCCGGCGCTCCGCGACGGGCGCGTCGAGCGGCGACTCGGACGCGAGCGGCGGCTCCTCTCGCTTGCCGCCGCCGTGCCGCCGCGCCGCAGGATCGACGATCACGGCTCCGGCGATCGTGTCGGGCGGAGCGAGCTGTCGCACCACCAGCCGGTCCCCGGTCGCGGACACGAGCGCCGTCTCGAGCCGGAGCTGGCAGAGCCCGCGCTCGCCGGGGCGGATCTCGCTCCGCTCGAACGGCACGACTCGCGCGGTGCTGTGGCGCGTGCCGTGGTGGGCGCTGACGCGGTCGCCCTTCCGGAGGGGGCGCGCCCGCTCGTCCAGCAGAAGCTCGACGTTGACGAAATGGCTGACCGAGACCGATGCCGGCACGCTGCAGACGACGTCACCGCGCTTCACGTCCCGCCAGGAGGGGCCGGCCAGGCCGACCGCGGTTCGCTGGCCCGCGGTCACCGTGCTCACCGGCTCGTCATGGACCTGCAACGACCGCGCGCGTGCCGCTTGCCCGTCCGGCAGCACCGTCAGCTCGTCGCCGACCGATATCGATCCCGACCACAGCGTCCCGGTAGCGACCGTGCCGACCCCTTTGAGCGTGAAGCAGCGATCGACGTGCAAGACGGCGCCCTCCTGCCGCGGGCGGCGGTCGGTCAGGCGAGCGGCGACGCGGTCGAGCGCCGCCCGCAGCTCGTCCAGCCCGGTGCCGAGCGGCGTCGCAACGTCGACGATGTCCAGTCCGGGCATCAGCTCAGCCGCCGCGGATCGCGCCGGCCCCGAGTCCTGGCGGTCGACTTTCGTGATCGCCACGACGCCCTCGTCGACGCCCAGCGCACGCAGGACGGTGAGGTGCTCGCGCGTCTGGGGCATTACGCCGTCGTCGGCGGCGACGCACATGAGGAAGAAGTCGATGCCGCTGGCTCCCGCGACCATCGTGCGGACGAACCGCTCGTGGCCCGGAACGTCGACGATCGACACACGCCTGCCCGACGGAAGCCCGAGCGGCGCGTAGCCGAGCTCGATCGAGACGCCGCGCCGCTTCTCCTCGGGGAGGCGATCCGTGTCCTTTCCCGTCAGGGCGGTGACAAGGGCGGTCTTGCCATGGTCGACATGGCCCGCCGTGCCGAGGACCCGGGGCCTGTCCGCGCTCATCCGAGTGCGGCGGACACCGCGCTCACGAGTGCAGCGACCTGCCCGTCGGCGACGGTCCTGGGATCTAGCAGGAGCCGTCGTTCGCGGGCCCTGCCGACCACGGGAACGGCTCCCGATCGCAGCCGGCGGGTGAGCTGATCGAGCCCGTGCGGCGCGGGATCGACGCTGCACGCCGGCCCCGTCAGCTCGAGCAGCGGAAGCGCTCCGCCGCCCACCTTCGCGGATGTCTCGACGATCTCGACCTCGGCCCCGTCCGCCGAGAGGCCCGAGCGGATCGCTTCGGCGCGGGCGCGTAGGGCCTCGTCCGACGCGGTCAGCATCGCCAAGACGGGGACCTGGCTCGTGACCGCCCCGGGGTCGAGGTAGAGGCGAAGCGTCGCCTCGAGTGCCGCGAGCGAGAGCTTGTCGATGCGCACGACGCGCGCGAGCGGGTGCGCCCGGCAGCGGGCGATCGCCTCCCGGCGCCCGACCACCAGTCCAGCCTGCGGACCGCCGAGCAGCTTGTCACCCGAGCAGCACACGGCGGCGCAACCGGCCTCGATCGAGCGCCGCACCGACGGCTCGTCGGCCGTTCCCGCCACGTGCTCGGCGAGCACCCCCGATCCGAGGTCGTCGATCACGGGCGCCCCGAGGCGGCATAGGTCCTCGATCGCCACGTCCTCCACGAAGCCGAGTGAGCGGAAGTTCGATTGGTGCACTCGAAGGATGGCTCCCGTGCTCTCGGTCATCGCGGCCGCGTAGTCCTCGACGTGGGTGCGGTTCGTCGTGCCGACCTCGACGAGCGTCGCCCCGGACTGGGCGACGATCGACGGGATCCTGAACGCGTCGCCGATCTCGATCAGCTGTCCGCGCGAGACGATCAGCTCAAGCCGTCCGGCGAGCGCCGCGGAAGCGACTAGTACCGCGGCCGCTCCGTTGTTGACCACAAGCGCCGCATCCGCTCCGGTGAGCTCCGCGGCGAGTGACTCCACGTGATCCTGCCGGGACCCGCGCCGGCCGGTCTCCAGGTCGTACTCCAAGTTCGAGTAGCCCTCGGCGGCGCGCGTCACGGCGTCTCGTGCGGCTGCGGGCAGCGGAGCCCTACCGAGGTTGGTGTGCAGGATCACGCCCGTCGCGTTGATCACCTCCTTGAGGGTTGGCTCGAACGTCGCGGCCGCTCGCACCTGGGCCTCACCGGCAAGATCGTCGGATGCCTGTGATCCGGCCAGAACGCGCGTGCGCGCTTCGCCGAGGGTCGCCCGTGCCGCCCGTACCGCCACCTCGCGAGAGACTCCGTCGATGTGCCGAGAGAGCTCGTCGACGGAGGGCAGAGAGCGCAATGCTCCCATTCTCGGGGCTTCTTCCTTCATCTCTGGTCGAGACGCCCTCTCCACAGTCACAGCTCCCTCCTCGAACAAGATGCCGCCCGTTGCCCCGATAATGGCGACGTGGCAGGTGGACCCGCATTCAAGCCCTCGGTCCGGCTGACGCAACTGTCGCACGGCGCCGGTTGTGCGTGCAAGCTCCCGGCGGCGGAGTTGCACGCGCTGCTGGGGGAGATCACAGGCCCGGACGACCCGGCGGTGCTCGTCGGCAACGACACGGCCGACGATGCCGGCGTCTACAGGATCTCCGACGACCTGGCGCTCGTCACCACGGTGGACTTCTTCACGCCGATCGTCGACGACCCCTACGACTTCGGCCGCATCGCCGCCGTCAACGCGCTGTCGGACGTCTACGCGATGGGTGGAAGGCCGTTGACCGCATTGAACCTGGTCGCCTATCCGCTCGAGTCGCTCGGTGGCGAGATTCTTCGCGAGATCATGCGAGGCGGCGCCGACGTGACGCGCGAGGCCGGGGTCGCCGTCGTCGGTGGTCACTCGATCGACGACGTAGAGCCCAAGTTCGGGCTGGCGGTGACCGGCTGCATCCATCCCGATCGCATAGTTCGCAACTCGACGGGCCGAGCGGGAGACGCGCTCCACTTGACCAAGCCGGTCGGCGGTGGCGTCGTGACGACGGCGGCCAAGAGAGGGCTTGCGTCGCCGGCACTGATCGCCGAGGCGACGCGTGTCATGACGACACTCAACCGCGACACCGCCGCGCTGGCGGTCGAAGCAGGTGCGAGCGCGATGACCGACGTCACCGGATTCGGTCTGCTCGGGCATCTGCGGGAGCTGACTCGGGCGTCTGGGATCGCGGCGATGGTGGACGCCGCACGTGTGCCGGCTATCGCCGGAGCGATCGAGCTGCTCTCCCGCGACGAGCCGCCGATCGCCGGCGGTACGCGGCGAAACCGCGACTGGGTGGAGGAGGCGGTCGCCTGGAGCCCGTCGGTACCGGAGCCCTACCGCTGGCTGCTGTGTGACGCGATGACGTCAGGCGGGTTGCTCGTCGCCGTGCCGCGCGGCTCGCAGGGGCCTGGCACGAGGATCGGGCAGCTCGTAGACGGTCCTCCCGGTGCGCTCAGCGTCACTTGGCAAGGGTGACTTACAGCGCGCGCCAAGCCTGGAAGCCACCGATCAGGTCTGTCGCCTCCACTCCAAGGTCTCGCAGAGCAGATGCCGCCAGCGATGACTGATAGCCCTCGTCACAGACGAGCACAACCGATTGCCCCGGCTTGCACATCGGACTGCGATGGGGGGAGGTCGGATCGAGTCGCCACTCGAGCACGTTGCGATCTATCTGGATCGCATCTGGCAGCTCACCGTCGCGTAGCCGTTGCTCCCAAGGCCGGAGGTCGACGATGAGCGTCTTGGGCGCGAGCGCCGACAGCTGCGACGGATCGACACGTGGCGCAATGCGTTTCCTGGCAGCATCGAGGACGCGGTCGATCTGTGCGCTGTCCCGGCTTGTCATGAATGCATGAGCGTAGCCCCCACAGGTGCTCGACATCAGGCGTCGAGCACCACGTCGCCGTCAGGTACGGCGCAGCACAGGAGGGCACTTCCCTGCGGCGCCGGCTGGATGGGCTCGGGACTGTGACGCACGCTTCCTTCGAGCACGCGCGCGTGGCAGCCGTGACAGGCGCCCACGCGGCAGCCCGCAGCCGCGGGGACGCCGCTGGCCTCGGCGAGCTCGAGAATGCTTGCCCGCCAGGGCTCCCACGGGACCGTGACGCCCGATCGCGAGAACGCGACGGACGGCGGGCCAGCCGCGGTGGCGGAGGGCGGAGGCGACGCCGAGGGGGCTAGGGCGCTCGCCGGCGACGAGCCCGCCGCCGGTACTCCACCGCCGAAGCTCTCGCTCTCGATCCGTGCGCCGGCGACGCCGGCCTTGCCTAGCCCGGCCTCGAGATCCTCGACGAACGAGCGAGGTCCGCAGAGCCGGTACTCGGCGTCCAGCGGAACCCCAAGGGCGAGCAGCGCCTCCACGCCGATCCTCCCGCGAGCGTCGTAGTCGCGCCCGAGGACGTCGCGCGGGTCGGGTCGTGAGTAACGGACGTGCGCATGGCCGTTCTCGAGCGCTCCGACCAGCTGGCGGACCTCGGCCCGGAACGGGTGCTCGCGACCGTTGCGCGCACCGTGGACCCACCACACCTCGCGCCGGGAGCACTCGGCCGCGAGTGCGTGCAGCATCGCGAGCACCGGCGTCGCGCCGATGCCGGCGCTGACCAGTACGACCTGTCGCGTCCGATGGTCACCGAGGCCGAACGTCCCCTGCGGCCCGGCGACCTCCACCGACGCGCCAACGTCGAGCGTCGCGTGCAGGTGCTCGCTCATCGCGCCCCCCGGCTCGCGCTTGACGCTCACCCGCAGCCGGCGCCCGCGCGGCGGCCCCGACACCGAGTAGCTGCGAACGACCCGTCCCGCGCCAGGTACGTCCGCGCGCACGGTGACGAACTGCCCGGGCGCCGGCACGGGCAGGCGCCTCCAACCCGCCGGCGCCAGCTCGAACGAGCAGACTGCACTGCTCTCCAGCACGACCCCCGCCACTCGGTAGCGGCGGAAGACGAGCCCGGCCGGCGGCGTCAACGCCCGCAAGACGAACAGGAAGAGGACCGGCGCGCCGGTGACGAGCATCAGCACCTGCATCCACGGCTCGGAGGCGTCGGTCCCAGCACCGAGCGCGTGCGCCACGGACAGTGCGTAGACGAGGATCGTCGCGCGGTGCAGCTTGCGCCACAGCGCGGGGCCGATCCGTCCTCGGACCCAGTAGCTGAGGCCGAGGATCGCGCCGAGCCAGCCGGCGGTCACGCCCATACCGGTCCACAGCGGCTCGTAGGTGCTCGTGAACGGCAGCGCTATGTCGCCGATCGAAGGCGACAGGAAAGCGTCGCCGAGCAGCGTGATGCCGTGCACGGCGATCGCTACGAGACCGACGAGGGCGGTCTGCTGGTGGACGGACAGCAGCGTGCGCGCGAGGCTCGGCCGCTGCGACACCCGGCCCGCCATCGCGAGGCCGATGCCGACCGAGGCGGCGATGCACACCAGCGCGACCACGCCCGAAGCGCGCGAGGCGAGCCACCAGCCGAACTCAGCGGGATCCGGCCCGGTCACGCGGCCGCCTCCAGGAGGCGGCCGACCGTCTCGACCCGCCCGTCGGCGTGCACGAGCACGCCGCCGCCGCCCGCGAGCACGCGACGCGCGTCTCGGGCTCCGCGCAGCAGCGCGATCTTCGCGAGCGTCTCGGCCTCCAGCGTCGTCGTCGCGAGTGCCGTCGCCGACAGCAGGCCGGTTTGGACAGGATGGCCCGAGCACGGATCGAGGAGGTGATGGGCACTCCGCCCGTCCGAGCTCCTCCACGCGCGCGAGACCACGCTCGACGTGGCCACTGCGCCGCCGTCGACGGTCAGCTCCGCCGCGGGCGCCTCTGCCAGCGGATGGGCAACCTGAACTTGCCGGCGCCCGCCGACGCGGACGTCGCCCCCGCAGTCGACGACCCAAGACCGAAACTGCGCGAGCCGCTCGGCGATCAGGTCGGCGACGTGGCCCTTGCCCGAGCCGCCGAGGTCGAGGCGGAGCCCGGGCGTGCGCTCGATCGTGCCCGCGTCGTCGTCGACGCGCACCGCTCGCCAGCTCCGGTCGGGATGGGGAGTCGCAACCCGCGGAGGTCCAGACGGCAGCCGGATCGTCCCGTCCGGGCGGTAGGAGCCCACGTAACCAGCCGCCTCGAGGGCGTTCAGCAGGCACGGGTCCACGAGGCCGCCGCTGCGCTCCGCGGCCCACATCCCGGCCCGGACCGCGGACCGCAGCAGGGCCGACGCCGGCACCACCGGGCGCGGGTCGCGATTGAGCGCCGACAGCTCCGACTCGGGCAGGAAGCGAGACAGCCGCGCGTGGTAGTCGAGGATCGCCTCACGAGCTGCGCCGATGGCCGCTTCGGCCCCGTGGCCGGTCGCGATCAGCCGGACGTCGGTGCCCAGCGCGCGGAACGTCACGTCGACCGTCGGTGCCCTGAGCGTGACGACGATCCCGCTCATGAGCCGCCGCTGACGACGGGGGTCGGTGTCGGCGCGGGCGCGACGGCGACAGGCGTGGCGACTGCGCCCGACGTCGCCGGCGCCGGCTGGCCGCCCGCGCTCCCGACGGCCGCGGGCTCCTCGACGATCCGTCGCACGACGATTCGGCGAATCAATACCTGTCCGGACCCCTCGGCACCGGGCTTCACCGGTCCGATTGCCGGGTCCTGGCCGGCTCGGATCTGGAGCGAGAGGTAGATCAGGACGACGCAGAACAGGGCGCCGGCGATCGTCGCCACCGCAAGGCCGCTGGGGCGGTCAGTCATCGTCGTCACCGCCCCGCCCGCGGCCCCGACCACGCCCGTGCCCGCCGCCGTCGTCCTCGTCCTCGTCCCAGTCGTCGTCTCCGTCGCGCCCGCGACCGCTGTGGTCGTCGTCCCGGTCGTCGCCACCGTGGTCGTCGTCCACGGCGAGCTGGGCGCCAGAGACCGCCGCGGCAACAGGCGCCGTTGGCGCAACGGGCGGCGAGGCAGCTGGAGCGGCCGCTGCGCCCCCGCCGGCAGGCACCCGCACCGTCCGCTGGATCACTTCCGTCCGGACCTGTGGAGCTGAAGCGGCGGACTCGGACCCGGCCGGCTCGCCCCCGCGCGCGCCAAGCGCGAAGGCGGCGAGGACGCCGAGCGCCGCGAGGGTGCCGGCGGCTGCGATACGTGTGCGGTTGGGTGACATGCGGTCACCTTCGGCACGGGCCCTCCAAAGATCGGCTAGGCGAAGGTCAGGAGTTGGTAAAGCGGTGCCTGCGGAACTACTTCGCGGTCCTGGTGAGGATCAGCACTCCGAGCAGAGCGCTCGTCAGCGATCCCGCAAAGATCCCGATCTTCGCCGCGTCGACCGTAGCCGGGTCGCTGTATGCCAGCTGCGCAATGAAGAGCGAGACCGTGAAGCCGATGCCGCCCAGCGCGGCGATTCCCCAAACGTGCTGAGCGCGGACGCCGGCTGGGAGGCTGCCGATCCCGAGGCGTGCGACGAGCAGCGTGGTTCCGGCGATGCCGAGCAGCTTGCCGACGATGAGACCGACGGCGATCGCCCAGACGATCTGGTTGCCCGCGGCGTCGGAGATCGTGGAGCCGTCGAGGGCGATGCCGGCGTTCGCAAGCGCGAAGAGCGGTATGACGAGCAGGCTGGTGAACGGGTGGAGGCGGTGCTCGAGCTGCTCGAGCACCTGGCGCCCTCCGACCGGCCCGGCCGGTGTGAGCAATCCAACGGCGACGCCCGCGATCGTCGCGTGGACGCCGGACTCGAGCATCGCCACCCAGACGATCAGACCGAGTGGTATGTAGGCGATCACCCGTTGGACGCCGACCGCTCGCATGGCGACGATCGCGCCCAGGCCCGCCGCGACCACTGCCAGCCAGCCAATCGAGATCCCGGAGCTGTAGAAGAGCGCGATCACGGCGATCGCGACGACGTCGTCGACCACGGCGATCGTGAGCAACAGCAGCTTGACGCCGGACGGGACACGGTCGCCGAGCAGCGCCAGGATCCCGACCGCGAACGCGATGTCCGTCGCGGCGGGGATCGCCCAGCCGCGCGCGCCGTCGCCGTCGAGGGTCAGCAGCACGAAGATCAAGATCGGCAGCACCACTCCGCCGAGCGCGGCGAGGACCGGGACCGCGGCCGTCCTGCGGTCGCGCAGTTCGCCGGTGGCGAACTCGCGCTTGACCTCGAGCGCGACGACAAAGAAGAAGAGCGCCATCAGCCCGTCGTTGACCCAATGCTGGAAGTCCTCGGTGATCGCCGCCGACCCGAAGCCCAGCGTCAGCTCGGTGTCCCAGAACGAGACGTAGCTGCCGCCGAGGTTCGCCCAGATCAGCGCGACCGCGGTCGCGACCAGCAACGCGCCGCCGCCGATCGTCTCGTCCTGGAGGAAGTCGGTCGCGGCGTCGACCCGCTCGCGCACGCTTTGAGAGGAGAGATCTGGTGTCACCGGCAGCCTCCGTTGGGGGTCGACGAAGCAGTCGCCGACCAGTCTTCCCGGCACACCTGCGGCAGAGCCTACCCGCGGTGGGCGTCGGGACCGAGACCGCTACCCCTTCGGGGTCGACGGTCACATTCTCGTCGACCCGGGCGGTTCGTCTTGGACAGATGTCCGATTGCGTGAGTACGGCCGTGTCTTCACTCTGCCCTCGTAGCGCGGGAGGGAACGACCAGGAGGGATGGCATGACGATCGCGGTGAAGTCGGCGACGTTCGAGTCGGCAGCGGCCGGCGGGACTGGAGCGGACGGCTATGACTCGAAGCTCGAGGCCGGCGGCGGCGCCGTCCAAGTCGTCGACTGCGCCACCGAGGGCATACCCGTCCCCCCGTGGGGCGGAACCGACGTGGCCAAGCAGTCGGTGCCCGCCGCCGCGTCGACGCGCAACGCACGAGGAGTCTTCTCCACGAGCGTCGCCCAAGGCGACAACCAGTGGATGTCGTTCGGCATCTACATACCGCCCGGCTTCTGGGCGGCGCTCACGGCGAACTTGACCCTGGCTCGCCTGACGGGCTCGGGACAGCACACCTACTTCACCCTCAACAGCACCGCGAAGCGGCTGTCCGTCGAGCATTACGACGACACGACGACCACACGGCTCGGTCCCCCGAACGCGACCGACAACCACGCCCTCGAGGAGGGCCGGTGGCACCTCGTAGAGCTGCGGGCCCTCTACCACGCCACCCCTGGAACAGCACGTACGGAGCTGTGGATCAACGGCCAGCGCAAGTACGTCGACTCGACGAGGAAGAACCTCACCGTGTCGGGGTCGACCATGACCGAGTTCCAGACCTTCGTGTCGGTCCAAGCGGGCAACGCGCACGCGATCACCCTCTACTTCGACGTCGTGAAGCTGGGAGGCGCCCAGCAGGCGCCTGCCAACAGGGCGTATCCCTTCGGCTTCGAGGACGGGCGGCTCCAGTCGGTCGACGGCCACACGACCCAGAACGCAAACCTCACGGTGGACGACGTCAACGCCGGCGGCCGAGCCTACGACGGGCGTTACTCCGCGAAGATGACGACCACCACGACGACCGGCGGAGCGTTCGGCCGGCCGTGGGTGAACACCTGGTGGGACGTCGGAGACATCGTCTGGTACGGCGCCGCCGTGTGGATACCGGGCACCGCTCTACCCAGCGACGAGATCGAGTTGCTGCGCTGGGACACCTCACTCGTGACGGGGAGCGGGACCTGGGACGTCGGAGGGATCCACCTGCAGTCCGACGATCACGTCTATCTGTACCGCCAGCTCAACGGAGCGGCCAGGGTCGAGTTGATCGACGGAGGCGTCCTGCCCCGCGACCAGCACGTGTGGCTGGAGGCGCGGCAGGTGCTCGGGTCGTCGGCCGGCGCGCCGACCTACAACGAGCTGCTCGTCAACGGAGCTTCGGTTGGCATCTCGACCGCCGCGAACAAGGGCGCGGTCGGTCGGCAGATCTCCACGATCCGCGCGTTCGCGAACGTCAGCCAGTCGGGCAGTCCGCCGACCTTCTCCGCGTGGACTGACCGCATCCGGGTCGACAAGGTCGGGACCGTGGCCGTCGGCGACGCGCCGCTCGGCCCGATCTAGCCGCGGGACTGGGTGCCCGGTTAGGATCGGTCATGGCTCGCATGCCCCTGCGCAAACCCAAGTCTCCGCGCGTCCCCGCGCTCGAGCCGATCGCTCCGCGCGTGTGGCTTCTGCGCGGCGGCCTGACAGGCGAGATGAACGTCTATCTGGTCGAGGACGGCGACGGGGTCGTCGTCTACGACGCCGGTGAGAAGGGGATGGCGCCCGCGATCCTCGCCGCGGCGGAGCGTCTCGGCGGGATCTCCAAGGTCGTGCTCGGCCACGGCGACACCGACCACCGCGGCTCCGCGCCGGCCCTCAGTGCGCACGCGTCCGTGCTCTGTCACCCCGACGCGGTCGCCGAGGCCGAGGGCAGCGGCGGCCGTAGCTACTGGCAGATGGGCAAGCTGCCGCTGCCGGTCCGGCTCCTGCACCGCTTCCTTCACCGCTTCGTCTGGGACGGCGGACCGGTGCGGATTTCGGACACCCTCCGTGAGGGCGACCGGGTGGCCGACTTCGAGGTCGTCGAGCTTGCCGGCCACGCGCCCGGCCTGATCGGCCTCTGGCGAGCATCCGATCGGGTCGCCCTCGTCAGCGACACCGTCTACCTGACGAACATGGCAGGCCGCCCGGTTCCCCCACACGTGCCGGAGGAGGCCTACAACCTCGACACCGAGCAGGCTCGAGCCAGCATCCGCAAGCTCGCCGAGCTCGACCCGCTCCTCGTCGCGCCCGGCCACCTCGGTCCGCTCGTCGGACCGAACGTGCGCGCCGAGCTCGAGCGCGCTGCCGCGCCTCTCGGCGGCTGACGCCGCCACTGCCGGAGCGGCTCTGGGCGCCAAGCGGGGCGCGGGGGTTTCGATTGGGCTTGGCGAGGTATCTAAGCGCCATGGCAAAGGCCCTATATGCACCCTTCGGCATCGTCTCCGGCCTGATCGGCGGACTGATCGCGAGCACGATCTTCAAGCAGGTCTGGAAGCGGATCTCCGACGAGCCCGATCCCCCGAAGCCGCGTCAGAGCGAGTACGGCTGGCGTGAGCTGCTCCCGGCGGCCGCGCTCCAGGGCGCGATCTTCACGCTCGTGAAGACGGTCATCGATCGCGGTGGCGCGAAGGGCTTCCAGAAAGTGACCGGCGTCTGGCCGGGCGACTGACGAGGAGTTTCGAGATGGCAACCCGCTCACTGCGCGGACGTGGACGCGACGACGACGCGCCCGACAAGCCCTCCGACCTCGACTCCAAGGGCGGGGTCCTGAAGCGCACGTTCAGGGAGTTCAAGGAGGACAACCTGACCGACTGGGCGGCAGCGCTGACCTACTACGGCGTGCTCGCGATCTTCCCGGCGCTGCTCGCGCTGGTCTCGGTCGTCGGCCTGCTCGGCGACGACGCGACGCAGTCGCTGATCGACAACATCAACGAGGTCGCCCCGGGTCCGGCGAAGGAGATCGCCACGAGCGCGGTCGAGAACCTGCAGAAGGACAAGGGTGCCGCCGGCATCCTCTTCATCGTCGGCCTCGCCGGCGCGCTGTGGTCGGCGTCGGGCTACGTCGCCGCCTTCATGCGCGCCTCGAACTCGATCTACGACGTCGAGGAGGGGCGGCCGATCTACAAGACGCTTCCCGTCCGCCTCGGCACGACGATCGTGCTGCTCCTCCTGCTCGCGATCACCGCCCTTGCGGTCGCGATCACCGGGCCGCTCGCCGAGGAGGTCGGCAAGCTGATCGGCGCCGGGGACGAGGCGGTCACGGTCTGGAACATCGCCAAGTGGCCGGTCCTCTTCCTCGTCGTCTCGTTCATGTTCGCCTTCCTCTACTGGGCGGCGCCGAACGCGAAGCAGCCCGGCTTCCGCTGGATCAGCCCTGGCGGCATGCTCGGCGTGCTGCTCTGGATCGTCGCGTCGCTGGCGTTCGCCTTCTACGTCGCGAACTTCGCCTCCTACAACAAGACCTATGGGTCGCTTGGCGGCGTGATCGCCTTCCTCGTCTGGCTCTGGATCTCGAACATTGCGATCCTGCTCGGCGCCGAGTTCAACGCCGAGCTCGAGCGCGGGCGGCGGATCGAGTCCGGCGACGCCCGGCCCGACGAGGAGCCGTTCGTCGAGCCGCGCGATACGAAGAAGATGGACAAGCAGAAGGACTAGCAGGACGCCCGCTCCGCGCAGCGGGCGTGCTGTCGCGGCCCCAGCCGGTCCCGCCGGTTACGCTCGCCGCGTGTCAGGCTCGACCGCTTCAGCCGGTGCGCTGACCTACGTCGGGCACGCCACGGTCCTAGTCGAGCGAGACGGCGTCCGTCTCCTCACCGATCCGGTCCTGCGCGGCCGGGTCGTTCATCTCCGCCGCCAGGGTGGGCCCGTCGACATCGCCGCGCTCGGCAGGATCGATGCGGTCCTGATCTCACACACGCACCGCGACCACCTCGACGTCCCCTCCCTGCGTCAGGTCGCCAGCCCCGACGTGACAGTCGTGGTGCCGCCCGGGACAGGCGAGCAGGTCGCGAGCATCGGCTTCGGCGCGATCCGCGAGCTGGCGGTCGGGACCAGCACGAAGGTCGACGGCCTCCAGATCACCGCCACTCCCGCACGGCACGACAGCGCCCGCCACCCGTTCGGCACGCCAGGCGAGTCCGTCGGCTACCTGATCGGCGCCCACCGATCGGCGTACTTCGCCGGCGACACCGATCTCTTCCCCGAGATGGCCGAGCTGGCCGGGCGGATCGACGTAGCGCTGCTGCCTGTGTGGGGGTGGGGCCCGACGCTCGGTGCCGGTCACCTCAGCCCGGAGCGCGCGGCGCGGGCCCTGACGTTGCTGCGGCCGCGCGTGGCGGTGCCGATCCACTGGGGCACGCTGTTCCCGGTGGGCCTCGCACGTCTCCGAGCGCCGCTGCTCTACCGCCCTCCGCACGAGTTCGCCCACGCGGCGGCGCGGCTCGCGCCGGCTGTCGACGTCAGGGTGCTCGTGCCGGGGGAGTCGACCCGGTTGTAGCCAGGTTGGCGCCGTCGCGCTCGGCGAGCACCGCGTCGAACTCGCACCCGAACAGGAACGCGATCGACGTCAGCCAGCTCCACAGCAGCAAGATCACGAGCGCCGCGAACGCGCCATAGGTGGCGTTGTAGCTCGAGATCTCGCCGACGTAGATCCCATAGCCGGCCGAAGCGGCCAGCCACGCGCTCGCCGCGACGACGGCGCCGGGCGAGATCAACCGGAACCGCTCGCGGGGACCGCTCGGCGCCGCCCACATCACCAGTCGCATCGCCAGCATGACCGCGACGGCGGCGATCGGCCAACGGACGATCGCCCAGAACGTCGTGCCGACCGACGAGAGCCCGATCGCGTCAAGGACGTCCTCGGCAAGTCCACGGCCGACGAACGTCAGCACGCCCGCGATCAGCCCGAGCACCAGCAGCACCAGCGTCCAACCCACCCCCGCCGCGCGGCGTACGACGGTCAGCCCCTCCTGCCGGCGGCGCCAGATCACATCGAGCGCGCGTCCCGCCGCCGCGAACACGCGCGAGGCGCCGTAGATCAGCGTCGCGACCCCGATCAGCCCGATCGTGCCCGCCTGCTCGGGGGCGGACGCGATCGCGGTCTCCATGATCGACTCCACGGTTCCGGCGAGCGTCGTCGACGCGCCCTCGTCGCGCAGGTACTTGCCGAACTCGTCGGCCGTCTCCGCGTCCGCGCCGATCAGCTTGATCACCGATGCGGCGATCATCAGCGTCGGCAGCAGCGACAGCAGCCCGTAGTAGGCGAGCGACGCCGCGCGGTCGGTCATGCCGTCGTCCAGGAACCGCCGCGCCGCCAGCTCGAACGACCGCACCAGCGGTATCGCCCGCGCGCGCCGTACTCCCGGCAGCCGGTCCGGCTGGAGCTCGTCCAGCCGCGGCAGCTTCACCGCGGCGCCGTCTCGAGTCCGGTCTCCCGCAGCCATGCCATTAGCTGCTCGTGCATCGCCGCTGCCCCCACGATTGGCTCCCGCGGCAGGCTCCACTCGGCCGGCACGACCGCGAACGGATGCATCTGCCGGCCGCCGAGCCCGCCGTGCGAGCCCATGAAATCCTCGAACGGCTGCACCTCGTCGACCACAGGGTCGTACGCGCCGTTGACCAGGATGTCGGGGCAGTTCGAGAAGCCGTCGTGGCGCTGCAGGTGCCATGCCGCACGCGGCCCGAACGGCGCGAGCGGATCATCGCCCTCGACCTGCCTATCCGCGATCCGCCGGCTGCCGCCAGTGCCGAGCGCCACGGCGCCCGCATGCTCGGAGCGAACCATCACGAAGCCGACCCCCGGATGCTCGGCGAGGCCCGTCAGCAGCCCGGGGTGGAGGCGCTCGATCGCCTCCGCGGTCAGCCGGCCCGGCTCGCGCGGGAAGTAGACGAGGCCGAGACAGCCCGACGCGAGCACCATGACCTCCGGCCGGCCGTCGGCCGTCAGCAGTGCCTGCTCCTCGACAGCCGCGCGGTTCGGCCCGAGCGCCACCGTGCCGTCGGCCATCCGCTCGCTCGTCGCCCGCCGCAGGATCCGCCCGGACACGCTGTCGTCCTCACGCGCCTCCGCGAGCGCCGCGCCGACGTCGCCCCAGGCCTCGTCGATCGCCGGCGGCGCGTGGACCTCGGCGCCGGTGTGGCGTGCCACGACCTCCTCGAGCGTCTCGCCGTGGCGCTGGCGGAACGGCGCCCCCTGGGTCTGCCCGTGATCGGAGAGCACCACCAGGTGGTAGGGCCGCGGCGCCTGGCGCGCCGCACGCTCGAGCCGCGCGAGCTGGGCATCGAGCCGCTTCAGCACCACGAACGCATCCGGCTCGAGGATCCCCGAGTGGTGCGCCACCTCGTCGTAGCCGACGAAGGTCGCGTAGGCGACCGGCACGCCCTCGACGACGTCGGCCATCAGCGTCGCGACGTTGAGGTCGCGCATCACGACCGTGATCGCCGCGCGGATGAACGGGTAGAGGCCGCGGCGGTCGACGTGCGGATCCCCGGACCGCCGCTGGCGGCGCCCCGCCCGGCGCTCGCCGGCGATGTCCGCGATCGACAGCGAGATCGTCCGCAGCAGCGCGTAGGCGTCGGCGAAGTAGCCGAAGAACTCGCCCGATCGCGAGCGCTGGCGATCGCGGATCACGCTCATCGTCGCCGAGCAGCGCGGCGCGTCGCCGGAGAACATGTTGCCGCGGCTCGTGCCGCCGGCCGCCAGCAGCCCGTTGCCGTTGGAGTGACGCCGCTCGATCTCGGTCGCGTCTTTGGGGTGGTTGGCCACGAGCAGCCTCCCCGCCTCCTTCTCGTACCAGCGGAACGCCGGCATGTCCGCGTTGCTCCCGTGCAGCAGGCCGGCCTGACTCGCCGCCGTCTGCGACGACAGGTCGCACTCCCAGCCGACGATCTGGTGGCTGCCGTCCTCGAGCCAGCCGGCGATCGTCGGCACCTTCCCGGCGCCGATCGCCTGCCTCAGCACCGCCTCGCCGAGGCCGTCGATCTCGAACAGGATCACCCCCGGGACGTCGGTCCGGTTGCGCTCGCGGTTGCCGCGCACGCGGCGGCGGACGACGCGCAGGTGGTAGGCGTCGCCGTCGAAGTCGAGCAGCGGCTCGACCGCAGTCGTCAGCGCCGCGAGCCCGAGCGCCGTCAGCAGCGTCGCGCCGAACGTGGGGTCGCTGCCGTCGACGATCCGGAACGCCGCGCTGATCACGATCGCGTTCAACACCAGCGATCCGAGCCCGAAGGTCAGCACGGTCAGCGGCAGCGCGATCCGGATCAGCAGCGGCCACAGCAGCGCGTTGAGCAGGGCGATCACCGCGGCGGTGGCGATGCCCGCGCGCAGCGACGGAACGTCGATCCCACGCAGCAGGTCCGCCAGCAGCCACAGCGCAAGCCCGTCGATCACGACGAGCACCAGCGCCCGGCCGAAGTAGCCGAGCGCTGCCCGCGCCGCGGCAGATGGTCGTCGGTCGCGCGGCTTCACACTCGCATTCTGCCGCGATGCGGCGATGCGGGTGGGCGAAGCGCTCGAAATCGTGCACCGGCAGCCTCGAGCTCGCGATCCGTCAGCCGAGAGCACCGCCGCGGCCCCGTTCTGTCACCCGGCGCTGGCAGCCGGCGCTCGGATAGCGTGCCCGCCATGTCCGACGAGGTCCTGCTCGAGCGCGATGCTGGCGTCGCGACGATCGTGCTCAACGCCCCCGACCGCCGGAACGCGCTCACCCGCGCGATGGCGCGCGACCTTGTCGCGGTCTGCGATGAGGTCGACGCGGACGCCGGGGTCGGTGCTGTCGTAGTCCGCGGCGAGGGCGGCTTCTTCTGCGCCGGCGGCGACCGCCAGACGCTCGCCGACGCGGGTCGCGACCCCGCCGCCCCCGACGCCTACGCCGACATCGGCGACGTCTACCGCTCGTTCCAGCGCGTCGGCGAGCTCGAGCCGCCGACCGTCGCCGCCGTCCGCGGCGGTGCAGTCGGCGCCGGCATGAACCTCGCCTTCGCCACCGACGTCCGCATCGTCGCCCACGACGCCAAGCTGATCTCCGGCTTCCTCCCGATCGGCCTTCATCCCGGCGGCGGTCACGCGGCCCTCCTCGGCCGCACCGGCGCCCGCGAGGCCGCCGCCGCACTCGCCCTCTTCGGCGAGCGGATCGACGGCGCCCGTGCCGCGGAGCTCGGCCTCGCCTGGGAGGCCGTCGACGACGCCGACGTCGACGCCCGCGCCCGCGAGCTCGCCGCCGTCCCCGGCGCCGACCCCGAGCTCGCGCGCCGCACCGCCCGCTCGCTGCGCACCGAGCTCGGCCCGCCCGCGCTCCCGTGGCCCGCCGCGCTCGAGCTCGAGCGTGCCTCGCAGATGTGGTCGATGCGCCGCAAGGACATCGCCGCCGGGTGAGCTACTTCAACGCCGTTCGCGCCTACTCGATCTTCGAGCTCTGCCTCTTCGTCGCGCTCGTCACGTTCGCGATCGGCGGCTGGAGCGAGAGCGCCGAGCTGATCCTCGGCTGGTCGCACGGGTTTGGCTGGATCCTGCTCTGCATGCTCGTCGGCTACGGCGCCACCCGCGGCGTCTTCAGCTGGATCGTCTTCGCCGCCACCGTCTCCCCGGCCGGCCCGCTCGGCAGCACGATCGGCATCGAGGTCCAGGCCCGGCGGCGCAACCGCCCCGCCGCGTCGGGGTAGCCTCAGCGCCCCCCGTGTTCCCGCTCAACGTCCCCAACGTCCTCACGCTGCTGCGCATCCTGCTGGTGCCAGTGCTGGTCGTCGCGCTCGGCGCAGAGGTGGAGGGTGGCTCGGAGATCGCCGCGGCGGTGTTCGTGCTCGCCGCCGTCACCGACGGCCTCGACGGCTACATCGCCCGCTCGCGCCAGTCGATCACGACCTTCGGCAAGGTGATGGACCCGGTCGCGGACAAGCTGCTGATCGCCGCCGCGCTGCTCACGCTCGTCAGCCTCGACCGCGTCGAGGCCTGGGTCGCGATGATCATCATCGCGCGCGAGTTCGCGGTCAGCGGACTGCGAATCGCCGCCGGCCAGCAGGGCGTGGTGATCCCCGCCAGCGCGCTCGGCAAGGTCAAGACGATCGTCCAGTCCGCCGCGGTGCTGGCGCTGATCGCGGCTTCGGACGCCGGCGCGCTCTGGGTCCAGGCGCTCGTCTACGCGATGGTCCTGACGACGATCGTCTCCGGCGCCGACTACTTCCTCAACTTCCGTCGCCGGATCGAGGAGCTCTCGCGCCAGCAGCGCGCCCGGGCCGCCCTGCCCGACCGCTAGCCGTTCGCATCAGTCGCTCCGGCGGGCCGGTCCGCCGCGCGTCTAGCCGAGCTCGGGATGCTCGTGCATCTCGGCGAGCCGCTCCAGGACCTCGGCGCGCGTCGCGCCGCGCAGCTCGAGCGCGCGGTCCATCGGCCGGCCGTATACGTCCAGCAGCGCCAGCAGCAAGTCCGGCGTGCAGACCGCGTCGGCGCCGCGCTCGGCCGCATGCTGCTCGGCTTCGCGGATCGCACGGTCGAGCGCGTCCTGGCCGAGCGGGGGCGCGGAGCCCGGCTCGTCGCAGGTGTCCTCGGCGGTCGTCTCCAGCGGCGCCTCGCCGACGCCCAGCGCTTGCAGCGCGGACCCGACCTTGCCGTGCAGGCGCAGCGCCCGCAGCCAGCGCTCGGCCTCGTCCTCGGCGCAGTGCGAGAACGGCATCGCCGTTCCGGCCAGGGCCGTCACCAGCGCGGCATCGTCGGACAGCGGCATGTGGGTCGTTCCCTCCATCTGGCTTCCGAGATCCTCATCGGCAGCCACCCCGTTCGCCAATAGTTCTGAAGTGCGAGATTGGCCGCAATTTGCGCTGAAGCGCTCAGCCGCGCAGCGGGCGATCCTCGAGCCACTCGCGCATCGTCACGTGGTGCGGCACGTGGATCTCGTCGGTCAGCTCGCGGCGCAGCTCGCCGATCAGCCCGTGGCGCTCGGCGACGACGTTGTGGCGGTGGATCGTCTCGAGGTTCTCCTGGCGCGCGAGCAGGAACGTCTCGTCGTCGAAGGCGCCGAACTCCTCGACCGCCATCCGCGCCATCTCGCGCACGCAGTCCTCGACGAAGCGCGGGTGCATGTGCGCCCGCTCGACGACCTCGACCTCGTCGCTGCGCTTCATCAGCTCGTAGATCTCCGAGCTCATCGAGCGCTCGACGATCCGCAGCAGCGTGCGCGCCTCGATCTCGTTCGTGCAGCCCTCGACGCAGCCGATGTAGAGCCGGCCGATGCCGCGCTGGTTGTGGGTGGCGACTGGCACCGAGCGCAGCACCCGCTCGATCTCGTCGTCGGTGAAGCCCTCAGCCACGAGCCGCTCGCGCGAGCGTGCCGTGACCATCTCCTGCGCGCACGGGCAGGCGGTCATCCCCTGCGCCTCGACCCCGATCAGCCGGCGCGTGCCGCGCTCGCTGGCCACCGCCGAGCCGAACAGCGTGTAGATCTCTTGCGTCGGCGAGCCGGAGGCGGGCGCGTTGACCTGCTCCGGATAGCGGGCCGCGATCCGGACCTCGGCGCGCAGCGCGTCCTGGCGGTCGCGTACGCGTTCGGCGATGTGCTGGGCGAGCGTCTCGGCCTTGAAGACCTCGCCGAGCACGACCTGGTCGATCGCCTCGTTGACGACCTCCTCGAAGCGCGACATGTGCGCGCCCTTCTGCTCCGGGCCGAGGTCGACGAAGCACTCGAGCTCGGCGAAGAACATCTGCTCGGAGCCGTCGACGCCGATCCGGATGACCTTCTCGACGCCCGTCACGCCGACCCGCGTGAGGCTTATGTGGGTGGTCGGACGCCGTGCTTGGACGTCGTCGTCGGGGACCGCCGCTGGGATTGCGAGATCAGCCATGGCAAATCACGATACCGCTCGGCAACCGGCGGCCGGGGAAGCGAGGTGCCAATTCGCACGAAGTTGCTATCGTGGCCAGCGGCTCGAAGCCTGGACCTCCAAGGATCCTTCAACTGGCTCAGCCCCTCGCGGTAATCCGCGAACGTCGTACCGCCGGACCAACAGCCGTGACGAAGACCGGCAGCCCTGCTAGGGGGCGGGTGTCGGAAGCACTGCAACCGCGTTTCGAGGAGTGGGGTTGAGGGAGAACGTTGATGGAGCAGCACTCTTGGAGGAGGGCTCAGACGCGCCTTTCCTCGAGATCGAGGAGCTGCGCAATCTGGCTAACGAGGGCCGCGAGCGCGGCTACCTGACGTACGAGGAGATCGCCGCCTGCCTCGAGGAGGTGGAGGTCACCAAGGAGCAGGTGCGGGACTTGCACGCCCACCTGCTGGAGGCGAGCGTCGAGGTCGTCTCGAAGGACGACAAGGCGGCGCCGTCGGTCCCCAGCGCGCCCCGGGCGCGCGACGAGGACGGCGAGCCCGCCGCCAAGAAGCCCGACATCGACCTCACGGTCGAGCCGAGCCTCGACTCGCTGCGCCTCTACCTGCGGTCGATCGGTCGCGTCGAGCTGCTGACGGCCGACCAGGAGGTCTCGCTCGCGAAGCGCCTCGAGCGCGGCGACATGGCGGCGAAGCGGCAGATGGTCGAGGCCAACCTGCGCCTCGTCGTCTCGATCGCCAAGGGCTACCTCGGCCGCGGCCTGTCGTTCCTGGACCTGATCCAGGAGGGCTCGCTCGGCCTGATCCGCGCGGTCGAGAAGTTCGACTACCGCCGCGGCTACAAGTTCTCGACCTACGCGACCTGGTGGATCCGCCAAGCAGTCACGCGCGCGATAGCCGACAAGGCGCGCACCATCCGGATCCCCGTGCACATGGTCGAGAAGCTCAACAAGGTCGTGCACGTCGAGCGTCAGCTCGTGCAGTCGCTCGGCCGCGAGCCGACTCCGTCGGAGATCGCGGCGGAGCTCGAGTGCACGATTCGCGAGGTGCGCGAGATCCAGCGCATGGCGCTGCAGCCCGTCTCCCTCGAGAAGCCGGTGGGCGACGAGGAGGAGTCACAGCTCGGCGATTTCGTCGCCGACGACCAGGTCGAGGAGCCCTTCGAGGCGGCGACCGAGAATCTCCAGCGCGAGGACATCTAGCGGGCGCTCGACGCTCTGCCTGAGCGCGAGCGACAGGTGATCGAGCTCCGCTACGGGCTGCGCGGCCACGAGCCGCTGACGCTCGAGGAGGTCGGGCGTGCATTCGGTGTCACCCGCGAGCGGGTGCGCCAGATCGAGAACAACACGCTGAAGAAGCTGAAGCAGCTGCCCGAGGCGCAGCGCCTCCGCCACCTCGCCTGAGCGTCTGAGCCCGGCCGGCTCGAACTACTCGCAGAACGGACGGCCGGCGATCGCGACGTCGCGGCCGCTGACCCCGGCGCAGTTGCGCAGGGCACCGAGCCGGCGGGCCA
>DASQKV010000056.1:0-6739 GCA_035630335.1 Thermoleophilaceae bacterium | reverse complement strand
CTCGACGCGCTCGCGAGCGGTCAGCTTCCCGCGCGCGTGCTGCTTCTCCTCAGCCTGCGGATTGGTATGGACCGCCTGCTCGCGCAACTCCTCCAGCTGAGCCAGCTTCTCCGCATAGGTCTCCGGCGACTTCTGACGCATCCAGGCCGGCACGACCCTACTAGAGCCATGATTGTCTCCAGCCCGATGAGCTCGCGAGGAGCGACCCGCCCCGCGAGGGTCAGGACGGCGGCCTGCGGCGCTCCCAGCGCTCCTCGGCCTCGAGCTGGCCGGCGAGCGAGAGCAGCAGCGGCTCGCTGTTCGCGGGCCCGAGCAGCTGGGCCCCGACCGGCAGGCCGGCCGACGTCAGCCCGGCCGGGACGTTGACGCCCGGCCAGCCGAGCACGTTCCACGGCCACGCGTAGGGGCACGCGCCGACCATCGTCTGGTCGGTCGCCCAGTTGCCGAGCCCGTCGATCGCGCCGATCGGCAGCGCCGGCTTCGCGGTCGTGGGCGAGAGCACGACGTCGAAGCGGCTGAAGATCCTGCCCACGCGCCGCTGCAGCGGGCGCTCGAGCCGGCGCGCTACTCCCAGCAGCGGCTGGAGCACACGGCCCATGCGGGCGTTGTGGTGGGTGCGTGGATCGAGGTGCTGAGGCTCGGCCACGCGCGCGACCCAGTCGCGCACGCCGGTCGTCGAGCGTGGAACGAAGGTCAGGCCGATCAGGCCGTAGGCGGGGTCGGCGATCTCGACTTCGTGACCGAGGCCCGCGAGCACGGTGCCGATCCGCTCGACGGAGGCACGCACCTCGGGATCGAGCTTCGCCGGCGCGGCGCTGAAGGGGATGCGCAGCGAGAGCGCGATCCGCAGCGGGGGAGGAGGGCGCCGGGCGGCATCGGCGAACGGGACCGTGGGGACCGGCGGCCTGTGGACGTCGCCGGGATGGCTGCCCGAGAGCACGTCAAGCAGCAGCGCCGCGTCGTCGACAGTGCGCGCGAGCGGGCCGATCACGGTCAGGCCGTTGAACGCCTCAGCGTCGGGCCAGGTCGAGATGCGGCCGCGCTGGGGCTTGATGCCCACGAGGTGGGTCCAGGCAGCTGGGATCCGCACCGAGCCAGCTCCGTCCGAGCCTGCCGCGGCCGCGACGAGTCCCGCGGCGACGGCCGCCGCGGACCCGCCCGAAGAGCCGCCGGGGGTGTGGCTGGGGCTCCACGGGTTGCGCGTGGCGCCGAACGAAGGCCCCTCGGTGAACGGCCATTGCCCGAGCTCCGAGGTGTTCGTCTTGCCGACGATCACGGCACCGGCGGCTCTCAGCCGCCGCGCCACCTCGCTGTCTTCGGCCTTCGGCTCGAACGTCCCGGCGCAGCCGAAGGCGGTCGTCTCGCCGGCAAGATCCGTGTCGTCCTTGATCGCGACCGGGACGCCGAGCAGCGGCAGGCGCTCCCCGGCCGCGTGGCGCCGGTCCGCCTCGTCGGCCTCGGCGAGCGCCGCCTCGGAGCGGACGCAGCGGAAGGCGCTCAGCCGCGGCTGAGCCGCCTCGATTCGGGCGAGCGAGCGCTCGACGAGCTCGCGCGACGAGAGCGCTCCGGACGCCACGAGCTGGGCTTGGCGACGGAGACCGGCGAACGCCAGCTCCTCGGAGTCGGTGTCGAGCGCTGTGGGGTGGGTGGTCATCGGCTCCGGTCGGCTGGGGGGCGAACGTGTCGTTCGTTCGAACGAACGATGCCGCGAAGAGTAACCTCGCAACGAGCCGGAGGCGATGGATCCGGCCTCTGCGATGGCGACCCTCGAGTCCACCGACACGCGCCAGCGGATCCTGCACGCCACCCTGCGGCTGATCGGCGAGCACGGCATCGGCGCGGTCAGCAACCGCCAGGTGGCGGCCGCCGCCGGCGTGGCGCTCGGCTCGCTGACCTACCACTTCCCGAGCCAGTCGCGGCTGCTGCGCGAGAGCCTGCTGCTGCACGTCGCGGAGGAGGTGTCGCGCCTCGAGGCGATCGCCGCCGAGCTGCGCTCGTCGAGCCCGACGGCGGCCACGGTGGCTCAGGAGGTCGAGCGGGTGGTCCAGCGCTCGGCCCAGAGCGTCGAGCCGGTCGCCGAGCTCGAGCTGCACCTGCGCGCAGCGCGCGACCCGGAGCTCCAGGACGCCTCGCGACGCTGCTTCGACGCCTACGAGGACTTCGCCGCCGCGGCGCTCGAGGCGCTCGGCGTGCCAGAGCCGAAGCTCCATGCGCGTGCGGTGGTGGCGTTGATGACCGGGCTGGCCGTGCGCCGCCTCGGCACCGGCGAGCGCGACGCCTCCGGTACCGCCGACGCGCTGCTCACGCTCGTGCGCGGCGCGACCGCGTCTGCCTGACGCGCCCGATCAACCGCGCGAGAACGGCCGGTGATGCGCCTGGCCGAGCGCCTCGAGCGTCCCGTCGAGTATCGCCTGGACTCGCTCCGCCTGCTCGTCCAGCGCGGGCGGCGCGTCGGCCGGCTCGACACGCTCCGGCTGGACGGCTTGCGGTTCGTCCTCGAGTGCCTCGATCGGGATCGCGACGGCGTCCATCTCCACGGTCGTCGGCTCGGCGGGCAGCGTCTCCGGCGCGGACGCGACGGAGGCTGCCGTCTGCTTGACCGGTCGCCGGTCCCGGAAGAGCCAGCGCGCCAGGAACCCGCCTCGCTCCCGCTTGGGCGTCGGTGCTGGTTCGCTCGGGGGATCGGGCTCGCTGAGCACGACGGCCGGCTCGACGGCGGGTGGGTCGGGCGCCCTGGTCGGCTCGACCGCTACCGGCTCGGGTGCCGGCTCAGGCTCGCTGGCGACCGGCTCGGGCGCGCGCGGCGGGTCCGGCTCGGGAACGGTCGCGCGGAACGTGACCCTGGTTCCCCAGCCGGACTGCTCGAGCTCCACGGTTCCGCTGATCTGCTCGCCCTCCCAGGCGACCGTGGTCTCGGGCTCCACTTTCGTGATCCTGATCTCGCCCAGCTCGCCCAGATGCTTCGCGAGGCTCTCGACCTCGCTCAGCTCGCTCCAGAGCTCGGGGGTCGACTTCACCAGCGTGCGCTGTGCGGTCAGATCAGCCACTACCGTCGGTTTCGGGCGCCTCCAGTCGAGTCCTGCCGTTGGTACAGAGCTGTCACGTACGGACGTAACGCGTTACGTCACTCTGCCTAGAGTGGTGTAATGCAGTTGGATGTGAAACGGCTCCAGATCATGCTTGACCCGGATCTCTACGCCGAGCTCGCTCGCCGAGCCGGTTTGGAGGGGCGCTCCAAGGCGGCGATCGTTCGCGAGTCCTTGCGTCAAACGATGCGCCCGTTGCCTCCACTCGAGGAGGACCCCCTCTGGGGGATGATCGGGGTCGACGATGGAGAGCCGGTCGAGGACGTCGACGCGTATCTGGTCGACCTCATCGCGGCCAAGAAGACTGCGCCGAAGTAGCAGTGCTCTTCGTCGACTCGTCCTTCTGGATCGCGCTGAGGTTTCATCGCGATTCCCGTCACGAGGACGCGAAGCGCCTGTTCGCACGCTACGGAGACGACCCGCTCGTTACGACCAACCTCGTAAAGGGCGAGACGTGGACGTTCATACGCGACCGGATGGGACACGGGCCCGCAGTGGATTTGGTCGAACGAATCGGCTCCTCCGACCGGCTCGAGGTCGCGCGTGTGTCGGAACTGGTCGAGGAGGACGCGCTCGATTGGCTGCGCAAGCACGACGAGCGGGTGTATTCGTTCGTCGACGCGACGTCCTTCGCATTCATGCGGGATCGGCGGATCACGGAAGCACTGGCCTTCGACGCTGACTTCAGCGCCGCAGGTTTCGTCGAGCTGCGGTCCTAGCGCGAGGCGAGGCCGAGGCGGAGGGCGCCGGCGGCCTCGAGCATGGCGTCGCGGGCGCCGCGGTGGACGGCGGTCTGGTTGGCGAAGGAGTGGAGCAGGCCGTCGTGGCGGTGGAGGGCGACGGGGACGCCGCAGGTGCGCAGGCGCTCGGCGTACTCCTCGCCCTCGTCGCGGAGCGGGTCGAAGCCGGCGGTCAGGACGTAGGCGGGCGGCAGGCCGGAGTGGTCGGGCGCCAGGATCGGCGAGGCGCGCCAGCCGGAGGCGGCCTCGGGGTCCGACAGGTAGTGGCCGCGGAACCAGTCCATGTCGGCCTCGGTGAGGTAGAAGCCGTCGCTGAACAGCTCGTAGGAGCGGCGCTTGCGCGAGAAGTCGCAGACGGGGTAGATCAGGAGCTGGAAGGCGGGCATCGGCGCCTCGCCGGCCTTGGCGGCGAGCGCCGCGACGGCCGCGAGGTTGCCGCCGGCGCTGTCCCCGCCGACGGCGATCCGTGCCGGGTCGAACCCGAGCCGCTCGGCCTGCTCGGAGGCGAAGCGCAGCGCGGCGACGGCGTCCTCGGTCGCGGCGGGGAACGGGTGCTCGGGAGCGAGCCGGTAGTCGACCGCGAGCACGCCGGCGCCCGATGCCTGCGCGAGGAAGCGGCAGGTCGTGTCGTGGGTGTCGAGGTCGCCCTTCACGTGCCCGCCGCCGTGGAGGTAGACGAGCAGGCCGCCGGCGTCGGGGCCCGGCTCGGGGCCGTACAGCCGCGCGGGGATCGACCCGGCCGGCCCCGGGATCTCGAGCGACTCGACGCGCGGCAGCTCGATCCGGCGCCCGGCGATCGCCCGGGCCTGGCGTCTGGTCAGCGCGCGTGCCTGTGCGGGCGAGGGATCCGAAGCGGCCGTCGACTCGGTGCCGGACAGCTTCTCGAGCAGCAGCAGGAGCTGCGACGTCGGGTCGAGTCGCAGGCCGTCGAGCTCGGTCGGCCGGCCGACCATCAGCCGCTGGACCGACTGGGGCAGGCGCAGCAGCGTCCGCCCGACCGCTCCCTCTACCCACTCGCGCGCGGTGGCCGGAGACGTCAAGCCTCTGAGTACTCCCCGAACTCCTCGCGCATGATCCCGCAGACCTCGCCGATCGAGGCGCGCTGCTTGAGCGCGGCGCGGATCGGGTGGAGCAGGTTCCCGGAGCCCTGGCAGGTCTGGCGCAGCTCCTCGAGCCGGGCGTCGACGGCGGCCTGGTCGCGGTCGCGCTTGAACTCGGCGAGCCGCTCCACTTGGTCGTGCTCGGACTGCGGGTCGACGCGCAGCGTCTCGACCTCGTCGACGTCGTCGGTCACGTACTCGTTGACACCGACGACGATGTCCTGCTTGATGCGGTAGCGCTCCTCGTAGCCCCAGGCCGACTCCTCGACCTCGGCGCGGATGAACGGGATCGCCTGCACAGAGCCGCCGAGCTCCTCGACCTTGTCGATCAGGTCCTGCGCGCGCTCCTCGATCTCGTCGGTCAGCGCCTCGACGAAGTAGGAGCCTGCGAACGGGTCGACGGTGTCGGCCGCGCCCGACTCGTTGGCCAGGATCTGCTGGGTGCGCAGCGCGATGCGGGCGGCGCGCTCGGTTGGGAGCGCCAGCGCCTCGTCGAAGCCGTTCGTGTGCAGCGACTGGGTGCCCCCGCACACCGCGGCGAATCCCTGGAGCGCCACGCGCACGATGTTGTTCTCGGGCTGCTGCGCGGCCAGCGTCACGCCGCCGGTCTGGGTGTGGAAGCGCATCGTCTGCGACTTGGGGTTCTCGGCCCCGAACCGCTCGCGCATGATCCGCGCCCACATGCGGCGGACGGCGCGGAACTTCGCGACTTCCTGGAAGACGTTGTTGTGACCGTTGAAGAAGAACGCGAGCCGCGGGCCGAAGTCGTCCACCTTCAGCCCGGCGTCGATCGCGCCCTGCACGTAGGCCATGCCGTTGGCCAGCGTGAACGCGACCTCCTGGACCGCCGAGCACCCCTTCTCGCGGAAGTGGTAGCCCGAGATCGAGACGGTGTTCCACTTCGGGATGTGCTCGTTGCAATAGGCGAACAGGTCCGTCGTCAGCCGCATCGACCCCTCGGGCGGGTAGATGAAGTTCCCCCGCGCGATGTACTCCTTGAGGATGTCGTTCTGCGTCGTGCCGCGCAGCTCGGTCGTCGGGACGCCCTGTTCCTCGCCCACCAGCGCGTACATCGACAGCAGCACCGCCGCGGGGGCGTTGATCGTCATCGACGTGGAGACCGTGTCGAGCGGGATGCCGTCGAAGCACAGCCGCATGTCGTCGAGCGTGTCGATCGCGACGCCGGTGCGCCCGACCTCGCCGAGGCAGCGCTGGTCGTCGGAGTCCAAGCCGAGCTGCGTGGGCAGGTCGAAGGCCATCGACAGGCCGGTCGAGCCGTGCGCGAGCAGGTACTTGTAGCGCTCGTTGGTCTCCTTGGCGGAGGCGTAGCCGGCGTACTGGCGCATCGTCCACGGCCGCGAGCGGTACATCTCGGGATGGACCCCGCGCGTGTAGGGGAAGTCGCCGGGATCGCCGAGCTCGAGCTCGTCCGGGACGTCGTCCGCCGTGTAGGTGCGGGCGACCTCGATGCCGGAGTCGGTGAAGCGCCGCGGATCGTCCGGGCCGACGATCGGGGCGACGGTCAAGCGCTCTTCTGTGGCCATAGCGTGGAAGCGTACTTACGCCAAGGCCGCACGAGGGTGCCCCGCAGGCCTCCCGGGCAACTCCGGCGGCCCGCTGCCGCACGCGAATGGCAGGTCGTCGCCGCGCTCGGCGAGCGGCCCGCACGCGCGCGGGCGGCCCGGGCGGCTGGCGTGTTGCCATCAAAAACTTGCAACTTTCCGGTGTGGTGGGTTAACTCACCAGGGGGCCCGGGGATGAAGGGTCGCGCAGGAGCTGAACCCACGGGAGGGGACGTTGCGATGAGGACGCG
>DASQKV010000055.1:0-15062 GCA_035630335.1 Thermoleophilaceae bacterium | reverse complement strand
ACGCGAGCTGGGTTCAGAACGTCGTGAGACAGTTCGGTCCCTATCTGCCATGGGCGTTGGAGAATTGAGAGGAGTCGTCCCTAGTACGAGAGGACCGGGATGAACGGACCTCTGGTGTACCAGTTGTCCCGCCAGGGGCATCGCTGGTTAGCTACGTCCGGATGGGATAACCGCTGAAAGCATCTAAGCGGGAAGCCCACCTCGAGATGAGTTCTCCCATCTCCTAGAGAGAGTAAGAGCCCTGGAAGACCACCAGGTGATAGGCCGGATGTGTAAGCGCGGTGACGTGCTCAGCAGACCGGTACTAATTGCTCGAGGGCTTGACGGATTTTTTGATCCCCCGCTATGCGGGAGTGACTTACCAGTGTTTGGCTAGCTGTGCGGTTTTGAGGGCCCGGCAGATTGCCGGTCCTGTGCGAGAGCGGTAGTCAAGAGCCGCTCTCGTTACGGCTTTCGGTGGCTTTGCGAGGGGGAAACACCTCTTCCCATTCCGAACAGAGCAGTTAAGCCCCTCTGCGCCGATGGTACTTGGCCTGAAAGGGCCTGGGAGAGTAGGTCGCCGCCGATTCTTGATTCGAACGGGCCGCCCGAGCGGGCGGCCCGTTCTCTTTCCTTCCATCCAGATGTCAACTCTCGCAATCGTCCTGATCGCCATCGCCGTCGTGGTGCTTCTGCTCGTCCTGGGCGGAATCTACGTGGCGCGCCGGCGAGCCCAGGAGGGAGAGGCGGACTACCGCCAGCATCTCGCGTCGGCCGACCAGGCGCTCGAGGCGGCACGCGCGAGCGACCGCGGCTGGGATCGTGACGTGATGGAGGACGTGGCCCGCGCCGCGCTCAACGAACACCGCCCGGGCTGGGACTTCCGCAGCCTGGACCTGGTGCTGGTCGAAGATCGGCCAGGGGTCGACGAGGACCACGCCCAGTTCGAGGCGCGCGACGACAGCGAGCGCGTTCGCGTCGTGCTCGCTCGCGATCAGTCCGGCTGGACCGCCCAGCGCGTCGGCTGAGCCGGTGCCAGGGGTGGCGTCCGCGGCCGAGCTGATCCGCGGCTTCGAACCTGAGACAGAGCTCGAGCGCCGGGTCGTCGAGGACCCGGTCGTTCTGGAGGGACTCGCATGGGGCGAGCCGCGCAGAGGGCACCCCGAGGGGCCCGTCGGCCATCACGTCGCGGATCTGCTCGAGACGATCGATGCCTGGGGCGAGCAAGACCCGCGCCGCGCGGAGCTGCGGTTCGTCGCGCTCGTCCATGACGCGCTCAAGTACAAGGTGCACGACTGGTTGCCGCGCACAGGACCCAACCACCACGCCGCGCGGGCGCGGCGACTCGCCGAGCGCTACGTCGACGACGAGCGGCTGCTCGCGACGATCGAGCTGCACGACCGGCCCTACGGGATCTGGCGCAAGCTCCAGCGGACCGGCGAGCTGGACGAGCAGCGCTTCGACGAGATGATCGCCCGCCTTCCCGACCTCGGGTTCTTCCTGCGCTTCGTCGAGCTCGACGGCTCGACCGAGGGCAAGCGCTCCGAGCCGCTCGAATGGTTCAAGGCCGAGCTGGCCCGGCGCGGCCTCGAGCCTTAGCCGGCCGCCTGCAAGGCGCCGCCGCCTCGACGAGACGCGGCTCAGGAGCGGGCGGAGAGAGTACGGCCGCGTGCCGCGGGGCAGGGTGCTTGCTGACCGCGCTCGGCGCAGCGGTCGCGGACCCGGGGAGCGATGCGCACGGCGGTCGGCTCGGCATCGAGTCGCATGACGCCGCCCTGCTCGTCGACCCCGTACTCGCCGAGCGTCGAGAGCTCGACCAGGAGGTCGACGCGGGCCAGGATCTGCTGTCTCAGGTGGGGGAACATGTGTTCGTAAAGCTAAGCGGGTCGGCGGACGTACGCGATCTGCTTTGCAAGCCCGCTTGCACGAGCGCTCGATCCTACGCTTCGGGAGCGGATTCGCGCCCGCGCACGCCGGTAGGGTGGCCCGGATGGTGCACCTGCGGATCGTGGCGCCGGCGGACGTCGCCGAGCGCGCGCTCGAGCTGCTGCGCGCATCGGAGTCCGTCTACGAGGTCGTCCACCTGCCGGGCACGGCGATCAAGCCGCTCGGCGACCTGATCCTCGCCGACGTCGCGCGCGAGGACGCCAGCGTCGTCGTCGAGGACCTGCGCGAGCTCGACATCCCGACCACCGGCTCGATCACGATCGAGCCGATCGAGACGCAGCTGTCGGTCGGGGCGCGGCATGCCGAGCGCCATGCGATGGGACTGCCGGGGGACGCGGTCGTCTGGGAGGACGTCGACAGCCGCACCGAGGAGCTGACCGAGCTCTCGGCGACCTTCGTCTCCTTCATGGTGCTGGCGATGCTGATCGCGACGCTCGGGCTGATCCTCGACCAGCCGATCCTGATCGTCGGGGCGATGGTCGTGGGGCCGGAGTTCGGCCCGCTGGCCGGAGTCTGCGTCGGCCTCGTCCAGCGCCAGCATGGGCTCTTGCGGCAGTCGCTCGCCGCGCTCGCGGTCGGCTTTCCGGTCGGGATCGCGGCCACCTTCGTCTTCGCGCTCCTGCTCGACGCCGCCGGCGAGATACCCGGCGGCTTCCAGCCGGCCGACCATCCCCTGACCAGCTTCGTCTCGCGGCCCGACGCGCTGTCGTTCGTCGTCGCCTTCATCGCGGGAATCGCGGGCATGCTGTCGCTCACCAGCGCGAAGTCGGGGGCGCTGATCGGGGTGCTGATCTCGGTCACCACGATCCCGGCGGCCGCCAACGTCGGCGTGGCGTCGGCGGTCGGGGAGTGGGGCGAGGCCGGCGGCGCGCTCGGCCAGCTCGCGCTGAACCTGACGGCGATCGTCGTCGCCGGCGTGCTCACGCTGTTCGTCCAGCGCCGTCACTACATGAGGCGTCGCGTGCGTCACCTCAGCGACCCGACTCGGGCGGAGGCGGGCCTGCCGGTGGGCCATAGCCGTCACAGCCGCCGCTCGCGGGCGAATGGCGGCAGGGGATCCCGCTCCCGAAGCGAATCCTGACCTCGGATGGGCTTCGCTACCCTTGCCCGGCCGACCAGTCCCTACAGCAGGGCGGATTCACGCATGGAGAAGTTCATCATCGAAGGCGGGCAGCCGCTGTCCGGGACGATCGTCCCGGCGGGCAACAAGAACGCGGCATTGCCGGTCATCGCGGCGACCCTGCTCACGACCGAGGAGGTCGTGCTGCGCAACATCCCGCGGATCCGCGACGTCGAGGCCCAGCTCAACCTGATCCGCCAGCTCGGCGCATCGGTCGAGTGGCGCGACGAGAACGTAGTCGCGATCTGCGCTTGCGACGTGACCGCCACCGAGGTCGACGCCGCGCTCGCCGAGCGCATCCGCGCGTCGTTCCTGCTCGCCGGCCCGCTGCTCGCGCGCTTCGGCCGCGCGACGATGCCGCCGCCCGGTGGCGACGTGATCGGCCGCCGCCGGCTCGACCCGCACCTCGACGCCTTCCGCGCGCTCGGCGCGACGGTCAGCTCCGACGGCGTCTACGAGATCGCGGCGCCCCAGGGCCTGCGCGCGTGCGACTTCTTCATGGACGAGCCGTCGGTGATGGCGACCGAGAACGCCCTGATGGCCGCCGCGCTGACGCCGGGCTCGACCGTCATCCACAACGCCGCCTCCGAGCCGCACGTGCAGGACCTCGCGCGGCTGCTGCTCGCGATGGGCGCGCGGATCGAGGGGATCGGCTCGAACGTGATCGTCGTCCACGGCGCCGACGAGCTCGGCGGTGCCGACTACGCGATCGGGCCCGACTACATCGAGGTCGGCAGCTTCATCGCGCTCGCGGCCTGCACCGGCGGCGAGCTGCGGATCAAGGACACCGTCCCCGGCGACCTGCGCATGACGCGGCTCGCGTTCGAGCGGCTCGGCTGCCGGATCGAGTTCGACGGTAACGACGTCGTCGTGCCCGCCGGGCAGGAGCTGCGCGTGCGCGACGACGAGGGCGACGCCGTGTCGAAGGTCGAGGACGGGCCGTGGCCGGCGTTTCCGGCCGACCTGACCTCGATCGCGCTCGCGCTCGCGACGCAGGCCGACGGCATGGTCCTGATCCACGAGAAGATGTTCGAGAACCGGCTGTTCTTCGTCGACAAGCTCGTGTCGATGGGCGCTCGGGTGATCGTCTGCGACCCGCACCGCGCGGTCGTCAGCGGCCCGAGCCGGCTTCACGGCGAGCGCATGGAGAGCCCCGACATCCGTGCCGGCATGGCGATGCTCATCGCCGCGCTGTGCGCCGACGGCACGTCGGAAATCGGCAACGTGCGTCAGATCGACCGCGGCTACGAGCGCATCGAGGAGCGTCTGCGCGCGCTCGGCGCGCGGATCGAGCGCGTTCCCCCGAGAGGTCTCACCGCGCATGGTGAGCCGCTCCACGTCTAGGCTGCCGTTCGCACCGTCAAGGAGGGAGCGGCTGTGATCCACCCGATACCGGCGGGCACGCGTGACGTGCTGCCGGATGAGATGCGTGAGCTGCGCGCGCTCGGCGAGCGCCTGCGCGCGACGTTCGAGCAGGCCGGCTACGGCGAGGTCTGGACGCCGATGGTCGAGTACGAGCAGGTGCTGCGCACCGGCGACGAGCGCGCGGCCGACGCCGCGTACCGGATGTTCGACGACCAGGGCCGGGTGCTCGCGCTGCGCTCCGACATGACGATCCCGATCGCGCGCGTCGTGGCGACGCGCCTGAGCGACGCCGAGGGCCCACTGAGGCTCTGCTACTCGGCGCACTCCTACCGCGTGGTGGGGCAGCGGACCGGGCAGCAGCGCGAGTTCCTGCAGAGTGGGATCGAGTTGATCGGCGTGCCGGGTGAGGACGGCGAGGTCGAGGTCGTGACGCTGGCGCTGTCCGCGCTCGAGGCCGCGGGTCTCGCGCGGCACCGCGTCGGGGTCGGGGACGGCTCGCTCTACCGGCGGCTGCTGACTGCGCTCGAGGTTCCCGGGGACCGCCACCGTGAGCTGCTCGAATGCCTGACGCGGCGCGACATGGTCGGCCTCGAGCTGCGCGTCGACGCGCTCGGGCTGGCACGCGATGCACGCGACCTGCTCGTCGGGCTGCCCGAGCTGCGCGGCGGGCCGGAGGTGCTCGAGCGCGCCGGCGACGGTCCTGCGGGCGAAGCGCTCGAGCGGCTGCGCACGCTCTACGCGGCGCTGGAGGCGCGCGGCGTCGCCGACCGGGTGATCCTCGACCTCGGCCTCGTGCGCGACCTCGGCTACTACACCGGGGCGATCTTCGAGATCTACGACCCGGCTGTCGGCTTCGCGCTCGGGGGCGGGGGGCGCTACGACGACCTGATCGGCCGCTTCGGTGCCGAGCGGCCGGCGTGCGGGATCGCGCTCGACGTCCAGCGCGTCCACGTCGCCCAGGCGGCCGAGGAAGGGCAGCGATGACGGCGACGCGACTGACGACCGGCTGCTGCCGCCGCTTGGAGGGCGAGCGATGAGCGCGACCGGGCTGACGATCGCGGTCCCGCGCGGAGCGCTGATGGGCGGGACGCTCGACCTGCTCGACGGGCTCGGGGTCGACACCGCCGAGGTGCGCTCGAACGACCGCAAGTTGCTGTTCGAGGACGCCGGGATCGTGACGATGCGGCCGAGCGACGTGCCGACCTACGTCGAGCACGGCGCCGCCGACATCGGCGTCACAGGCAAGGACGTGCTGATCGAGGCGCCGGGCCGCGACGTCTACGAGCTGCTCGACCTCGGCTTCGGGCGCTGCGAGATGGTCGTGGCTGCGCGCGGCGGCAGCGAGCCGCTGGAGCGGGCGCTGCGCCGGCTCGGGCGGCTGCGGATCGCGACCAAGTACCCGCGGATCGCGACCGAGCACTTCGGTCGCACCGGGCGCCAGATCGAGATCGTCGCGGTCAAGGGCTCGGTCGAGCTCGCCCCGCTGACGGGGATGGTCGACGGGATCGTCGACCTGACCGCGACCGGGAAGACGCTCGCCGAGAACGGGCTCGAGGTCGTCGAGGAGATCGTCACCTGCACCGCGCGGCTGATCGCGAACCCGGTCGCGCACAAGCTCAAGGCGCCGGAGATCGATGCGCTGGTAGAGCGACTGCGCGGGAGCTCGTCGTGAGGCTGCACCGCCTCGGCGCGGGCGCGTCCGCGGCCGAGATCCGGGCGCTGACGCCCGATCCGCGCGACGTCGAGGCCGACGTGCGCGCGATCGTCGGCGAGGTTCGGAGTGGGGGAGACACCGCGCTCGCGCTGCTGACCGAGCGCTTCGACGGCGTTGCGATCCCGCCGGACGGGCTGCGCGTCGCCAAGAGCGAGATCGAGGGCGCGGCCGAGGGGCTCGACGCCGGCGTGCGCGACGGCCTGCGCGCCGCGATCGCCAACGTGCGCGCGGTCGCCGAGGCGCAGCTGCGCGAGGCGACCGCGGTCGAGCTGCCCGACGGCCAGCGCGTCGACGTCGCCGAGCTGGCGGTCCGCCGTGTCGGCGTCTACGTGCCGGCCGGCCGCGCGGCCTACCCGTCGACGCTCGTCATGGCAGCGGTCACGGCCCGCGCCGCGGGCGTGGAGCAGATCGCCGTCTGCGCCGGCCCGGGCCCGGACGAGGACGTCCACCCGGCGATCCTCGGCGCCTGCGACCTCTGCGGCATCGACGAGCTCTACCGCGTCGGCGGCGCCCAGGCGATCGCGGCGCTCGCCTACGGGACCGAGACGATCCCGCCGGTCGACGTCATCGCCGGCCCCGGCAACCGCTGGGTCCAGGAGGCGAAGCGCCAGGCGGTCGGCGTGGTCGGGATCGACGGCATCGCCGGACCGAGCGAGCTGGTCGTGGTGGCCGACGGCGACGTCGAGCCCGAGCTGCTGGCGCTCGACCTGATGGCGCAGGCCGAGCACGGCCCGGACAGCCTCGTGGCGATCCTCTCGCCGGACGCCGACCTGCTTGCGGAGGTGAGCGGCGCGGTCGAGCGGATGGTCGCGGAGCGGCCGTCGGTCTGTGACGCCCCGCTGGCGGTCGTCGAGACGGTGAGCGTCGAGGCCGCGATCCGGCTCGCGGACGAGGTCGCGCCCGAGCACCTGCAGCTCGCCGGAGCCGCCGCCGAGGCGCTCGCGCCGGCGGTCCGCGCGGCCGGCTGCGTCTTCGTCGGCGAGGCCGCCGCGACGGCGTTCGGCGACTACGTCGCCGGCTCGAACCACATCCTGCCGACGGGCGGCGCGGCCCGCTTCCAGAGCGCAGTCTCGCCGGCGACGTTCCGGCGCCGGATGGCTCGCGTATCGTTTCCGGACGGCGCCGCCGCCCGCCTGGCCGCGAAGGGCGCGCCGCTGGCCCGAGCCGAGGGCTTTCCCGTCCACGCCGAATCCATGGAGCGCCGCGCGTGACCCGCAGCGCAGACATCTCACGCCGCACCAACGAGACCGACATCGAGCTGTCGCTGATGCTCGACGGCGATGGCACGGGCGAGCGGACGACCGGCGTCGGCTTCTTCGACCACCTGCTCGACGCCGTCGCCCGCCACGGGCGGCTCGACCTCGACGTCAAGGTCGAGGGCGACCTGGAGACCGGCCCGCACCACACCGTCGAGGACACCGGGATCGCGCTCGGGCGGGCGCTCGACGAGGCGCTCGGCGACCGCAGCGGCATCCGCCGCTTCGGTCACGCCGTCGTGCCGATGGACGAGGCGCGCGCGAGCTGCGCGATCGACCTGTCGGGGCGTCCGTACACCGCCTTCGAGGCTGAGCTGCCGGCCGAGGCGGTCGCCGACTTCGACTCCGACCTCGCCGAGGAGTTCCTGCGCGCCGTCGCCAACACGGCGAAGCTGACCGTGCACGTGCGGATCGAGCGCGGGACCAACACGCACCACATGGTCGAGGCGGCGTTCAAGGCGTTCGCGCGCGCGCTGCGCGAGGCGGCCTCGATCGACCCCGACGAGCAGGGTGTGCCGTCGACGAAGGGCCTGCTGTGACGACGGTCGCGATCCTCGACTACGGGATGGGCAACCTGCGCTCGGCCGAGAAGGCGTTCGAGCACGTCGGCGTGCGGGTGGAGATCACGCGTCAACACGACGAGGTGCGCGCCGCGGACGGTGTCGTGCTGCCGGGCGTCGGCGCGTTCCCGAAGGCGATGGCCGCCGTCGAGGAGCTTGGGCTCGACGCGCTGCTGCGCGAGCGCCACGACGCCGGCGTGCCGATCCTCGGCCTCTGCCTCGGCATGCAGCTGCTCTACGAGCGCACCGACGAGCTTGGCGGCGCGGACGGGATCGGGCTGCTGCCCGGCCGGATCGAGGCGCTCGACGCGCCGGGGCTGAAGGTGCCGCACATCGGCTGGAACCCGGTCTCCTGGCGGCGCGGGTCCGAGATCGCCGAGGGACTTCCCGACCCCTGCCCCTTCTACCACGTGCACTCGTTCGCGAAGCGGGTCGTGGACGACGACGAGGTCGTCGGCGTCGCCTCCTACGGGACGGAGTTCGTCTCGGTGGTGGCAGCCGACGGCATCTACGGCACCCAGTTCCACCCCGAGAAGTCGGGCCCCGACGGCCTGCGGCTGCTGCGCAACTTCGGCGCGCGCTGCGCCGCCGCCGCTCCTGCCAACGCATGATCCTCCTGCCGGCAGTCGACATCCGCGACGGCAAGGCCGTGCGCCTGCGCCAGGGCCGCTTCGACGACGAGACGATCTACGCCGACGATCCGCTCGAGGCGGCGCGGTCGTTCGTCGACGCGGGCGCGCGCTACCTGCACGTCGTCGACCTCGACGGGGCTCGCGACGGGGCGCCCGCGAACCTCGACCACCTGCGCCGGATCACGGCCGAGCTCGAGGTGCCGGTGCAGTACGGCGGCGGGCTGCGCTCGCTGCAGTCGGTGCGCGCGGCGCTCGCGGCGGGGGCGACGCGCGTCGTCGTCGGCACCGCCGCCTACACCGACGCCGAGTTCCTTCAGAGCGCGCTCGAGACCTGGCGCCAGCGGATACTGGTGGCGGTCGACGTGCGTGGCGGCCACGTGTCGGTGTCCGGCTGGACGCGCGAGACCCAGATGCGGCCTGAGGAGCTGATCGCCCGGCTGCAGAAGCACGGCGCGACGCGCTTCGTCTACACCAACGCCGACCGTGACGGGATGCTCGAGGGCGTCGACGTCGACGAGGTGCGGCGGATCTCCGACGCGGTGCGCGGTCGCTTCATCATGTCCGGCGGGATCGGCTCGCTGGCGGATCTGGAGGCGCTGCGCGACCTGCGCCTGCTCAACCTCGCCGGCGTGATCTCGGGCAAGGCGCTCTACGAGGGCCGCTTCACCGTGCGCGACGGGCGAGCGGCGCTCGAGGCGAAGCCCGCGGCGAAGGCGTAGCCGGTGGTGCTCAAGCGCGTCATCCCGTGCCTCGACGTCGACCAGGGGCGGGTCGTCAAGGGCACCAACTTCGTCGACATCCGCGACGCCGGCGATCCGGTCGAGCTGGCCGTGCGGTACCAGGACGAGGGCGCCGACGAGATCGTCTTCCTCGACATCACGGCCTCGCACGAGCGCCGCGACACGGTCGCCGAGCTCGCCCGCCGCTGCGCCAACGACGTTTTTATCCCGTTCACGATCGGCGGCGGCATCCGCTCGGTCGCCGACGCCCAGGTCGTGCTCGACGCCGGCTCGGACAAGGTCTCGGTCAACTCGGCGGCTGTCGAGCGCCCGCAGCTGATCGCGGAGCTCGCTGAGGTCTTCGGGGCGCAGTGCGTGGTGCTGGCGATCGACGCGCGCAAGCGCGCCGACGGGTCGGGCTACGAGGTCGTCGTCCAGGGCGGCCGCAGGGAGACGGGTCGCGAGGCGGTCGAGTGGGCGCGCGCGGGGGTCGAGCTGGGAGCGGGGGAGATCCTGCTGACGAGCATGGACCGCGACGGGACCGAGGACGGCTACGAGCTCGAGCTGACGCGTACGGTCGCGGATGCGGTCGACGTGCCGGTGATCGCCTCGGGCGGGGCCGGCAACCTCGACCACCTCGTCGAGGCCGTCGAGCGGGGCCGCGCCGACGCCGTTCTGTGCGCCTCGATCTTCCACTACGGCGAGTACACGGTCGGCGAGGCGAAGCAGCGCATGCGCGAGGCGGGGATCCCCGTCCGCGTCTGAGTCTGCGATCGCGGGACCAGCTGCAGTCGAGCCCGGAGGCGTCGCGGGGAGGAGCCGCACGCATGCGCCCACGGTTCCCGTCCGGGTCTGAGCTGGCTGCGAGAATGCGGCGGTGCCGCGAGAGCTGGAGTCGCCTGACCGTCTGCGGGCGCTGCCCGGCATGGACCGGCTGCTGCCGGCGCTGGCCGGGCTCGATCCGTGCTTCCTGGTCGGCGGCGCGGTGCGCGACCTACTGCTCGGCGCGGAGTCGGTCGACGTCGACATCGCCGTCGAGGGCGACGCGGAGGCCGTCGCACGCCAGCTGGCTGCGCGCCTGGGAGGAGAGGTGCGGGCGCACGAGCGCTTCGGCACGGCGACCGTCAAGGCGCGCGGGCTGGCGGTCGACCTGGCGGGCACGCGCCGGGAGACGTATCCGTCACCCGGGGCGCTGCCGGAGGTCGAGCCGGCCGGGCTGGCCGAGGATCTCGGCCGGCGCGACTTCACGATCAACGCGATCGCGCTCGGGCTGACGGGCGACCAGCTCGGCACGGTCCACGACCCGCACGGCGGTCGCGACGACCTGATCGCCGAGCTTGTCCGCGTGCTGCACCCGAACAGCTTCGCCGACGATCCGACGCGGCTGTTGAGGGCGGTTCGCTACGCCGCCCGCCTCGGCTTCGCGCTCGAGCCCGAGACCGAGCGCGTCGGGCGCGCGGCGGTCGCGGCGGGCGCCGTGTCGACGGTCTCCGGCCCGCGCGTGCGCGACGAGCTGATCGACCTGCTCGCCGAGAGCGCCGCGCCGCGCGCGGTCGAGCTGATGCGCGACTTGGAGCTCGACCTCGCCGTACATCCGGCGCTGCGCGCCGATCCCGACCTCGTTGCCTCCGCAAAGCTCGGTGCGGCCGAGACCGGGGCGGACCCGGCGCTCGCCGCGCTCGCGGGGCTCTGTGCCGGCGCGCCCGAGGAGCTCGAGCAGTGGCTCGACCGGCTCGGGCTCACCGCGGGCGAGCGCGACGCCGTGCTGCGAGCGGCTCGCCGCGCTCCGGCGCTTGCCGAGGAGCTGCGCGCGCCGATGCGTCCGTCGCAGCTCCACATGCTGCTCGCGCCCGAGCCGCCTGAGGCGCTGGCGCTGGCGCTCGCCCTGCGCGCACCGGCGGAGCCAGTGCTCGAGTTCGTCTCGCGGCTGCGTCCGCTGCGGCTCGAGATCACCGGCGCCGACCTGCTCGCGGCGGGCGTGCCGGAGTCGCCCGCGCTCGGTCGCGCGCTCGAGCAGACGCTCGCGCGCAAGCTCGATGGCGAGCTCGACGGGCGCGAGGACGAGCTGCGGACGGCGCTGGAGTTGGCTGGGGTGAAGCGGTGATCGAGGTCGAGATCCCGGGGGCGCGGGTCGCCTTCTCGACGCGGCGAGGCGGGGTGAGCGAGGGACCGTACGACTCGCTCAACCTGGGCATCCAAACCGGTGACGCAGCGGACAGAGTGATCGAGAATCGGCGCTTGCTCGCCGATCGGCTGGGACTCGACGTCGGCGCGATCGCGACGGGCCGACAGGTCCACGGAACCGCGATCGAGCGCTGGGGCGCTCCGCCGGAGGTGAGTCGCTACGGCTTCGACGACCCGGCGGCCGATCCGCCGGAGGTCGACGGCCACACGACCGCCCGTCACGGCCTCGCGCTGCTCGTGCTCGTCGCCGACTGCCTGCCCGTCGCACTCGTGTCGCACCAGCGCGTCGCAATGATCCACTGCGGCTGGCGCGGTCTCGCCGACGGCATCGTCGAGCACGCCCTGACGCTCTTCGACGCCGCGCCGGCCGCGGTCGTCGGCCCGGGCATCGGCCGCTGCTGCTTCGAGGTCGGGCCCGAGGTCCTCGCCCGGTTCGAGGACGTCGACGGCGCCGCGGACGGCCGGATGCTCGATCTCCGGCGCGTCGCCGAGGCGCGGCTGCTCGCCGCCGGCGTCACGGGCGTCGAGCACGTCGACCTCTGCACGTCCTGCCACCCGGACCTCTTCTTCTCCCACCGCCGCGACGACGGCGTCACCGGCCGCCAGTGCGGCATCGTCTGGCGCCCGTGACGCGTCCCATCGACCTCGTGCCGGCACGGGTGCTCCCATGACGCGCCAGATCACTGATCTCGATCCGGCTCGCGTGCGCGCGAATCTCGAGCAGGTACGGGAGAGGATCGCCGCGACCGGCCGCGATCCCGCCACCGTCGAGCTGCTCGCCGCGGTCAAGTACGTCCCCGCCGCCGAGCTGCCGAGGCTGGCCGAGGCTGGCGTTGTCCTCGTCGGCGAGAATCGCGCCCAGGAGCTCGGGACCAAGCACGAGCTGCACGGCGACCTCTTCGACTGGGATTTCATCGGCGCCCTGCAGAGCCGCAAGGTCAAGGACATCGCCCCGATCGCCCGACTCATCCATTCGCTCGCCTCCGAGTCCGCGCTCGCGCAGCTCGAGCGTCACCCGGCTCGCGAGGTGCTGGTCCAGGTCAATGTCGCGGGGGAGGAGGGCAAGGCCGGCATCGTCCCGGGCGAGCTAGCGGCCTTCATCGAGGCGTGCCCGGCTCCGGTCGGCGGCCTGATGACGATGCCTCCCTTCGTCGAGCGCCCCGAGGACAACCGCCGCCACTTCGTCCGCCTCGCCGAGCTGGCCGCCGAGCACGGCCTCGAGCGGCTCTCGATGGGCACCTCCCAGGACTACGAGGTCGCCGTCCAAGAAGGAGCCACGATCGTCCGCCTCGGATCGATTCTCTACGAGTGACGGGTCGGTTGCGGCCGTAATGCGGCCGCAACCGACCCGTCAGTCATGGCCATTGTCCGATGGTCGCTTTGCGGCCTGAGTACGGCCGTAATACGCCCATCGCGGTGAGGGGTCGGCTATCGGGCGTTGGAGGGCCGGCTATCGCGCAGTCCGCTCGAGGAAGTCGCCGATCGCGCGCGACAGGCGAGCGCCCTGCCAGGCGAGTGGCGTGTCGCCAGGCTCCTCGACGATGAGCTCGGCCCGGGGGAGCAGGTCGGTCAGCGCCTCGGCCGCCGTGAGCGGGTGCCCCGGATCGGGCTCGTCGCGACTGCCGACGACGAGAATCGGAACGTCGAGTGTGGCCAGCGCGCCGGGGTCCGTCACAGCCGGCGAGCGAGAGACGACGCGTACGGCGTTCGCGACCGCGGCCAGGTCGCGATGGCGTTCGAGTCGCTGGCGGGTCGCCAACCGCGCGGGCTCGCGCCAGCGCTCGGGCAGCGCGTTCGCGCCGGACTCCTCGACGAAGGCGTCGAGATCGCCCGCGTCGAGGGCGTCGGCGAGGCGATCCCAGTGCGCCAGCTCGGAGTCGTCGTACCCGGGCTCTCCGCGGGCGACCGCTGGTCGCGCACGCTCGCCGAGCGCCGGCGGGGTTATCAGGGCGAGCGCCTGGACCCGCTCGGGGTGGCGCAGGGCGAAGCGCAGCGCCGTCGCGGCGCCCATCGAGCTGCCGGCGAGCGCCGGGCGCTCGAGCCCAAGCTCGTCGAGCACCGCGGCGAGATCGTCGGCGAGATCGGAGTACTCGTAGGCGTCCGGATCGGGTGCGGGGCCCGACTCGCCGTGCCCGCGGGCGTCGTAGCCAACCAGCCGAAAGCCGCGCGAGCTGAGGTGGCGCGATCCCTGGACGACGTTGCGGCGCGTCGCGGTCAACCCGTGCAGCAGCACGATCGGCGGGCCGTCGCCGGCGCTCTCTCCCGCCAGCTCGACGCCTGGGATCGGCTCGAAGCGCAGCGGAACCGGCTCTGGGCGGGCGGCGGCCGGCATCGGACCCGGATTGGTACCCGATAACGTGTCAACCTGGAGTTTCGGTCGTTTGCAAGGGTTTTCGGCCGACTGCGCGAAAAGACACGAGCGATGGCTCTCAGCGACACATGGCACCGCACGCTCGTCTACTTCGGCCTCGCCGAGGAGGACGATCCGCGCTACGAGGTGGTCCAGGACCATCACGAGACCGAGGCGGAGCTCGAGGACCGCTACCGCGAGCGCCCGAACGTCCGCCGGCTGCAGCGCAAGCGCCGCGACGACTTCGACGACATCTTCGCCGACGACTCGCCGCGCGACGGCGGCCGTGAGACGCGCGTCCTGCGCCCGGTCGGCAACGGCGCCCGCGAGCTGGACCTCCAGGTCCACCTGATCGTTCCGAAGAACTTCAACGACGCCCAGCAGATCGCCGACCGCTACAAGGACGACGTCCCGGTGATCCTCAACCTGCAGCAGACCGATCCCGAGCTCTCGAAGCGGCTGATCGACTTCTCCTCGGGCCTCACCTACGCGCTCGACGGCGGCATGCAGCGGATCGCAGACAAGGTGTTCCTGCTCACGCCGCGCAACGTGGAGGTGTCCGCGGAAGAGCGGGCGCGGCTCATCGAAAAGGGCTTCTTCAACCAGTCCTGAGCAGGGCATCGGCTCGCGGTCCCAATAAGGTTGAGCGCCATGCGGCTCGGCTTCATAGGCGCTGGAAGCATGGCCTCCGCACTGGCCCGGGGCCTCGGCGAGCCCGTGCTCGTGTACGACCCTGAAGCGGGGCGCGCCGAGCGGCTCGCGGCCGAAGTCAAGGGCAGTGTGGCCGCCTCCAATGCCGATCTCGCCGAGGCGGTTGACGCCGTGGTGCTGTGCCACAAGCCCGGCGTGCTGGACCAGGTGGCCGCCGAGGTGGACGGCCGGGCCGAGGTGGTGGTGTCGATCATGGGCGCCACCCGCACCGAGGTGATCGAGGCGGCATATCCCGGCGTGCCGGTGTACCGCTTCATGCCCAACCTGCCGGCAGAGGTCGGCCGCGGGGTGCTCTGTTACGCGCCGGGCTCTCTGGCTGCGGAAGGCCCGGAGCAGGACATCCTCACGCTGTTCGGCCGCGCGGGCACGGTGATCGCGCTCGATGAGCCCCTGCTCGAGCCCGCCATGGCCGTGATGAGCTGCGGTCCGGCCTTCCTGGCGCTCGTCGCGGAAGCCATGGCCGAGGCGGGCTCCCGCCACGGGCTCGACCTGCGCCAGGCCACGCGGCTGGTGGTCGAGACGATG
>DASQKV010000054.1:0-9816 GCA_035630335.1 Thermoleophilaceae bacterium | reverse complement strand
CTCGGGCATGCGCAGGTTCTCGATCGCGTCCACGGTGGCGCGCACCATGTTGACCGGGGTGCGCGTGCCGATGCACTTGCTGAGGATGTCCTTGATGCCGCCGAGCTCGAGCACTGCTCGCACGCCGGCACCGGCGATGACGCCCGTACCTGCGCTGGCAGGCTTGAGGAACACGCGACCGGCGCCGTAGTGGCCCATGATCTCGTGCGGAATCGTGCCGCCGACCTTGGGGATGCGCATGATGTTCTTGCGACCCTCCTCAAGTGCCTTCGAGATCGCGACGGGGACCTCGTTCGCCTTGCCGTAGCCGACACCGACGTGCTCGATCTCGTCTCCGACGACGACGAGCGCGGTGAAGCTGAAGCGGCGGCCGCCCTTGACGACCTTCGCGACGCGGTTGATCTCGACCACGCGCTCTTGGAGGTCGCTGTCGCGGCCTCCGCGGCGGTCCTGGTTCCTGTTGTCGTTACGTGCCATGAAGTTCCTGACCGAGAGTAGCTAGAAAGTGAGCCCTGCCTCGCGCGCCCCGTCGGCAACCGCCTTGACGCGCCCGTGGTACAGGTAGCCGCCGCGGTCGAAGACGCACGTCTCGACGCCGGCCTTCTTAGCGCGCTCGCCGAGCAGCTCGCCGGCGCGCTTGGCCTGCTCCATGCTCTGGAGGTCGCGCAGCTCCGGCTCGGTCCACAGCGCCGCGGCCACCGTATGGCCGCGATCGTCGTCGATCAGCTGGCAGACGACGCCGCGGTTCGAGCGGAACACCGACAGGCGCGGGCGCTCGGCCGTACCGCGCACCTTGGCGCGCACGCGGCGGCGCCGGCGCAGGCGCTTGGTGCCCTTCGTGGTGGTGGTCATGCGCGCTTGCCCACCTTGCGCATGACGTGCTCGCCCTCGTAGCGGACGCCCTTGCCCTTGTAGGGCTCGGGCGGACGCTGCTTGCGGATCCGCGCGGCGGTCTCGCCGACGACCTGCTTCGAGATCCCGCGCACGATCACCTGGGTCGGCACCGGCACCTCGAACTCGACGCCCGTGGGCGCCTCGATCGGCACGGGGTGGGAGAACCCGAGCGCGAGCTCGAGGTTCTTGCCCTTGAGCTGCGCGCGATAGCCGACGCCCTGGATCTCGAGTCGCTTCTCGAAGCCCTCGGTGACGCCCGCGACCATGTTGTAGATCAGGCTGCGCGTGAGTCCGTGCAGCGCACGGTGCTCGCCGCGGTCCGACGGACGCCGTACGACGATCGCGCCGTCGTCCTGCTCGACGGTCATCTCACGGTCGATGCGCTCCGAGAGCTCGCCCTTCGGGCCCTTGACGCTGACCCGCTCCGCCGCGATCTCGATCGAGACGCCGTCGGGCACTGGGATCGGCTGCTTTCCGATGCGGCTCACGCGATCACCAGACCTTCGCCACGAGCTCGCCGCCGACGCCGGCCTTGCGCGCGTCGTGGCCGGTCATCACGCCGCGCGAGGTCGAGACGATCGTCGTGCCCATGCCGCCCTGGACCTTCGGCACGTCGCCGGCGCCGACGTAGGTCCGGCGGCCCGGCTTCGAGACGCGCTGCATCCCACTGATGACCGGATCGCGGTTCTCGGTGTACTTGAGCGTGACGCGCAGCTGCTGCCCGACGCGGCCGGGCTCGACCGAGTAGCCCTCGATGTAGCCCTGCTCGCTGAGGATGCGGGCGAGCTCGGTCTTGAAGGTTGAATGCGGCATCACGACAGCGTCGTGGTCGGCCTGGAGGCCGTTGCGCACGCGCGTCAGGAAGTCTGCGATTGGGTCGTTGAGGCTCAAGGGTTCCGTTTCGGTCGTGTCCTGCTGCTTTTCCTACCAGCTCGACTTCGTCAGGCCGGGAATGTCGCCCTCGTGGGCGTGCGCGCGCAGGCAGATGCGGCAGAGGCCGAACTTGCGCAGGTACGCGCGCGGCCGGCCGCACTTGCGGCAGCGGTTGTACTCACGTGTCTTGAACTTGGATGGGCGCTGCTGGCTCACCCGCTTGGAAGTCTTTGCCATCTCGGTCTCCGTCTCCGCCTAGTCGCCTTGGTCCTGGTCGCCTTGGTCCTGGTCGCCGCCCGCATCGCGGAAGCGCCCCGGACGTCCGTCCTCGCGGAACGGCATCCCCAGCTCGAGCAGCAGCGCGAAGGCCTCCTCGTCGGTCTTGGCGCTCGTGGTGATGGTGATGTCGAGGCCACGAACCTGATCGATTCCGTCGTAGTCGATCTCCGGGAAGATGACCTGCTCGCGAACGCCCATCGTCCAGTTGCCGCGACCGTCGAACGAGCGCGCGTTGAGTCCGCGAAAGTCCCTGATGCGGGGGATCGCGATCGACATCAGCCGGTCGAGGAACTCGTACATCCGCGCGTCGCGGAGCGTGACCGTCAGGCCGACGGGCATGCCGTCGCGGAGCTTGAAGGCAGCGATCGACTTGCGCGCGCGGCGGATGTTGGGGCGCTGCCCTGCGATCGCCGCGAGCTGGCCCTGGGCCGACTCGAGCGCCTTGGTGTCCTGCTTCGCGTCGCCGACGCCCATGTTGAGCGTGATCTTCTCGACGCGTGGGATCTGCATCGGGTTCTCGTAGCCGAAGCGCTCCTGGAGCGCCGGGGCGATCTCGTCGTAGTAGCGCGTCTTCAGGCGCGGCGTGATCTTCGCGGTCGCGAGCGGCATCAGTCGATCTCCGTCCCGGATCGCTTGGCGATCCGCTTGCGCAGTCCGCCCTCGCGCTTGATGCCGACGCGCGTGGGGTCGCCCGAGTCGGGGTCGAGCAGCTGGACGTTGGACACGTGCAGCGGGCCCTCGACCTCGATCACGCCACCGGCGAGCTGCGACTCGCGCTGGGTGTCCTGCAGCGTCCGCGGGCGCTGATGGCGCTTCTGGATGTTGACGCCCTCAACGAATACGCGCAGGCGGCCCGGATCGGTGCGCAGCACGCGCCCGGTCTTGCCGCGGTCCTTGCCCGAGATCACCTTGACCATGTCGTCCTTGCGGATCTTCATGCGCGACGCCATCTCAGAGCACCTCCGGCGCCAGCGAGACGATCTTCATGAAGTTGCGGTCGCGTAGCTCGCGGGCGACCGGGCCGAAGATGCGCGTGCCGCGTGGGTTGTTGGCCTGATCGATCAGCACCGCGGCGTTCTCGTCGAAGGCGATGTAGGTGCCGTCTGCGCGGCCGAACTGCTTGCGCGTGCGCACGACGACCGCCTTGACGACCTCGCCCTTCTTGACCGAGCCGTGCGGGATCGCCTGCTTGACCGTCGCGGTGATCACGTCGCCGACGCCGGCGTAGCGGCGCTTGGAGCCTCCGGCGACGCGGATGCAGAGGATCTCGCGCGCGCCGGTGTTGTCGGCGACCCGCAGGCGTGTCTCCTGCTGGATCACCGGGCGCGCTCCACGACCTCGACCAGGCGCCAGCGCTTGAGCGCGCTGAGCGGACGGCTCTCGACGATCCGCACGGTGTCACCCGCGCCGGCCTCGTTCTGCTCGTCGTGCGCGTGCAGCGTCGACGACGAGCGCACGATCTTGCCGTAGGTGCGGTGCGGCCGCGCGACGTCGATGCGGACGGTGATCGTCTTGTCGGCCTTGTCGGAGACGACGACGCCCTGGAGGATCCGCGCGTTGCCGGTGGTCTCGCGGTCGGCCGGCGGCGTGCCGGCGCCCGAGCTGGCCGCGCGGCGGCGCTCGCGGCTCTTGACGCGCCAGTTGCGGCGCGCGGTCGCCTTCTTGCGCCGGCGCTCGGCGCGCTCGGCGAGCCGCTCGGCCTGCGTCTGTGCAGGACGGGCCTTGCCGTCGTGGCGCGATCGCTTGCGCCTGCGGCGCTCCTTCGGCCCGAGCGGAGCCTCGGGCTCCGCGTCGGTCGCGGTCGCCGCGGCAGGGGCCTCGGCCGGCGCCTGCTCCGCCTCGGCCGTCTCGTCCACGTTGTCGTCGTTCTCTGCGTCAGTCATTGCGCTGCTGCTTTCTGAGCTCTGCCTCGACGTCCAACCCACGCTCGCGCGCCACTGTCAGCGCGCGTGCCAGGTCTCGCTTGGCGTTCTTCATCCCCGCGGTGTTCTCGAGCTGTCCGGTCGCGTGCTGGAAGCGGAGGTTGAACGCCTCCTTGCGCGCGTTGTCGACGAGCTCGACGAGCTGCGGGTCGTCCAGATTGTGCACGTCGACACCCTTCACTGCGTTCCGGCTCCCTCGCGCATGACGAACTTCGTCTTGACCGGGAGCTTGTGCCCGGCGAGGCGCATCGCCTCGCGCGCCAGCGGCTCTGGGACGCCGGAGAGCTCGAACACGACACGGCCCGGCTTGACGACCGCGACCCAGCCCTCGGGCGAGCCCTTGCCGGATCCCATGCGGGTCTCGGCCGGCTTCTTGGTCACGGGCTTGTCGGGGAAGATGCTGATCCAGACCTTGCCGCCGCGCTTGATCTTGCGCGTCATCGCGATACGGGCGGCCTCGATCTGGCGGTTGGTGACCCAGCCGCGCTCGACGGCCTTGAGCCCGTACTCGCCGAACTCGACCGAGGTTCCGCCCTTGGCGAAACCGGCCCTGCGGCCACGGTGCTGCTTGCGATGCTTGACGCGCTTGGGGGACAGCATCAGCGCGACCCCCTTCCGCCGCCACGGCCACCCTGGCCGCCGCGCCCACCGGGACCGCCGCCGCGACCGCCAGGGCCACCGCCGCGCCCGCCGGGACCGCCGCCACGACCGCCCGGACCGCCACCGCGACCACCGGGCCCGCCGCCACGTCCGCCCGGTCCGCCACCGCGACCGGCCGGCGCCTGCTGCGGCGCCTCGAGCTCGGTGAGGTCGGAGGCGAAGCCCTTGGGCATGATCTCGCCCTTGTTGATCCAGACCTTGACGCCGATCCGGCCGAAGGTCGTGCGCGCCTCGTAGAAGCCGTAGTCGATGTCGGCGCGGATCGTGTGCAGCGGCACGCGGCCGTCCGAGTAGCTCTCGGTGCGGGCCATCTCGGCGCCGCCGAGGCGACCGGAGACCTGGATCTTCGCTCCCTTGGCGCCCGAGCGCATCGCCGAGGTCAGCGAGCGCTTCATCGCGCGCCGGAAGGCGACGCGGTTGACGAGCTGCTCGGCGATCGACTGCGCGACGAGCTTCGCGTCGAGCTCGGGGCGCTTGATCTCGAGGATGTTCACCTTCACGGCGCGGCCGGTCATCTTGTGCAGCTCGCGGCGGAGCGCGTCGACCTCGCTGCCCGACTTCCCGATCACGATGCCGGGCCGGGCGGTGTAGATGTTGACCTCGATCTCGCCGGCGTTCTTGCGGATCGTGATGTCGGACAGGCCCGCGTGGGCGAGCTTGTTCTCGATGTGACCGCGGATCTCGATGTCCTCGAGCAGGTAGTCGGCGTACTCCTTCTCGGAGAACCACGTCGACTTCCAGTCGTGGATGTAGCCGACCCGCATCGCCTCGGGATGGACCTTCTGTCCCATTACTTCTTCCTCGCCTTCCGGGTATCGGCTCGACCGGCATCGTCGCCGGTGGTCGTCAGCGTGATCGCCATGTGGCTGGTGCGCTTGAGGATCGGCGTGGCGCGACCCTGGGCGCGGGGCTGAAAGCGCTTGATCGTCGGGCCCTCGTCGACGGTGGCGCGCTGGATGCGCAGCTCGTCGGGGTCCAGCTCGAAGTTGTTCTCGGCGTTCGCGATCGCGGACTCGAGCAACTTGCCGATGTCGGTCGCGGCGGCACGCGGGGTGTGCGCCAGGATCGCGCGGGCGTCGCCGACGCTCTTGCCGCGGATGTGGTCCATGACCAGCCGCGCCTTGCGCGGTGCGCTGCGAACGAAGCGCGCGCTCGCACGGACCTCGACGATGCCGGCGTCGTTGGTCGGAGCAGCGACCTTCGCCTGCTTGCGAGTGGTCGTCTCGGCGGCGCCGCGGCGCTTGGGCTTGGACTCCTCGTCGGCCTTCGCATCCTTGTCGGCCTTGGCGTCGTCGGCCTGCTTCTCGGCCTTCGGCTCCTTCTCCGCCTTCGGCTTGTCGGCCTTCTCAGCCTTCGGCTCCGCGTCCTTCGCCTTCTCCGCGACCTCGGCCTCGGCAGCCTCGGCCTGCTTGTCCTTGCGCTCAGCCACTAGCGACCCATCCGCACCTTGTCGCTGCCGGCGTGGCCGCGGAACGTGCGCGTCGGCGCGAACTCGCCGAGCTTGTGGCCGACCATCGACTCGGAGACGAACACGGGGATGTGCTTGCGACCGTCGTGGACGGCGATCGTGTGCCCGACCATCTCGGGGAAGATCGTCGAGGTCCGCGACCAAGTCTTGAGCATCTGCTTGTCGCCGGCCTCGTTCATGCGCGCGATGCGGCTCATGAGGCGCTCCTCGACGAACGGGCCCTTCTTGGACGAGCGGGACATCAGCGACCACCCTTCTTGCCACGGCGCCGGCCACGAACGATGTAGCGGTCGGACGTCTTGTTCTTCTTACGTGTTCGGTAGCCGAGCGTCGGCACGCCCCAGGGCGTGACCGGGTGGCGGCCGGCCGTCGTCGAGCCCTCGCCGCCACCGTGCGGATGGTCGACGGGGTTCATTGCCGTGCCGCGCGTCTGTGGACGGCGACCCTTGTGGCGCGAGCGCCCGGCCTTGCCGAGCGTGACGTTCTGGTGCTCCGCGTTGCCGATCGCGCCGATGCAGGCGCGACACTCGACGCGCACCATCCGCATCTCGCCCGAGGGGAGCCGCAGAGTGGCGTAGTCGCCCTCCTTCGCCACGAGCTGGATCGAGGTCCCGGCGGAGCGGCCGAGCTGCCCGCCACGGCCCTCGGTCAGCTCGACGCTGTGCACCGTGGTGCCGGTCGGGATGTTCGCGAGCGGCAGGCAGTTGCCGACCTTGATCTCGGCGTCCGGACCCGAGGCGACGGTCTCACCCACCTGCAGCCGTGCAGGGGCGAGGATGTAGGCCTTGTCGCCGTCGGCGTAGTGGAGCAGCGCGATGTGCGCCGTCCGGTTCGGGTCGTACTCGATCGTCGCGACCGTGGCGGGGATCCCGTCCTTGCGACGCTTGAAGTCGATCTTGCGGTACTTGCGCTTGGCGCCGCCGCCGCGGTGGCGCGAGGTGACGCGGCCGTTGACGTTGCGCCCACCGCTCTTCTTCAGGCCCTCGGTGAGCGACTTCTCCGGCTCGCTGCGCGTGACCTCGGCGCGGTCCTGGTAGGTCGCGAAACGACGGCCCGGGCTGGTCGGCTTGTGCTTGCGGATCGCCATTACTCGCCCAGCTCCTGACCCTCGAACAGCTCGATCGAGTCCTCGGGGTGCAGGGTTACGATCGCCTTCTTCCACTGGCGGCGCTTGCCGACGTAGAGGCCGCGGCGCTTGGACTTGGCCTTGACGTTCTGGGTGCGGACGTCCTGGACGCGTACGTCGAAGATCGCCTCGACCGCCTGGCGGACCTGCGGCTTGGTCGCGTCGTCGTGGACGCGGAAGGTGTACTTGTTGGCATTCAGCAGGGCGTAGCTCTTCTCGCTGATGACCGGGCGGATGATCACGCTACGCGGGTTCATGCGCCGACCTCCTGCTTGCGCGGCGCGGGGGCGGCCGCGATCGCCGCGAAGCGCTCGAGCGCGTTCGGCGAGGCGACCAGCCGAGCGGCGCCGATCACGTCAGCGACGCCGACGTCGTCAGCGCTGAGCACCTTGACGCCAGGGAGGTTGCGGAACGAGAGCGCGGCGTTCTCCTCGCCGTCGACGAGCACCACGAGCGCCTTGCCGCCGTCGCCGAAGCCGGCGAGCTGCTCGGCCGCCAGCTTGGTCGACGGCTTGTCGAAGGCGTCGATGTCGAGCGCGGCGAGCGAGCCGCGGTCGACGTGAACCGAGAGCGCCGAGCGCAGTGCGCGGCGGCGCTCCTTGCGGTTGACCTTGACGGTGTAGTCCCGCGGCTTGGGGCCGAACGCGACGCCGCCGCCGGTGCGGTGCGGAACCGAGAGCGCGCCGACACGGGCACGGCCGGTGCCCTTCTGACGCCACGCCTTCGCGCCGGTCATCGAGACCTCGCCGCGCGTGAGCGTCGACGAGTTGCCCTTGCGGCGGGCGTTGAGGTCCGCGCGCACGGCGCGGTGCACCAGCGGCTCGTGGAAGCGCTCGCCGAAGACGGCCTCGTCGAGCGCGACCTTGCCGGTCTTCTTGCCGATGTAGGGGACTTGCGGCGCGGCCATCGTCAGCTCGCCCTCCCGTCGGCGCGGATCTCGACGATCGCGCCCTTCGGGCCGGGGACGCTCCCGCGCAGCAGCAGCAGGTTCTCCTCGGCACGGACCTCGACGATCTGGATGCCCTTCTGGGTGCGGCGCTTGTTGCCCATCTGGCCCGGTCCGCGGATCCCCTTGAAGACGCGCGAGGGAGTTGCGGCCTGGCCGATCGAGCCGGGCGCGCGGACGTTGTGCGAACCGTGCGAGACCGGGCCGCGTGAGAAGTTGTGGCGCTTGACGGTGCCCTGGAAGCCCTTGCCCTTCGAGACGCCGGAGACCTTGACCGTCTGGCCCTTCTCGAAGACGTCGCCGACGTTGACCCGCGCGCCAACCTCGAGCTCGGCGCCGGCGTCGCGGAACTCCGCGAGGCGGCGCAGCGGCGGCGCGTCAGCCTTCGCGAGGTGGCCCAGCTCGCCTTTGGTCAAGCCCTTCTTGCGTGCCTCGCCGAAGGCCAGCTGGACGGCGTCGTAGCCGTCACGCTCGGAGGTACGCTTGCCGGTGACCCAGCAGGGACCGGCCTCGACCACGGTCACGCGCTCGACGTGACCGTCCTCGGCGTCGAAGACCTGCGTCATTCCCAGCTTGCGTCCCAGCAGCCCGGCCATCAGATCAGCTGGATCTGGATGTCGACGCCCGCCGGCAGGTGGTCGAGCCGCTGGAGCGAGTCGACCGTCTTCGGCGTCGGCTGAAGGATGTCGATCAGCCGCTTGTGGGTGCGGATCTCGAAGTGCTCGCGCGAGTCCTTGTCCTTGAACGGCCCGCGGATCACGCAGTAGACGTTCTTCTCGGTCGGCAACGGCACCGGGCCGGAGATGCTCGCCCCCGTCCGCTGAGCCGTCTCGACGATGTCGCGCGCAGCCGTCTCGATCGCCGAGTGGTCGTAGGCCTTGAGCCTGATGCGGATCTTGTTTTGAGTGAGCGTTGCCATGTTCTTCTACGTGACTTGGGACAGAGTCGGGGCGGGCCGTCGCGCTTCGGGCCCGCCCCGAGAAAGCTCCTGAAGGAAGCCGTCGACTACTCGACGACCTCCGTCACCACCCCCGATCCGACGGTGCGGCCGCCCTCGCGGATCGCGAAGCGCAGGCCCTGGTCCATCGCGATCGGCTGGATCAGCTCGACCGTCATCTGGACGTTGTCGCCCGGCATGACCATCTCGACACCCTCGGGGAGGTTGGCGACGCCGGTCACGTCGGTGGTGCGGAAGTAGAACTGCGGCCGGTAGCCGTTGAAGAACGGCGTGTGGCGGCCACCCTCCTCCTTCTTGAGGCAGTAGACCTCGGCCTTGAACTTGGTGTGCGGCGTGATCGAGCCGGCCTTGCAGAGCACCTGACCGCGCTGAATCTCCTCGCGCTTGGTGCCACGCAGCAGGCAGCCGACGTTGTCGCCGGCCTGGCCCTCGTCGAGGATCTTGCGGAACATCTCGACGCCGGTGATGACCGTCGTGTCGACCTGCTCCGTGATGCCGACGATCTCGACCTCGTCGCCGGTCTTGACGATCCCCTGCTCGATGCGGCCGGTCGCGACGGTGCCGCGGCCGGTGATCGAGAAGACGTCCTCGACCGGCATCAGGAACGGCTTGTCGAGCGGGCGCTCGGGCTGCGGGATGTAGGAGTCCAGCGCGGCGGCGAGCTCGAGGATCTTGCCCTTGTACTCGTCG
>DASQKV010000053.1:0-132093 GCA_035630335.1 Thermoleophilaceae bacterium | reverse complement strand
CAAGAACTCGCTGTTGGGCGGCGGCCTCGATGTCCTCGACGCCTGGCGTTTCCGACATAACCGCCGCCGCCTCGAGCACGTTCAGCGCTGAACGAGCGTCGCCGCCGCTGATGTCGACCAGGTGGGCCAGCGCGTCGTCGGCGAGCGTCACGGCGCCCGCGAGGCCACGCGAATGGGCCGCAGCGCGCTCGACGACCGTGCGCAGCTGCTCCTCTGAAAGCGGTTCGAGCTTGAAGACGCGCAACCTGGACAGGAGCGCGGAGTTGACCTCGAAGTACGGGTTCTCCGTGGTCGCCCCGACCAGCCACACCAGCCCCTCCTCGACCGCCGGCAGCAGCACGTCCTGCTGTGCCTTGTTGAAGCGGTGGATCTCGTCGAGGAAGAGGATCGTCCCCTCCCCGTTGCCGAGCTTGCGCCGCTCGGCCGCGCGGTCCAGCACCTCGCGCACCTCCTTGCGCCCCGCGTTGACCGCCGAGATCTCCTCGAACGCCGCCCGCGCCGTCACCGCGATCAGCCGCGCCAGCGTCGTCTTCCCGGTCCCCGGCGGCCCGTACAGCACCATCGAGTGCGGATGCCCGTCCTCGATCGCGCTCCGCAGCGCCGACCCGGACTCGAGCAGATGCTCCTGCCCGACGAACTCGTCCAGCGTCGCCGGCCGCATCCGCGCCGCCAGCGGCTGCGCCCCCGCCGGAACCCCCGTCCGCCCCCGCGGCACGCCCGCGCCCTCGTCGAACAGCTGGTCCACGGCTCGATTCTCGCAGTCGGCACGGGCAGTGCAGTACCCGTACAGATCTGAAGCAGTCATGCATACAACCGTCACGGTAGAATCCATACGGTGGCCCGAGTGAAGCGCACCACGATCAATCTCGATCTCGACCTCCTAGAGGAGGCCTCGGAGCTCCTCGGTACGGCTCGGATGACAGACACCGTTCACGCAGCGATGGGCGATGTCGTGAGACGGAGGAAGCTGGAGGAAGTGACGAGGCTCCGCTTCCCGGATCTGACGCTGCAGTCCATCAAAGAAGGCCGTCGCCCAAGCTCGTTCGATCATCTGTGCGACTGATCCGATGGAGCTCGCCGACACGTCGGCGTGGGTGGTGTCGCGGCGTGTCGGCGCGGAGGAGGCGAGCAGCGAGCTGGACGAGCGGATCCTCCGCTCGCAAGTCGCTATCTGCGATGTGGTGCGCTTCGAGCTCCTACGCGAGGCTAGGAACGGACCGGAGATGCTCGCGATGGCCGGCGCGCTCGCGGCGCTTCCCGACTGCCCGATCGGCAAGCGCGTGTGGGAGCGAGCGCTTTGGGTCTACCAGCGTCTCGCCGACCAGGGTGGCGCACACCACCGCTCGGTCGGCTATCCGGATCTCCTGATCGCCGCTGCTGCGGAGACGGCCGGAGCAACGATCCTTCACTACGACGAGGACTACGAACGGGTCGCTGAGATCACCGGCCAGCGAACACGTTGGGTGCTACCGCGGGGATCGCTCTGAGCACGTAGCCGCCCGGAGCAATCAGCCGTCGGCGCGCTTGTAGCCGCGCGTCAGCTCGCGCTCGGCGGCCTCGGGCCCGAGGATCGGGAGGACGGCGGTGTACATCAGGTCGGGCAGGATCTCGGGGAGGTCCTCGGCCTTGCCGGCGGCGACCTCGCGGTGGACGATCTCGCTCATGCCGCCGACCATGTTCAGGGCGAGGGCGGCGGGGCGGTCGCGGTCGTCCTCGAGGCGGCCGGTGTCGAAGACGATGGTGAAGCCGCGCATCGCCTCGTTGCGGGCGGCGATCGCGTTCGGGCCGGCGGCCATCACCTCGATGAAGCAGAGGCGGGCGACGGTCGGGTCGCGCGCGAGCGCGTGTAGGAGTGCGCTCAGCGCCGCGCGGACGCGGTCGGCCCACTCGTCCTGGGTCTCGAAGGCCTCGAGGGTGAGCGTCAGGATCCGCGCGAGCTCGCGCTCGTAGGCGGCGATGAAGCACTGCTCCTTGTCCTCGAAGCGCTTGTAGAAGGACTTGCGGGTGATCCCCGCGCGCTCGATCACGTCGGTCACCGAGGTGTCGTGGTAGCCGGCCGTGCCGGCCAGCTCGACCATCGCGTCGAGCACGCGGTTGCGCTGCGAGCTGGCGACCTCCTCGTCGCTCAGCCCGTGCCGCCCGCGCGGCAGCTGGTCCGGCCGGCGCGGGGGGAGCTTGCGCGGCGGGCGGGCCGCCTCGTCGCCCTCGGTGCGGCCCTCGCTAGTCGCCATGAGGCCTCACGAACCGGACGATACCCCGCGGGGCTCGACGGCAGCGGCGGCTCGGCGTGCGGCGCCGAGACATGACGCGGACCTCAGCGCTGCGGGTCGGGCTCGAGCCGGGCCGCGGCGACGACCGCGTCGAGCGACGGCAGCTCGTCCACCGCCCGCCGGTCGACGGGATCGAAGAGCAGCTCGAGCATCCCGCCGACGAGCGCGATCGCCGACACGCGCGCGATCCGCTCGCTCGGCCGCAGCTCGCGCAGCGGCTGCTCGAACAGCTCCGACAGGCGCCGGGTGGTCTCCGCGCGCCGCTCGCGCGCCGCCGGTCCCACGCTTAGCGCCTCGACGAAGCACGCGCGCGCCCCGTCGGGCTCCTCGGCGCAGAACTCGAGCACCGCGGCGACTCCGGCACGGACGCGGTCGGCGGCATCCGCTGCCACTCCGGCGCCCGAATATGAGGCGCCGTCAGCGCTGCCGTCCCCCGCCGCGCCGACCCGCGCCATCGCCGCGCTCACTCGCCCAAGCAGGTCGGCGGCATGGGCGCCATAGGCGGTCAGGAAGCTGCGCTCGCTCGCCGCGTCTGCGGTGACGTCCCCCTCGACGCCCTCGCGCGCCAGCTCCTTGCCGGCGTTGTGCGGACCCACGAACGGCAGCGTCAGCGTGTACATCAGCTCGGCCCGCAGCTCGGGCAGCTCCGTCGTCCGCCCCGCCGCGATCTCGCGGTTCAGCACCTCGGACAGGTAGCCGACGGCGCCCGCCGTCACCGCGCGCGGGCGCGTCGACCCGACCGCCGTGCTGACGTTCGCCCGGTCGAACAGCGGGTCCAGCTTCGCCATCGCGCCGTTGCGCCGCGCGAGCGCCTTCGGCCCCGCGGACAGCACCTCGACGAAGCACAGCCGCGCCGCCGCCGGATCGGCCGCGAGCGCTCCGAGCAGCACGCCGAGCGCCGTCCGCAGCCGGTCGACCCACGACTCCGTGCCCTGGAAGGCCTGCAGCGTGGGGAAGAGCAGCCGCTCGAGCTCCTGGTCGTAGAGCGCGACGAAGCACTCCTCCTTGCTCGCGTAGAGCTCATAGAAGGTCTTGCGCGACACCCCCGCACGGCGAATCACCTCCGCCACGGGGACGTCCTGGAAGCCCCTGCCGGCCACCAGCTCCCGCATCGCGGCCAACACGCGCTCGCGCTGCGAGTCGACCACCTGCTCGGGCGTCAGCCCGTGATTTCCGCCGCGGATCTGGTCCGGCCGCGCCCTTCCCGCTGAAGCGCCCGGGACCAGAGCGGCCCTATGGGCTCTGGATCCATGTTCGGGCATGGGGCGAATGTAGCGGAGAGACTCTCGGGTGTCTAGTACTGACCTTCGATTTGGCTCTAGCAAAGGGATGGTTGAGGCACAAGCATGTTCCCAGTTGACATCTAGACACCCATCAGTTTACGGTTGGGGGAGTTAGCCGTACCGAGGAGAGAGGAAGCGTTGCTACCCCAGTCGTCGCAGATCAGGCTTGACCGAGTCACCTCTGCCGGGACCCGCGTTCCGCGCGTGTCGGCCGGCCTGATGGCCGCGCTCGTGTCGGTGCTTGCCACGGCCTGTAGCGACGGCTCGGCCGACTCCGACGGCCGGGCGATGCCCTTGCAGCGTGCGCCCGGCGCGAAGCCGGTGCATCTGCGGCGGGGCGTGGTTGCGATGGTGGATGGGGCCGCGGTCACGCGTGGCGAGTTCGAGCGTGTGTATGCGGCCCGTGTTCGTGGCTTGGGGGGCGGGCGCGGTACGCGGTCTGAGCGGCGTTTGCGTCGTACGGCGCTGGTGCGTTCGACGATGTCCCAGTTGATCTTGGCTGAGGGCGTCGCTCGCCAGGCCGAGACTGCCGGAGTCTCTGTGAGCAGGGCGCAGGTTGGCGCGGCCTTGGTGCGGTCGCGTGAGCCGTTTGCGGGTGCCGCGGAGTGGCGGGGGTTCTTGAAGCGCACGGGCCAGTCGGAGGCAGAGGTCCGCGCTCGGCTGCGCCTTGAGTTGCTCAATCGTCGTCTGTATGCCGAGCACGCGAAGACCTCTCCTGGGAGCGCTGTGAAGGCGGTGTCTGTTGCTCGCCGGCGGTTGCGCGCCTCGACGGCGTGCCGGCCGGGCTTTGTGGTCGCGCTCTGTGCCAATTCGATTTCTACGCCGACGGAGGCCGTTCGATGACTTCACCGCGCCGGAGTGCTGTTGGCGAGACGACCTTGCCGAGGAGTACCGCTATCGCTACGAGAGGAATCCATCGTATGAGCTTCAGTCCCCTTGCCGTCCGCGATCGGATCGCTATGGCGGTTTCTTCGGTCGTTGCTCGCGGCGGTCGTCTTGTCCTGGCTGCGCTGGCGGCGCTGTTGTTGGTGGCCGTCGTGTTGCCGGGGGTGGCGTTGGGCATCACGACGCGCGACCAGGTCTCATCGTTCAACGGCTCGGACTCCGACGCGGGGGCGATCGCGGATCTTGGGCGGGTGGCGGTTCATCAGGGGTCGGGGTCGGTGTATGCGATCGACGCGGCTAGGGGTGTGGTGGACAGGTTCGACGCTTCGGGCGCGGCGCAGGACTTCTCGGCGCTTGGGACCTCGTCGCTTGACGGCAGCGCTGTGCCTCCACCCGACGGGCCCACCAGCCTAAGTCTCGCCGCCGAGGGCGATCTGGCGGTCGATAACTCCGGTACCGCTTCTGATGGCAATCTGATCGTCGTCGCCGAGCTTCAGCAGACGGTGTGGGTGTTCGACTCGACCGGTGCCTATCTGCACCGGATCACGGGCTTCGGCGATCCGTGTGGGGTGGCTGTGGACTCCGAGGGCCATGTCTGGGTCTCTGACTACAACGCGGCCGCGGTGATCGAGTACGACGCCGCTGGTGTCGCGACGGGCAGCTCGATCGACACCTCCGGCGTTGGCAACCCCTGCCACATCGCCTTCGACGCCGACGACAACCTCTACGTCGCGCTCTGGAACGGAGCGGTCCATAAATACGACCCCGCGGGCGCGTACGTGGGCGCGGTCGACTTCGACCCGACGCTCGCGGTAACAGTCGATCAGTCCAACGGCCGCGTCTACGTCGTTCACTCAGACCGCGTCAGCGTCTATGACGGCGCCGCCACAAAGCTCTATGACTTCGCCAACGCGATCGCCGGCGCGTCGCTGATCGGCATCGCGATCAACGAGGCCGCCGACGAGGCCTACGTCGCCGACACCGCCGCCGACACCGTACGGGTATTCGGCCCTCCCTTCCTCGCACCACCGGCAATCACCGTGCCCGGCGCAAGCGGCGTCACCGCCACCGAGGCGACGATCGCCGCCAAGGTCAACCCACGCGGCGAGCAGACGACCTACCACTTCGAGTACGGCACCACCAGCTCCTACGGAACAACCCTCCCGATCCCCGACGCCTCAGCAGGCGCGGGAACCGACCCCGTCTCGGCCTCGCGGTTCCTCAACGGCCTCGAGCCCAACACCACCTACCACTGGCGCATCGTCGCCACAAACGCCAACGGCACCGTGGAGAGTCCCGACAAGACGTTCACCACACCCCCAACCCCGACCACCACCACCGACTGCCCAAACCAGCTATACCGCACCGGCCCCGCCGCCAACCTGCCCGACTGCCGAGCCTACGAGATGGTCTCACCCGTCGACAAGAACAACGGCGACATAAACACGATACGTTCTGGCCTCGCGCTCCGCACAGGGCTGGAGCAAAGCTCGGTCGACGGAAGCAAGCTCACCTACTCGTCCTACAAGGCGTTTGGCGATGCGGTAAGTGCGCCTTGGACGAGTCAGTACATCGCGACACGCGGACCGGCTGGTTGGTCATCGCACTCGATCAACCCGCCGCGCGACACCACGATCTTCAACTCGGCGGACCTCGCGTGGGACTATGACGTTCAGTTCAAGGCCTTCACGGATGACCTCTCGAAGACGTGGGTCTTCAATAACAACGCTGTGCCGCTTACTCCCGACGCTGTCGAGGGGCGAGTGAATCTCTATATGCGGGACAACGTCAGCGATAGCTATCGCGCACTGACTTCCGTCGAGTCGCCGCTACCTTTGGATAACATGTACTTTCAGGGGCACTCCGCCGATGGTAGCCACGCCCTCTTTGCGGATCAATCTCCTCGCACTCCTGATGCTCCCTTAGCCAACACCTGGCAGGTGTACGACTACTCCGGAGGAGAACTACATCTGGTGAGCATCATGCCGGACGGATCCGCCAGCACGGAGAACTCCTCGGTCGGCGCGCTGGATACCTCCAGCATAGCTGGGCCTGATAATGGGTCTACTCGTGATCACGCGGTCTCCGATGACGGCTCACGGATCTTCTGGTCAACTCATAGCAATTCTGACAACAAGGGCGCGGGCGATCTCTACGTGCGTATCGACGGTGAGAGAACGGTTCCGATTGCGACTACTGGTGACGTATTCTTCAGGGCCGCGAGCGCGGATGGCTCGAAGGTGATCTTCGACACGGCGTTAGGGGGAGGGTATGGAGACCTGTATGAGTTCGACGTCGACGCGGGGACGCGGCGGTTGGTTGCTGCGAACGTGAGGGGTGTGCTCGGTGCTAGTGACGACCTGTCGTACATCTACTTCGTGTCCACCGATGACCTCGCTGCTGGGGCGGCGGAGACTGAGAACAATCTCTATGTCGAGCACGACGGCGTCGTTGAGTTCATTGCGACGCTCGCGCCGAGAGACGTTGGCCTCGATCAGCTCGATCATAACAATGCGCAAAATGTTGCGGGAAGAGTGCCGTTTTATCGTCCTGCGCGTGTTACGCCTGATGGGCGGCATATTGCCTTTGAGTCGGTTCGCAGCCTTACTGGCTATGACAACACGGACGCGGTGAATGGGGAGGCCGACATCGAGGTCTTCGTCTATGGTGTGGATGAGGGGCGGGTTGTCTGTGCGTCGTGCAATCCGAGTGGCGCCAGTCCGAGGGGACAGGCGCTTCGCTTTCCATATACGGCTGTTGACGAGGTACGCGTCCCGGCGCAGGGTGCTGCTACCGCGGCGGCGTGGCTCACCACCGCGGCGAGCTCGCACCATATTCCGCGGGCGTTGTCTGTTGACGGGGGTCGGTTGTTCTTCAATAGCTTCGATGCGTTGGTGGCAGGTGATACCAATGGTCAGCAGGATGTGTATCAGTGGGAGGCGCAGGGCTCTGGGGGTTGTCAGAAGCCGGATGGTTGTGTCGATTTGATCTCGAGCGGGCAGAGCTCGGATAAGTCGGAGTTCGTCGATGCGAGCGCTGACGGTAGGGATGTGTTCTTCAGCACTTCGAGCAGCCTGGTTGGTCAGGACACGGGTCGGATCGATATCTATGACGCGCGGGTCGGTGGTGGCTTCGCGCCGCCTGCGGCTGGGCCGGCGGACTGCGACGGCGAGGCCTGTCAAGGGCCTTCGACGGCGCCCAAGGAGCAGCTGCCCGCCAGCTCTGTGACGGGCGGCTTGGGCAACGGCGTGCGATCGCGTGGTCGGGCTGGGATCAGAGTCGTCGGAAGGACGGTCGGGGCGAGGGCCTTCAGCCTGCGCGTCAGGGTCTCCGGGAAGGGTGTGATCACCGGCCGCGGCGCGGGAGTCAAGGGCGTCAGGCGGCGTGTGGCGAGGGCCGGCACCTACAAGCTCACGTTTAGGTTGACGGCCAAGGCGAGGCGCCGGATCGCGAAGGGCAACCAAGCCAAGCTCAGAGTCCAGGTTCGGTTTACCGCCGGCAGTGGCGGCAAGGCGTCGCAAGACACCGCGGTGCTCAGACTCGAGCAATCCAAGAAGGCTGACAAGGCGCGAGCCGCCAAGAACGACCGCGGAGGTGCCAAATGAGCCACACCCGACCACGCCACGCCAAGAAGCTGGCCACAGCACTCGCGGTCACAGCGACTCTGCTTGGCGCCTGGATCGCCACGCCGACGGCGCTGGCGGACTTTGGCATCGACAAGTTTGACGTCACCTTCACCAACGCCGATGGCACCCCCGCGACCCAAGCCGGCTCGCACCCGTTTGAGATGACGACGTCGTTTGAGCTCAACTACGCCGGCAACGACGAGGCGGGCTTCACCCTCGACGCGCTAAACGACGCCGACTTCCAACAGATCCTCGGCCTGGTCGGAGACACCACCGCATTCCCACGCTGCTCAACCGAGGACTTCGCAGCCTCTCCCTTCGGTTCCTCGTTTTACACCCTATGCGGTGAGGACTCGGCGGTTGGAGTCGTGACGGCCGACGCGATCTATCCGTCGACCAGCCAGTTCTATCAGCCGGTGGTTTCGACGGTGTACAACCTCGAGCCGGCTCCGGGGGTGGCGGCGGCGCTGGGGTTCAACGTCGCCGGCGAGCGTGTGGCGATCAACGTCGGTGTCAAGGGCGATCCCGGCTACAACGTGATCGCGTCGCTGCGAAAGACGGCCCAGCCGGTGAAGGTCTACGGAGCGTCGTTGACGTTGTGGGGAAATCCTGCCGATCCGGCACACGACGTGTATCGAGGGTGCCTTAGCGGGCCTTGCGCGTCGCACTCGCCCAACCGCCCGTTCCTGACGCTGCCGCGTGCTTGTACCGGCCCGCTCGCGACGACCTACGTCGCCGATAGCTGGTCCAACCCGGGTGCCTTCGTAAGCGGGAGCGTGCTTACCCACGACAACGCGACTCCTCCCAATCCGATCGGGATGACGGGTTGCGGCAAGCTTGGTTTCTCGCCGACGATCTCATCGAAGCCCTCGACCAAGGCGGCGAGCTCGCCGTCGGGTCTTGACTTCAGCCTCGACGTCGAGGACGAGGGGTTGCAGTCTCCGAATGGTCTCGCGCAGTCGGATGTCAAGAAGACGGTCGTGACGCTGCCCGAGGGCGTGGCTGTGAATCCGTCGGTCGCGTCGGGTCTGGCGGCGTGCTCTCAGGCCGACCTCGCACGCGAGAAGGCCGATTCCGCTCCGGGTGCTGGTTGTCCGGCGGCTTCGAAGATCGGGTCGGTTGAGGTCGAGACGCCGTTGCTGGGCGAGCCGCTGTCGGGGTCGCTCTACGCCGCAAAGCAGGGCGAGAACCCGTTTAACAGCCTGCTGGCCTTCTACATCGTCGTCAAGAATCCCAACCTCGGGATCGTCGTCAAGCAGGCGGCGAAGGTTGATCCGGACCCGGTGACCGGCCAGCTGACAGCGACCGCCGACGACATTCCGCAGTTGCCGTTCTCGCACTTCAAGCTGCACTTCCGCGAGGGCGCCCGCGCCCCGTTGACGACCCCGGCTACTTGTGGCTCCTATGACACCCGGGCGCTGTTGACGCCCTGGGCAGGTGGCGCGCCGGTCACCGCGACCTCGTCGTTTGAGGTCAACTCCGGTCCTAACGGCAGCGGGTGTCCGGCGGGCGATCCGGCCGGTCGCCCGTTTGCTCCCACCCTGACAGCCGGTGTGGTGAGCCCTACCGCGGGTGCGAGCAGCCCGTTCGTCATGAAGCTCAAGCGCCCTGACGGCGACCAGGCCTTGAAGGGCCTTGACGTCGACCTCCCGCAGGGGATGGCGGCAAAGCTCGCAGGTGTGCCGAAGTGCTCGGAGGCAGCGATCGCGTCGATCCCCACAACGGTCGGTACGGGCCAGGGCCAAATCGACAACCCGTCCTGTCCGGCCGCGAGCCTGCTCGGATCGGCAACGGTGGGTTCGGGTGTCGGACCGGAGCCGTTCTTCGTCCAGACGGGCAGGGTCTACTTCGCCGGCCCTTACAAGGGCGCCCCGTTCAGCCTCGCGGTGGTCACCCCCGCGGTGGCCGGGCCGTTCGATCTCGGCAACGTCGTCGTCCGTGTGGCGCTTCACGTGGATCGCACCGATGCGCACGTCACGGTCAAGACCGATCCTTTGCCGACCATCTTGGCCGGTATTCCGTTGCAGATCCAGGAGATCCGCACAGTGATCGACCGGCCGGGGTTCATGCTCAATCCGACCGACTGCGACCAGATGCAGATCACAGGCCAGGTACGCTCAGACCAAGGCGCCACCGCCCAGGTCGGCGACCGGTTCAAGGTCGGTGACTGTGCGGCGCTTGGGTTCACCCCCAAGCTCTCGCTCGCGTTGACGGGCCGCAAGCAGGTCAGGACCGGCAAGCACCCCGGCGTAAAGGCGACCGTGACCCAGAAGGGCCTCGGCGCCGCGGCGATCGAGAAGGCCATCGTGAAGCTGCCCAAGGCGCTCGCCCTGGATCCCGCCAACGCGCAGGCGTTGTGTGAGTTCGCCGACGGCACCAAGCCAGACATCGAGAACCACTGCCCCAAGGGCTCGATCGTCGGACGCGCGAAAGCGACGACGCCGATCCTCGACAAGCCCTTGGCGGGCAACGTCTACTTCGTAAAGAACATCCGGCGAAACGCCCGCGGCAACCTGATCCGCACCCTGCCGATGCTCGTCGTCGCCCTCAGGGGCGAGATCGCAGTCAACGTCAAAGGCACCAGCTCAACGACCAAGGACGGACGACTGGTCAACACCTTCGACAAGGTCCCAGACGCACCCGTGACCAAGTTCAACCTCAACCTCGCCGGCGGAAAGAACGGCATCCTCACCGTCACCCGCACCGCCAAGTCCAGAATCAACCTCTGCTCAGCGCCAAAGAGTCACGTCGCCAGCGTCCAAATGGACGGACACAACGGCAAGCAACGCGACTTCAACACACAAGTCAAGACACCCTGCGCAAAGAAATCCAAGAAGGCCGCCGCCAAGCGCAAGGCGGCGGCAAGGCGCAAGGCGGCCGCCAGGCGCTCCTAACGCTCGAGCGTCTCCGCAAGCACAGGCCCGATCAAGCCCGCCGTCGCCACGTGCCCGAGGCCGTTCGGGTGCAGCGTGCCAGCGAAGTCGAGGTCTTGGCGGTGGAGTGACTCGGGCAGGGTGCGGACCCAGCGCTCGGAGGCGGGCAGGGCGCAGATGCCGTGGCCCTCGAAGAGCTCGTCGACTCCCTCGACGAGTGGCTGCTGCGGCGCTGCCACCGGTCGCTGCGGTCGGGGCATGCCGAGGCGGCGCTCGCAGCGGAGCGGGCGGATGCCGAGACGGACGTCGCCTTCGTTGCGCTCGCCTGGCCGAAGACCGTCGACGCCGGCGGCGAGGACTATGGCTACGACTGGCGGCTGGAGAGCCCGACCCGGCCGTGGAGGACCAGCCGGTGGCGCGTCTCCTGGCTGGGCCTGGGCAGCGATCCCACCTTCGAGGTCTATGCGATCCAGATCCTGGATCCACCGGACCACGAGGGGGCGCGCCGCGGCGCCGTATGCCGCAAGGGCCCTCCGCGCATGACGTCGACTGGCAGGTCACCTAGACGGAGGCCCTCGAGCCGGACGTTCCGTCAGGCCGGGGCGCCGGCGGGCGCGCGCGTGGAGATCCGGCTGAGCAGCCGCTCCAGCGCCGGACGCATCACCGCGTCCTCGAAGTCCTCGCGCCCACCGGCCAGCTGTTGCAGCATCAGGCCGGTCAGGGTCGCCACGACCACCCGGGCGTCCAGCTCCGGATCGTCCGAGCCGATCGCGCGGCAGCCCATCTCGGCGAGGCGCAGGTGCGCGTCCTGCCAGCGCTGCAGCTCGGCGCGCAGCGGCTCGCGCCGCGTCGCCTCGAGGCCGAGCTCGAACAGCGCGACGTGCCGGGCCGGCTCGGCGGCGACGTCGCCGGCCAGCAGGTGCGCGACCGCGGCGGCCCACTCCTCGACCGACAGCGACTGCGGAGCCAGTTCGAGCACCAGCCGCTCCAGCCGCCCGGTCTCCTCGCGCGCGGCCAGGAGGAGGGCCTGCTCGAGCAGCTCCTCCTTCGACGCGAAGTAGTACGTCGTCGCCGACAGCGGCACGCCGGCCTCCTCGGCCACGGCGCGGTGGGTGACCGCGTCGGCGCCATGAGCGCCGATCACGCGCAGCGTGGCCCTAAGCAGCTCCTCGCGCCGGCGCTCGCCCTTGGATCGTCCCGCGCCGTCACCAGATCGTTGCGTACGCTGCCCCTTCTGGTACATTCGTGCCATTAGCTGAGTACAAACGTACCAGAGCTTCCGGAGGAGCCGCCTCGCATGACCGCAACCGTTCCGACCACCCAGAGCCCGCTCGACAACATCACCTACGAGGACCTCTACCGGCGCTGGGAGAACGGGAACTGGCGCGCGATGGAGATCGACTTCTCCACCGACGCCGAGCAGTGGCGCAACGACTTCACCGAGTTCGACCGCAAGGCCGCGCTCTGGAACTACTCGCTCTTCTTTTGGGGCGAGGACGCGGTCGCCGACGGCCTCTCGCCCTACGTCGACGCCGCCCCGCTCGAGGAGCAGAAGTACTTCCTCACCACCCAGCAGGTCGACGAGGCCCGCCACGCGGTCTTCTTCAACCGCTTCATGAAGGAGGTCGTCGGGATCGGCGGCAACAGCGTGGGGGACACGCTCGACGCGATCCAGCCGCAGCTCTCCTGGGGCTTCAAGAAGGTCTTCGGCCGGCTCGAGACGATGTGCGACGAGTTGCGCAAGGACCCCTCGATCCCACAGCTCGCGGCCGGGGTCGCGCTCTACCACATCGTCATCGAGGCGACGCTCGCCCAGCCCGGCCAGCACTTCATCACCAGCTACCTGACCGACCGCGACCTGATGCCCGGCTTCCGCGCCGGGATGGAGAACGTCGCCGCCGACGAGCAGCGCCACATCGGCTTCGGAGTCAAGCTGCTCAACGACCTGCGCAAGATGGACCCCGAGGTCCCGCACGCGGTCGCCGACCTGCTGCGCGAGGTGCTGCCGTGGTCGATCGGCGTGATCGTCCCCCCGGGCTGGGACGAGCGCTACATCACCACCTTCGGCTACGAGTTCGAGGACCTCGGCGTCGAGGGCATCACCTCGCTCGAGACCAAGCTCCGCAGCGCCGGCATGCCGATCGACGAGCTGCCCGGCCCGGCGGTCCTCCCGTTCGTGGGCACGGTCCGCGAGCGCGCCCTGCGCGGCAAGAAGATGGCCCAGGCCGGCTACCTCGGGGAGAAGCCCGCGCGCGCCTCGACCGACCCCGAGGACATGCAGATGCTCTTCGAGAGCGTCGCGGCCAGCTTCGACGCCGGCGCCGCGCACAGCCCCGGCGCCGTCCAGTGGGAGTTCTCCGACGCCGAGCCCTGGCACGTCCAGGTCGACAACGGCAACACGCGCGCCGTCCGCGGCCGCGCCGAGAACCCGACCGTCCGCCTGCAGTGCAAGTTCGACGACTGGGCCGACGTGATCGCCGGCCGCACCGATCCGCGCAAGCTCGTCACGCGCGGCAAGCTGCGCCCGCGCGGGAACTACAAGTGGCTCTGGAAGAGCCGCAAGATGTTCCCGGCTGGCTGAGCGAAGGGTCCTTGCACGATTGTGTGACCCAGGGTCCGCCAATCGTGTAAGAACAGGCGAATCCGCCCGCGCGGCCTGGTGCGCCGCTAGGGCGTGAAGCGAACCGTCATCACGTCGCCGTCGCGCATCGCGTAGTCGCGGCCCTCCACGCGCAGCGTCCCCTGGTCGCGCGCGCCCGCGTAGCCGCCGGCCGCCACGAGCTGGTCCCACGCGATGACCTCGGCGGCCACGAAGCCCTTCTCGATGTCGGTGTGGATCTTGCCCGCGGCGCGGCGCGCGGAGGTCCCGCCGGGGATCGCCCACGCCCGGCCCTCCTTGCCCTCGCCGGCGGTGAAGAACGAGATCAGGCCGAGCAGCTTCCAGGCCTCGCGCACCACGGTGGCGAGGCCGGACTCGGCGACGCCGAGGTCGGCGCGCATCGCCGCGGCCTCGTCGTCGTCGAGCTCGCCGAGCTCTGACTCGAGCCGTGCGGAGACGGCGGCGGCGCGGGCGCCGGCGGCCTCGGCGTGCGCGAGCAGCGCGGCCGGCGGCTCGAGCCCGCCGCCCTCGTCGACGTTCGCCAGGTACAGCACCGGCTTGGCCGTCAGCGGCTGGAGGTTGCGCAGCGCGTCGGCCGCGTCGTCGGGGACGGGAACCGACCGCGCCGGCCGGCCGGCCTGCAGCGCCGCCACGAGCTGCTCCAGCCACGCCTTCTCCGCGACCTTCTCGCGGTCGCCCGCCTTCGCCTCCTTGGCGACCTTCTGCAGCCGCCGCTCGGCCTGCTCGAGGTCCGCGTAGAGCAGCTCGGTCTCGATCGTCTCGACATCGGCGAGCGGGTCGACCCGGCCCTCCGGGTGCACCACCTGCTCGTCCTCGTGCGCGCGCACGACGTGCACGAGCGCGTCGGTCTCGCGGATGTTCGCGAGGAACTTGTTGCCGAGGCCCTCGCCCTTGTGCGCGCCGCGGACGAGGCCGGCGATGTCGTGGAACTCGATCGTCTCGTAGACGGTGGGCGTGGCGGCGACGGTGTCGACCACCGCGTCGAGCCGCTCGTCGGGGACCGGCACGATCGCGACGTTCGGCTCGACGGTGGTGAACGGGTAGTTCGCAGCCTCCGCGCCCGCGCGCGTCAGCGCGTTGAAGAGCGACGACTTGCCCGCGTTCGGGAGTCCGACGATCCCGACCTTCACGCCCGGCCTCCGTTCGCGCGCGGCGCGGCGAGCAGCTCCGCGAGCGCCGTCCCGAGCGCCGCCCCCGCCGCGATGTCGGTCGGGTAGTGGACGCCCGCGTAGACGCGCGACAGCGCCATCGCCTTCGCCAGCGCGTACACGGGGGCGCGCGGGAACGCGCCGGGCCCGGTGAGCACGCGCGCCGCCGCGAAGGAGGTTGTCGAGTGCGCCGAGGGGAACGACAGCGACGTCACGGTCGACGACAGCGCGGGGAGCCCCTCCAGAACCGGCCGTCGCCGCCGCACGACGTACTTGAGCGCGATGTTCGCCAGGTAGGCGAGTGCGACGGTCCGCATCGCCCGTAGGTACAGCGCCCGCCGCCGGCGATCGAGCACCACCCCCGCCGCGCACAGCGCCTGCCACAGCGCCCCGTGCTCGCCCGCGCGCGTGAACGCGAGCACCGCGCGCTCCAGCCGCGCGGAGTGCCCGCGCGTCCGCAGCGCCGTCAGGACGGCCAGCTCGCAAGCCCGCAACATGGCGCGGAGACTAGTTCGCGCGAGTACGCGCTGGTATCTGCGCGCCGAAGGGGGACCCGCTGCGCGCGGGCCCCCTTCGCGATGGCGCCATGGCGCCTGCCCGACCGCCCGTCGGCCGCGGGCGTCAAATGTGGTTGATTTCGAGGTGGCTGCGTGTGGCTTCGGTCGAGCCCGGACCCTGAAGCTGCGTTGGTTCGACGACGTAGGTGCCATTGAGTTCGCAACGTGGAGTGCCGGTGCCGCCGACGTCGTTCGCCGTGAACGTGTAACGGTGGTTGGCCGTCTCGGTGAACGGGACAGCCACCTGGCAGTGCCGCTTGGTCATCGGTTCGAGTGAGGTCGAGCTGCGCGGCTCGAGGCAGAAGAGGAACACGAGGCGTTCGCCTACGGGATTCGTGGTTTCTTCCATGTAGCCCCGGTGCGGCCGGGCTTCGTTGTGGTTGCCGTTGACCGTGCTCGGTGGCACGAAGGTCGGATTGGGGGTGTTGGGGTAGTGACATGGTCGCCGCTCGCACGTACCCGCGATTCCCGGCACGAGTTCGACATGGGTGAGGTAACCGGCCCCGTCGCCGCCGATCCTGAGGTCGAATTCGATGTTGCATGTGCTTTCGATGGTTTCGACCCCGAATACGTGTCCGGACTGGACGATGCCGCTGCCGGCTACGTGGATCAGGCACCCCCCGGCAGTGGTGAAGTTGCCCGTCGCCGGTGGGGTGGCGGGAGTGACGGCCGGGCAGAGCACGCCCGACGGTTCCGATCTGACCTGGAGATCGTGTGGCGCGACGGCCAGCGGTTCCGTGCCCTGGGCGAACGCCGACGGCGCGACCGCCGCCGCGATCGCGATCGCGACGATGGCGAGCGCGGTCAGCCTCCGCACTGGAGGCGTCTTCTTGCAATGCATCTTGTCCCTCCTTCGATCGGTTCTCGACAGCGGGCTTGCGCTGCCGCTCGTTGCCGCGCCGAGCGCCCTGACGGGGCTCGGCGCACCCTTGACCCGCGATGCTATCCCCAGGGCGAAGCGCCGCGATCGCCTTTCCGTGCACGCGTGCTCCAAGCGAGCTAGGATGTCCCGCAGTAGGAGGGAGGGCCGGGAGAGGTCCACGAGGGAGTCCTTCGGGGCTCCCTCGTTACGAGTCAGGACTGGAGGGCTGACTGTTGAGCTTCAAGGACCGTGGGATGTCCGTGCGCGCTGTGCTGGCGCTTGCCGCAATGCTTGCCGCGCTCGCTCTGTCGGCGTGCGGTGACGATGACGACGGCGGTGACGCGAAGGCGCCGAGCGCCGATAGCTCCCAGGCTGTCGACGGTGGCAATGCGAACGCGTCGGACGGCGGCTCGGGCGATCCCGGCGGCGCGGACGGCGCCGGCGGCAACGCCTCCGCGGGCGACACCGAGCCGGTCAACCTGACCCAGGCGCGCCTCACGCCCGCCGAGCGTCAGCGGCTCCAGGAGCAGGCGCCGACCCCGCGGCCCTACAAGGAGGTCTTCGATCGCGGCTTCCCCAAGGAGAAGGCGACGCTACTGCGCATCTACAGGCAGATGCAGAACGAGTTCTACGGTGGCAGGTTCCTCGACTTCTGCAGGCACTTCACCGACAGCCTCGTCGCCCTCCCGAACCTCGAGTCGGGGGACCCCGAGGAGCGGTTCAAGGAGTGCGCCGGCATCGTCTCCCGCGTCGCGAAGCGCCTGGCGCAGGGCAAGCTCGACTGGCGGCCGAACAGGATCCAGTGGGTGAGGGTCTACAACGATCCCGGCCGAGATCCCTACGGCGGCGTGACGGTGATCGGCGGCTTCAAGCAGGTGCGGGTCGGCTTCGTCAAGGAGAACGGCCGCTGGCGCCCCGACTTCGCGATCCCGGGCGATCTGGCGGCGATCGGCGCTAGCTGAGGCCGGGCCGCCGCCTCGCGGCGAGCCCTACTGCGGAGCGGCGCCGGCCTGGTCGAGCTTCCACTCGTCGTCGACCTTGACGAGCGGGATGTTGCCGGCGCGCGCCTTGCCGAACGTGACGCGCGCGACCGCCTTGTCGCCGTCGACCTTCACGCGCTGCACCTTCGCCTTGAGCGTCAGGTTGAGCCCGCCGGCGCGCTCGGCGGCGTCGAGGAAGCGCTGGAAGCCGTCGGTGCAGGTGCCGCCCTTGCCGGTGCCGATCGCGCCTTGGGCGACCTGCTTTTGCGCCGGCTCGGTCATCGTCGCGCAGACGCCCTCGGCGTCGCTGTCGCGGATCGCGGCGTAGAGGCTCTCGACGGTCGCCCGCGCCTGCTGCTCGTCGCTCCCGCCGCCCGCCGTGGCGCTCTCGCTTGCGCTGCCACCGCCGTCGTCGTCCGAGTCGCCGCACGCGACGGCGCCGAGGGCGAGCACGGCGGTGGCCAGCAGCGCAAGCAGTCGCGCGCTGCGGCGGGGGGAGGACAGCATGGGGGAACCGTAGCGACAGCCGCGCCCGCGTGGGGCCACAACGGATTAGAGTGCCCGGCGTGAGGGATCTGGAGGGTCGGACGACCGAGCTGCTGCAGCGCCTGATCCGGTTCGACACGGTCAATCCCCCGGGTGCCGAGGAGGCGTGCCAGGAGTATCTGCGCGGGCTGCTCGAGGGAGCGGGCTTCGAGGTGGAGCTGCTGGCTGCTGTCGAGGGGCGGCCGAACCTGGTCGCGCGGATGGGGTCGGGGGTGGACGGGCCGTCGCTGTGCCTGCTCGGTCATGTCGACACGGTGCTCGCGAACCCTGCCGAGTGGGAGGTCGATCCGTGGGCGGGCGAGCTGCGCGAGGACGGGTGCGTGTGGGGCCGCGGTGCGCTCGACATGAAGAGTCAGGTGGCGGCGGAGGTTGCCGCGGCGTGTGCGCTTGCCGACGCAGGCTGGCGGCCGGAGGCGGGGGAGCTGAAGATCGTCTTGACGGCTGACGAGGAGGCGGGGGCCGAGCACGGCGCGCAGTGGCTTTGCTCGCAGCACGCGGAGAAGGTCCGTGCGGACGTGATCGTCAACGAGGGTGGTGGTGCGTCGTTCGAGTTCCGCGGGCGGCGCGTCTATCCGGTGTGCGTCGCGGAGAAGGGGGTCTTTCGGTTCACGCTGACTGCGCACGGCCGTGCGGGCCACGCGTCGATCCCGCGCATCGGGGATAACGCGCTGACGAAGTTGGCGCCTGTGCTTGACGCGCTGCGCCACGGGCGGGTGGTGCCGGAGTCCTCGCCGGAGCCCGAGGCGTTCCTCGCCACGCTCGGCGTCCAGACCGACGATCTCGAAGACGCGTTGATGGAGGTCCACGGCGCCGACCCGCGTGTGGCGGTGCTGCTCGAGCCACTGCTCGGCGTGACGCTCGCTCCGACGATGGTGGCGGCTTCGGAGAAGATCAACGTGATTCCGTCGGAGGCGCGCTTGCGCGTCGACTGCCGTGTGCCGCCGGGGTGCGGGGAGGACCATGCGCTCTTCCGTATCCGCGAGATGGTCGGGGACGACCACGAGATCACCTTCGACGAGACGGTGGTCGGCAACCGGTCCCCGATCGACACGCCGCTGATGGAGAGCATCCGCGCCTTCGTCGAGCGCGAGGATCCGGGCGCCGCGGTCACTCCCACGGCGCTAGCCGGGTTCAGCGACTCGCGCTGGTTCCGCGAGGCGTTCCCCGACTGCGTGGCGTACGGGTTCTTTCCGCAGCGCACAATGGACCTGTTCGAGGCGCAGCCGCTGATCCACGGAGCCGATGAGCGGATCCCGGTGGAGGATCTTGGCTTGGCGGCGCGTTTCTTCAGTGAGCTGGTGGAGAGCACGCTGCGTTAGCCCGTGGAACGGCCTATGAACGTGGAGGGACCCCGCTGTGGCGGGGTCCCTCACGGTCCGCTGGCCCTTGGCGCGGCCCTCTAGTGCGGCGAGTTCGGCGCGCTGGTCGCAGGTCCCGTATGACGTCTACGTGTGGCGAAGTTCACCACGCTGCTCCAGCTGACCTTCCCCAGTTGTTCCGAGCGTTGCTTCCTCACTGAACGTGCCAGAGAGTTCGCAGTGCGGGAACACCGTACCGTGGCCCGAGACATCGTTCGCGGTGAGCTGGTATCGGTGTGTCGCTGTTTGGGTCACCGGGACAGTGATTTCACAGTGGGCTGCTCCTGTTCCATCTAGAGCCTCGGTGCAGAAGAGGATAACTGCATTTTCGCGCGGGCCTTGGCCGGCGACTTCGGTTTCCTGGCCGTAGATCGTGTATGCCCGACCTTCGCTTGTGGGTGGGGTAACCTGTCCACAGGCCCTGCGCGTGCAGGTGCCTACCGTACCCTGTGTAAATTCCTGATGGGCGATGTAGCCTTCTCCGGCCGAGTCAAGACGCTTGTCCGCTTCGATGTTGCAGGTGCTGACCACGACTTCGGTGCCGCCTGCGCTCAGGTGCGCGGACAGGGCCACGTTAGGCGCGGAGTAGTGGCCGCGGCAGCCGCCGGCGGTGACCAGCGGTCCCGGATTGGGCGGCGGGGTCGGCGTCACCGCCGGACAGGCGACGTCGTTTGCGGCGTGGACTTCTTGGGCCACGATCAATCGCGGTGTTTGGTTGTGGAGCTCGGGTTCGGTCTGTGCGAACGCGGAAGGCGCTGCCAGTGCCGTGGCTGTGATCGCCAGCATGGCGAGCAGCGGGAGCTTGCGTGCAATACGCATGGTGTTCTCCTTGTCGATGTCTGTAGCCGTAGCAACAGCTTCGACTGAGAAAGGTCGACGGCCGGCCCCTCCAAGCCGAGACCGCAGTACGCGGGGAGTCAATGCTACTCGTCCAGATGGAAAGTGCAACCGGATTTGAGAGTCTCTTGCGGAACCCGTCAAGTCAGGCCACGTCAGATCTTGACTGGGTACGGAACTGTGTTTAGGTGTGGCGGATTTCTACGTTCTGCTCGAGCTGGCCTTCGCCCGTGGTCTGAAGCGCTGCTTCTTGGTTGAACGTGCCCGTGAGTTCGCAGTGCGGGAACGCGGTGCCGTGACCGGAGACGTCGTTCGCGGTGACCGTGTACCGGTGGGTGGATCCCTGGGTGATTGGAGCGATCACTTCGCAGTGCGACGGAACAGGGTTGACGAGATCCTCGGTGCAGAACAGGACGACGGCTGCTTCGCGCGGGCCCTGTCCGGCGACTTCGGTTTCCTGTCCGTAGACCGTGAACGCTCGGCCTTCGCTGGTGGATGGGGTGACCTGTCCACACGCTTTACGAGCACACGTTCCGCTGGTGCCCTGCGTGAATTCCTGATGGGCAACGTAGCCTTCGCCGGCCGAGTCTCCGCGTACGTCGAATTCGACGTTGCAGCTGCTGATCACGACTTCGGTGCCGCCTGCGCTCAAATGGGCGGACAGGACAACGTTGTCTGCCGTGTAGTGGCCGCGGCAGCCGCCGGCAGTGACCAGTGGTCCTGGGCTCGGCGGAGGGGTCGGTGTGACTGCCGGGCAGGCGATGTCAGCGCCTGCGTGGATTTCCTGCGCCACGAGCATTCGCGGTGCCTGGTTGTGGAGCTCGGGTTCGACCTGTGCGAACGCCAAAGGCGCCGCCAGTGCTGTGGCTGTGATCGCCAGTATGGCGAGCAGCGTCAGCTTGCGTGCAGTACGCATGGGCTCTTCTCCTTGTCGATGTCTGTAGCCGTAGCAACAGCTTCGACTGAGAAGGGTCGACGGCCAGCCCCTCCAAGCCGAGACCGCAGTACGCGGAATGCATCAATACTACAGCCCACCATAAAGGTGACGGCGACAGACTGCAAAGGAAGGGCCCGCTGTGCGGGCCCTTCCAATGCTCGATGCTGACAGCTGCACAGCAATGACGTATCCCAATCTCTAGTTATGGCGAATTTCGACGTTCTGCTCGAGCTGGCCTTCGCCAGTCGTTTGGAGCACCGCTTCCTGGGTGAACACGCCGGTGATTTCGCAATGCGGGAACGCGGCTCCATGCCCCGAGACGTCGTTGGCAACAATCTGGTAGCGGTGTGTCGCCGTCTGGGTCACGGCGGCGGTCACTTCGCAGTGCGCGGGTATGGGATTCGAGATGTCCTCTGTGCAGAAGAGAGCGACCACCTGTTCACGGGGGCCTTGTCCGACCACTTCGGTTTCCTGCCCGTAGCCTGTCCAGGCTCGGCCTTCGCTGGTGGGCGGAGTGACCTGCCCGCACGCCCTGCGCGTGCAGGTGCCCTGGGTTCCCGGCGTGAATTCGTGGTGGACTGCATAACCTTCTCCGGCGTTATCGACGCGCTTGTCGAATTCGACGTTGCAGCTGCTGACCACGACTTCAGTGCCGCCCGCGCTCAGGTGCGTTGATAGGACCACGTTAGGCGCGCTGGTGTGCACACGGCAGCCGCCGGCGGTGACCAGCGGTCCGGGGCTGGGTGGCGGGGTCGGCGTGACTGCCGGACAGGCGATGTCGGCGCCGGCGTGGACTTCCTGGGCCACGATGAGTCGTGGTGTTTGGTTGTGGAGCTCGGGTTCGACCTGTGCGAACGCCGAAGGCGCTGCCAGTGCCGTGGCTGTGATCGCCAGCATGGCGAGCAGCGTGAGCTTGCGTGCAATACGCATGGTTGTTTCTCCTTGTCGATGTCTGTAGCCGTAGCAACAGCTTCGACTGAGAAAGGTCGACGGCCGGCCCCTCCAAGCCGAGACCGCAGTACGCGGAAGAACCAGATGCTACCCTTCAGGACGAAAAGTGCAACCCGAATCTTGGAGGGGCCCGCACTCGCGCCGACCCTCTAGTGGCGAATCTCATGGTCGCGCTGTGGTATGGCAGTGTGTCTAGGTGTGGCGGAGTTCGACGTTCTGCTCGAGCTGACCTTCGCCACTGGTTCCGAGGGTTGTTTCTTGGTTGAACGTACCCGTGAGTTCGCAGTGAGGGAACGCCGTGCCGTGCCCGGAGACGTCGGCCGCGGTGAACGTATACCGGTGCGTTGCTCCCTGGAAGAACGGGACGGTTACTTCACAGTGCGAGGAAATCGGGTTCGCCAAGTCCTCGGTGCAGAACAGGACTACGGCTGCTTCGCGTGGGCCCTGTCCGGCGACTTCGGTTTCCTGTCCGTATGTTGTCCACGCCCGGCCTTCGCTGCTCGGCGGTGTGACCTGCCCGCACGCTCTCCGCGTGCAGCTACCGGCGGTGCCTTGCGTCATTTCTTGGTGGGCGACGTAGCCTTCTCCGGCTGAGTCGCCACGCACGTCTACTTCGACATTGCAGCTACTTACGACGACTTCGGTGCCGCCTGCGCTGAGGTGGGCTGTCAGGACGACATTGGATGCGGTGTAGTGACCGCGGCAGCCGCCAGCGGTGACCAGCGGTCCCGGGTTCGGCGGCGGGCTCGGCGTGACTGCCGGGCAGGCAACGTCGGCGCCGGCGTGGACTTCCTGAGCCGCGATCAGCCGCGGTGTTTGGTTGTGGAGCTCGGGTTCGGTCTGTGCGAACGCGGAAGGCGCTGCCAGAGCCGTGGCAGCGACCGCCAGCATGGCGAGCAACGTCAGCCTGCGTGCAGTACGCATGATCTTGTTCTCCTTGTCGATGTCTGTAGCCGTAGCAACAGCTTCGACTGAGAAAGGTCGACGGCCGGCCCCTCCAAGCCGAGACCGCAGTACGCGGAATACGCCAATGGTACTCGCCAAACTGGAAACTGCAACCAGATGTGAGGGCCCGCTTGCGCGGACCCTCAAGTCATGAGAAGTCCCTATTCCAACTGAGGTACCGAAGTGTGTCTAAGTGTGGCGGATTTCGACGTTCTGCTCGAGCTGGCCTTCGCCAGTGGTCTGAAGCGCTGCTTCCTGGGTGAACGTACCCGTGAGTTCGCAGTGCGGAAAAGCGGTGCCGTGACCGGAGACATCGTTCGCGGCAAATATGTATCGGTGCGTGGTGCCTTGGGTGAACGGGACGGTCACTTCGCAGTGCGAGGAGACTGGGTTGACTAAATCCTCGGTGCAGAACAGAACGACGGCATTTTCACGCGGTCCCTGCCCCGCGATTTCGGTTTCTTGTCCGTAGACGGTGTACGCGCGGCCTTCGCTGGTGGGCGGAGTGACCTGTCCACACGCCCTGCGCGTACATGTGCCCTGGGTGCCCGGTGTGAATTCCTGATGAACGACGTAGCCTTCTCCGGCCGAATCCCCTCGTTTCTCTACTTCGACGTTGCAGGTGCTGACCACGACTTCGGTGCCGCCTGCGCTCAGGTGGGCGGACAGAACCACGTTGGTCGCCGTGTAGTGGCCGCGGCAACCGCCGGCGGTAACCAACGGTCCCGGGTTCGGCGGCGGAGTCGGCGTGACGGCCGGGCAGGCGATGTCGTTGGCCGCGTGGACTTCTTGGGCCACGATCATTCGTGGTGTCTGGTTGTGGAGCTCGGGTTCGGCCTGTGCGAACGCGGAAGGCGCCGCCAGCGCCGAGGCTGCGATCGCCAGCATGGCGAGCAGCGTCAGTTTACGGGTGATACGCATGGTTCGTTCTCCTTGTCGATGTCTGAAGCCGCAGCTACAGCTTCGACTGAGAAAAGCTCGACGGCCGGCCCCTCCAAGCCGAGCCCGCGCATGCGCGGATCGCTCCACGATACATCAACAATGACGATTTCACAAGAGCAATATTGGTAAGACTGCTCTGTGCAAGGAGGAGTGACGCTCGGACGGCTACGACGCCGCGTCGAACGGTGAATCGGGCGCCCACTTGTCGTGGGGACCGTGCGACCCGGTAGTCGGGCGTGTCTTGCCGATCTGACCCCAGGAGCCGCCGAAGCCGTACCACGGCTGCTCGCGGGCGGGAAGCAGTGAGGACCACGTGGGCCAGATGCGGCAGGTGACGCAGTCGTCTCCGCGGCGGGGAGCGGGTGACAGCGTGTGGTCGCCGAGGTCGGCGGCGAGGACTGGGTGGGTTCGGACACCGCCGCCGTTGGTAGCCGCACTTGAGGCGCCGATCGCCGTGCCGTTGCCGGTCGGGGCGCGCGCGAGCGCCGCCCATCGTATGTCGCGGCTGCTCCCCTCGCCGTCGAACAGTCGCACCGTGACCGGAGCCCACTCGTCGTCGCCTCCAACCTCCTGGAGCAGCACGTCGACGCGCTCCCAGTCGCCCTCGTGGGTGCGGGCGTCGATCGGGTCGCGCTGGGCGTCCAGAGGCTCGTGCATTCCGTACAGCAGCCAGTAGGTGAGCCGCAGCCCCGGCTCGCCCTCGACCTCCTCGGCGTGTCGCTCGACGTATGCGGGGGTGGTCAGGTCCCTGCGGGCTCCGACCGGCTCGGACCGCTGCCCACGGCGCGCACGGTCGGTCAGGTCCAGGTAGTAGCCCTCCGTCAGCCGCAGCCCGGGGACACGGTCGTGCTCATCGTATGGCCGTGTCTGCTGGTTCGCGTAGAAGCCCCGGTCGCCCCGGTACGCGCAAGGCACGCCGTATGCCGTGTCGAAGTCGGGGTCGTAGGGCTCGTAGGCCGTGCGCGAGTAGGCCTCCGTGCGGGCGGCCATGCCCAGGCCTTGCTGCTCCAGCCAGTCGACGATGGGCGTCCGCAGCTCCTCTAGCTCGCGACCGACCGCGATCGGGCGGTCCGCGCAGCCTTGGTCGTCGGCGAACGCGAAGAGCGAGCGGTCGAGGAACCAGTCGGCACTCATCGGCAGCCAGCGCTCCTGGGGATCCAGCTGCACCAGCGGGGCGAACGTCGCCTCCGGGCTTCGCGTCCGCACGCCGTCGGCGCTCGCCCCGCTCGAGTCCGACCCGCAGCCCACCGTGGCACAGGCAAGGCACGCCAGCACCGCTCCGACCGCGCAGGCCACCCTCCAACTCCCCTCCATGAAGTCCATCCGCTACCTGCCTCCGTTCGAGCCGGTGACGTCTCTAGGTCTCCGCGTTGAACGGCGAGTCGGGAGCCCACTTTCGGTGTGGGCCGTGGGGCCCGGTGGTGTCGCTCGTCGTGCCGACCTCGCCCCAGGAGCCGCCGAAGCCATACCAGGGTTGCTTCTGGGCGGGGACTAGTGAGGACCAGGTGGGCCATTGCCGACAGGCGCCGCAGTCCTCATCCCCGCGGGGAGCGGGCGAAGGCGTGTGGTCGCCCTTCCCGGCCACGAGCATGGGATGTACGTTCGCCGCCCGGCGTACGGACCCCCACGGGACGTCGCGGTGGCTGCCCTCGTCGTCGTGGAGCCGAACCGCGGCGGGTGCCCACTCGTTCTCGCCCCCCTCCTGCAGAAGGATCTCCACGCGCTCCCAGTCTCCCTCGTGAGTGCGGGCCTCGATCGGCTTCTCCTGCCCATCGAGCGGGGCGTGCATCCCGTACAGCAGCCAGTAGGTCAGGCGGAGCCCAGGCTCGCCCTCGACGTCCTCGGCGTGTCGCTCGACGTAAGCGGGCGCGGCGATCCGGTTGCCTGGCCGCGGACGGGGCCCCCCGCGTGCCCGGTCGACGAGATCGAGGTAATAACCCTCGGTCAGGCGGAGCCCCTCGACGCGGTCCTCCTCCTCGTACAACCGTGTCTGCTGGTTCGCGAAGTAGCGGTAGCCCTCCCTGAACGGGCACTCCGTACCCATAAGGGTGGCGTCGTGGTCGGGGGTCTTCGGCGCGTACGGGGTGCGGTAGTAGGAGGCCGTACCCGAGGCCGTGCCGAGCGCGTCCTCGCCGAGCCAGTCGACGGCAGGCGTCCACAGGTCCTCGAGCTGACGACCGACGGCGATCGCGCGGTCCGCACACCCCTGGTCCTCGGCGAACCCGAAGATCGACCGGTCGAGGAACCAGTCGGCGTCCATCGGCAGCCAGCGCTCTCCGGCCGCGAGCCGCACGAGCGGGGCGAACGTCGCCTCCGGGTTGCGCGTCTCGACGCCATCGGCGCTCGACCCGCTCGAGTCCGACCCGCAGCCGGCCCCGAGCGCCACGGCGCAGCACGCGAGCACGAGCCCCACCCGCGAGGGCACCCTCCAGTTCCCCTCCATGCACCCAACCCTAATGCTTCGCGGACGCGCGGTCGACCTAGATCGTGAGCCATGATCGTCCCTGCCCTATTCGCCTCCCCGTCCGTCGCCCTGACCTTCCAGGAGTTCGAGGATTGGGCGATCGTTTGGCTGCCGATCCTGTTCATGGGCCTGATCGCGGTCGTGCTGGTCCTGATGCTGCGCTTCATGCCCAGCTTCAAGATGAAGCCGCAGGAGATCCGGCCGCAGTCGTCGGAGTCGGTGGGGTGGGGAGACGTCGCCGGAGTTGAGGAGGCCAAGGAGGAGCTGCGCGAGGTCGTGGAGTTCCTGCGCGACCCGGGGCGCTTCGACGCGCTCGGGGCGCGCGTGCCGAAGGGCATCCTGCTCCACGGGCCGCCGGGCACCGGCAAGACGCTGCTAGCGAAGGCGGTGGCGCACGAGTCCAACGCTCGCTTCTTCGCGCAGTCCGCCTCGGCCTTCGTGGAGATGTTCGCCGGACTCGGCGCGGCCCGCATCCGTCGACTGTTCAAGGAGGCCCGCAAGCACTCGCCGGCGATCGTCTTCATCGACGAGCTTGATGCGGTGGGAGCCACGCGCGGGAACGACATCTCGGGGGAGAAGGACCAGACGCTCAATCAGTTGCTCGTGGAGCTCGACGGCTTCGGTGGTCGTGAGGGGCTCGTTGTGATTGCCGCGTCAAATTTGCTCGACAAGCTCGACCCCGCGCTGCTGCGCCCGGGTCGCTTCGACCGCCAGATCTTCGTCTCGCCGCCCGATCTCGAGGGCCGCAAGCGGATCATCGCCGTGCACACGCGCGACCGGCCGCTCGAGGGCGGTATCGACCTCGAGCTGATTGCTCGCCAGACAAGCGGGCTGACCGGAGCGGATCTCGCGAACATCTGTAACGAGGCCGCGATCCGGGCAGGGCGCGAGCACCGCGAGAGGATCGGCACCGCCGACTTCCAGGCCGCGCTCGAGCGGGTGGTGGCGGGCATGCAGTCGCGCAAGGTGATCACGGACCACGAGAAGCGCTTGGTTGCGTATCACGAGGCCGGCCATGCACTTTGCAGCGAGCTGTTGCCGAGCGTCGAGCAGGTGCACCGGGTGTCAATCGTGCCGCGCGGCCAAGCGCTGGGCTACACGCTCAACCTGCCGCAGGAGGACCGCTACCTAAAGACGCGCGAGGAGCTGACGGATCGACTCGTCGTGCTGCTCGGCGGCCGCGTGGCGGAGCACCTCGTCTTCGGGCAGATCACAACCGGCGCGTCGGGGGACCTACGCACTGTGCACGAGATCAGCCGCGCGATGGTGACCCAGTACGGCATGGGCACCGGGCTGATGTCGAGCGAGCTACCGGCGTCCGACTACTCGATGTCCGACGCCACCCGCCGGTCGATCGACGAGGAGCAGCAATTCATCACCGATCAGGCGCACCGGCGGGCCCTGGCGCTGCTTGGGGAGAACCGCACCCTCTTGGACGCCATCGCGGCTCAGCTGCTCGAGCGCGAGGTGCTCGAACGCAGCGATCTGGACACGCTCGTCGCGAAGCATGAGCGCGACGCTCCGCGCCCTGAGCGCCTTCGTCCGCTCGGGGTATGACCAACTGGAGGGCCGGCCGTCGCCCTTTCTCAGTCGAAGCTGTCGCTACGGCTACCGACATCGAGAAGGAGAACAAGATCCTGCGTATTGCGCGCAAGCTGTGGAGTGCGACCGCCGGGGCCCTCGGTCCCCGCGGCAAGTGGCCGCCCGATTCGCCGTTCAACTACGCCACGTAGCGAGCCCGCGCTACATCCCTCCCGGTCCACTGGCTAGCATCGGCGCTCGTGTTCGGGCAGATCGACCACATCGGCATCGCCGTTGACGACCTCGACGAGTCGATCACCCTCTACCGCGACCGGCTGGGAATGCGTGAGCAGCACCGGGAGACCGTTGCGGAGCAGGGCGTGCACGCTGTCCTGCTCGAGATCGGGGACGCTCACGTAGAGCTGATCTCGCCGATCAGGCCGGAGGGCTCCGTCGCCCGCTTCCTCGAGCGTAACGGCCCTGGCCTCCACCACACGGCCTACCGGACCGCGGACATCGAGGCCGAGCTCGAGCGGCTGTTGTCGGCGGGCCTGCGGCTCATCGACCACGAGCCTCGCGTGGGCATCCTCGGCAGTCGCGTGGCTTTCATCCATCCGAAGTCGACCGCTGGCGTGCTGATCGAGATCGTCGAGCCGAAGGGACACTGACCGTGGCGCAGATGGCAAGGACCGATATCGGCTTTCAGGGCGGTCAGGTGCTGGCGCTTCGCATCGCCGAGCAGGGATATGACCAACTGGTCTCGGCCTTGCGCGGCGATGCGTCGGACCGCTGGCACCGGCTCGAGTCCGACGAGGAGTGGATCGAGATCGACCTGTCGGAGGTCGTGTATGTGCGTCGGGAGACTGAGGGACAGAAGGTCGGGTTCTGATCTAGGCCCGACGGTCCCACGGCTCGTCGTGCACCGCCTTCACTCGCCGCTGCCCTTGCCTCCTGTGACAGGGCCGAAGCCGGCGCTCGGAAGCTTCCACTCGTCGCCTTGCTTGACGAGCTTCACGGGCACCGCCGGACGGCCCGCGTCGCTGACCTGGGCGACGGCCGTGTCGCCGTCGACACGTACTGACAGGGCCCGCGCAGGCTGCTGCTTAACCCCCGCCTCTTGGGTTTGCGCGACGATCGCGCTGACGATCTCCTCGCACGAGGCGTCGCGATCGATGTAGCCGGACACGTCCCGGTACTTCGCCAGCTCCTGCTGTCCCGATCGCGTCAGCTTCGCGCAGGTGGCGTTGCCGTTGCCCGCGGCGAAGTCGTCCTGCCAGTCGTTGAACATCTGTTTGATCTGGTCCTCCTCGTTGCCTAAGCCGGCGGAGTCGTCCGAGCCGCAGCCTGTGGCGAAGGACAGAGCAACCGCAATCCCCGCCACAGCGACGATCAGGCGAGCGACGAAGCGGCGAGCGATTGTCATATCCAGATCCCTCCAGTCTGGGCAGTTCGATGTCGCACCGGTCTCAGTCAGGCAATGGTTGCCACACTAGCCGACTCTATGCGCACTTCGCAACAAAAGCACGAGGGGCCCCGCTGTGCGGGGCCCCTCGTGGTGCTGCGGTGCTGGTACCCCTGGGGTACCAGTGATGTGTCTAGGTGTGGCGGATTTCGACGCGCTGCTCGAGCTGGCCTTCGCCAGTGGTTCCGAGCGTCGCTTCCTCGGTGAACAGACCCGTGAGTTCGCAGTGCGGGAAGATCGCACCGTGACCCGAACGGTCAACCGCGTTGAACTGGTAGCGGTGCGTTGCCGTCTGGTTCATCGGAACTGTGATTTCGCAGTGGCCTGCGCCGGTGCCATCAAGGGCCTCGGTGCAGAAGAGGACGACTGCCTCTTCGCGCGGACCCTGTCCGGCGGTTTCGGCTTCCTGCAGATAGACAGTGTACGCCCGGCCTTCGCTGGTGGGCGGGGTGACCTGGCCGCACGCCCTGCGTGTGCAGGTGCCGGCGGTGCCCTGTGTGAATTCCTGGTGGGCGATGTAGCCTTCTCCAGCGCTGTCGAGACGGATGTCGAATTCGACGTTGCAGGTGCTGACAACGACTTCGGTGCCGCCAGCGGACAGGTGCGCTGACAAGACCACGTTGGGCGCGGAGAAGTGTCCGCGACAGCCGCCAACGGTGACCAGCGGTCCCGGGTTGGGCGGCGGGCTCGGCGTGACTGCCGGACAGGCGATGTCGTTGGCGGCGTGGACTTCCTGGGCCACGATCAGCCGCGGTGCTTGGTTGTGGAGCTCGGGTTCGGTCTGTGCGAACGCCGAAGGCGCTGCCAGTGCCGTGGCTGCGATCGCCAGCATGGCGAGCAGCGTCAGCTTGCGTGCAATACGCATGATGTTGTTTCTCCTTGATCGACCGGCAGCGTCAGCTGCCGGTATGTAGCCGCGCCGGAGCCCACGTGTCGGGATCTCGGCGCACCCTGTGTCGCTTCCACGAGATGCGTGGAATGTGCCGCCCTTCCGAGCTGGCTACCGCCCCTAGCGGCTAGAGATGATGTCCAACTGTCCCTCCCTCCATTGGGGACATGCCGCGACCCAAGAAAGACCGGGCCAGCGGGACCATACGCGACCCCGCCAGGACTGTCAAGGGAAGGCTCAGACGGTTGTGCCTTGACACCGGAGTAAGCCAGTGTTCTCATCTGCGTAGGGGCGTGCGGGGCTTCGGGGGCACGTGAACGCGAGAACGGGAGTAGCGATGAGGAGTTCTACGATGAGTCGCCAGACGTCGCTAGCCCCCCGGGATCCTCGACGGCGTGCAGTCGGTCAGGGAATGGTCACCGCCCTAATCTTCGGCATCACGCTGTCCGCCTGCGGCGATAGCGACGCTCCAGCCCAGCGTAGTCGACCTACCCCAGAGGCTGGCTCAGGCGCTCGTACCGACGGGCTATTCCGGTCGCAGCCTCATGCACCTGCCATTCGTCGGGCGACCGCCAAGGCGGCTCGAAGGGGCCGCGCAGCTTGCAGCGACAAACTTATCGGACAGGTTCTTTCAGCTTCCCTTGCGGATTCCACGGGTGCAGACTCGCCTGGTGATTTCCGTTTGGCTCGTAATCTGGCCCGTGTCGCACATCGCCTCTCTGCCGAGGACCGCCGGGGTGGTGCTGGTGCGTCGGTGGCGTCGGCTTTGTATGCCCTTCGTTTTCCGCGTGTCGAGCGCTCGGCGGCTAGGGCGGGCTGCATGTTGGCGCTGCGCGAGACCGTTGGTGGGCGATGAACCTTTGCGAGACCTGGGCCGCGGCTCCTAAGGCCTGGTTACGACCCCGATTCCTGGGATGGTTTTGATGATCAGCACTTTCCGGCCGATGCGGTCCGACTTCGTCCAGCGTGCGGGGGCGTTTGTCGGCGCTGCCGTGCTCGTTTGCGTTTTGGTGTTGGTGGTGGTCGCGGTGTTTGGTGCGGGGGTGGCTGGTGCTGCGCCTAGGGGTGTGGTGTCGGTGTTGGGGGCGGATGGTTCGGGGGAGGGTCAGTTTTCGTTTGTTGGTGGGGTTGCGGTCAATCAGCAGACGGGCGACGTTTACGTCGTTGACATTGCGAATGAGCGGGTGCAGCAGCTCGACGCAGATGGCGCCTTCATTCGGACCTGGGGTAGCGGTGTGGTCGATGGCACCGATGAGCACCAGGTTTGTACTTCCGCTTGCTTGGCGGGATTGACCAGTAGCGTCGACGGTGGGTTCTCGTTTGGCTTTGGCAGCTACTTCCCGGGTATCGCGGTCGATCCCACTGATGGCGATGTCTATGTCGCGGATGTGGCCAACAATCGCATCCAGCAGTTCAGCGCCGATGGTGCCTTTGTCCGGGCGTGGGGTGTTGCGGGTTCGGGCGATGGGGAGTTCTCGACGCCGGCGTCGCTTGACGTCGATCCTACGACGGGCGATGTGGTGGTCGGCGATCGCGACAACGGTCGCATCCAGCGCTTCACAGGCGACGGTGTCTACCTCTCACAGTTCCCGGTTTCCGCGCCGCACGATGTCGCGGTCGACGCAAACGGCGCGATCTATACGTTCGAGTTCGGCGCGGCCGTGCGCAAGTTCGACGCTGCGGGGGTGCTTGATGAGGAGTTCACGGTGCCCTATACGTTCGGGTTTCCGACCCAGGTCGCGGCTGCTGGTGACAGCGTGTTCATCGTCGACCCCAACGAGAACGCTGACGGCTTCAACGTCTTCGAGCTCGCCGCTGACAGCGGCGAGGTTCTTGACATCCACCGCACGACCGGCACGAGCTTTGAGGCCTCAGGGCTAGCCGCCAACGCGGCCAGCGGCCGGATCTATGTCGGCGACGGCTTCAACAGCCGCGTCTATGTCCTTGACGATCCCGTCCATACCGCCACGATTCAGGCGAGCACGGACATCACCACGAGCGGCGCGACGCTGCACGGAACAGTCGATCCAAACGGCGGCTTTGCGACTGGCTATCACTTCGAGGTTTCTGTCGACGGTGAGACCTGGACCTCGTTCCCAGACACAGACGTCGACATCGGCAACGGCGACGATCCCGTGGAGGTCACCGCCGAGGCGACTGGCCTCGAGGCAAACCGCCTCTACCACGTCCGGCTGGTCGCGACCAAGCAATTCGGCTCGCGAGCCGTCTCCACCGGCACCGTCGGCGACTTCACGACCGACCCCCTCCCCCCGATCGCCACCACGCTTCCCGCGTCATCGATTCGGTCGACCGCCGCCACCCTCGCGGGCGAGATCGATCCCCGAAACGCCGAGACCACCTACCACTTCGAGTGGGGCAACACCACCGACTACGGAAACTCCATACCCATACCAGCCGCAAGCGCAGGAGCCGGCGGCACACCGGTCATCGTCACCCAAGACCTCACAGGCCTGCTGTCCAACACCACCTACCACTACCGCGTCAAAGCCACCAACGAGGCTGGCACGACTACCGGACTGGATCGTACCTTTACCACGCGGCCCTGTGCGGACTGCGATGGAGGGGATCCGCCCCGTGGTTATGAGCTCGTCTCACCCGCCGACAAGGTCGGAGGTGTGGGTGTGGGCCACTGGTATGGCGGTCCCGACGCCGTCGGGTACGTGGGACTTGCTGCGCACGACGGCGAGCGGTTCGCCGTACGAGGCCAGAACGGGTCGGCCATTGCAAACGGCGGCGCATTCGGATACGTAAATGATTGGGTGTTTGCGGAGCGTACGCCCGCAGGGTGGACGCACCGACCTGGTGTCTCCAAGCGTGCCTATGGACCGCAGCCCACCACCGACATCTCTATCACTGGGGCGACGTCCGATCTTCACCTTACGTCGTGGGGATCTGGCTCCCATCTGTTGAGGCTGTTCCCGGAGTTGGAGTCGTGGAACGAGAACATCACAGGCAGCAACATGCTGCTTCGCCAGTGGCCGCGGCCCGAGTGGGAGGTCTTCGGGCCGACCGCTCCGTCGCAGGCCGTCACGCAACCGGGAACGTTACCTAAGGACACGATCGGCGATGGAACAAACGCGTTCGCGGCCGATGGCACGGCGGTGGCCTCAACAGGCGTGACCACCCGCGGCCTGGCCGATGCCGGAGACGCTAGTTTTGACGTGCTGGATACTGGCGGCCCAGGACCTGACGGCGACCCAGGTAACATTTACCTAGACGAGATTACGGGTCCGTTCTCAGACGTCTTTCCCGGCGATGACAGTGCTCGAGAGCTAGTCAACGTTTGCACGGCCGGCACTATTCTACCCGCCGCATTCGACCCATGCGTGTCTGGAGGCCTGATCAGCCGCGGCGGCGCGTCACTGACCGCGAGTACAGATTTCGGAGGCACTGCGCTACCTCCAAATGCAATGTCCGCTGACGGGTCTCGCCTGTTATTCATGGCCCCCGATACCCGACCTTTGTTCGGCCAGGTGCCCGACCCTCCGCAAGTCTTTATCCGGCAACGCGGAGTCGACGGCCAAGTGTTGACCCGGTGGATCTCTCAAAGTCCCCGTGTTATCGGTCAGGCGGGGCTACTGGGGCCGGCGTTCGTCGAGGGCGCTTCTCGTAATGGGGATAAGGTGTTTTTCCGGACAACATCTCCGCTACTTGCCAGTGATCCCAATGAGGGTGTCGCCGGCGCCCCGGGCGCGGGATCCTCGGACTTGTACATGTACGATCTCCCTGACGGCCCTGATGGCGATCCGGATACCGCTGACGCGGACCCGGCAGGCGGGACTCTTACCCGAATTTCGGCTGGCTCTGGGGGCGACTCCGACTGCAATAGTCCCCCGGTTGGCACCGGCCAGCCGCCTTCGGCGGTACGTTCTATTAGCAGTGATGGATCACGGATCTACTTCACCTGCGCGGCGCCGCTCTCAGGGCCGGTAGCGATACCGAGCGGCACGATCACGACTCCCGATGGAGCCACCTCAAGCACTGATGCGGTAAATCTTTACGTGTATGACGCTATGAAGCCTTTAGAGCAGCGTTGGGGCTTCGTCGCGCGACTACCTAGAGGCGCGGGTTTCGGAGACTGCGCCACTACCTTGGCAGGCAGAGGTAGTACCATCGCCGCATTACCTGGCGGGCGAGGTAATGACTTCAACATCAACAGCGCCAACAGCTGCGTGCGAGGAACTCTCGACGGCACTTTTGTAACGTTTTTCACCGACGGTCAGCTGACCGCCGACGATCCCGACGCAGCTAGCGGCGATATGTACGCATATGACCTCCTCCTCAATGAGCTGACGCGCGTGTCTGCGCCGCGGCACGGCGCTGGAGTGCCTTACCCTTGTCCTCCGGCCAGCAGCGTCCGACAGTGCTTCGGCGATGGGGGCATAGGGCCGGGAGCGATGGCGCTAGAGATGTTGGGCGTCGCGCAGCGTCCCCCGCCCAGCCGAGACCGGTTGGCGTTCTTCGAGAGCCGCAGTCGGCTTGTGGCCGAGGACGCGGACGATGCCTACGATGTCTACCAGTGGCGTGAGGGGGAGCTGACCCTGATTTCCGCCGATCCTGGCAATACTGATGACACCTTCTACGTTGGGAATGACCGGTCTGGGCTTAACGTCTATCTCGCTACACGGGACCAGTTGACGTGGCAGGATCGGGACAAGGTGCTCGATGTGTACACCGCCCGCCTCAACGGCGGGATTCCTCAGCCTGAGGTCGTTCCGTCGTGTACGGTGCTGGCCGACGGTTGCCAGGGCGGCGGAGCACAGCCGGTACAGCCACACGTCGACTCGAGTCGCCCCGGCGGGCGAAATGCAGTTCCCGGCCGCCGGAAGGTCCTTTCGCTGAGTCGCCTTTCTGCCGCCCAACTGAGAAAAGCGGCGCACACAGGAAGAGTGGGCGTACGTGTGCGAGCAAGCGCCGCGGGCAAGGTATCTCTGGTGGCGCGGTCCAGGATTGGTCGGGGCACACGAATCGTTGGCCGGACTTCTAAGCGCCTGACGAAACCAGGGTTCGCGACGATCGGGCTGCGTTTGAGCGCGAAGGCACGCGCAGTGCTCGCAAGTGGGCGCCCCCTGCGAGTCAAGCTGACAGTTAGCCAAGCCGGCGTAAAATCGAAATCTATGACGGTGCGCCTGAAAAGGAATGGCAAATGAGTCAACTCAAGACTACTGTCACAGGTGTGGTGCTGCTGCCGCTGATTGTATCGGTCGTTGTATTGACACTGATGGCGGATGAGGGTCAGGCTACATTCGGCGATGCATTCGGCGTGGCCGACGTTAATTGCCTGGGGGCCCCGGATGCGCCAGCATTCCGTCCAGCGCCGGCGACGATGTCGGACGAGCCTTGTGGGACGCCCGTTCCTGGCACAAGCGCCCGGAGACCAGGAACTAGTGCTTTTTGGGCCGGTACGTGTGACGTCGCGGCGACGGCCGTGGACGTACCCGGCGGAGTTGGAATCCGGCCGGCTACGGTGCAGTCCCCGAACGCTGTGGATGGATCGTGGACGGCGGACGGGAGGGAGGTCAATGCGCCTACTGAGCCGGATAGCTGTATTGATTTTGGCAGGATCCTCGGCGATAGCGGTGGTCTCTGGAGCCAGCCTCCGGCTTGGCGTTTGGGGCCTGTAAACCAAGCGGGCGCTCACCCTGATGGTACTGCCACGATGTGGTTTCGACGGGATGGGTCGGGCGACACCCCGGAGGGGTCGGTCGACAACATCTACGTCGATTTGCCAGCAGGCTTCGTCGGGGATCCGACCGCGGTACCAAAGTGCACCGCAGAGCAGTTTGCTGACAATCCCGTTCGGTGTCCTCCTCAAACCCAGGTCGGCGTCATAAACCTGTACATAAAGGCGCCACCCGCAGGCACTGGCGGTAACTATAAGGGTACGTCGAATCAGGAGATTCTTCCTGTCTTCAATCTCGAGCCACGCCACGGAAACATCGCCGAGTTGGGCTTCGGCGACGCCGGGGATGCGAATTATTCGTCTGTTCGAATTGTGGCAAAAGCGCGTACCAATGCCGACTTTGGCGCGACCGGGTTCGTGGCTCAGATCCCGGCTGTGTTGCCCGTGCTCGCCCAGTCGCTCACGTTGTGGGGAACTCCATGGGCAACGTCGCACGACGAGTGGCGACCACCTGAGGGCCAGCTCTTCAGAAACCTGTATCCATCAGGCGTCGGCGTGGATCTCCGTCCGCCGGGCACCCAGAATCGCGGCGAGAACCGTATTGGCGGGATCCCGGTTGGCGGACTTGCTCCGGAGCATCGAGTTAGCTATGACCGGTCGTGGGGTGAGGTTCGGCCGTTTTTGTCGAATCCCACGGAGTGCTCTGGGCAAGCCTTGTCGACGTGGCTGCTGATGGATTCTTATGAGCATCCGGGTAGATTTGTCGACGGCTTTCCTGACCGAGGGGATCCGAATTGGAAGCAGTATGCGAGTCCGGCTCCGCCGGTGACGGGTTGCGAGAAGGTTCCATTCGGCGTTTTTGCTGCGTTTGAGCCATCGTCGACCGCCGTGGATTCTGCTTCGGGGCTAAGGGTCGATATTACGGTTCCGCCTAACGATGCGCTGCCGTTTGGTTCGCCGCCGCCGGGGGCTTCTGAGGCGGCGGTCGATCAGTATGTGGCTGCTGCCGCGGCTCATTGGCGTTCAGCGCAGGGTCTTGCGACTTCGCATCTGGACAAGAGCGTGGTGACGTTGCCTGAGGGGATGTCTGTGAATCCGTCGGGCGCCATTGGGCTGCAGGGTTGCTCGGATGCTGAGATCGGTTTGCGTCAGGTTGGGAATCCCAACTTGTTCAACAATGTTGAGCCGTCCTGTCCGGATGGGTCGAAGATCGGGACGGTCGAGGCGACGATTCCCTTGTTGGAGGGTTCGCCGAATGTGGCTGGGGATGTGTTTCTCGGTGCGCCGAAGTCGACGGATCCGCAGTCGGGTGAGATGTTGCGGATGTTCCTAGTGCTCAGGAATCCCGAGCGGGGGCTGCTGGCGAAGATCTATGGGTCGGCGGTTGCCGATCCGAGGACGGGTCGCTTGACGGCCACCTTCGATGAGAATCCGCGGGCTCCGGTCGAGAACATCAAGATCAACATCAAGGGCGGCTCGCGGGGCTTGTTGGCGATGCCGCGGACGTGTGGCGATCGGTCGATCGACTCGGCGTTCTCGCCTTGGAGTGCCGCGCATGGGGCGGGAGGTCCGGTGCGGTCGCTTTCGGATCCGTTTACCGTTGGCGGGGACTGTTCGTTTGGCTTTGCGCCGACCTTGACTGCTGGGATGTCGACCAAGCGCGCCAGGGCGAATGGGAGCTTCTCATTCCAATTCACCCGTGGGGAAGGTCAGCAGTGGGTCGAGGGCCTGACTGCTGAGCTTCCGCTCGGGCTGCTCGCGCGGGTTCGGGGAGTGCCGCTGTGTGGCGACGCGCAGGCCGCGGCGGGCGCGTGTCCGCAGAGCTCGAAGATCGGGCTCGTCGACGCCTTGGCTGGGTCTGGCAGTCCGTTCGTGTTGGAGGAGAAGGGCGATGTGTTCCTCACGACCGGCTACAAGGGCGCTCCCTACGGTCTGATGGTCAAGATCCGCGGCATCGCGGGCCCCTTCCGCGGGTCTCAAGAGCTCTCGCCAATCATCGTCCGCCAGGCGCTGCACGTCGACCGCAGGACGGCTCAGGTGAGGGCGGTCTCTGATCCGTTCCCCTTGGTCCATCACGGCGTCCCGCTGCGAGTGCGTCAGGTGACGGTGATCGTCAACCGGGCCAACTTCACGCTGAACCCGTCCAACTGCGAGCCAAAGCAGGTCGTGGCGAACTTCACGTCTGACCAAGGCGCCCAAGCGCGCGCCACGGCGCCGTTCCGGGCGTCCGGTTGCCCGTCGCTGCGCTTCCGGCCGAAGCTTGCGCTGCGGCTCACGGGTCGCAAGCAGACGAGGACCGGTAAGCATCCGGGCGTCAGGGCCGCGGTGACGCAGAAGCGCGGCGAGGCGGGCATCCGCAAGGCCGAGGTCCGGCTGCCGAAATCGCTTGCGCTCGACACCGACAACGCTCAGGCGCTGTGTGAGTTCGAGGACGGCACCAAGCCCGATCTCGAGCGGCACTGCCCGAAGGGGTCGATCGTCGGGCGCGCCAGAGCGGTCTCGCCGTTGCTGAACCGCCCGTTGGCCGGCAATGTCTACTTCGTCAAGAACGTCAGGCGCTCGAAGTCGGGCAACCTGATCCGGACCCTGCCGATGCTGATCGTCGCCCTGCGAGGCGAGATCGCGGTCAACCTCAAGGGCACCAGCAACGTCAAGCGCGGCCACCTCGTCAACACGTTCGCCGACGTCCCCGACGCGCCGATCTCGAAGTTCAACCTCAACATCAAGGGCGGCAGCAACGGCATCCTCACAGTCACCCGGACCGCCCGCGCGAAGATCAACATCTGCAAGGCACGCCAGATCGCCGAGGCAGACATGGACGGCCACAACGGACGCCGCCACGACCGCAACATCAAGATCAAAACCCCCTGCAAGCAAACCAAGAAAAAGAGCCGCAAAGGCAAGTAGGCGCGAGTGGGTGGCAGGCGCCGGCGCCTGCCACCCGCACACCCCGCTCCAAGGCTCGGCGGCTCCGGATCGGACTTGACAAGGGGGGTGCCGAATCGGATAGGCTGAGACTGCCGAATGGAGGGAGGGGCTCGGTGTGGCCCCGGAGCGATGGGGCCACACCGACTCGTCCAGAGTCCAGTTGGAGGGACTGGTTCACGGACATGCCGAATGGAGGGAATTGACTGATGATGGATAGAGGCGATCGCCTGGGATTCCGGGTGGCTGCGCTCGTCGCGGTGCTGGTGCTGGCGTTGGGAGCAGCGGCCTGCGGCGATGACGATGGAGACAGCGACGGGGATGGAGGGGGCAACGCCGCTGCGCAGACGCAGTCGGAGGACAAGCTCGATCCCGCTTCGTTCGACAACAGTCCCGAGGGTCAGGTGGAAGCCGCGCACGCGGAGTTCATCAACGTCTTCTACAGCAAGGACGCAGAGCGCATCTGCGCGCTGTCGAGCCGTAAGGCGCAGCGTGAGTGGAAAGCCAAGCTCGACAGCTGCGAGGCTGGAGTCGACGCGTTCTTCAAGGGGATCAGCAGCCTGGCGAAGGACAAGCCGCGGATTGTCAAGGTGAGGATCAGCGGCAACCGAGCGCTCGCGCAGACGCGGGTCAAGGGCAGCCAGGTCTACCCCGCGCCGTTCGTCAAGGAGGACGGCAAGTGGAAGGTGGACGGGGGCGGCGCCGCCGGTACCTGACGCAGTGGGAGACGATCGCTTGCACCGCCGCGTCGCGACGCTGCTGGCGTTGCTCTTGTCGATTCTCGCGCCGGCTTCCTGCGGCGAGGACGGTGGAGACGGCAGCGATCGCCAGGCCGCGTCCAGCGCCGCCGAGTCACACGTGGACCCGGCCTCGTTCCCCGAGACCGCGGAGGGCCAGATACGCTCGCTGCACGCCCGGTTCGTCAATGTCCTCAACGGTGGAGACGTCGAGAGCGTTTGCGACTTGACGACCCGGAAGGGACAGCGACAGTGGGCGGAGGGCGCCAAGAGCTGCCAAGAGGGAGTGGAGGTGTTCTACGACTCGGCTGCGGGGCCGCCGCAGAGCAGGCCACGGGTTCTCGAGGTCAGCGTCGATGGCGACCGAGCGGTGGCCACGACGAGTAGCGAGGGCGGAGGGATCTATCCAGCCCGGTTCCGGATCGAGGACGGCCTATGGAAGGTGGACCAGGGCGGCGCCCCGTAAGTCGCGGTCAACGCGAGTCGAGGCCGACGCTGGGCAGCTTCCACTCGCCGTCCTGTTTGACGAACTTCACGGGTTGCGCCTTGCGTCCCGCATCGCTGACCATGGCGATGGCCGTGTCCCCCTTGATCTGAACCGACACGGCGCGGGAGGACTCCTGATCGAGGCCGGCGCGGTTGCTCTCTCGCGTGATCGCTCGTACGGTCTCCTCGCAGGATGCGCCGGCGCTGGCCCCCGGCGCGCTCCCCTTGGCGGCCAGCAGCTCCTGCTTGGCGCTCGTCGTCAGCAGTGAGCAGACCTCGTCGCCGTCCCCGGCGATGAAGCTGGCTTGCCAGCGGTCGAACACCTGCTTGATGTGGTTCTCCTCGTCGGCGCTGGATCCCTGAGAATCGTCAGAGCCGCAGCCGGACGCGATCAGGAGCAGGGAAGCGACCGTCGCCGCGAGCCCGCCGGCGTATATGCGCGCGCGAACAGTAGTCATCCCAAATCCCTCCAATCTGGGGCCACTGAAATACTTCACAGGGCCGACCTGTCGTGTTAACCTGCATGCGACGGCCAGTGGCAGTACGCCACTGAAGAGTTACTGCGCTGAGCGCTCCCCACGGTCCAACGTGAAGCGCTCAGCGCACCCTAACCTCTTATCCCTTTGGGTACGTCACATTCTCCAAGGGAGAGATTAGGAGATCCCCAAAGCGCTGTCAAGGCTTTCGCGCGCTTGGCATGACCCCCTACCGCGTGTCGTTTGGCCGAGGGCCGCCGGGTAGCGGGGATCCGAAGCCCGCGCTCGAGATCTTCCACTCTCCGTCTTGCTTCGCGAGTCGCACAGTTCGCGGGCGGAAGTTCGACACGCCGACCTCGGCGACAGCTGTGTCCCCGTCGATTTGCACCGACCTCACTCGCTCCGGCTGCAGCTTGACGCCGGTCTGCCTGGTTCCCTCCAGTATCCGGCGAACGAGCTCGGGACACGAGGCGTTGATCGGGATCCCTCCCTTGCCGCCCCTGACGAGCAAGAACTCGTCGCGCCCCTCCTCGGTGAGCCTCGAGCACGCGGCCTCGCCGTTCCCGCTGTTGAGCGCAGACTGCCAGCCGGTGAAGGCCTGCCTGACGGCGGTCGTCTCGTCGGGCTCGTCAGAGCCGCATCCGGTGGACACCATCAGCGTCAAGGCGACGGCCGACATAGCAGCGGCCCTCCAAGCGCGAGAACGAGCGGTCGTCATTCCAGATCCCTCCAAGTCTGGGTTGCAACATGGCCGCACCGGTCCTGCCGGAGCGCCACCGCGACTCTAATCGACTGGCACGTCCTGTGCAAACGGTTGCGTCTCTATTGCAGGTCGAAGCCGGGAGCGTCGACGCCATGGCGCCTGGCGTAGGCCTGCGAGTGCTCGCCGACGATCGCGACGTCGAAGTCCCACTCGCCGTCGAGCTCCAGGCCGCTGACGCCGGCTACGGAGTCGGTCGCGCGCATCACGCGGTCGCCTCGCTGCTCGACCAGGTCGAAGGTCGTCCTGCCCTCGAACCGGCCCATGCAGGTGTCTAGGCAGAGGTCGAGCTCGCTTTGCGGGCCGGCGGGTCCCTGGACGATCTTCCCCTTCCACGGGAGCTTGTCCGCCAGCGCGATGTTCTTCGCTGAAGCCTTCTCACGGCACGGCAGCATGTCTCCACAGGCGCCGGCGCTGTCGCTCGTGAACCCTTGGAGCCAGGTGCTTCCCGTGGGCCCGACGAGGAGGTTGATGGCGATGTTGCAGCGGCCGAAGCGGACGGGGCCGAACATGGTTCGCACCGTGATGTCGATCTTGCCGCTGGCGTAGAGGACGCAGCCGCCCTGGATCAGCGGATACGACTTCGTCGAGAGCTCGGCGCAGCGGACGGGCTTGCCGCGCGTCAGGTCCAAGGCTGCGATCTGGGCGTCCTGGGCCGGCGCGGGGCCGGCGACCCACGCCGCCGCGCCCAGTGCGACCACTGCCATGACGGCTCTCGCCCTGCTCCTCATCACGCCTCCTCGCCTCACAGCATGTCCGGTGGTGGTGGGCCGGTGATCCCGAAGAAGCTGTCGAGCTTCCACTCGCCGTCCTCCTCGACGAAGCGAACCCGTCCGCGCGTGTCGTCGGTCAGGCCCGCCGTGACGGTCGCCGTCCCGCCGTCGATCGCGACGTCGATTAGCTTCGGCCGCCCCGTGCGGCCGTCGTCGTCTTTCTTGACCCACTTGAACAGCTGCCGAACGTCTCGAGGACAGGTGGTCGGCTGCGCATGGCCGAGCGAGCCCACCTGCTCCCTCGCCGCCTTGCTGATCCGGGCGCACACGCCGTGGGAGTCGCGCGCCTCGAAGCGGGTCTGAAGCTGCTTGTAAGAGATCCGGACACGCTTCTCGTCGTCCTGGGATCCGTCGCCGCCGCAGCCCGGCGCCGCGAGCGCCATCGCGAGCACAGTCGCCAATCCTGTCTGCCTAGGTCGCAGCACGCTCCAGTCCCTCCGTCCTGTGGATCCCTCCTACGCCGCCGGCTTGCCGCGGCGAGGATCAAACTACAGCGAAGAAGGCGTCGCGTCCAGATGGATCCGGTGGAAGCGAGCGGGGCCCCAGGCGTGGGGCCCCGCTCGCGTTCCGTCTTGGCTCTTGCCTACAGATGGTTGATTTCAACCTGCGTTCTCGCGCCTTCACCACCGCTTAGCTGTGTCGCTTCCGTCGTGAACAAGCCCGTGAATTCGCAGCGGGTGCCGTTGGAGCTGGTAGAGCCTTCACGATCGGCTCCATTGAACGTATAGCGGTGGTTCGCCGGAGTCTCGCTGAACGGAATGACGAGGTTGCAGTGACGCGCGCTCGTCCGTGAAGCCGCGTGGCGGTTCTCTAAGCAGAAGAGAAAATTGATCGCTTCGGATCCTGGCGTGCTGCCAGGTGGGTTTTCACGCACATAAGCTCGCCAAGGCCGAGATTCGCCCTGAGTGGCAGCCGGTTCTTCCTGCCCGGCGACCAGCGGGTAGTCGCATGGCCGACGCGTGCAGGTCCCCTGGGTTCCCTGCGTAAGTTCTTGGTGAACCATGTACCCAGTGCCACTGCCACTGAAGCGGAAGTCGAATTCCCAATTGCATGTGCTATCGATTAGTTCGATGCCAAAGAGGTGACCGCTATAGATTACGTTGGTGCCTCCGGCGTGGATCAGGCAGCCGCCGCTGGTCGTGAACACGCCGGTGGCGGGCGGCGTTGCTGGCGAAACGGGCCCGCAGGCGGTCCCGGAGGGTTCGGCGGCCACCGAGAGATCGGTGTTCGCCGGCAGTGCCAGCGGTTCGGTCTCGGGTCCGTGTTGCGCTAAAGCCGGCGGTGCGGCTAGCGCCATTGCTGCGGTCGCCGTCATGACGAGCAGCGTGACTTTGCGTGTATGACGCATTAGGTCTCCTTGATAGGCCCGTGACAGGCCAGCTAGCGCGGGCGCGGGCTGCCGATCGTCACTAGAGGTGGTTGACTTCGACCTGCGATCTGGTGCTTTCGCCACCTTCAAGCTGGGTTGTTTCGGTGTTGAGCGTGCCGGTGAGTTCGCAGCGGGTGCCGTTGCTCGCGGTCGAGCCTTCGCGGTCGTTCGCGATGAACGTGTAACGATGGTTCGGGTTCTCGCCGAATGCAACGACGATGTTGCAGTGCCTGACGTTCGTACGCGGCGTCAGGGTGTGGCGGTTCTCGACGCAGAACAGAACGTTGATCGCTTCGTTACCGGGCGCAACGTTGAGTTCGCGTGCGTAGCCTCTCCACGGGCGTGATTCGCCGTGAGGAGCGACGGGTTCTTCGTTCGGTGCGATGAGCGGGAAGTTGCACGGCCGGCGGCTGCAGGTGCCGGTTGTGCCCTGTGTGAGTTCCTGGTGGGTCAGGTACCCCGTTCCGGTTCCGCTTATGCGGAGGTCGAATTCGACGTTGCAGGTGCTGTCGACGAGTTCGATGCCGAACAGGTGGCCGATGAGCACGATGTTGTTGCCACCGCCGTGGACGAGGCAGCCGCCGCTTGTCCCGAACAGTCCGGTCGCCGGTGGTGTGGCGGGCAGGACCGCTCCGCACGGGACTCCCGAGGGTTCGGCCGCTACCGACAGTTTCGTGTTGGTCGGCAGCGCCAGGGGTTCGGTCTCGGGGCCGTGCTGCGCGAAAGCCGACGGTGCGGCGAGCGCCATCGCTGCGATCGCCATCACGGCGAGCAGCATCAACTTGCGTGCAAGACGCATGCTAGGTCTCCTTGATAGGCCGGTGGCAAAGGTCACCAGCTAGTTGCCACGCCGGAGGCCTAGCTGAACCAAGCGTTCCGACACACCCTTGAATCACTACCGCGCGTGCCAGAGCGTCGCCTTGCCGCCTAATACGGCGCCATCCCGCACGGCATCGATTCTCTACCTCGGACCCCCTCCCAGGTACCGGTTTAGAGACAACGCTCTCTCCGAAAAGGTACGCGATCGAGATGGGGCTGTCAAGCAGCCCATCGAAGCGGCTCGAGCGCATTGTATGCCGTGGCAATCGGCTTGACGCGGAGGGGCCCCACGGTGCGGGGCCCCTCCGGTGCTGCCGCCGGCATCAGTGTGGGCTAGCGAGCCCTCGTCTATAGGTGGTTGATTTCGACCTGCGATCTAGTGCTTTCGCCACCTGCGAGCTGGGTCGCTTCGGTGGTGAACGTGCCGGTGAGTTCGCAGCGGCTACCACTGTTGGTTGAGCCTTCGCGATCGTTCGCGGTGAACGTGTAGCGATGGTTTGTCGTCTCGACGAAAGGAACGACGATGTTGCAATGCCTAGGGTTGGCGCGCGGTGTCAGGGAATGACGGTTCTCGACGCAAAATAGAACGTTGATCGCTTCGTTGCCGGGCGAGACGTTGAGTTCGCGCGCAAAGGCCCTCCAGGGGCGCGATTCGTTCTGGGGAAAGACGGGTTCTTCATTCGGCGCGACGGGGTAGTCGCACGGGCGGCGGGTGCAGGTGCCGGCTGTGCCCTGGGTGAATTCTTGGTGGGTCAGGTATCCGGTTGCGGTTCCGCTTACGCGGAGGTCGAATTCGACGTTGCAGGTGCTGTCGACGAGTTCGATGCCGAACAGATGGCCGCTGAGCACGACGTTGGCGGCACCGCCATGGACGAGGCAGCCGCCACTCGTGCCGAATACACCGGTACTTGCCGGCGGCGGCGAGGGAAAGACGTTGCCGCAGGGGGTTCCCGCGGGTTCGGCGGCTACCGACAGGTCGGTGTTTGCCGGCAGTGCCAGGGGTTCGGTCTCGGGGCCGTGCTGCGCGAACGCCGACGGTGCGGCGAGCGCCATCGCTGCGATCGCCATCACGGCGAGCAGCATCAACTTGCGTGCAAGACGCATGTTAGATCTCCTTGGTAGGCCAGTGACAAGGCACCGGCTGGTTGCCGCGCCAAACGTCCGACTTGAGCAGGCGTTCCGGCGCACCCTTGAATCACTCCCGCTCGCATGAGCGTCGCTCGCCGCCTTAAACGGCGTCACTTCTGGTAGGCATCGATCGCTCTCTATCTCGGACATCCCTCCCAGGTACCGGTTTAGAGACAGCGCTTTCTCGAAACGAAGCTACGCGATCGAGGTATGGCTGTCAAGGAACTCATCTGCAAGCCATCACAATGGGGTTCACGTCGATGCGAAATCGGCCCGGTACCGGAGGGTCTGCTCTGCGGACCCTCCGGTACTGCTCGCCGGCCCGTGTGGGTTCCCTGGTCCTTTGCCTAGAGATGGTTGACTTCGACCTGCGTCCTAGTGCTTTCGCCACCTGCTAGCTGGGTCGCTTCAGTGGTGAAGGTACCGGTGAGTTCGCAGCGGGTGCCGTTGCTTGACGTCGAGCCTTCGCGGTCGTTCGCAGTGAACGTGTAGCGATGGTTCGGGCTCTCGACGAAGGGAATGACGACGTTGCAGTGCCTGACGTTCGTGCGCGGCGTCAGGGTGTGGCGGCTCTCGAGACAGAACAGGAGATTGATCGCTTCGGTCCCGGGGCCGGTGCCAGCGGGGTTTTCGCGTATGTAGGCTCGCCACGGACGCGCTTCGCCCTGGGGAGAAAGGGGTTCTTCACCCGTGGTAAGCGGGTAGTTGCACGGCCGGCGGATACAGGTACCGGTTGTCCCCTGGGTGAGTTCTTGATGGGTCAGGTACCCAGTGCCGGTCCCACCTAGGCGAAGGTCGAATTCCCAGTTGCAGGTGAAGTCGACGAGTTCAATGCCGAACAGGTGGCCGCTGAACACGATGTTGTTGCCACCGCCGTGGAATAGGCAGCCGCCGCTCGTCGTGAACGCTCCGGTCGCCGGCGGCGTCACGGGCAAGACCGCTCCACACACAGCCCCGGAGGTTTCGCTGGCTAGCGACAGGTCGGTGCTCGCCGGCAGTGCCAGCGGTTCGGTCTCTGGGCCGTGCTGTGCGAACGCCGACGGCGCTGCGAGCGCCGTCGCTGCGGTCGCCATCGCGGCGAGCAGCATCAGCTTGCGTGCAAGACGCATGTTAGTTCTCCTTGATAGGCCGGCGACGCAGCACCAGCGAGAATCATCGTGCTCTTCCTCAACGCAGAGGGGCCCCGCTGTGCGGGGCCCCTCCGATACTGCTGGCTGACACCAGTGCGGGCTGCCGAGCCCCTCGTTTAGAGGTGGTTGACTTCGACCTGCGTCCGGGGGCTTTCGCCACCTGCGAGCTGGGTCGCTTCGGTGGTGAAGGTACCGGTGAGTTCGCAGCGGGTGCCGTTGCTCGCCGTCGAGCCTTCGCGGTCGTTCGCGGTGAACGTGTAGCGATGGTTTGTCGTCTCGACGAACGGAACGACGATGTTGCAGTGCCTGACGTTCGTACGCGGCGTCAGGGTGTGGCGGTTCTCGACGCAGAACAGAACGTTGATCGCTTCGTTGCCCGGCGCAACGTTGAGTTCGCGTGCGTAGCCTCTCCACGGGCGCGATTCGCCCTGAGGAGCGACGGGTTCTTCATTCGGCGCTGTGAGCGGGAAGTTGCACGGCCGGCGGCTGCAGGTGCCCGCTGTGCCCTGGGTGAGTTCCTGATGGGTCAGGTACCCGGTCCCGGTTCCGCTTACGCGGAGGTCGAATTCGACGTTGCAGGTGCTGTCGACGAGTTCGATGCCGAACAGATGGCCGCTGAACACGACGTTGTTGCCACCGCCGTGGACGAGGCAGCCACCACTGGTCGTGAACAGACCGGTGGCCGGCGGCGTCGCGGGCAGGACGTTGCTGCAGACGGTTCCCGCAGGTTCGGCCGCTACCGACAGATCGGTGTTTGCCGGCAGTGCCAGAGGTTCGGTCTCCGGTCCGTGCTGCGCGAACGCCGACGGTGCGGCGAGCGCCATCGCTGCGATCGCCATCACGGCGAGCAGCATCAACTTGCGTGCAAGACGCATGTTAGATCTCCTTGATAGGCCGGTGGCAGAGCCACCAGCTAGTTACCGCGCCGAACGTCCGTAGAACCAGGCGTTCCGGCGCACCCTTGAATCACTCCCGCTCGTGCGAGAGTCTTCCTTTGCCGCGCTTCCCGCGGCGCCGCCCCTGGCGGCTCACGGTGCTGCCATTCCCCTCCCTCCATCGGGGTCGTCTCGATTCGGAGACAACAGCTTCTCCAAACCGGCGCCGAGCTTAAGCCACGGCAAACGGTCTGTCAAGGGCGCCGGCCACGGGCGGTCAGGTTCTCCCTTGACAGACTGGGTACGAAGCTGTTCTTATCCGGTCCATGACGTGCTTTCGGGCCTCGAGAGACGGGACGGCGGGACGGCGGGCAGCGCAGGCCAAAGCCAGGCTACGCGCAGCGCTCGCTGTCGGCATGGTGGCGTTGGGGACCCTCGGCGCAACCGCGACTGCCAGCGCCGCGCCGAAGCCCATCGCCGGATTCATCGGCGGCCCGGTAGCCCAGAGCGCCGGCAACTTCACTCAGCCGACCGAGGTTGCGATCTACACGGGCGTCGATGCCGACCCCAGCAACGACAAGCTGTTCGTGGTCGAGACCGTCGAGAGCAACAACAACAGGGTTCAGCGCCTGGACCGCCATGGCAACTTCGAGCTCATGTGGGGCAAGGACGTCATCAGCTCCGGCGCGCCGGGGGACACTGGCGTCGGTTACGAGATCTGCACGGCGTCACTCACCGGCGCGGAGAACTGTCGTGCCGCTCCTCCGGGCGACGCGGAGGGCGAGTTCAGGGTGCCGACCGGCATCGCCGTCAACCAGACGACGGGGCACGTCTACGTGGTCGACCGTGAGAACCACCGGGTGCAGGAGTTCGATCTCGACGGCAACTTCGTGCGGCTATGGGGCCACGATGTCTCGACCGTCGGCGGCGGCTTCGAGATCTGCGCTTCGGACTGTCGTCAGGGGACCCCTGGCTCCGGCAACGGCCAGTTCGGCGAGGTCGTGAGCCCCGGGACCGAGAGCACCGATCCCGCCTGGGGGAAGGTCGGGATCGCCGTGGATCCCGTCAGTGGCGACGTCTTCGTCGCCGACCCGGGCAACTCACGCCTGCAGCGTTTCGCCGCGGACGGCACGTTCGTTGCGGCGCTCGGCGCGCCGGGCACCGGCCTTGGGGAGTTCGGCCCCAACGACCCACAGCGCGTCGTAGTCGACTCGAACCAGATCGTGTACATCAGCGATACGAACGACTCGAGTCGGGTGCAGCGCTACGACGCTCAGGCGGGGACCTTCCTGGCTCCGATCGCCTGCTGCAGTCCCGACGATCCCAGCGCGCCGCTGGTCAGCGGAATCACGGTGGGCCTCGACATCGATCCCGACACCGACGGAGCGGGCGCTGACGAGGAGCACCTGCTCGTGGCGCGCCTGCGCTCGTCCGAGGACACCGTGGTTCAGGAGCTCGACATCCCCGATCCGGCGACGGATCCCGTCACGACAGTGGTGGACACTCACACCTATACGGCCGATCCCTCGACGAACACAGTCGATCTCGACCGTCGGGTGAACGGCATCGGCCTCGATCCCGCAACCGGAAATCTCTATCTCGTCGTGCCCAACATCTTCGCGGCCGCCAGCGGCCAAGGCTCATTCACGGGCTGCGGGGGCTTGAACGCCTGCTCGGGCCTCCTGGTCCTGGCGGCCGACGTCGCTCCGCCCTCCGCAACTATCGTCGCAGCCGAGGCCGAGTCCACGTCGGCGACGATCACCGCCACGGCGAACGCCGGCGGGGGCGTCGCCACGTATGTCTTCCAGCTCTCGACCGACGGCGGCGCCAGCTGGACGGACTCGGACGCTCGCGGTTATGTCAGCGGCTCGGACGACGTCGCGGTGACCGGTGAGCTGACGGGGCTGCAGCCGAACACCGGCTATCTCGTACGACTGCTACTTAGGAAGCAGACGGGATTCTCGACCGACGCGACCCGGGCCTCGAACGAGCTGACGTTCCTGACCGACATCGCTGCTCCCGACGTCGAGACGCTCGGGACCGCCCAGCGAACCGACACGAGCGTGCGGCTGCGGGGACGCGTCGACCCCAACGGCCTCGACACGACATATCGGTTCGAGTACGGGCGCGCGGGCGGGCCCTTGGACGGGCGGATTCCGATACCCGATGCTGCGGTTCCCCCGGGCAACTCACCGACGCTGGTGACCCAGGACCTTCAGGGCCTGGCTCCGTCCACCGCTTACCAGTACCGAATCGTGGCGATCAATGACGCTGGGACGTCCGAGGGACAGCTGGTCGGCTTCACCACGGAGCCCGCGGGCGCTCCCGTCGAGCAGCTAGGGCGAGGTTACGAGCTCGTCTCACCTGCGGACAAGGCGAGCGGCGTCGGCGCGGGCTCCTGGTACACAGGGCCCGACGCGAGCGCCCTCGTCGGATGGGGAGCACACGAGCGCGAGCGCTTCGCGGTGCAGGGGTACCTCGGCTCGGTCCTGGTCGACGGCCCGTACACGTACTCGAACGACTGGGCGCTAGCGGAGCGGACGCCGGACGGCTGGGTCAGCTCGCCGGGCATCTCCCGCCGGGCCCACGGGTCCCAGGCCAAGGCAGACATATCGCTCAGCGCGGCGGCCGACGACCTGTCGGTGATGACCTGGGCGAGCGGGGGGCACACGCTCAAGGTGTTTCCGGAGATGGAGACCTGGGACGAGTCGTTCGTCGGCAACGTCTTGATGATGAGCCAATGGAACGACGGCTGGGAGCTCTTTGGCCCAACCGACCTGGAGCAGATCGCCTCGCTTCAGGATCGGATCGGAGATGGGCCGCAGGCAGTCGCCGCAGACGGCTCCGCGGTCGTCGTCTCCGCCTCGAACACGCGCGGGCTCGCGGGTCAGGGCGACCCGACGAACGTCGCGTTCCCCGACCTGCAGTCCGGTAGCAGCGTCTACCTGGACGAGATCACCGGGCCCTTCTCGGATCGATTCCCCGGCGACGACGGCGTCCGAACGCTCGTGAACGTCTGCACGCCCGGAACCGTGATCCCGATTCGCGTCGGCGGCGACGGGTCGAAGCAGGGAGCCGCCCCCTGCCCGGGCCCGGAGGACGGAAGGGACGCGCGGCTGATCAGCCCGCACGGTGCCTCGCTGAGCGCGGACGGAAGCACCGACCGCGTCATCTCGGCCGATGGCTCGCGGGTCTTCTTCATGAGCCCGAACCCGGAGCCCCCGCTCTCCGCCTGCTCGGGCTCCGGCACCGACAGCGTCTGCCCCACGCAGCTGTACGTCTGGCAGCGCAACCCCGACGGGAGCACGACCACCCGCTGGATCTCCCGGACCCAGGTGACGGCCGCCAACGACGCCGCGGCGGACCAGGACGCCTCGCTGATGGCGCCGGTCTCCTTCCAGGGCGCCTCGAGGGACGGCGACAAGGCGTTCTTCAGGACAACGGCTCCGCTCACGGCCGACGATCGAAACGGGGCCGGCGCGGCTCCCCCGGGCGGCGTGACGACCGGTGACGCCAACGCGCAGTCCGGCGACCTCTATATGTACGACGCCCCGGGCGGCCCGACAGACGATCCGGGCGGAGGAGACCTCGTGCGCATCTCGGCCGGGCCGGACGGGAGCAGCGACTGCAATGCGCCGTCGGGGACCTTGCGCTACGTGTCCGGCGACGGATCGCGGGTGTACTTCACCTGCGCCGCGCCGCTGAGCGGCGTGCCGACGTCCGGGAGTGGGACCACCACCACTCCCGGAGGCACCCGCTCGAGCGCCGATGCGGTGAACCTCTACGTCTACGATGCGGCGCTGCCCGACGCCCAGCGCTGGCGCTTCATCGCGCGCCTTCCCACGGGCGGCCTGGGCGATTGCGCCGCGACGGCGGCCGCGAGCTGTGTCAACGGAACGCTTGACGGCTCGCTGGTCACGTTCACGACACACGGGGCGCTGACCTCTGACGAGGCCCCGGGAGACGAGTCCACGGGCGACGTGTACGCCTATGACGCGCGCCAGGACGAGCTGTCGCGCCTGTCGGCGCCCCGCGACGGAGCGGCGGGAGAGGCCTACTCGTGCGGAGGCAGTATGTGCCACGGCGAGGGCGCGATGGCCGACCGCGACTTCTCGCCACTCAACCGCCTCGGCGTCGCGTCCCGTCCCAACGGCGACCGGTTGGCGTTCTTCCAGAGCCAGGGCAAGCTCGTACCCGAGGACACAGACGGGCGCTATGACGTCTACCAGTGGCGCGCGAGCGACGGTGCCTTGTCGCTCCTGTCCACAGGCGTCCGCGACGACTTCGACGCGATGTACGTCGGCAACGACCGCTCCGGACTCAACGTGTACGTCGCCACACGCGACCGTCTGACATGGCAGGACAGCGACGCCGTGCTCGACGTCTACACCGCCCGCATCGGCGGCGGCATTCCGCAGCCTCCAGGCGCACCGCGATGCGACGTCCTCGGCGACGCTTGTCACGCACCGGGCCCGCCGCCGCGCGGGTCCCAGATCAACTCCGATCAGCCTCACGCGGTCGCCCCCGTCCGTCGCCTCCGCCTCAAGGTGCTCAAGCCGAGTGCCCGCGCACGCAAGCGTGCTGCCCGCACCGGTGTGCTGAGCCTGCGGGTCAGGGCGTCCCGGCCGGGCAGGCTGAACGTCTCGGCCCGAGCGCGTCTCGGACGTCGGGTCGTAAAGGTCGCGGCCGCCCGCAAGCGAGTGGCCAAGGCCGGCACAGTGACAGTGAAGCTGCGGTTGCGCCGCGCGGCGCGCCAGCGGCTCGCGACGGGCCGGGCGCTGCGGCTGAGCGTGAGGGTGAGCGCCACGGGCGCCTCGGGCGCCGTCACCAAGACGATCGACGTGACACTGAGGAGCAGCGCGCGATGACCAGCCGTCACCGGATAGCTCGCGGCCCACGCCTCCTCGCCGCCGCGCTCTGCGTGCTCGCCGCGGCGGTGTCGGGGATCGTCGCGGCTGAGGCCCGTGGCGCATTCGGCGACGACTACGGCATCGCGCCGGTCAACGTTCCCGGCGCCGACCCCGCGCCGATCTTCCCGGGCCAAAGCGCCTTCTGGGCGGGCACGTGCGACCTCGCCTCCGCGCCGATCGGGCCGATCGAGGGCGGCATAGGTACGCGTACGAACGAGGTCTGGGCTCCGCCGGAGGCGAACTCCGCGGGCAGCGGATCGCCCAAGCCCGCCCCCGACTCACCCGACCAGTGCTTCGACTGGGGCAGGCTCGCGCCGCCGGGGTCCGCGGGAGCGTCGCTGTGGAACACGCCGCCGAGCTGGCGGCTCGCCCCGGTCACCCAGGCGGGAGCGCACCCCGACGGGAGCGCGACCTTCTGGTTCCGGCGCGACGAGGCCGGATTCGTCGACGGGACGACCGACAACGTCTACATCGAGCTCCCGGCCGGGTTCTCGGGCGATCCTCGCGCCGTGCCGAAGTGCACCGCGGAGCAGTTCGCCGTCCGTCCGCTCCAGTGCCCGCCGAAGACCCAGGTCGGAGTGCTCCACCTGTATCTCACCGCCGCGGCGACCTCTGGCTACAACTACCTCGCCTCGGTCGAGGAGATCCTGCCCGTGTACAACCTGGAGCCGCGCAAGGGCCGCCTCGCCGAGTTCGGCATCGCCTACGTCAGCGGGGAGGACGCGACGACGTCCCGGATCGTCGCTCGCTCGCGCACCAGCGGTGACTTCGGGATCACCGGGATGGTCACCCAGCTGCCGGCGGCACTGCCCGTCATCTCGTCCGCGATCACGCTGTGGGGCGTGCCGTGGTCCGCTTCGCACGACATGTGGCGCCCGCGCCAGGCCTGGCGCAACCCCGACCTCACCATCGCGGTCGGCGAGATTCCTCCGACCGGCCTGCCGGAGAACACGGGGCAAGACCAGGACGACAACCCACGAGCGAGCTACGACCGCTCATGGGGTCCGATCAAGCCGTTCCTCTCGAATCCGACCGAGTGCTCCGGCGCCGAGCTGTCGACGCGGCTGGTGACCGACGCCTACGAGCGTCAGGGCGCCCTGACCGCGGATGGAGAGCCCGACCTCACCGATCCCGATTGGGCTGGGCCCTACTTCAGTCCGGCGCCACCCGTGACCGGTTGCGAGAAGGTGCCCTTCGACGCCGACATCGACCTGTCGCCCACGACGGGCGCGGCAGATGCGCCGTCCGGGCTCTCGGTCGACCTCAGGATCCCGCAGAACGACGAGCCACCGTTCACGGGACCGGCGCCGGCCGTGCCCGGCGAGAGCCCGCACCTGATCGCCCCCGACGAGGCCGAGTACGTCGCCGCGGCCGAGGCCCACTGGAAGTCGCCCGCGGGCCTCGCGACCTCCCATCTCGATCGCGCGGTCGTCACCCTGCCCGAGGGCTTCACGGTCAACCCGTCCGGAGCCGCCGGGCTCGAGGGCTGCTCGGACGCCCAGATGGGCGTGACGAACGCCAACAGCCGTCCGATGACCTTCAACAACGACGATCCGTTCGACGGCAAGGGCGCCGAGTGCCCGCCCGGATCGAAGATCGGGACGGTCACGATCGACACCGTGCTCGACGAGCCGCTTACCGGCGACGTGGTGCTGGGGACGCCGAGGTCGACCGATCCCGAGTCGGGTGACATGTTCCGGCTCTTCATCGTCGCCCGCGCCCCGGATCGCGGCTTGGTCGCCAAGATCGCCGGCTCGTCGATCGCCGATCGCAGGACCGGGCAGCTGACGGCGACGTTCGACAAGAACCCCCGGCTGCCATTCGAGCGCATGCGCCTCGAGCTCAAGGGCGGCCCGCGCGGGCTGCTCGCCACGCCCCAGCGCTGCGGAGCCGCCGCCTGGCTCTCCTCGTTCAGCCCCTGGAGCGCCGCGCATGGCGCCGGCGGGACGCCGGTGTCGGACAACGGCGCCTTCGACACGAATCAAAGCTGCGCCTTCGGCTTCTCACCGACGCTCGACGCCGGAATGGACGACCGCCGCGGCGGCAAGAGCGGCAAGTTCACCTTCCGGCTCTCGCGCAACGACGGCGACCAGTGGCTCGGCGGCCTGAGCGCGAAGCTGCCGACAGGCCTGCTGGCCGCCGCCAGGAACGTCCCGCTCTGCACCAACAGACAGGCGACGCAGAACGCCTGCCCGCTCGCGTCGAAGATCGGCTCCGTCGACGCCGGCGCCGGAGCCGGCGCGCCCTTCTTCCTCGAGAAGCCCGGATCCGTCTACCTGACCGAGGGCTACAAGGGCGGCGCCTACGGACTCTCGGTGTCGGTTCCGGTCGAGGCCGGTCCGTTCCGCGGCCCGCTCGCGCTCGACCCGATTGTGGTCCGTCAGGCGCTGCGCGTCGACCCCGACACGGCGCAGGTCACTGCGGTCTCGGATCCTCTGCCCCAGATCTGGCACGGCATCCCGCTCCGGGTGCGCCAGGTGACGGTCACGATCGACCGCCCCGGCTTCATGCGCAACCCCACGAATTGCTCGGCCAAGCGGATCGTCGCCGAGGTCACCTCTGCCACCGGCGCCGCCGCGAGTCCGTCCGACCTGTTCCAGGCGACCGAGTGCCGCAAGCTGCGGTTCAAGCCCAAGCTGGCGATCCGCCTGACCGGCAAGCGGCAGACCAGGACCGGAGGTCATCCCGGCGTGCGGGCGCTGCTGACCCAGCCACGCGGGCAGGCGAACCTCAGGCGCACGACCACGAAGCTGCCGCTGTCGCTCGCGCTCGACCCCAAGCGCGCCCAATCGGACGACCTGTGCGAGTTCGAGCCCAGCAAGGTCGCGAACTGTCCGCGCAGCTCGATCATCGGTCGCGCACGCGCGGTCAGTCCGCTGCTGAAGCGCCCGCTGTCAGGTCCCGTCTACTTCGCCAAGAACGTCCGCATCAACGAGCGCGGCAACGCGATCCGTACCCTGCCGAGCCTCGTGATCGCCCTGCGCGGCGAGGTGGCGCTCAACGTGCGCGCAAACAGCGACTCCAAGCGGGGGAAATTGATCACCACCTTCCCGTCGATCCCGGACGCCGCGGTCTCGCGCTTCGAGCTCAACCTCTCCGGCGGCCGCAAGGGCATCCTGCAGGTCACCAAGACCCGTACCGGGGGCAACGTGAACATCTGCTCCAAGCCGCAGGTCACCGACGTCGAGCTCGACGCCCACAACGGACGTCAGCGCGACTTCGAGCTCCGCATGAAGACCCCGTGCACGAAGGCGAAGCGCCGGTCTTAACGACGGTGGTAATCCCAGCGCCGGCGCTCTATAATCGGCGGTGATCGGTGGCCTTCGGGCCACTTGTTGCCGCGCCGGGGCCCCTCCACCTTGAGCGGGGCTCCGGCGCACCCTAATTCCCGGGGTGCGCCGGAGTCGTACTTGCGGCACCCGACGGGTGACGGCAATCGGTACGGCCTCGTCTCCAAAGGCCAGATAGGCCTTGACAATTGGGGTACGGGATCGGCTATGGTTGGACGAAGCCGATGGAGGGCGGTTTCGCACGGTTCGTCGTTACCGTGCCGCGCGAAGCGCCCTGAGTCCAGTCTGGAGGGAGCTGGTTCATGGAGGGAGACGTTCGCTCGAGGTTTCGCATCTTCACGCTGCTGGCGCTGCTGGCGCTCGCGCTCGGAGCCGCCGCATGCGGCGACGACGACGACGGGGGCGAGGACGGTGCAAGCAAGCCTGCCGCGTCGACGTCGCAGGACGGCGTCGATCCCGCGGACTTCGACAACACACCCGACGGGCAGGTGCGGTTGGTCTACGCACAGTTCGTAGACGCCTTCTACGACAAGAAGGTGAGTGAGACCTGTGCCTTGATGACGGCGAGGACGCAGAAGGACGTGGCGACCGGGACGGGCAGCTGCGAGGCGGGCCTGAGGAACTACTTCAAGGGCGGCAGCACCGTCGTCAAGGACCGCCCGCGGATCGTCAGGCTGAAGATCACCGGCTCACGCGCCGTCGCGATCACCCAGGTCAAGGGCAGTGCGAGGTATCCCGTGCCGTTCGCCAAGCAGGACGGCCAGTGGAAGGTCAACGGCGGTTGGACGAGCGGCTAGCCCGCGCCGTCCTTGCCTTGCCGAAGTAGGCCCAGCTGTCGTAGAGGCCGAGTCGTGCCCGGATCTGTGCGCCCGTCAGCACCCGCGACCCCAGCGAGCCGTAGACGCGGGCGCGCACGATCCGGGGCGACTTGCCGCGCTGGAGGACCTGCACGCGACGCAGGGTCCCCGGCGAGCCGAGCAGCGCCCCCATGCGGGCGTTGGAGAACCGCAGCGACCAGCGGTGGCGCGGAGAGATCGAGTCGTACGGATCCTCGACGCTCTTCAGCCACGGCTTCGGCGGCGCGCCGAGGAAGGAGTACTCGATGTTCTCGGTCCGGCCGCCCGACGTCGAGAAGTAGAACGTCGTCGCGATCTCGCCCTGGTAGGTGACGGTCTCGCCGGCGGTCTCGCGCACGGCCGCGTTGGTCCGTGATGTCTCGCCGCCCACCCCGATGTACATCTGCGAGCGCGTGTCGGGGTACTGGTCGAAGATGTCGCCGGTCTTGCGCGTCGCGAGCGCGTAGGTCCGCGCGGTCACGGCCTGGGCACGCAGCACCTGCTCGTCCCACGACGACGGCACCTCGCCGGCCACCACGCCCTGGACGTAGTCGTCGATCGGCAGCGCGTTGACGACCGTCACGCCGCCGGCGCTGCCGGCGTACAGGTCGAACGCGCCGCGATAGCGCCCGCTCGTCACGCCGTTGATCGCGCGCCCCATCAGCCGTACCGGCCCGCCGCCCGCGCGGCTCACGCGCAGCGGCGCCGAGAACGTCCCGAGCCGCTTCCCGCCGCGGCCGTAGAGCGCCAGCCGCCCACCGCTCGCCGGGCGCACCACGTGCAGCACGCTCGCCTCGAGCCGCAACCCGCCCGGCGCCCGCGTAGCGCCCTGGAAGCGCACGTACGGGTCGCTCGCCTGCAGCAGCACCCGCACCGGGCGGCCCGGCGCCTGCCCGATCCGCGTCCCGCTGTAGTAGTGGGCGAGGATCCGCTTGTAGTCCCAACCATGCTGGGCCAGCCCGTACGCCCCGTACTGGCTCATCCCGATCCCGTGTCCGAAGCCGGCGCCACGCACGACATGCGTCGTCGCGGCACCCGCCGCGGCGGGTGCCAGCAGGCAGAGCAGGAGGGTGGCTGTGAGCAGCGCGCGGCGCATCTGGAGGTACCTAACCGATTCGCCGCCGCAAGGTAGCGGTCCTCCCGGCGCTCAGTCGCCGTTGGCCATCTCCGCCGCCGCCTCGTTACCCACGAACGGCGCAAGCGCGACGAACGTCGCGGTCGGCAGGATCTCGCGCAGCCGAGCCGCTCCCTTGCCGGCGATCTGGCTGTAGAAGAGGGTGTAGAGCGCGCCGCCGGTCGCCTCGAGCACGATCGGCACGTCGCCGGATACCAGCTCGTCGCCGGGAGCGAGCTTCCCGACGAAGAGGTCCATCGTGTCGTCGCGCCGTCCCTGGGCGCGTCCGCCGGCGGCGAACAGCTCGACCGTCGTCATGTGGGTCGCCTCCGGGCGCCGTGCCAGGTATTCGAGCAGGTCGCGCAGCCCGGCGTGCACACGCTCGGGCCAGTCGCCGTCGTGCTCGCGGAAGGTCCGCAGGCCGGTCTCGATCGTGTCGTCGACGGCGGCTTCGCAGGCCGCCAGGAACGCGGCTTCCTTGCCGGGGAAGTGGCTGTAGAAGGTGCTCAGCGACATCGAGGCGTCGGTCACCACGTCGCCGACCGTCATCTCCGCATAACCCTTCTCGCTCACCACCCGCGCGACCGCCTCGAACAACCGCTCGAGCGAGCCGGACGGCTCGGCCCGCCGCGCGCGCCGGGCGGGCGTCGCCGGCACCTCGCGCAGCGGCGGCTCGGGGCTGCGATAGCTCACCACCCACTGCCACAGCTCGTCGATCATCCCCGGTAGCTCCTGCTCCGTCCCTGCACGCAGGCGGCGCTGGATCACCGTGCGCAGCCCGCCGACGATCGCGCGCACGACGTCCGCCGGCATCTCCACCCGCTCCGGCGAGCGCTCCATCCCGCGCCGTGCCAGCGCTTCGATCCCCGCGGCGGCCCGCTCGCGCCGCACCACGGCCCCGGGCCCGGCGGCGTAGACCTCGAGCAGGCACAGGCGCGCCGCGGCGGGCTGCTCGACGACGATCGCGATCAGCGTCTCGAGCACCGCCCGCAGCCGCTCGTCCCACGACCCCTCGTCGTCGAAGGCGCTGTCGATCCGCTCCATCCCGGCCGCGATCAGCGCGTCGAACGTCGCGAGGAAGCAGTCGTCGCGGTCCTCGAAGTACTCGTAGATCGTGCTGCGCGACACGCCCGCGCGCGCCGCCAGCTCGCCGACGCTCATGCCGTCGTAGCCGTGCTCGTCGACGACGGCGACCATCGCGCCGAACAGCCGCTCGCGGTGGTTGCGCTCGACCTGCTCGCGCGGGATGCCGGGCCCGGGGCGCAGCCGCTGCGCCGGGAGCGTGTCGGCGGGACCCCAGGGCGTGTCGACGGTGTCGCTCATCGCGTCGGGCGCCGCTATCGGCGGCCCGCCGCGACCCGCGCCGGGCGCGAGGCGAGCCGCTCGGCCTTCGCGCTGCCGAGGAACGGCGAGAGCGCGATCACCGTCGCCTCGGGCAGCGAGTCGGGCAGCGTGTCGAGCCGGCGCTCGACCGCGTGTGCCCGGACCAGCTCGTAGACGCCGCCGCTGATCGCCTCCGAGACGACCTCCGGCGGCGGGTCGGCGCTCTGGGCGAAGCCCGGCTCGAGGAACTCGGCGAAGCGCCCGAGCACCTCGTCGCGCCGCTCGAGCGCGGGCGAGCCGGCGTAGAGCGCTTCGACGATGCACATCCGGGTCAGCTCGGGGCAGCCGGCGAGGAAGTCGAGCAGCTGGGCGAGCGCCGCGTGAACCGCCTCCGCCCAGCTGCCGGGGGTCTGCATGTAGACGTCGGCGGCGGCGGTCCACGCCTGCTCGGCGATCGCCTCAAAGGCGCCGAGCAGGCACTGCTCGATGCTGTCGAACCAGCGCGCGAACGCGTCAGGCGCAAGGCCCGCGCGCTCGGCCACCTGCTCCACGGCGACGTTCTCGTAGCCACGCTCCTCGATCAGCTGCGCGAGCGCGACGAACAGCCGCTCGCGCTCGTCGCGCGCCACGAAGGTAGCGGCGACCGAGGGGCTCGGCCCCTGCGCGGTCATCGCCTGCCGCGGGCGCGGTCGAGCTCGTGCTGCGCCGCGTCGGCGCCGAGGAACGGCAGCACCATCGAGTACATCAGCTCGGGTCCGAGCTCGGGCAGGCGCCGGGCGCGCCCGGCGGCGACCTCGCGCCGCAGCAGCTCGCTCAGCTCGCCGACGCGCCCGGTCCGCAGCGCCTCGCCGAGCGCCCCCCGCGGCGCGCCCGGGAAGTCGAAGACCGCGGCGAAGGCGGTCATCCAGTCGTCACGCCTGCGCGCCGCCTGCTCGCCGGCCGCCATCGCCTCGGCGAAGCAGAGCCGCGCGACGTCGGGCTCGCGCGCGAGCGCACCGAGCAGCGCGGTCAGCGCCGCCCGCAGTCGGTCGACCCACTGCTCCTGGGTCTCGAACGCGTCGAGCGAGGTGTCGAGCAGCCAGTCGAGCCAGTGCGCGTAGGTGGCGGCGAAGCAGTCGTCCTTGCCGCCGAACAGCTCGTAGAAGGTCTTGCGCGACACGCCGGCGCGCCAGACGACGTCGGACACGCGCGTGCCGTGGTAGCCGTGCTCGCCGACGGCGGCCGTCATCGCGCGCACGATCCGTTCGCGCTGCGACGCCTCGACCTCGGCGGCCGTCAGCCCGTGGCGGCCGCCGACGAGCTGGTCAGGCCGCCGGCGGCGTCCGGTCGAGGGGGCGGTGGCCGTCCGCAGCGACGGCGGTCGCCGTGGCGGGCTAACGGCCATGGACGGCTCCCGGCGGGGACAGGTATGACGTGACGATCTCGCCCGCGGTCTCGGTCAGGTTCTCCACGCGCCCGCGTATGAGCGAGTCGTAGACGAGCTCGTGGACGCCGCCGATCAGCACGCGCGCGTGCAGCATCGCCTCGCGGCGGTCGTCGCCGCGGTCGATCAGCGCGCCGGCGACCAGCTCGGTAAGGCGCTCCATCGTCCGCGACCGCGACTCGCGCGCCGAGTTGCCGGCGGCGAGGACCTCGACGATGAACATCCGCGAGACGTTCGGCTCGCGCTCGGTCAGCTCGAGGATCGAGCGCACGCCGGCCTCGATCCGCCGCTCGGGCGTCGTGTCCGCGTCGCGGCAGGCGGCCTTGGCCGTCTCGATCACCTGCTCGGCGATCTCGTCGTAGGCGACGAGGAAGCAGTCCTCCTTGTCCTTGAACAGCTCGTAGTAGGTCCGGCGCGAGATCCGCGCGCGTATGAGGACCTTGTGGACGGTGGTCGCGAGGTAGCCCTCCTCTGCGATCACGTCCGCCATCGCGTCGAGCAGGCGCCCGCGCTGGACCTCGTGGACTACCGCGCGCGGGATCCCATGGGGTCCGCCGGTGAGCTTGATACTGGACCTCTTACGGGTCTCCATCCTTGCCGCGCGCGCCTTCCGCAAGACGATAAGAACAGCATCTTACAGGATAGGAACACAGCAGTACTGTTCTCTGTCGGCCGGGACAGCGGAGCGCGGGCCGGGAAGGGGACGCGAGGTGCCCTGGCCAGGCTAGGGCGCGGGCGCTTGCTTAGGCCCGCTGGACGCTGACGTTGGCGATCGCGACGGCCTCGCCGGGGCCGACGAACGGCGCGAGCGCGACGTAGGTCGCGGTCGGGGTCAGCTCGCGCACCCGCTCGACGCGCCGGCGCCGGATCTCGGTGTGCAGAAGCGTGTGGATCGCCCCGCCGATCGCCTCGGTCGCGACGGCGTCGGCGTCTCCGCCATCGGCGCAGCCCTGACCGAGCAGCGCCGTGAGTGCCTCGATCCCCCGCTCGCCGCGGCCGAGCGCACGGCGGTTGGCCGCGAACGCCTCGACGAAGCCGACCCGCGCCACCTCGGGGTTGGCGGCGAGGAAGCCGAACAGCGCGTCGATTCCGTCGCGCACGCCATAGCGGGGGTTGGTTGCCTGCTCATAGGCGGGCTGGGCGGCGGCGACGGCGAGCTCGCGGGTGCAGTCGATCGCGGCGAGGAAGGCGTCGTCCTTGCCCTCGGGGAAGTGGTCGTAGAAGGTCGTGAGCGAGGCGCCGGCGAGCTTGGCCATCTCCGCGATCGTCGCCGCGCGGTAGCCGCGCTTGGCGACGGTCGCGATCACGCCGTGCGTGAGCCGCTCGTGCGTCTCGTCCCGATCCGCGACGACGGGCGCGTCGGCTCGCCGCGGGCGCCTGCGCGGGCGCTTCAGCGGCTGCGGCGGCGTGCGGTAGCCGAGCGCCCAGTCGAGCAGCTTCGGGACGATCTCCTCGAGCTGGCGCTCCTCGCCCCGGCGCAGTCGCGTGTGCACCGCCTTGCGGACTCCGCCGACCAGTGCGTGGACGAGGTCGGCGGGCATGCGCCTGTGCTCGGGCGACTCCTCGAACGCGCGCGCGAAGGCGCGATCGACGACCTCGACGGCGGCGTCGAGGCGCTCGAGCGCCTTGGGACCGGCCGCGTAGATCTCGACGACGCACAGGCGCGCCGTCGCCGGCTGGTCGACGACGAGTTCGACGAAGGCGTCGACCGCGGCACGCAGGCGGGCGTCCCAGGCGCCCTCGACGTCGTAGGCCTTGCCGATCCGCTCGATCGCGAGCGCCGCCGCCGCGTCGATCGTCTGCAGGAAGCAGTCGAGCTTGTCGGCGAAGTGCTTGTAGAACGCGCTGCGCGAGACGCCCGCGATCTCGAGCAGATCGGCTACGCGCGTCGCCTCGTAGCCGTACTTGTCGACCGCGAGCACCATCGCGCCGAAGAGCCGCTCGCACTGGTTGCGCTTGACCGCTTCGGGCGTCTCGCCGGGGCCGGGACTGAGCCGGCGGGCGCGTAGCTCATCAGCGTTGCCCCAGGGCGTCGTGGTCATGCCCTCCAGACAATAGTGGTCGGACCACTTTGAAGTAAGTCGGGGTCCCTATGCGTCTTTCGCGTCGAGAGCGGAGGCCTTCCGGATCGCTCGCGGAGGGCCCGGCTCGTCGCCGAGCGGCTCGAGCCCTTGACATCGGCGGGCGCGTTGCCTTAGTGTCCGACCTCACCGAGGGTCTCCGGATCTTCGGTGCTCTGGAACCCCTAGGAGGGAAGGGGAGGTGCGCATGGCCCATCACCGGCCAGGAAGTATTTCTGGAGGGAGACAGTCCGCATGGAGGGTGCGGACTCATGGTGCTCATGTCGCGCACGCCAGCGGCGGTGCCCGCGTGTACCGCCGCTGGTGTCCAGAGTGTCGGGGTCGCGACTGACCAGACGCGACGCGCCCGAATCCCGGCGTCCTACTCGAAGCGCCAGCGCCTCGGGTGACCGCCGGTTAGCGCCTGCGCCCGCCGTTGCGCCGCTCGGCCTGGCCCTGGGCGGCCGCGACGATCGCCGAGATCGGCAGGCCGAGCGCGGTTGCGATGCCCGTCAGCTTCTCCCACGTTGGGCTGCTGTGGCCGCGCTCGATGCGCGACAGGTAGGTGGTGTGCATCCCCGCCTTGGACGCGAGCGTGTCGAGCGTGAGCCCGTGCGCGGTGCGCAGCTCGCGGATGGCCTTGGCGAGATCGGTCCTGGTCGGTTGGGGTGCGCTCATGGCTATAGAGCCTTGCGCTTTCTGCTTGGGATTGCCACAGCGGATATGCTACAAGGCGCGAGCCGTTGCTCCAAGTGCTCGACCGGCGCACGCCGTAACGGTCCGTTCGTAAATTCGTCCAGATCGTTGCATTCGACCCTTGACTTCGAGAATTGGGCGGGGTAAGGTCGTGTCCTCATCAGTCGTCGCTGGAGTCTTAAATCTTCTGGCTCCCTGAGGAGGGCAGGGAAGGTGTGATTCGGTCCGTCCGACCAAAGCCCGCCCGGTCGGATTGACTCGCGAATGGAGGGCGCGTGTCTTGGGCCTAGATCACACGGGCCGGCGGTGGGGCGAGAGCTCCGCCGCCGGCTTCCGGAAGACGTTCCGGAGCGCCCCGGGAAGCGCATTCGTCGCTCCCCGGAGCGTTTCCGCGTCTGCGATCTTGCGCTCCGTGCGGGTTTGCCGCCTCGGCGACGGGCTCGGAGCCACGTCGCCGAGGCGCTCGAGCCGGGCCTTCGAGGCCGCCGCCGGATGCGCGCGTCAGCTCAGCTGCGCTTGCGGCGCTTGCCGCCGCGCTTGTCCGCCTGGGCCTCCGCGGCGGTAGCGATCGCCGAGACGGGCAGGTCGAGCGCCTCGGCGAGCGCGGTCACCTTCTCCCAGGTCGGGCTGCTGTGCGCGCGCTCGATGCGCGAGAGGTAGGTCGTGTGCATGCCGGCTTTCGCCGAGAGCTTGTCGAGCGTCAGGCCGCGCGCCTCGCGCAGCTCGCGGATCGCCAGGCCGAGGTCGGCGCGGATTGCGGAGCGGTTCGTCATCGGTATCGGGACCTTGCGCTTTCTGCTGTCGATTGCCACCGTAAATATGCTAGCCAGATTAGCGTTCGAGCGTAGCTTTACGCAGGACCAAATTGACCCTTGACACAAGCGCACCAAGCGAGATAAGGTCGTGTTCCGAATAGGAGACGACCACTTCTTCAGGCTTCGGCTCCCTGGTTTGGAGGGCAGGGATGGCGCCAACGCCCCGGCCCCGGCTAGTGCCCGCCCCGGCCGGTGGCAACCGCGTGGAGGGACGCGGCGAGGGTTGACGCGCGAGCCGGTGGCGAAGCACTGCTTCGTCACCGGCTCCCGGAGATTTCAAAGCTCGCGCAGGCCCAAGGAGGCCGTCGAGCGCTTGTAGGGGACAGGGACCCCACAAGCGCTCGACAGGCCCACCCCTCGAAGCGAGATCGAGCCACGGGCCGGTTGCGGCCGGAATGTGGCCGCAACAGGCCCACCGCCAACTCACCCACGCCAACGGGCCGATCACGGCCGTAATACGGCCGGCACAGACCCGCCAGCCTCCAAACGCCGCGGCGGGCAAGCCAACGGCTGGATACCACGAGAACAACGGCCGAATACCACGAGAACCATCCCGACAGGGGACCGCAACCCCGCCCGGCGCCGATCTCCTGCTCGCCCTACCCAGCCAAGCCCGGCGGAGCGGCTCAGCCACTCATGCCTCAGTCGGTCACCATCGCGGCCGGAGCGGCTCAGCCACTCAAGGCTCAGCCAGCCCCTCGCCGACTAACCCGACTAAGCGCTCAGCGCCGGCGAGCGGACCGCGGGCCACGGGATGTCTGTGCCGGAGGAGTCGCCGCGACCCGAGGCGATCCAGATCTCCTCGGCGACGTGCGGGGCGAAGGGGGCTAGGAGCTGCGCGAGCATCGCGAGGGCGTCGGCGACGGCGCGGGCGTCGGCCTCGGCGAGCTGGCCGCGGTTGGCGCGGGTAGCGCGCGCCTCGAAGTCCTTGATCCGGTCGAAGAGGCGCATCATGTTCTTGACGGCGCGCTGGAGCTCGACCTGGTCGAGCTCCTCGGTCACCTTCTCCGCCGCAGTCGCGCACCAGCCCTCGAGCTTCTCGCGGCGCGCCTGGGCCCCGGAATCGCCGCCGCCCGTCTGGCCGCCGCCAGTGGCTGCGCTTCCGCCGGCCGCATCGTCTCCACTGCCGCGAGCACCGTCCACGCCCTCGTCGCCCTCGCTCGCAGCACCGCCCTCCGGCCCCGGCAGCCGCTCGGCCGCGAACTCCCACAGCTCGCGCAGGAACTTGCCGCAGTACTGCACCGCGTTCTCGGTCCAGTTCAGCGGCCGCGACGGCCGCGCGCCGTACAGGACCGCCAGCCGCGTGGTGTCCGCGCCGACGCGGTTCATCAGCTCGTCGGGATCGACGACGTTGCCGAGGTGCTTGCTCATCTTGCGGCCGTCCTGGGTGACCATCTCGTGCATCACCGCGCCCGTGAACTGCTCGCCGTCCTCGATGTGCGCCAGCGGGCCGATGTCGCGTAGCGCCTTGGTCGTGATCCGCTGGTCGAAGAAGTAGCCGCCGCCGTCGGCGCCGTGGATCAGCATCGCGCCCGGCAGCCAGCGCTCGCACTCGGGGTGGGTGAACATCTCACGCGCGCGGTCGGCCTTCGGCACGCAGGTCGGCAGCCACATCCAGAGGTCGTCGAAGTGACAGTCGAGCGTGTCGGTCTCGCGCCGGGCGGGCTCGCCGCAGCGCGGGCACGCCACCGCGAGGAAGTCCTCGCGCTCGGCGAGCGGGTTGCCGCGACCGGTCGGCGTGAGGTCGCGCGGCAGCCGCACCGGCAGGTCCTCGGCTGGTACCGGCACCATGCCGCAGCTGTCGCAGTGGACCATCGGTATCGGCGCGCCCCAGGAGCGCTGGCGCGAGATCGCGAAGTCGCCGGCGCGGTAGCGGACGGCGGGCTGGGGCGGCGTGCCGTTGCGCGACGTCGCCGCGCTCGGCTGGGGGCGCTCGAGCTCGAGCCGCCGCGCGATCACCCCGTCGCTCTCGTCGGCCGCCGGGATCCCGAGCACGACCGTCGGCCCGTAGCGCCCGTCGACCGCCGGCGAGAGCACGATCGGCAGCTCGGCGCCGTTTGGCGCGGTCACCGTCACGCCGGTGTGCACCGCCGGCACGCTGTCGGCCGTACGGTCTCCCCGCTGCCAGCCGCCCTGGCGAATCTCCTCCAGCTCGCGCAGCACGTCGCTGTCCCCGACCCACGACTCCAGCTCCGCGTAGCGCGGCGACATCATCACGAAGCGTGCCTGCCCGATCGCGTCGGGGTGCTCGGTGAACGCGACCAGCGAGCGGCGGCGCTCGCCTGGCGGCGCCGACCCGGCCCCGTCGCGGGGAAGGTCGGCCTCGGTGCCGTCGCCGTCGAGCGGCTCGCCGCCGGCCGGCTCGATCGCATCGGCGCCGTGCAGCACCACCTCCACGCCGTCGACCCGCCCCAGGATCGCCCGCTGTGCGGTCAGCGCCGGCTTGTCCCACTTCTCCGCATGCGCCTCGATCCCGCGCTCGTTCTGCTCGAGGTACGCGCTGATCCGCAGGAACCACTGCTTGCGCCGGATCAGCCGCACCGGCCCGTGGCAGCGCCAGCAGCGCCCGTCCTCGACCTGCAGCGACGCCAGCGTCGTCTCGCACTGCTCGCACCAGTCGACGTTCGCGTCCTCCCGATACAGCATCCCCGCCTCGAGGAACGCGAGGAACAGCCACTGCGACCAGCGGTACTGCTCCTCGTCGGAGCTCACGAACACCCGCTCCCAGTCGAACGAGAAGCCCATCCGCTCGAACTGGGTCAGCATGTGCTCGTAGGAGCGCTGGACCCAGTCCGCCGGCGGCTCCTCGTTGGCGATCGCCGCCAGCTCGGCCGGCAGGCCGAAGGCGTCGAAGCCGATCGAGAACAGCACCGCGTCGCCGCGCATGCGGCGGTAGCGGGCGTAGGCGTCCGCGATCGTGTAGCTGCGCACGTGGCCGACGTGGATGTGGCCCGAGGTGAACGGGCAGACCGCCTTGACGTAGGCGTCGGGCCGGCCCTCTGTCGGAGGCGGCGTGCGGAAGGCGTCGCGCTCGCGCCACTCGCGCTGGCGCCGCGCCTCGACGGCCGCGGGGTCGTAGCCGGCGTTCATCTGCGCAGCCTCGGCTGGGCGGCTCTCCGGCATCGCGGCCGGTTCACTCGCCCCAGTCGCTGAGGCTGGCCTCGACCGGCTCGAGCACGAGGACCTCGCCCTCCTGGCCGCGGACCTGGAGCGTCAGCTGACACTCGCGACAGACGATCGTCTCGCCGGTCTCCAGCTCGGGAGTGGTGAAGTCGAACTCGCACTCGGGACAGATGCCTTGCATTCAGCTACCTCCGCTTCCAGGGTTGGGTTCGGTTACCGGACTGACGTCGGGGGCGACGCCTGCTGCTCGCGACGGTGTGCGCGCACGAGCTCGTCGAGCGTCTCGAGGTCCCAGACGTGCTTGTCGTGCGGAGCGCTCTCGCGGATACGGTCGGTGACCTCCTCGACGTCGACGCCGTCGAGCGTCTCCGGCGAGAGGAACGCCTCCAGCAGCGAGGGCTTGAGCCGGGATCCGATCCGCACGCCGCGCGTGTTGCCCACCGTCTCGGGCTTGAGCAGTTCGAACGCGCCCGGGTTGCGCACCTGGCCGGGGATCTCGTACTGGTAGCTCAGCTCGGCCGTCGGGCCGGTGGTGGCGCTCGAGCGCAGGCCGGCGCGGGCGGCGGCCTCGCGCGACAGCTCGGTCAGCGGCTGCAGGTTGTAGCGGTCGACTCCGCGCAGGACGTGCAGCACGCAGAGGACCTCGGCCAGCGGCGTGTTGCCGCCGCGCTCGCCGAGCCCGTCGATCGTGCACGACACCCAGGCCGCGCCCGCATCGACGGCGGCGAGCGTGTTCGCCACCGACAGGCCGAGCATGTTGTGCGAGTGCATCTCGACCTCGGTGTCGCCGGAGACAGCGACCAGCCGCGCGATCAGCGACTCGACGTCGCGCGGGGCGAGCGAGGACACCGTCTCCGCGAGGCGGAAGCGGTCGGCGCCGGCCTCGGCGCCGGCGGCGACGTACTCCTCGAGGAACGCGGGATCGGTCCGCGCCCCGTCCTCGGCGGTGAACGTCACCGAGAGCCCAACCGCGGCGGCGGCCTCGATCGTGCGCCGCGCGAGCATGACGATCCGCTGGCGACTGTCGGTGCCGAGCTTCAGCAGCGCGTGCGTCGGCGAGGTCGGGATCGACAGCATCACGTTGCCGGCGCCCGTCTCGAGCGCGGCGTCGAGGTCGGCCTCGACCTGCTTGCGCGAGCGCGCGAGGATCACCGTCTTGGTCCGCTCGCGCCCGGCGACGTCAACGACGGCCTGGACGAGCGGCACCTCGCTGCGGTCGTTCGCCGAGACGATTCCCGCCTCGACGATGTCGACGCCCACGTCGCACAGCAGGCCCGCGAGGACCCGCGCGTCGTCGACGTCGAAGGCGACGCCGGCCATGTGGGCCGTGTCGCGCAGCGTCGCATCTGAGATCTTCGGACTGGCGAGGGCCGCGCCGCGGCCTCCGACGTCATCCATATCGCTTCCCTCCAGCGCACCGTGTGCGCACGTACGGATTTCTCGGCGCTCCCTCCAGCGGCGCCGTGGCGGCGATCCTAGCACTTGCCCCCAGCGGTGCCTAGTGGGAGATATCCGTGACCCTGATCGCCGGGCGGCCTGACCGATTGTGGTGCATTCGCCTTAATTCCGCCCGCGGTTGAGAACGATGGTGTACTTTGGCGGCCCATGCTTTTGGGTACCCAGGAGGTAGGAGGGGATGGGGCTCTATGGGTTGGAGGGTGTTCGACGGTGGAGCTCGCCGAGGAGCACGGAACCCCGAGCTACATCTATGACGAGGCGGAGATCCGCAGGATGTGCCGCGCCTACGTCGAGGAGTTCGAGCGCCGCTGGCCGCGCGTCGACGTCTCGTTCGCGTGCAAGGCGTTCACGGCGCCGGCGATGATGGAGCTCGCCCTGTCCGAGGGGCTCGGGCTCGAGGTCGTCTCGGTCGGGGAGATGAACATGGCCCTGCAGTCGGGCTGCCCGCCCGAGCTGCTCACCTACCACGGCACGTTCAAGAAGGAGGCCGACCTCGAGTTCGCGATCGACGCCGACTGCGGCGTGATCGTGATCGACAACCTCGCCGAGATCTCGCTGATCGCGCGTGTCGCCGAGCGGCTGGGACGCCTCCAGCCGGTGCTGGTGCGGATCAACCCGACCGTCACCGGGCTGGAGAACCCGCACTTCACCACCGTCGGCGACGACACCAAGTTCGGCCTCTCGATCGAGCACGGCTTCGCCGCGATGGCGATCGACCGCGCGCTGTCGGAGCCCGCGCTGCGGCTCGACGGGATCCACTTCCACCTCAGCTCGCAGCTGCACGAGTTCGACCCCTACCGCCAGGCGATGCGCCGCGTCGGCGAGGTGCTCGCGGCCGCCCAGCAGCGCCATCCCGACTTCCGCCCGCGGCGGATCGTCGCCGGCGGCGGGCGCGCCGTGCGCTACTACCCGACCGACGCTCCCCCGCCGGCCGCGGAGTGGGCCGATGCCATCGCCGGCACGTTCGCCGACGAGGTCGCGCCGCTGTGCGCCGAGGACGTGCGACTCGGGATCGAGCCCGGCCGCTCGGTGGTCGCCGAGAGCGGCCTGATGCTCTACACCGTCGGGCCGATCAAGCCCGCCGGCCCGCCCGGCGCGGAGGGCATCCACTTCGTCATCGTCGACGGCGGGCTGTCCGACAACCCGCGCCACCTGATGTACAGCGCCCACCACGAGGTCAAGCTCGCGCGCGACCCGTTCGGCGACCCCGCGATGCGCGTGACGATCTGCGGCCGCCACTCCGAGCCCGACATCCTCTTCCCCGACCGAATGCTGCCCGAGATGCGCACCGGCGACGTGCTCGCCGTCCAGACCACCGGCGCCTACACGGTGAACATGTCGAGCAACTACATGGGCTTCCTGCGCCCGCCGGTCGTGTTCGTCAAGGACGGCGAGAGCCGCGTGGTCGAGCGCCGCCAGCGCGTCGAGGACCTCCTGACCACGAGCCTCGTGCCGTGAGCATCCACCTCTCGCTCGTGCCCGACCCCAACCGAGAGCGCGACCGGCTCGACATGGCGGTGATCGCCGACCGGCTCGGCTGGGAGGAGAAGGCGATCGTCGCGGCCGCGCGCAACCACGGCGCGCGCGCCGAGTGGCTCGACGACGGCGACCTCTGCTGCGGCAGCCGCGAGGACCTGCCCGAGGCCGGCGCCTACCTCGTCCGCAGCCGCTCGTTCGTGCGCGGGCCGCTGATCGCGGAGTCGATCGCCAGCGACGACGACCGCAGCGTGATCAACTCGGCGCGCGTGATCGCGACGTGCTCGAACAAGGTCTCGACGCTCGCGACGCTGCGTCAGGTCGGGATCGCGACGGTGCCGTACCGGCTCGTGCTGACCCGGCGCGACCTCGCCTCGGCGGCGGAGATATTCGGCGTGCCGATGGTGGTCAAGCCGGTCTACGGCGGGCTCGGCCGGAGGGTCCTGCTGGTCCGCGACCTGTCGATCGCCGACAGCATCTACGACTACGTCGAGCACTACGGCCAGAACTTCGACCGCGCGCTGATCGCCCAGCCGTACCTCGAGGGTGCCAGCGACGTGCGCGTGCTGGCGATCGACGACGAGCCGGTCGCGGCGATGGAGCGGGTCCCGACCTCGGACTGGCGCGCGAACATCGAGCTCGGCGCCGAGGGCCAGCCGATCGAGATCGACGACAAGATCCGCACGATCACGGCCGAGGTCGGCGAGCGGATCGGCGCGCGCGTCTTCGGGCTCGACCTGTTCCGCTGGGACGGCGAGCTGATCGTCGGCGAGGTCAACCACTCGCCGCTGTTCAGGGGCGTGACCGAGGCGACCGGCATCGACGTCGCGGACCTGATCGCAACGCACGCGCTCGGCCTCCAGGTGCGGTGATGGGCGGGGCCGACGCGACACAGGCGGTTCGATCCGGCGCGGCCGGGGCCGAGGCCGGGCAGGGAGCGCAGGCGACGAAGCGGGTCGGCGTCGTCGGCGCGAGCGGGATCCTCGGCGGCGAGCTGCTGCGGCTGCTGCTCGGCCACCCGGGGCTCGAGATCGAGTACGTCAGCGCGCAGTCGAAGGCGGGCCGCCCGGCGACCGAGCTCAACCCGCACCTCAAGGACGCCGGGCTCGGGGACTTCGAGGCCTTCGACGCCGCGTCGGCGGCGAAGCGCTGCGACGTCGTGTTCGTCGCGACCCCACCCGAGACCGCCGGTCGCGCCGTGCCCGAGCTGCTCGACGCCGGCGCCGAGCTGGTGATCGACCTCAGCCCCGCCTACCGCCTGCGCGACCCCGAGCGCCACCGCGAGTGGTATCCGGACGTCGAGCGCGACCAGGAGCTCGCCGAGCAGGCGGTCTACGGGCTGCCCGAGCTCAACCGGGCGGCGCTCGCCGACGCGCGCGTGATCGCGATGCCCGGCTGCTTCGCGACCGCGATCCTGCTCGCCGCGCTGCCACTGCGCGAGATCGACGGGATCACCTACGACGCGATCGCAGTCGACGGCAAGTCGGGCTCGACCGGCTCGGGCGCGCGGCTGCGCGAGTCCGGCGCCCACACCTGGCGCGCGAACGTCGTCGCGCCCTACGCGCCGCGCGGGCACCGCCACGTGCCCGAGGTGCGCCAGGCGCTCGGCGAGCACGGCGTCGCCTCGAACGGCAGCCCGCCGCGGCTCGGCATGAGCACCTACGGGGTCGACCTCGTCCGCGGCCTCTCGGTCGGCCTCTACTCGTTCTTCGAGGGCGAGCTCGACGAGCGCACGCTGCGCCGCGCCTACCACCGCACCTACCGCGACGAGCACTTCGTCCGCGTCCAGGTCGGGCGCGGCTCGGCGCTGCCGCTGCCCGACCCGAAGGCCGTCGTCGGCTCGAACTTCTGCGACGTCGCGGCGTTCGTGGACCAGAGCGTCGGCCGCTTCGTCCTGATCGCGGCGATCGACAACCTCGTCAAGGGCGGGTCGGGCCAGGCGCTGCAGGCCTGCAACGTCGCGCTCGGCTTCCCCGAGCGTCAGGGCCTCGAGGCGCTCCCGGTGTTCCCGGTCTGATGGCGCCGCGGCCGCTGGAGAGGCCGAGCCTGCTGGTCGTCAAGGTCGGTGGCAGCTGCCTGGAGGAGCTGGAGCCGGAGTGGTGGGACCGGCTCGCGGAGCTCTGCCGAGCCGGCGATGGCGATGGTGACCGCGCCGGCGCTCGCGGCGACGGCCACGCTCGCGGCCCGGGTCCGCCGAAGTTGGTCGTCGTCCACGGCTGGTCGCGGATGGTCAGCGCCGAGACGCCGGACGGCCAGCCCGACTTCATCGTCGACAAGCACGGCTTCCGCAGCCGCTACACGACCGAGGCCGTGCTCGAGCAGATCGTTCGGGTCAGCGGCGAGCTGCGCGGACGGATCGCCGCGGTCCTGCGCGAGCGCGGGCTCGACGTGGGGGAGGCCGAGGGCGCCGAGTCGGGCCTGCTGCGCGCCGAGGTGCGCCAGAACATGTGGTGGGTCGGCGAGGAGCTCGTCCCGCTGACGAACCTCGTCGGACCCGTCCGCGAGGTCGACTGCTCGCGCCTCGACGTCCTGCTCGCCGAGCACGACGCGGTCGTCGTCACGCCGCTTGCCAAGACGCCCGACCACCCGCGCGTCAACACCGACGCCGACCGTGCCGCGGCGGCGATCGCGGGCGCCGGTGGCGCCGAGCGGCTCGTCCTCGTCATGGACGCCGAGGCGGTGCTCGCCGACGGCGAGCCGGTCCGCCACGCCACGCGGGCCGACTTGAAGCAGCTGGCCACGCATGCCAAGGGCGGCATGTTGAAGAAGCTACGCGCCGTCGAGGAGGCGTTCGCGCACGGCGTCGACCAAGTCGCCATCGGCCGCGCGTCGGTGCCGGCCCTGCTCGCCGGCGATACCGGCACGGTGATCGTGAACAGCGCCGTGGAGGGCGGCGCGCATCCGGCCGGGGTGCGCGACACGGCAGATGGCTGAGCCGGCGGCGGTCGAGCAGACGCCGCCGCCGATGGCCGAGCTGCGGCTCGCCGCCCGCGCAGCCTGGCCCGAGGAGCTGATCGACCTCAGCCGCTCGGAGCCGCTGCCGATCCCGATGCCGCCGGCCTGCGCGACGCGCGTGCAGGAGGAGTTCATGCGCTCGCGGATGTACGCGCCGCCCGCCGGGCTGAGCCTTACCCGCGACGCTGTCGCCCGCTACATGAGCGCGGCGACCGGCCACGAGATCGGCGCCGACCGCGTCGCGATCACCGCCGGCGCGATGCACGGGATCTCGATCTCGCTGCGGGCGCTCGTCGAGCCGGGCAGCGAGGTGCTCGTGCCGCGGCCCTACTTCCACGCCCACCCCAAGCAGGTCGCGATGCTCGGCAGCGAGCCGCGCTTCGTCGACGTGCGCGCCCAGCGCGGCGTCGTGACCGCCGAGGCGATTGAGCGCGAGCTGAGCCCGCGCACGCGCGCGCTGCTGCTCTGCAACCCGGCCAACCCCGCCGGTGTGGTGCTCGGGCGCCAGGCGCTCGAGCAGATCCTCGCCGTGCTGCCGCCGAGCGTCGCGGTGATCTCGGACGAGGTCTACGCCGAGTACCTCTACGAGGGCTCGTTCACGAGCATGCTGGGGCTCGTCGCGGAGGAGGACGCCGGCCGCGAGGTCGTCGTCGTCAACACCGCCTCGAAGACCGCCGCGATGCCCGGCTGGCGCGTCGGCTCCGCCGTCGGCTCGCCCGGCCTCGCGCCAAGGCTCGGCCGCGCGTCGGCGACCATGTCCGGTGCGCCGAGCACCCCGGCCCAGCTCGCCTACGCCGCCTGGCTCGACGAGCCGCCCGAGGTCGAGCGGATGGCGCCCTACCGGCCGCGGTTGCGTGAGGTGCTCGAGGCCGTCGAGGACGCCGGGCTATCCGTGAGGCCGCCGGACGGCACCTACTACGTCTGGGCGGGAGCGGAGGCCGAGATCGGCGCTCCCGAGCGGGTTCTCGAGGCCGCCCGCGCGACCGGCGCACTCGTCTGGCCGGGAGTTCTCTTCGGGGATTTGCAATCTGTGCGAATATCCCTGAGCGTGCCCCGCCGCGAGTTGCGAGAGGGGGTGAACAGGTTGGCGGACTCATGGAGGGAGGTCCAGCCGAATGACGTACCTATTTCTAGATCCAGGAGCTGACGCGGGCCGCCGCGACGTCTACCGGCTGGCCGACTCGCTGAACTTCGGCGTCACCCTGATCGCGCCGCGCCCGCCGGCCGATGCCTCGGGCGTCAACGAGCTGATCGAGGCGAACCCGACCGACCCGGGCGAGGTGCTCGCTGCCACCGCCCTGGTCCAGAACGTCGAGGGCGTCGTCAACTGCTCCGAGTCTTGCCTGCGCACCCAGGCCGCGCTCGTCGAGCGCTACCGCGTCCCCGGGATCAACTCTCAGACGGCCGCCGTCTGTCGCGACAAGCAGCTGATGGCGCGTCGCTTCGAGGAGGGCGGCGTCCCGATCGCGCGGCGCCGGATCGTCACGAGCGCCGACGAGATCCCCGAGGCGGTCGAGGACGTCGGCTGTCCCGGCGTGCTGAAGCCCGCCACCGGGGTGGCGAGCCTGTTCACCGTCCGCTTCGACTCCGAGCAGGAGCTGCTCGAGCGCTTCCAGCAGTTCGACGCCGAGGCGCGCGAGCACCGCTCGACCGCGATCCGCGAGATGAACGGCCGCTGGCTGGTCGAGGAGTACCTCGACGGGCCGGCGTTCAGCGTCGAGTCGCTGACGCTCGGCGGCGAGACGACCCACGTCGCCGTCTGCCAGAAGGGCGAGATGACGCAGCCGTTCTTCCTCGAGACCGGCCACGTCTGCCCGGCGCCGCTCGCCGACGACACCCGCCGCGAGATGGAGGAGGTCGCCGAGCGGGCGATCCGCGCGCTCGGGATCACCGACGGCATTACCCACTCCGAGCTCAAGCTGACCTCGCGCGGCATCCGCGTGCTCGAGGTCGGGGCGCGGATGGGCGGCGGGTCGATCCGCCAGGTCGTCAGGCTCGCGACCGGCGTCGACCTGCTCGAGGTCACGCTCGAGCTGGCCCGCGGCCGCAAGCCGGAGATCGCTCCCGCGACCGACCGCGCCGCCGCCAGCCGCAGCTGGTTCCCCGCGCGCCCGTGCACGGTGCGCGACCTCTCGCGCGCCGACGAGCTGCTCGAGCTGCCGGGGATCGTCGCCGTCAACCGCTGGACGGCCGAGGGCGAGCGCTACCAGCTGCCGCCCGACGGCTACCGCGAGGTGCTCGGCGTCGTGTCCGTCGGCGACACGCCGGCCGAGGCGATCGCCCGCGCCGAGCGCGCCGTCGCGGAGGCGGAGCAGGTCGTCGAGCTCGAGTACGACCGCGTCGAGGAGCTCGCAGGGGAGGAGGCCGCGTGAAGCTCTCGGTCTTCCGCCAGGAGGAGTTCTTCGAGGACTACGAGTTCAGTTGCGAGCTGATGCTCGCGCTCAGCGGCGCGCAGCCGATGACCGCCTCCGAGCTGACCGAGATCGCCGGCGGCGAGCGGCCCAACCTCGACTGGGAGGTCGGCTACACGCCCTCGTCGGGCTACATGGAGCTGCGCGAGGCGATCGCGGCGCTGAACCCGCCGGCGAGCGCCGACAACGTGATGGTCACGGTCGGCGCGATCGAGGCGCTGCTGATCCTCAGCAACCTGCTGCTCGACCCGGGCGACGAGGTCGTCTGCCTCTGGCCCGCCTACCAGCCGCTCTACGAGCTCGCCAGCGGCGCCGGCGCCAGCGTCCGCTTCGTGCGCCTCGAGGCCGAGCGCGACTTCGAGATCGATCTCGCCGAGATCGAGGCTGCCGTCGGCGACCGCACGCGCGTCGTGCTGCTCAACGTGCCGCACAACCCGACCGGCCAGACGATCGCGCCCGAGGACCTGCGCGAGCTGGCGCGCCGGCTCGAGCCGCGCGGCGTCCACCTGGTCGTCGACGAGGTCTTCCGCGAGATGCGCAGCGACCACCCGCCGTCCTCCTGGGACGGCCAGGAGAACCTGGTCGTGATCGGCTCGATGAGCAAGTCCTATGCGCTGCCGGGGCTGCGGATCGGCTGGCTGGTCGCCAACCCGGAGCTGGTCGTCCGGGCGCGCCAGTTCCGCAAGTACACGTCGCTGAACCCCGGCTCGCGCGACCAGCAGTGGGCGCTCGCCGCGCTCGAGCACCGCGACGCCGTGCTCGCGCGCTCCTGGCGGATCACCGAGCAGGGCGTCGAGATCGCCGCCGGTTGGCTCGCCGACCACGAGGACGACTTCGACTTCGTCGAGCCGCCCGCCGGCGGCCTGTTCTTCCCGCGGCTGAAGCGCGACGTCCCGACGCTCGACTTCTGCGGCGACCTCGTCCACTCGACCGGAGTCCTGCTGGCGCCGGGAAGCGTCTGCTACGAGACCGAGGGCTTCCTGCGCCTCGGCGCCGCGACGCCGGAGCTCGCCGCCGGCCTGGACCGCCTCGACGGCTACCTGCAGGAGACGCGCGCCGGCGCCCGGCGCCCGGCCGGCTTCGGCCTCAACGGGGGAGGGCCGTCGTGAGCGACGCCCAGGTGCGGTATCAGGAGCGCCCGGTGGCCGCGCGGCCGCTGCTCGACGAGGAGCCGCGCGACGGCGTTGATCGGCTGCCGTTCTGGAAGTGCTACGCCGAGGGCAACTCGTACGTTCTGCTCGAGGCCCAGCCCGGCGCGATCGCGTCCGCCGGCTGGATTGCCGACGGCATCCGCGGCCTCGGCGGCGACGGCCTGATCGTGATCGACAGCGATCCGGACACCGTCACGCACCACATGCGCGTGTTCAACGTCGACGGCTCGGAGGCCGCCTGGTGCGGCAACGGCGCCCGCGCGGCGGCCGCGCTGATCTGCGAGCGCGACGGGCTGACTCCGGGCGACGCCGTCACGGTGGTCAGCTCCGGGGCGTCGGTCGAGCACGTGCTGCTCGACCGCGACCCGTGGACGTTCCGCGCCGAGATGCCGCTCCCGGCCGACCCGATACTCGAGGTTGGCGAGGGCGGACGCGTCGTGCAGATGGAGCTCGGCGTGCCGCACCTGATCGTGTTCGGCCCGCGCCCGGCGGGCGACGACGTCGCCGCCGCCGGGGCGGCGCTGTGCGACACGCGCCCGGGCGGCACGAACGTGATGTTCGCCTCGCACGACGGCGACGGTGGGCTGACCGTGACTCCGTGGGAGCGCGGCGTCGGCCCCGTGCGCGGCTGTGCAACCGGCGCCGCCGCGGCCGCGATCGCGGCCGAGCGCGTGGCCGGCCGCCCGATCGGCGGCGGCTACGTCCGCCAGCCGGGCGGTGCGATCCAGGTCGAGTGGGATGGAGACGTGCTCACGATGACGGGCACGGTGCAGGTAGTCGCGACCGGGATGGTCGTGAGAGATCGAGCCGAGACTGCCGCGGAGGGCGTGCCAGTAACCGGCTGACGCAAGGCAGGACCAGCAGGACAAGGTAAGCGAGTGCTTGGAGGGAGCACCAGTGCCACACATCATGATCGTCGATAACGGGAGTCTTTCCACCGATGTGCTTTCGCAGCGGCTGGAAAACCTCGGGGCGGAGACGACGATCGTCTCGCTCGGCGAGCTCTACCCGGAGATCGTCGACGAGGGCGGCTACGACGGCATCGTGCTCACCGGCACCGACGTCCCGTCGACCACCCCATACGTCTACGACGCAGAGCTCGAGCTGATCCGCAACGCCGAGATCCCGCTGCTGGGGATCTGCGGCGGCATGCACCTGATCGGCAAGGCGCACGGCGTCGGGATCGGAGACTGCAAGCACGCCGTCGGCAAGACGCCCGTCCACATGGACGGCGAGGAGGTCCTGTTCGAGGACCTCGAGAGCCCGGCGCTGCTGTTCGAGCGCCACCGCTACCAGCTGATGGACGTGCCCGAGGGGTTCAGGCGAATCGCCTGGGGCGACGACTGCCACACCGAGGGAATCCGGCACGCCGAGCGGCCCACCTACGGGCTCCAGGCGCACGTCGAGTTCCGCCCGGAGGGCAAGGTCATATTGCGCAACTATCTTGCGCTCGTGACCCTTGACTCCGCCGTCGCGGCTTAGGTAGTCTGCTCGCAAGGAGGGAACGAGAACAGGAGGGGTTCTCCAGCAGCACTCACATGCGTCCGTAGCTCAATCGGTACATGGGTAGTCCCTGGGGCGCCCCAGGTCTCGAACGCCAGCCTTCAAGCCAACCGTGCTTTGCATCGCGTTGGTGGCCGGTCGCCTTAACCGGCCGTTCGTATTGCCTGGAAGCCCAATCCGGCCTATCTAAGAGCAGCGGCCTTTCAAGCCGCAGATACGGGTTCGAGTCCCGTCGGGCGTACTAGAAGTGTCGGGTTTGACGATCCGGCGACGACGAAGATCGATTGCACTCGTGTCTACTGACTCATATGTGTTCGTAACCTGTCCCCCGGTCGGTGGCGACCTCGACCCGACCCGCATGCGCGGGTACGCGATCGCCGACGCCCAGGCCCGCTTCCACCGGGCGCGCGGCGACGACGTCCTGTTCACGATCGGCTTCGACACCTTCGCGACGGCGGTCAAGCCGGGCGAGGGGCAGAGCACGGCGGAGTGGCTCGCCGCGCGCCGCGACGCGCTGCGGCGTCAGCTCGACGGCCTCGCGATCTCGCTCGACTGGGAGCGTGCGCTGAGCACCGACGACCCGGACGTCTACCGCTGGTCGCAGTGGCTGTTCGCGAAGCTGCTCGAGGCGGGGCTCGTCTACCAGCGCGGCGGCAAGGGCTGGTACCTGAAGACCGGCGGCTTCAACGAGGAGAACGACCGCCGGCTGGAGGAGTTGACCGGCTGGAGCGACGCCGCGCGCGCCGCCCAGCGCAAGCTGCTGGCGCGCATCGACGGCTTCGAGCTCGAGGCGACGGCGCTCGACGGGACGACGCTGACGCTGTTCACCCCGCACCCCGACGCCGCCGGCTCTGCGGAGTTCGTCGGCTTCTCGACCCAGCGCCCGGAGCTGGAGCAGTGGCTCGACGATCCCGGTCTGCGCAAGCAGGTCGACGAGCTGCGGCGCGGCGACTGGGCCGAGACGCCGGTCGCGGAGCTGCCGGCGCTCGAGATCGGGATGTCGGCACAGGTGCCCGGAGTTGCGCAGCCGCTGCCGATACTGGTCTCGCCGTCGATCGACGTTCGCTTCGGCCCGGCGGCGATCCTCGGCGTGCCGAGCGCCGACGCCGCCGACAAGGCGCTCGCCAAGGGGCTGCCGAAGGCCGGCGGGCTCGCCTGGAAAGTCGAGTCCAAGCCCGCGAAGTCGACGCCCGCCGTCCGCTTCTTCGCCGAGGACATGCCGGTCTCGCGCGGGCGCGCGTGGGGAGCGCCGGTCCCGGCGGTGCACTGCGAGCAGTGCGGCACGGTCGCGGTCCCGCTCGACCAGCTGCCGTTGAAGCCGCCCGCCGACCTCGACGTCAAGTCGCGCGGCAACCCGCTCGCCGAGCGCGCTGACTTCGTCGACTGCGACTGCCCGCGCTGCGGCGCGGCCGCGAAGCGCGACACGGGGACGCTGCATCCACGGCTCGGGGCGGCATGGATCGAGCTCGCGCTGGCGGTGCCCCCGGCCGAGCGCGCCGAGTCGATGTTCGACCACCCCGACCTGCGGCGCTGGCTGCCGACCGCACAGACCGTCGAGCCGCCGGAGGCGGGCGTGGCGCTGCTCGACATGCGGACGATCGCAAAGGCGCTGCGCGACGCGGGCGCGGAGGGAGCGCCGGAGGACGGCGAGCCGCACGGGCCGACGCTGATCCACGAGACGCTGAGGCTCGAGGCGGCGCCGCCGGCGGCGGCTGCCGACGGGGCCGGCCCGGAGCAGCCGGCCGCGGACAACGCGCGGTCCGGCCAAGAGCTGATCGCCGCCTACGGGGGCGACACGCTGCGGTTCGCCCTGCTCCACGCCGCTGCGCCGACCAAGTCGTTCACCGGCGGGGAGGAGGTGCTGCGCCGCAGCGCGGCGTTCCTCGAGGAGCTGCGCTCGTTCGCCGAGCCGCGCCTCGACGGGGTCGACCCGAGCGCCCGCATCGACGCCGGCGACGGCCTGCGCCGCCGGCTCGCCGGCTGGTGCGACACGGCGGTGGCGCGGACGGCGGAGAACCTCGAGCGGCTGGATTTGCACCGCGCGACCCGCAACGTCGAGCAGCTGCTGGCCCGGATCCAAGACTTCGAGGAGCGCGTGAACGACCATCGCAGCGAGGTCGCCGGTCCCGACCGCGAGGCTCTCGCCATAGCGCTCGCCGTGCTCGTCCAGCTACTCGCGCCGCTCGCCCCGCAGCTCGCCGAGCAGCTCTGGCACCGGACCGGTGCCGAGGGCACGGTCGGCGAGGCCGCCTGGCCGGCGCTCCAGCGCGAGCCCGCGCCGGCTTAGCGAGCTTGGCTGAGCTGCTCCGCCGGGCTATGGCTGGGTAGGGCGGCGTGTGGTGCGGCCGCGGGTTGGTTCGGCGTCGAAGTCCTCTGTCGCCGTGGTTCTCGTGGTATTCGGCCGTTGGGCGCCCCGAATCACGGTCGGGGACGCCCACGGGTCGCTTCCGGCCGCAATATGGCCGTTCTCGGCCCGTCGATTTTCGGCGGCTTGGGAGTGGGTCGATTACGGCCGGATGGCGGCCGTTATCGGCCCGTCACGTCGAACGGCTACGCCGGTCGATCGGGGGTGAGGTGGCTGATCGACGCGACTCTGGTCGTTCGAAGCTTTGTATGACGTAGAGGTCATACAAAGCTTCAAACGAACTGCAGTCCGGAGCCTTTCGCAAGCGGTCGAGTGGCTCCTGAGGTGAGGTCGACTTCAGACGAAGTACGGCGGAAAAGTCGACCTCACCCCGGGCGCCGAGGGCCCGGTCGGCCAGGCCGCATGGCCGGCGCTCCAGCGCGAGCCCGCGCCGGCTTAGCCGATGCGCTCGACGGCGATCGACAGGGTGAGGCCCTCGATCGTGGCGGTGGAGCCGTCGGGGGTGATGCTCGTAAGGTCGAGCGAGGTGGCGAGGGTCTCGCCGGTGACGTAGGGCTCGTGGGCGCGGACGGCGTCGAGCAGTGCGTCGTCGCCCGCAAGCGTGAGGGCGATCCGGTCCTGCACCTCCAGGCCGGCGTCGCGGCGCGCGTTCTGGACCGCGTGGACGACCTCGCGCGCGAGGCCCTCGCGGCGAAGGTCGTCGTCGAGCGTGAGCTCGAGCGCGACCGCGTGCGTGCCGGCGCGCTCGATCTCGTAGCCCTCGAGCGGCTGCAGCGCGAGCTGGACGTCGTCCGCGCCGAGCGCGTGGTCGTGGCCGTCGATCGCGACGTGGACCTCGCCGCCCGCGCGCAGGGTGCGCGCGGCGTGGTCGGCATCGAGGCCGGCGACCGCGGCGGCGACGTGCGGCATGTCCTTGCCGAAGCGCGGGCCGAGGGTGCGGTAGTTCGCCTTGAGCTCGAAGCGGCCGAGCTCGTCGGCCTCCGACACGTAGCGGACCCGCTTGACGTTCAGCTCGTCGAGCACGAGGTCCTCGAAGCGGCCGATCGCGTCGCGCTCGCGCTCGGCCGCGACGACGACCGCCTCGCGCAGCGGCTGGCGGACCTTCGCCTTGGCCTGGGCGCGCGCGGCGCGGCCCAGCTCGACGGCGTCGCGCGCGACCTGCATCTGCCACTCGAGCGCCTCGTCACGCAGCGCGGCGTCGGGCTCGGGGTAGTCGCAGAGGTGGACCGAGGGCTCCGCCCCGTCGAGGCCGGTGTAGATCGCGTCGGCGACGAACGGGGTCAGCGGGGCGAGCAGCTTCGCCGTCGTCGTCAGGCACTCGCGCAAGGTGGCGAACGCGGCGGCGTCACCGTCCCAGAAGCGCCGCCGCGAGCGGCGCACGTACCAGTTCGACAGCTCGTCCACGAACGCGGCGATCGCACGGCCGGCGGTCGTCGTGTCGTAGTCGTCGAGGCGCTCGATCGCGGTTGCCGTCACGGCTTGGAGACGGGACAGGATCCAGCGGTCGAGGTCGGTCAGCGCGAGCACCGCGTCGGGGCCGGCCGCGGCTGCCGTCGCCGTCAGCTCGCCCAGCGGCACCGGCTCGACGTCGTTGACGTTCGCGTACAGCACGAACAGGCTGTAGGTGTTCCAGAGCGGCTTCATGAACTGCCGCACGGACTCGCCGACCGCGTCGAGCGAGAAGCGGTAGCCGTCCCAGGGCTGCTTCGAGGTGAAGTAGTACCAGCGCAGGGCGTCCGCGCCGTGCTGGTCGAGCACGTCCCAGGGCACCACCACGTTGCCCTTCGACTTCGACATCTTCTGGCCCTCGGCGTCGAGGATCAGGCCGAGGCAGAGCACCGTCTTGTAGGACGAGCGGCCGAACAGCATCGTCGAGATCGCGAGCAGCGAGTAGAACCAGCCGCGCGTCTGGTCGAGCGCCTCGCAGATGTAATCGGCGGGGAAGAGGCGCTCGAAGTCGTCCCCGTTCTCGAACGGGGCGTGCCACTGGGCGAACGGCATCGCGCCCGAGTCCCACCAGACGTCGATCAGCTCGGGCACGCGCCGGAAGACCTTGCCGTCGCGCTCGAAGGTCACGTCGTCGACGTAGGGGCGGTGGAGGTCGTCGGGGACCTCGCCGGCCAGCTCGCGCAGCTCCTCGCGCGAGCCGACGCAGATCGTCTGCTCGCCGTCCTCCGAGCGCCAGATCGGCAGCGGCGTGCCCCAGTAGCGCTCGCGCGATAGCGCCCAGTCGACGTTGTTCTCGAGCCAGTTGCCGAAGCGGCCGTGCTTGATGTGCGGCGGGTACCAGGTGACGTCCTCGTTGGCCGCGATCAGCTCGTCCTTGACCGCCGTCGTGCGCACGTACCAGCTCGACTTCGCGTAGTAGAGCAGCGGCGTGCCGCAGCGCCAGCAGTGCGGGTAGGAGTGCTCGTAGTCCTCGGCCCGGAAGAGCAGGCCGCGCGCGTCGAGGTCGGCGATCAGCTCACCGGTCACCTCGGGATCCTTGACGAAGCGGCCCTCGAAGCCGGCGACACGGTCGTCGAAGGTGCCGTCGAGCCGGACAGGGTTGGGGAGGCTGCCGTGGTCGGTGGGGTCGAACAGGCCGTTCGCGGCCGCGGCGGCGTAGTCGTCCTCGCCGAAGGCGGGCGCGATGTGGACGAGGCCGGTGCCGTCGTCGGTTGTCACGAAGTCGCCGGCGATCACCGGGAAGCCGCCGGCGTCGCGATCGGTCAGCTCGAAGACCGGGCCCGCGTAGCGCCGGCCGACTAGCTCGCGGCCCGGGAAGCCGGCGCCGAGGATCTCGGCGTTCTCGCCGAGCACCTTCGCCGCGAGCGGCTCGGCGAGGATCAGGGTCTCCTCACCCACGCGCGCGCGCACGTATGCGACGTCGGGCGCCACGGCGACCGCGACGTTGCCCGGCAGCGTCCACGGCGTCGTCGTCCAGACCAGCAGCGCCTCGCCGGCGCCGCCGCCCGTGTCGTCGAGCAGCGGGAAGCGCACGTAGATCGACGGGTCGACGACGTCCTCATAGCCGAGCGCGACCTCGTGGCTCGAGAGCGCCGTGCCGCAGCGCGGGCAGTAGGGGACGACCTTGTGCCCCTCGTAGAGCAGGTCCTTGTCCCAGACTTGCTTCAGCGACCACCAGACCGACTCGACGTAGTCGTCGTCGAGCGTGAAGTAGGCGTCGTCGGTGTCGATCCAGAAGCCGATCCGCTCGGTCAGGCGGTTCCACTCGTCGATGTAGCGCAGCACCGACTCGCGGCACTTCGCGTTGAACTCCGCGACGCCGTAGCGCTCGATGTCGTCCTTGCTCTCGAAGCCGAGCTCCTTCTCGATCTCCAGCTCGACCGGCAGGCCGTGGCAGTCCCAGCCCGCGCGGCGGGAGACGTGGCGGCCGCGCATCGTCTGGTAGCGCGGGAAGACGTCCTTGAACACGCGCGAGAGGACGTGGTGGGAGCCGGGCCGCCCGTTGGCCGTGGGGGGCCCCTCGTAGAAGACGAACGGCTCCGCGCCCTCGCGGCGGCGGACCGACTCGCGGAAGACGTTGCGCTCGCGCCAGCGCTCGAGCAGCTCCTGCTCCAGCTCGGGAAACGATTGGCGCGAGTCGACGGATGGGTAGCGCGGCATCGAGCCGGGCATTGTATGGTTGCCGACAGGGAGGCCATAAATGCGAAAGTTTGCAATTGTGTGGATATCGATGCTGGCGATGGGAGCGGCCCTCGCCGCGCCATCGGTAGCGCAGTCGCCGGCGCAGACCACGTTCACGATCGACTCGCAGGTGATCCCCAACAAGGCGGGCACGGCGAAGAAGCCCCAGGGGGTCAAGATCAGGACCACGGCGCAGTTCCACTCGCCGCCCGGGGTCGACCCGCCGGTCGTCACCCACGGCTTCGCGCTCTTCCCCCGCCACGGCAACTGGAACGGCGGCAAGTACCCGAAGTGCACGCTGCAGATCCTCAAGCGCAAGGGCGTCGACGGCTGCCCGAAGAAGTCCAAGATCGGCCACGCCGACGCGACCGCCTACGCCGACAACGTCATCACCCGCCCCGACATCGAGATCTTCAACGGCGGCCAGAAGCTCGCGTTCGCCTACGTCACGCTCTACAACCCCGCGTTCGTCCAAGAGCCGATCCCGGTCCACATCCAGGAGCTCAAGACGGGCCCGTGGAAGTACAAGGTCTCTCTGAAGGTGCCCGAGAACCTCCAGGTCGTGGCCGGCGTGCCGATCGCGGCACGCTCGCTCAAGGGCTGGGTCGGCCGCGGGAACATCATCGAGACGACGTCGTGTCCTAAGAATCGCCGCTGGCCCTTCGAGCTGACGGCCTTCTTCACGACCGGCGAGCCGTACACGCACCGGGACTCGGTGCCCTGCAGGCCTAGCGGCTCGTAGGGCGCCGCCCCTCAGGCCGCGAGCTTGCGGCAGATGTCGGCGAGGTTGCGCTTCTCGTCGTCGTCGAGGCGCGCGAAGGCGGACGTGACGCGGTCGGTGTGGCCTGGGAACAGGCGCTCGACGACCGAGCGGCCCTTGGGAGTGAGGGCTAGCTCCACGGCGCGGCGGTCGCGCTCGAGGCGGCGGCGGTGCAGCAGGCCGCGGGCCTCGAGCGTGGCGGTGACCTCGCTCGCGTTCGCCTTCGACCAGCCGAGGCGGCGGCGGAGCGTGCGTAGCTCGAGTGATCCGCCGGCGGTAGTGAGCACGACCAGCGCCGAGAAGCCGGCCGCGGAGATGCCCTCACGCTCGAGGTCGGCGGCTAGGACGCGCCGGACGGAGGTCTCCGCGCGCATCAGCGCCTGCAGCGCGCGGTGCGCGAGCGGATCGACCACCTCGAGGCTCATGTATGGACGATGCTAGGAGGCGCCACGGACGCTTGACTTCTTTTTCGCGCCCTATCTTCAAAGAAAGGAGGGGTCCCGCTGAGCGGGACCCCTCCTGATGCTGCGGGCTGGTACCCACGAGGGGTACCGGCGTTGTGTCTAGTTGTGGCGGATTTCGACGTTCTGCTCGGTCTGGCCTTCGCCAGTCGTTCCGAGCGTTTCCTGGGAGAACGTACCCGTGAGTTCGCAGTGCGGGAACGCTGTACCGTGTCCGGACACGTCATTCGCCAGGAACTGGTACCTATGAGTGGCCGTCTGCGTAAACGGAACGGTCACTTCGCAGTGCGAGGCAACGGGATTCACGAGGTCCTCGGTGCAGAACAGAGCGACCATCGCTTCGCGCGGCCCCTGCCCAGCAACTTCGGTTTCCTGCCCGTAGATCGTGTACGCACGGCCTTCGCTGGTGGGCGGGGTGACCTGTCCGCACGCGCGGCGCGTGCACGTGCCCTCGGTGCCCTGAGTGAATTCCTGGTGGGCGATGTAGCCTTCAGCCGCCGCGTCGATACGAATGTCGAATTCGACGTTGCAGGTGCTGACCACGACTTCAGTACCGCCTGCGCTGAGGTGCGCTGACAGGACCACATTGAGGGCCGAGTAGTGCTGGCGGCAGCCGCCGGCGGTGACCAGCGGTCCCGGGTTCGGCGGCGGGGTCGGTGTGACTGCCGGACAGGCGATGTCGGCGCCTGCGTGGACTTCCTGAGCGGCGAGCAGTCGCGGGGTCTGGTTGTGGAGCTCGGGTTCGGTCTGTGCGAACGCGGAAGGCGCTGCCAGAGCCGTGGCTGCGATCGCCAGCATGGCGAGCAGCGTCAGCTTGCGTGCAATACGCATGATGTTGTTTCTCCTTGATCGACCGGCAGCGATTTAGCTGTCGGCATGTGCCGCGCCGGACTCCCAATGCCTGGTTCCGGCGCACCCTTGTATAGCTCGCACGGATGTGCGAGAGCGCGTGTTGCCGCCCTTCTGGGTCGGCTACCGTTTCTGGACGGTCAGAGTCGTTCGAACTGTCCCTCCCTCCATTGGGGACATGCGCCGAAGCAGAGAAGCCTCGGGCTGGCGGGGACCATACGGCACCCCTCAAGGCCTGTCAAGCCGGCGTTCCAACGGTTGTGCCTTGACAGCCAAGTAAGCCAGTGTTCTCATCTGCGGACGGCTCGCGAGCATGCGCGAGCGCCTGGGCAAGAGAACGGGAGAGTCGTGAGGAGTTCCTCGTGATGACGCGCCGGACTTCGCTCGCCGACGGCGGGCTACGTCGACGCGTCCCCCGACCGGGGATGATCGCCATGCTGGCTCTGGGCGCCGCGCTCACGGCGTGCGGGAACGACAGCGCCTCAGACGCCAAGTCGGCGCCCGATGGGGGTCCGGCCTCTGCTGCTGAGCCGGTTAGAGATCCCGCGGCCCAGTTTCGGTTGCCCCCCGGACGTAAGCATGTATCCGCGACTCGACGTGCCGCGGCGAGGGCGGCCGACGCCGGTCGTCGGGACTGCGGTGATTGGTCGGTGGGCAGTGCCCTCACACGCTCGATAGCAGCGGCGAGGCGCCAAACGTCACATCGGGGCGGGCGTGAGCGCCGAATGCTCATAGCGGCCGCAGAGCGCCTACCACGACCGGCGCGCCACGAGCCGGTCGCGGCCTCGCTTGCCGCCGCTCTCTACTCGCTGAGCCTTCCCCGGGCAGATCGCCTCCCGGGCCGGGCGGGCTGTCTAGCGGCGTTGCTCGAGACCAAGAACGCAAGATGACTTCAAAAAGACAGCGTCAGCTACACCCCCGACCGTTGGGATGGATTTGATCATGAGCCCGTCAGCGCCGACGCAATCACTCATCCGTATGCGGTGTGGCGAGAGGTTCCGCGCAGCCCTGCTGATGCTCGCGTTGTCGTTCGCGTTGACGCTCGTGGCAGGCGGACCAGCAGCAGACGCCGCCCCAAAGGGTCCGATCGCTGTTTTTGGCTCGGATGGCCTCAGTCCCGCAGGCATAGCTGTCAACCAGACCTCGGGCGACGTGTATGTGGTAGATCTCAACGGCGAGCGCGTCCAGCGCTATGACGCCGATGGAACGTTCATCTCCGATATCGGCGGGCCTGGGGTAGCGGAGGGGCAGTTCACCTTCGGCGGCACACCAGCTGGAGTCGCGGTGGGTCTCGATGGGTCGTTGTATGTGGCGGACACGCTCAACAATCGCCTACAGCAGTTCACTGCAGATGGCACGTTCGTTCGAACGTGGGGCTTCGGCGTTCAGACTGGCGCGCAGACGTTTGAGATCTGCACGGCGGGATGCCAGCCTGGGGTAATCCCGCTCTCAGAGTCACCGCCCGATTCTGGGGACGGCCAGTTCTGGAGTCCGCGCGGCGTGGCCGTCGATCCGACCGATGGCGACGTGCTGGTTGCCGACTATCAGAACAGCCGCGTCCAGCGCTTCAGCAGCACCGGTACGTACGAGTCTCAATTCAACGGGGATGGTCAGTTCAGCAATCCGGTCCGGGTCGCGGTCGATTCCACTGGCGCGATCTACGTAGCGTCGGATCCCGACTTCGGGATGGTCATCGCTAAGTTCGACTCGTCGGGTGCCTTTATCGCGAGCATAACTCAGGCCCCCAATAGCCCGACCGAGGTGGCGGTCGATCCGGCAACCAACCATGTGTTCATTGCGCAGCCGGCCGAGGGCGGGTCTGAGCTAGTCGAGCTAGACATCGATGGCGCGCTGGTCGACGTCCACCCGACGCCGGCAGCACACCCCGTGCTTGGCTTGGCCGTGAATTCCTCGACCGGACGAATCTACGTGTCGGACAACGGCAGCGGCCGGGTGATCATCCTCGATGACCCAGTCCATACCGCGACGATCCAAGACGCGACCGAGATCACCCCCCGCAGTGCGACGCTGAACGGAACGCTCAACCCTGGCGGCCAGCAGGTCTACTACCACTTCGAGGTCTCCGCCGACGACGGCGAGACTTGGACGTCGTTCCCAGAGAGCGACGACGGCCCTCATGATGGTTCCTCAGACATTCCCGTATCCCAGCCCGCCACGGGCCTCGAGCCAAACCGAGAGTACCTCGTGCGTCTGATCGTTCGCAACGAGTTCGGGTTCACTGTCACATCTACCGTCACAACGTTCCATACAGCCCTTGAGCTACCGGACGCCACCACCCTCGACGCGATCCAGCTCCGGCCCACAGGCGCTACGCTCGCTGGTGAGGTAAACCCCAATAACGCGGAGACGACCTACCGCTTCGAGTGGGGTAACACGGCCAGCTACGGCAGCTCTATACCCGTACCTGCTGCAAGCGCAGGGGCTGACGGCGCGCCCGCCCTCGTCAGTCAGCAACTCGATGGGCTACTGCCAAACACGACTTATCACTATCGCATTGTTGCTACGAACGAGGCCGGTGCATCCTTCGGTTTGGACCGTGCGTTCACCACGCGTCCAGGAACGGACTCCCTTGACGGGAGCGATGCGGAGCAGCGCGGCTATGAGCTCGTATCACCGGCCCATAAGGTCGGCGGCGTAGGCGTGGGCCACTGGTACGGCGGTCCAGATGCCGTCGGCTATGTCGGGATTGCGGCTTATGACGGCGAGCGATTCGCTGTGCTCGGCCAGAACGGGTCTACGATTGCCGACGGCGCGTTCGCGTATGTCAACGACTGGGCGCTTGCCGAGCGAACGCCAGAGGGTTGGGTACATCGCCCGGGAGTCTCAAGGTCGGCCCACGGGCCGCAACCCACAACTGACATAACGCTATCGAGCGCTACTCCAGACCTGTCGCTTACTGGATGGGGATCGGCTCAGTATCTAAAGTTGTTCCCGGAGATGGCTGATTGGAATGAGGAGAATGGGACAGCATGGCTGCTGCGTCGTTGGTCAGATCCGGAGTACGAGATCTTCGGCCCGACGGTCGAGGACTATCTGACGCAGGAGACACCTAGCCGCCCTACCCACCTTCCGTCGGTTGGTCAGGGAGCGAAGGCCTTCGCTGTCGACGGGTCGGCCGCTGTTGTCTCTATGCCACATACTCGAGGTCTGGGAGGGGCCAACGATCCGACTCGTCCCGAGTTTTCCGACCGCGATGACGACGCGAGCAGCGTATTTCTGGACGAGGTCGTGGGCCCGTTCTCGGATGCGTTTCCTGGGGATGACGGTGTTAGGGAGGTGGTTAACGTATGCAGAGGGGTCGGTACCGAGCGTACGTTACTGCCCTCAGGGCCATGCGATCCTGATCCGACCGGACCCGATCGATTGCGGTTGACACACGCCGGTGGTGCGTCTCTGTCGGTTGGGGGCGTGAATCCGCCGGCGAGCGTGATCTCGGCTGATGGCTCACGTGTGTTCTTTATGAGCCCCGACCCTACCTTGTATCAGGCGCTCTCGGGTGTAGATTCAGCGCAGCTGTTCATTCGCCAGCGCGATGTGGATGGCAATGTGTTGACGCGTTGGATCTCCCGTAGCGAGGTGGCGGGTCAGGACGAGTCGCTTGTGGGCCGCACGCTCTTTGAGGGGGCGTCGCGCGATGGCGACAAGGTGTTCTTCTCCACGACCGCCCCCCTGACCGACGATGATCCAAATGCTGGGTGTGGGGCTCCCTGTACGGGTGGAGAGGCTAGCGCCCAGTCATGGGATCTATATATGTACGATCTTCCTGACGGGCCTGACGGCAAGGGTGCGACACCGGATGTCGACCCGGCTGGTGGCACGCTGACGCGGATTTCGCGTGGTCCAGGCGGCAACAGCGACTGCAATGTCCAGCCCGGTACTCTGCGGTGGCTGTCCGGCGACGCATCGCGCGCATACTTCACCTGCGCGGCACCACTCTCTGGCACCGTTGCATCTGCTGGGGGCACGATCAGCAATCCCGACGGAACGACCGCTACCAGCGAGGCCTCGAACCTCTACCTGTACGACGCCGCGACGCCAAGTTGGACCTTCGTCGCGCGGCTGCCTCGTCAGGGCCCTTTGAATCCGTGTGCGACCATCGCAACGGGGCGCGGATCGACGATCTCGGCGAATCCGGGTGGTCAAGGCAGCGACTTCTTCATCACCGACGCTAATAGTTGTGTTCGAGGCACCCCGGATGGGTCGTTGGTCACGTTTATTACCGATGGGCGGTTGACGGCTGACGATCCTGACGGGGTAAGTCACGATGTCTACGGCTATGACACTAGGCGTAACGAGTTGACGCGGATCTCTGCCGCTCAAGGGGGGCCCGGCGGTAGTTATCCGTGCGAGCCGCGGAAGGAGGAGACGAGTCCTCGCTGTCATGGCGATAACGGGATTGGTCGTGGGGCGATGGCGTTGGAGATGCTCGGTGTGGCTGCTCGTCCGGGTCCGGACGGGGATCGGATGGCGTTCTTTGAGAGTCGCAGTCGGTTGGTTGCTGGCGATACCGATGATTCCTATGACGTGTATCAGTGGCGTGAGGGGGAGTTGTCGTTGATATCACCTGGGGTCAGCGATCCCGACGGTGCGTTCTATGTTGGTAATGATCGTTCGGGGCTGAACGTGTACATCGCGACTCGTGATCAGTTGACGTGGCAGGACAAAGATCGCGTTCTCGATGTCTATACCGCGCGTATTGGTGGCGGGATTCCGCAGCCGACCGCTCCGCCTGCGTGCCCGGTGTTGGCTGATGGCTGTCGGGGGGGTGGTGCGGGTCAGGTTGGGTCGCAGGTGGACTCGACTCGACCGGGCGGCCGTAACGTCGCGCCTGGCCGCAGGAAGACGCTCTCGCTCGGCCGCCTCACTTCTGCCCAGCTCAAGCGAGCGGCGCGTACAGGGCGGCTCACGCTCCGGGTCCGTGCGAGTGGTGCGGGCAAGCTGTCGGTCGTCGCGCGAGCGAGGGTGAAGGGTTCGACGCGAGTCGTCGGTCGGGCATCGAAGCGGGTCGCCAAGCCCGGACTCGTGACGGTCACCCTGAGGCTGACCGCGCAGGCGCGCGGTGTGCTCAGGAGTGGACGGCCGCTTCGGGTGGCGGTGAGGGTGAGCCAGGCTGGGGCGACGCCTCGATCTATCACCGTGCGCCTGAGGAGGAACGACAAATGACTCGCATGAGGTCCGACTTCAAGGGTGTGGCCATGCTGGCGTTGCTCTTCATGGCGCTCATGGCGGCGGTCACGGTGGAGAGCAGCCAGGCGGCGTTCGGGGACGGTTTCGGTATTGCTGATGTGAATTGCGACAACGGAGAGCCTGAGGCTCCTGCCTTCTACCACGGGGGCTTACCGCCCGACGCGCAGGCTTGCGCGCAGGGAGCGCCGGGAACCAGCGCATTCTGGGCCGGCGCGTGTGACCTGTCTACGGCGCCCATCGGCGATATCCCGGGTGGAGTCGGGACTCGGCCGGACTACGTCTGGACTCCCGAGACACCGCCGGAGAGTCCGACGAACGTGGAGACCGATGCGGCTCCACAGGTGCCGGACCACTGCATCGACTGGGGCCGCCTGGCTCCGGCGCCGAGCGACATGTTGTCGCTCTGGACGACACAGCCGCCCTCTTGGCGACTGGCTCCGGTGACCCAGGCGGGCGCGCATCCCGATGGGTCGACGACGATGTGGTTTCGCCGGGTGCCCGGCAGGTCGGACATTCCCGATGGGTCGGTTGACAACATCTACGCGGAGCTTCCCGCAGGCTTTACCGGCGATCCGACGGCGGTGCCGAAGTGCTCGGCCGAGCAGTTCGCGCACAGGCCGGTCGCGTGTCCTCCTGAGACGCAGGTGGGGGTCATCACGTTGCTGACATGGTCGCTGATCGCGGGCACCCACAACTACAGCTCTTCCAATGAGGAGCGCTTGGCGGTCTTCAATCTCGAGCCGCGTCACGGCAATGTCGCCGAGTTCGGGTTCGGTAACGCTACTGCTGGGGATGCGACGAGCGTCCGGATCGTCGCGAAGGCGCGGACCAACGGTGACTTCGGAGTCACGGCGTTCGCTGGGCAGATCCCTTCGTCGCTGCCGTTGCTGGCGCAGTCGATCACCCTCTGGGGCACGCCATGGGCTGAGTCACACGATCTCTGGCGACCTCCGACAGGATGGAGCGGGAGCGGCCTGGGCCCGAACGGAGCAGATGACCCGGTCCTGGCGCAGGGCGAGATTCCGCCAGTCGGCCTCCCGGACCATCTCCGTGTGGGCTATAACCGCTCCTGGGGCGAGATCAAGCCGTTCCTGTCAAATCAGACCGAGTGCTCCGGTCAAGAGCTGTCGACAAGGCTCTTGACGGACTCCTTCGAGCATCCTGGCGCTTTCGTCGACGGCTTCCCCGATCCGACCGACGCTGACTGGAAGCAGTACGCGGCTCCGACTCCGCCGATAACGGGTTGTGAGAAGGTGCCGTTTAACCCGTCCGCGACGTTCGAGCCGTCCTCGTCCGCCGCGGATTCGGCATCGGGACTGGCCGCCAACATCACGATCCCGCCCAACGACGAGCTGCCGTTCGCCCCGCCGCCTCCGGGAGCTTCCGAGGCAGCGGTCGACGAGTACGTCGCGGCTGCCGAGGACCACTGGCGATACTCGGAGTCCTCCCAGGACGGGCTTGCGACATCCCATTTGGACAAGTCGGTCGTGACGTTGCCCGAGGGGATGTCTCTCAACCCCTCTGGTGCGACCGGACTCCAAGGCTGTTCGGATGCCGAGATGGGTTTGCGTCAGATCGGCAACCCGAACCTGTTCAACAACTCCGAGCCGACGTGTCCCGACGCTTCGAAGATCGGAACGGTCGAGGCGACGACGCCGTTGTTGGAGGGGTCGCCGAACCTCACGGGCGACGTGTTCCTCGGCGCGCCGAAGTCGACCGACCCGCAATCCGGAGAGATGCTGCGGATGTTCCTCGTGCTCAGGAACGTCGAGCGAGGGCTGCTGGCGAAGATCTACGGATCGGCGGTCGCCGACCCGGCGACCGGCCGTTTGACGGCGACCTTCGACAAGAACCCGCGGGTGCCGGTCGAGAACATCAAGCTGAACATCCAAGGCGGCGAGCGGGGCCTTCTCGCGATGCCCCAGACGTGTGGCGCACGGTCGATCGACTCGATCTTCTCGCCCTGGAGCGCCGCGCACGGCGCCGGCGGGCCGGTGCGATCCTTGAGCGATCCGTTCACCGTCGGCGGGGACTGCTCGTTCGGGTTTGCCCCGACGATCAACGCCGGGATGTCGACCAAGCAAGCTCGAGCGAACGGGACCTTCACGTTCGAGTTCACCCGCCCGCAGGGCCAGCAATGGGTCGAGGGGTTGTCGGTGGATCTACCCAAGGGCCTGCTGGCCCGCGTGCGGGGTGTGCCGCTGTGTACGAACGCGCAGATTGCGGCGTACGAGCAGCTGCAGCGAAGCGACCCGCGGCCCGATCGCGCGCCCTGCTCGCCGGGTTCGAGGATCGGGATCGTCGACGCCCTCGCGGGCTCGGGGGACCCGTTCGTGCTCGAGGAGAAGGGCGAGGTGTTCCTGACCCAGGGCTACAAGGGCGCTCCGTATGGCCTGATGGTCAAGATCCGCGGGGTCGCGGGCCCGTTCCGGGGTGCCCAGGAGCTTCCGCCGATCGTCGTGCGCCAGGCCCTGCACGTCGACCGCGCCACCGCCCAAGTCACGGCGGTCTCGGATCCGTTCCCGTTGATCCATCGAGGCGTGCCGCTGCGGGTGCGTAAGGTCAAGGTGATCGTCAACCGGGCGAACTTCACGCTCAACCCGTCGAGCTGCGAGCCCAAGCAGGTAGTCGGGAACTTCACCTCCGCCCAAGGCACCCAGGCACGAGCCACAGCGCTCTTCCAGGCATCCGGTTGCCCGTCATTGCGGTTCCGCCCCAAGCTCGCGCTGCGACTCACCGGCCGCAAGCAGACCCGGACCGGCAAGCATCCCGGCGTTCGGGCTGCGGTGACCCAGAAGCGTGGCGAGGCGGGCATCCGCAAGGCCGAGGTCCGGTTGCCGAAGTCGCTGGCGCTGGACACCGATAACGCCCAGGCGCTGTGTGAGTTCGAGGACGGCACCAAGCCCGACCTCGAGCGCCACTGCCCGAAGGGATCGATCGTCGGCCGCGCACGAGCGGTCTCGCCGCTGCTCAACCGTCCGGTGGCCGGCAACGTCTACTTCGTCAAGAACGTCAGGCGCGGACCGACCGGCAACGTGATCCGCACGCTGCCGATGATCATCGCCGCCCTCAGAGGCGAGATCGCGGTCAACCTCAAGGGCACAACCAACGTAAAGCGAGGCAAGCTCGTCAGCACGTTCGCCGGCGTCCCCGACGCACCGATCCAGAAGTTCAACCTCAACATCAAAGGCGGCGCCAACGGCATCGTGACCGTCACCAGAACCGCCCGCGCAAAGATCAACATCTGCCGCGGACGCCAAATCGCCGAGGCAGACATGGACAGCCACAACGGACGCCGCCACGACCGCGACATCAAGATCAAAACCCCCTGCAAGCAAACCAAGAAAAAGGGCCGCAAACGCAAGTAGTGGGAAGCGTCGTTGACGCAGACCTCCAATGTGTCGTGGAAGGCAAGCCCGGGGAGGGTGGATGCGCAAGGGGAGCATGCTCGTCGCGGCGGTCGCGACATTCGCGGTGGTCGGTGCGGTCGGGCCCTCGGCAGCGGTAGGTCAGACGACCCAACCCGCGACGGTCACGGCGGTCACCGACGGCGACACCCTCACGGCGCGCACCGCGGACGGCCGTCACGTGCCGGTGGGGATCCTCGGCATCGACGCGCCGCAGCCGGGCGAGTGTGGGGGCCGCGATGCCCGCGCCGCGCTCGAGGCGCTCGTTGCGGGCCAGGCGGTTGAGCTGGAGACCGATCCCGCGGTCCCGAGCCTCGCCTTGGACGGCAAGTCGCGCGTCTACGTCGACCGCGCCGACGGGCTCGACGTCGGCCTCCAGATGCTCCGGCTGGGCTGGGCGACCGTCGTTGTCATTCCGTCGTTCGCGCCGAGTCCACAGTTCGCGCGCCTGCCTTCCTATCGCGAGGCGGAGGAGGAGGCCCTGGAGGGGGTCTGGACCGACTGCAGCGGCGACTTCCACCTGAGCCCAGAGGAGCGGCTGATCGCGCTCGGGCACTCGGCGCAGGCGTTCGCGCGCCGCTACTACCGGCGCGTGTCAAACGACCAGTTCCGGGCCGCATGGCGGATGCTCGCAACACCGGCCAAGCGACGGCTCGGCTATGGCTTCCGCCGCTGGCGCTCCAGCCACCGCGGCTCGCTCAGCGTGTCGGCGCGGACGCCCGGGGTCGTCTCCCGCGGCAACCGGGCGGTGGTCAGAGTGCGCCTGCGCTCACGCGACCGCGACGTCTGCAGCGGGCGCGTGGTCGTGCAGCGGTTCCGAGGGACCGTCACCGTCGTGAGCCGCGACGGCTCGCTGGCGATCTTGAGGTTCCGGATTCGCAAGACGAGCGGCGCGACGCCGCGGCGTTCCAAGTCGCAGTGCCCGCGGCCGACTCCAGCGCCAGCGCCGGTGAGCCCGCCGCCATCATCGGTCGACTGCCAGGGCTACGACCCGTGCCTGCTGCCAGGCCCGGACGTGGACTGCGCGGGCGGCAGCGGCAACGGGCCGCGCTACGTCGACGGGCCGGTCAGCGTCAGCGGCAGCGACCCCTACGACCTCGACGGCAACGGCGATGGGGTCGGTTGCGAGGACTAGCCGCGCGCCGTGAAGGCATCCGCGCGCGTGGCGCCTCGGGCTAGGCCCCCGAGCCGCGCGCCATCTTGCGCAGGTCTAGCGCCTTGTCGAGCGTGTCCTCGTCCACGCCCTGCTCGATCGCGACCTCGCGGATCGTCCGTCGGGAAGCCACCGCCTCCTTGACGATCGCCGTCGCGCGGTCGTAGCCGATGTGCGGGTTGAGCGCGGTCGCGATAGCCGGGGTCGACTCGGCGTTGCGTGTCAGGGCCTCCTCGTTGGCCTCCAACCCGTCGATCACCTTGTCGGCCAGCAGCGTCGAGGCGCTCGCGAGGATCTCGATCGACTCGAGCAGGTTGCGTGCGATCATCGGCACGCGCACGTTGAGCTCGAAGTTGCCCTGTGAGCCGGCGACGGTGATCGCGACGTCGTTGCCGATCACCTGCGCCGCGACCTGCAGCACGACCTCCGGGATCACCGGGTTGACCTTGCCCGGCATGATCGACGAGCCCTTCTGCAGCTCGGGCAGCGCGAGCTCCCCAAAGCCGGTGCGCGGGCCCGAGCCCATGATCACGAGGTCGTTGGCGATCTTCGTCAGCGACACGGCGATGACCTTCAGCGCCCCGGACAGCTCCACGAGCGCGTCGCGGTTCGCCTGCGCCTCGAACGGGTCGGCCGGGCCCTCGACGTCGAGCCCCGTCGCCTCGCGCAGCTTCGCGCGCACGCGCGCGGCGAACTCAGGGTGGGTGTTGAGCCCCGTTCCCGTGGCGGTGCCGCCGAGCGGGATCTGGGCCGCGCGCGGGAGCGCATCGCTCACGCGCGCGTGCCCGAGCGAGACCTGCTTCGCGTAGCCGCCGAACTCCTGCCCGAGCGTCACCGGCACCGCGTCCATCATGTGCGTGCGGCCTGCCTTGACGACGTCGCGCCAGGCGTCGGCCTTGACCTCGAGCGCCCCGGCGAGCTTCTCGAGCGCGGGCAGCAGCCGCGCGGTCGTCTCCGACACCGCGGCGAGGTGGACGGCCGACGGGAACACGTCGTTGGACGACTGGCCCATGTTGACGTGGTCGTTGGGGTGCGCAGCGTCGCCCGCGAGCTTGGCGATCACCTCGTTCGCGTTCATGTTCGACGACGTCCCGGAGCCGGTCTGGAACACGTCGATCGGGAACTGGTCGTCGTGCTCTCCGCGCGCGACCTCGTCCCCGGCGGCGGCGATCCGCTCGGCGATCTCGCCGTCGAGCAGGCCGAGCTCGCCGTTGGCGCGCGCGGCCGCGGCCTTGACCTGGCCGAGCATCCGCACGACGGCCGTGGGCACCCGCTCGCCCGAGACGGGGAAGTTGTCGATCGCCTTGCTCGTCTCCGAACCCCACAGCTCCTGCTGAACCGCCATCGTGCTCCTTCGGTCTGACGCCGTTGCGGTGACCCAGGCTATTGGAAGCGCCGCAGGCCTCCGCGAGATGTCGCGGACGACGCCGCCTGCGCGGCCTCGCGGAGCGAAGTGGTGCAATGGTGGACCGGCGCGGGCGAGATCGCCCAAGTCGTGGTCCCATCGAAGTGTCCGCCGACGGGAGGGAGCCCGGCCTCGGCGGTCGACCTCGACTTGGCCCCGAGGAGGGGTTCCGCTCTTGCCTGGACTGACACACACCGACCACGAACAGCCGACCGCCCCGCTCGAGCCGACCGCCAAGAAGCGGTTCTGCAGCCGCTGCGGCGAGCCGGCGATCGATCCGCCCGCCGGCGAGCCGCGCCCGTTCGAGCAGCGCGTCTGCGGCGTCTGCGGGATGGGCGTGCTGCTGCGCTGCAGCCCTGCCGCGCTGCCGGGCGCACGCACCGCCTTCCTCGTCGTCACGCACTCGCTCGAGGTGGTGGCCGTCAGCGAGGCCGGCGAAGCGATCTTCGGTACCGAGGAGAAGCTGCTGCGCACCCGGCTGCCCGACCTGCTGTCGAGCCCGATCGGAGATCGCAAGCTCGCCCGCACCGTGGGCCAGGCCGCCCTGCGCGTCCACGACCCCGTGACGATTCCCGCCCGCTTGACCGGCGAGAAGGCCGACGCCGTCGGCACGATGGCGTGCCGGATCTCGACCTGCGGACCGCCGCGGGCAGCGCTGGTGGCGGTCGAGCCGACGCACTTCGGCCGCCGCTAGGACATCCGTCCAACGTTGCAACTCCCGCTGCAGGGGTTGCGCAAAGCCGCTTGCTGAGGCACAAAGCTATGGATGGGCTGCGCGGTCGGGGGCGCAACTCCGTTCAAGGTCGCCGCCCCGACGGCCGACTAGGGACCGGAGCGAGAGATCGGTCCATACCGGGCCGCGTGGCACAGAAAGGAACCGACGGATGAGCGGGATCAGGACCAATGCGGCAGCCGAGCTGCTCGGCGTCAGCCCCAACACCCTGCGCAGCTGGGAGCGCCGCTTCGACTACCCGCAGCCGCGGCGCACCGCCGGCGGCCACCGCCAGTACGACCTGACAGAGCTCGAGGCGCTGCGCCGTGCGCTGATGGAGACGCACAACATCAGCTCGGCGATCGAGGTCGCCCGCCAGCGCGGCGAGGGCCCCAGCTCCCCCGCCCGCCTGCTCGACGCCTTCGACCACTTCGACGAGGCCGCCGCCGACCGCGTGATGGAGGAGAGCCTTGCCGTGCGCTCGGTCGAGCGATCGGTCGAGGAGGTACTGCTGCCCGGCATCGAACTAGCCGAAGGCCGCGACGGCCGCGAGGCGGAGCTCGAGCTCGCCTCCCGCTGGGCGACCGGGTGGATCCACGCCGCCCGCCGCGTCGTCCCGCAGGCGACCCGCCCGCAGGGAGTGATCCTCTTCGACGCCTCCGACCGCCTCGACCTCGAGTCGCTGCAGGTCCAGGCGCTCGAGCTGGCGATCCGCCGCGCGGGTTTCCCGACGCTGCTGTTGTCCTTTGACCTGCCGCCCGAGCGGGTGGCGCGCGCGATGCGCGCCGTGACGCCGACCGCGTTCGTCTTCTGCGGCGGCGAGGCGACGCTCGAGGTGCTCGGCAGGCTGGTGTACACCGTGCGCCAGGTCGGCTCCGCGGCGCCGGTCTTCGAGTACCGCGAGGCGATGCCCGTCAGCGGCGACCACTCGATCCCCTCGCTCGGCTCGATGCCGATCGAGGCCGCTGACAAGCTCAAGCAGTACGTCGACACGGGCAAGATCGAGCATGTGAAGGTCGTGCAGGACGCCGAGGAGGCGGACGACGGCGCGACCGGATCGAAGCCCGCCGTCAGGCTCGCCGCGCAGCGTTAGCTGGAGCTCCCGGCCAGGCTTCTTTAGCTCCGCTTACTGATTTTTTTAGCCCGCTTTGGGTAACGGTGGCCACAGTGGGGGATGTAGCCGCGCCGGAGCCCTTCCCCCCACAGGCTCCGGCGCACCCTTTCTCTGAGTCTCCCCGCACCAGGCCGCTCGGGGTCTCGGGTTAGTCCATGTTGATGGCGACGTACTTGGTCTCGAGGTACTCCTCGATTCCCTCGTACCCGCCCTCGCGGCCGAAGCCCGACTGCTTGACGCCGCCGAACGGCGCCGCGGGGTTGGAGACGATTCCCTGGTTGAGGCCGACCATGCCGGTCTCGAGCGCCTCGCAGACGCGCATGGCGCGCTTGAAGTCGCGCGTGTAGAGGTAGGCGACGAGACCGAACTCGGTGTCGTTGGCGGCGGCGATCGCGTCGTCCTCCGAGTCGAAGGCGATCACCGGTGCGACGGGGCCGAAGATCTCCTCCTCGAGGACGCGCGCGTCGGGGGTGACGCCCCCGAGCACGGTCGGCTCGTAGAAGTAGCCGGGCCCGTCGACGGGCGCGCCGCCGACGAGCGCCCGCGCGCCCTTGCCGGTCGCGTCCGCCACCAGGTCGGCGACCTTCTCGCGCGTGTCCTCGTCCACCAGCGGGCCGATGTCGGTGTCGGCCTCGGTACCGCGGCCGACCTTCAGGCCGCGCATCTTCTCCGCGAGCCTCTCGGCGAACTCCCCGGCGATCGGGGCGGCCACGTGGAAGCGGTTCGCCGCCGTGCACGCCTCGCCGATGTTGCGCAGCTTGGCGATCACCGCGCCCTCGACCGCCGCGTCGAGGTCGGCATCCTCGAAGACGATGAACGGCGCGTTGCCGCCCAGCTCCATCGACAGCTTGAGCACGTTCGGCGCCGACTGCTCGATCAGCTTGCGGCCAACCTCGGTGGAGCCGGTGAAGGACAGCTTGCGCAGGCGCGGGTCCTCGATGACCGGTCCGGTGACGGCGCTCGCCGACGCCGCCGTGACGACGTTGAGCACGCCCGCCGGCAGCCCCGCGCGCTCGAGGATCTGCGCCAACGCGAGCATCGACAGCGGCGTCAGCTTCGCCGGCTTGACGACCATCGTGCAGCCGGCCGCGACCGCCGGGCCGATCTTGCGCGTGCCCATCGCGGCCGGGAAGTTCCACGGCGTGATCAGCAGGCACGGGCCCACGGGCTGCTTCATCGTCAGCAGCCGCCCGGCGCCGTTGGGCGCCGTCGAGTAGCGGCCGTCGATCCGCACCGCCTGCTCGGCGTTCCAGCGCAGGAACTCCGCCGCGTAGGAGATCTCGGCCTTCGACTCCTTGACCGACTTGCCCATCTCGAGCGTCATCAGCAGCGCCAGCTCGTCGGCGCGCTCGGTCATCTCCTCGAACGCCCGCCGCAGGATCTCGCCGCGCTCGCGGGGCGGATGGGCGGCCCAGTCCGCCTGCGCCGCACACGCCGCGTCGAGCGCGGCCTTCGCGTCCTCGGGCGTCGCGTCGGCGACCTCGCAGAGCGTCTCGCCCGTCGCCGGGTCCTCGACCGCGAGCGTCTTGGCGCCGCTCGCCTCGCGCCACTCCCCGCCGATGAACAGCCCCTTCGGGACCGAGTCGACTACAGCCTGCTCTCTGGTCGCGATCGCCATCGCTCTCCTGACTTGCCCGGGTGGGAATCAGCCTACTCAGGCATGGCGACTCGTCGGCCCCGATAGTCTCGACCGCGTGTCCAAGCGACGCGCATCCGACGTCTTCGTCGAGTGCCTCGAGGCCGAGGGCGTCAAGCACGTGTTCGGCATCCCCGGCGAGGAGACGCTCGACCTCAACGAGTCGCTGTCGCAGTCCTCGGTCGACTTCATCCCGGTTCGCCACGAGCAGGGTGGCGCCTACATGGCCGACGTCTACGGCCGCCTGACCGGCCACGCTGGCGTCTGTCTCGGCACGCTCGGGCCGGGCGCGCTGAACCTCGTCACCGCGGTCGCCGATGCCTACCTCGACCGTGCGCCGCTGGTTGCGCTCACCGGCCAGGGCGACCTAGAGCGGATGCACAAGGAGTCGCACCAGTACATCGACCTGCTGCGCGTGATGCGGCCGATCACGAAGTGGAACGCGCGCCTGTCGGACCCGAAGATCATCCCCGAGGTGGTGCGCAAGGCGTTCAAGCTCGCCGAGGGCGAGAAGCCGGGGGCGACCCACATCGAGCTGCCGGAGGACGTGATGGCGGCGGAGGTCGACGCCGCGCCGCTGCCGCGCCGCAAGGTGACGCCGCCCGAGCCGCAGGCGCGCGAGCTGCTGCGAGCCGCCGACCTGGTGCGCGGCGCGCTGAATCCGGTCGCGCTGGCCGGCAACGGCGTCGTCCGCGGCGGCGCGACGCCGGCGCTGCGCGAGTTCGTGCGCGCTACGGGCATCCCCGTCGCCGAGACGTTCATGGGCAAGGGCCTGCTGCCCTATGACAACGCCAAGGCGCTCGGCTCGGTCGGGCTGCAGTCGGGCGACTACTCGATGGCCGGCTTCGACGAGGCCGACGTCGTGCTCGCGATCGGCTACGACCTCGTCGAGCACTCGCCAGAGCACTGGAACCCGCGCCGCGACAAGCGGATCGTCTGCATCGACTCGCTGCCCGCCGAGATCGACGAGTACTTCATGCCCGAGGTCGAGCTCGTCGGCGACCTCTACCACACGCTCACGCGGCTGGCGGAGGAGTGCCGCCACGTGCCGCACCAGGGCGGCTCGGCGCGCCTGCGCGACGTCGTGCTCGGCCGCTTCGAGGCGGCCAAGGACGACGACGCGTTCCCCGTCCAGCCGCCGCGCGCGCTGTGGGAGATCCGCCAGGCGCTCGGGCGCGAGGACATCCTGATCTCCGACGTCGGGCTGCACAAGCTCTGGATCGGGCGGATGTTCCCCGCCTACGAGCCGAACACGGTGCTGATCGCGAACGGGTTGGCCGGCATGGGCTTCGCCGTGCCGGCGGCGATCGCCGCCAAGCTGGTGCACCCGCAGCGCAAGGTCGTCACCGTCAACGGCGACGGCGGCTTCCTGATGAACGCCCAGGAGCTCGAGACCGCGATGCGGCTGAAGACCGCGATCGTGAACGTCGTCTGGGAGAACAGCCAGTACGGCTCGATCGTCTGGAAGCAGGACAAGAAGTTCGGCCGCCACTTCGGCGTCGACTTCACTAATCCGGACTTCGTCAAGCTCGCCGAGAGCTTCGGCATGCCCGCCTGGCGCTGCGACTCCGCCGCCGGCTTCGGCGACCGCCTCCGCCACGCCCTCACCCTCGACGTCCCGTCGCTGATCGTGCTGCCGATCGACTACTCGCTCGACGTCGCGATCTCCGAGGAGCTGGGCGTCGAGACCGTCTCGACCTAGGCCTCGCCGAGCGGCCGAGTCAGCTCCGCCGGAGGCGGCTCGCCACCGCGGCCAGTGTCGACTGCACGTAGGCCGGCTCGTAGCGGACCTGCGCGTGGGTGAAGCGCAACGCGGTGAGCCCGGCGGCGACGTGCGCCTGATCGCGCAGCCGGTCTCGGCTCTGCTGTGAGGGCGTGCGGTGGTAGCGCAGCCCGTCGGTCTCGACGACGAGCCCGATATCTGGCCAGTAGAAGTCGACCGGAAGCCGTTCACCCGCCGGCCGGTCTCTGGAAGTGGGAGCCCAGCGCGCCGGGCGATCGGGAGGAAGCGTCGCTCCAGCTGGGAGTCGGTGAGGAGGAAGGTCCGGCGGTCGAGGACGGTGCGCAGTGCGGCGACGCCCGGGGTGCCCGCGTAGTCCTCGAGCGTCGCCCTCAGCTGGGTGGGGTCCATGAGGTCGTACTTGTCGGCCGCGTTGATGGCCGCCTCGAGATCGTCGCGCGGCAGCGTGCAGGCGAGGTCGAGGAGCGTGCGCGGGATGGCGGTGAGGGGGATGTCGTGCCTGGTGGTCACCTCCGAGGCCACCAGCGCGCGACGGTGGACACGGACGCCGGGACGGCGGCGACGGGCAGCGGGCGGGATCGAGACATCGACTGAGGCACCCTCCTTGGCGCGAACGCCCCAGAGGGCCGCTGCGCTCTCGTGGCTCAGGACTGCGTCTGGACCGCAGCTGAGGACCGCCACGGTCCAGATCCCGTGGCGGGACAACTCAGCGCGCCCCACGGCGTAGACGCCACGAGCCACCGGATGCAGCCGCCCGGACGCGATCCGATGCCCGATCGAGTCGGCGTTGATGCCTCTAGCCAGCAGCTGCGCTCGCGAGACCACCCCATGCTGACGGCTCACGAGCTGCCACAGCTGCTCGGAGGAAGACGTTCGGAGCTTTGTATGACCCATGGGTCATACAAAGCTCCGAACGGCTGATATTCGGCCCCGGAATCGCGCCGTGAGGGCAGATCGGCCGCGTAGCAGGCACGAGCCCGCGCGTCAGATCAGCCGGGCGCTCCGGGAATCGAGCGGCGCGCCGAGGGATCAGCCGGGCGGCGCCAGGGCGGGCCGGGGGCGGCACCAAGGTCAGTCCGGTGCGCCGAGGACGGGCTCGGGGCCGCGAGGGACGACGCTGGCGCGGACGATCGTTCCGGCGACCGAGACAATGGTGGCGGCCTTGGCGGCGAGCTCGAGCGGGCCGCCCTCGCGCGCGAGGGATTTGCCGATCGCCTCGAGCAGCCGTGCTTCGAGTGGTGAGCTCAGTGGATCGAGACGGCGCGCTCGACGTTTGGCGGGACGCTTCGTCGCGGAGGCGCGACGCCCGGGCGTCGCGCCTGCTTCCCGGCCGCCGCCGCTTACCCCGCCGCCGGTCAGGCAGCTCTGGATCGCCTCGGCGAACAGCTGGCCGCGCAGCCCGTAGCCGCCCGGCGTCGCGTGCACGCCGTCGGGACGCAGCACGCCGCGGGTCGACTGCGCCGCGGCATGCCAGTCGACGAGCGCCGCGCCCGGGGCCTCGGCGGCGAAGCGGCGGATCGAGGCGTTCTGGGCATCGATCGAGACGCCCGCCTGCGGCGGGTGGTTGAGCGTCGCGACCACCAGGCAGCGGCCGGCCGCGAGCTCGCGCGCGGCGGCGAGGCTGCCGGTGGTCAGCGCTACCGCGGTTGGGCCGTCGTTCGTGCCGAGGTCGAACACGACGGTCTCGTGCTCGGGCCGCAGCCGCTCGCGCAGGACCGCGACGCCCTCGGCGCTCGTGCGGCCGTTGCGGCTGTCGGCGTCGATCGCGACCGCCGGCAGCGCCGCGCGCAGCGCGGGCTCGGTACCGAGCCCGAGGCTGTCGCCGACGACGAGCACGGAGGCGGATGCGGTGGAGGCGGTCATCGTGCTTGCGAGTGCGGCGAGCAGCACGACACCCAGGCGCGATCGCGGCACAGGCGCACTCTGCCACAACGCCCACGTCCACCCCTTGACACCACCGCCAACGTGCCGGTATGGTCCTGCCAGCAATGACCTGAAGACTTTGGAGGGTTCAGGTCCGTTGTTCCCCGAAGGAGGGAAGGGGAAGTGAAGAAGACCTACGCAGCAATGGCAGTTGTCCGTGGTCGCGGCGCCGAGCCGCGGTGTGAAAGGCCACCGATCGCAACTGCTTCCCGCGGAGGACGCGCCCCGTCTCGCGACGGCCGGGGCAGCTCTCCTGATAGCGCGTAGGTCGGTCGTGCCGACGCGCCGGGGCCCTGACTCTCGCCCGGGGCCCCGGCGCAACGACCCGGAACGGGTGGAGTGGCTCTCGGCGCCGCTCCTTCACTGAAGAGACCTCACTGAAGCACACGGGGCCCCGGCAACAGCCGGGGCCCCGTGGCATTCCCTACCTACCAGCCCCCTACGTCACGACCGTGGGTCGCGGCGTAATTCCCTGGAGCCGAAGGGACTTACCGGTCGCGAAGCAGGGTGCCGTCGTACCGCTCCCTCCAAGCGGTCCCCGCTGCTCGATCGAGCCTCTCAGCTGGCGATGGGCCATGTCGCGCTTCTCCTCCCTCCGTGTACCGGGGGAACCAGAGAGCGTCACGGCGACAACGAGGGCCGACGCCGTGACAGGAACACGACCTTATCCCCCATGTAACAGAACTGTCAAGTGGGTCTGCCGCGGCGGCGACCCCAGCAGCCGCGGTCCGGACGGTGCGCCCTCAGTCGGGCGGGCCGAGGGCCGGCTCGCCGCCGGCCCCTTGGATCTCGCCGCCCATCGCCCAGTCCGACTGGCTCGAATCCTTGAAGCGGATCCAGACGTGCTCGGGCTGAGTCTTGCCGACGTCGACGAGCAGCTCGGTCAGCCGCTCGGCGATCTCGCGCTTCTGCTCCGCCGAGCGGCCCTCGTACCACTCGATCGTGACGATCGGCATCGCGCCGGCCGCCTAGGCCGCGAGGGCGGGCTCGAGCTCCTGCACCAGCCGGCTCTTCGGCAGCGCGCCGACGATCTGGTGCGCGACCTGGCCGTTCTTGAACAGCAGCAGCGTGGGGATCGACATCACGTTGAAGCTCGCCGCGGTCTGCGGGTTCTCGTCGACGTTGAGCTTTACGATCCGCAGGTCCTCGCGCTCACCCGCGAGCTCCTCGAGGTGCGGCGCCACCACGCGGCACGGGCCGCACCACGGCGCCCAGAAGTCGACCAGCACGGGCTTGTCGGACTCGACCACCTCGGCCTGGAAGTTGTTGTCGGTCACAGCGTCAAGGGCACCGGCCATCTCGGCTCCTTCGGGTCACGAACGGGGTAGGGATCAATACTTCAAAAAGTATAGCGAGGCTCGATCCTGCGAATCGGCCTCTTCGGGAGCCTACCCGCGACTTCCGTCGACCACGCGGGTTAGACCACAGTAAGACCATGTCTCGCCGACCTGGCTGGCGAGACGAACAGACCCTAGGGGGCTCGCGATGGCGATCGGCAAGATGACCCGGAAGGCATTTAGGACGGCGTGCGTGGCGCTGGCCGCGGCGGCGCTGGCGCCCGCGCTGGCGGCAGCGGACGTCGAGCCGAACAACTCCGTCTTCGACCCCGAGGGCCCGATCCTCGCGGGCCAGGACTACGGCGGGACGCTCAGCTCCAGCAACCAGGACGACTGGTACGTCCTCTACACGGACACCGTGCAGCAGCTGCACCTCAGCTCCGCCCCGGCCACCGCCCACCCCTGCCTCTCGGTCGGCCTCACCGACGCGGACGGGGAGCCGATCGCCCCCGACTACACGAGCCGAGCCGGGACGACGCGCTTCTTCGTCCACGTCAGCTACACGCGCCCGCTTCCCAGCGGGTGTCCGCCTGAGCTCAGCTACAGCTTCCGCATCGACTCCACCGGCGCGCTGGTCACCGGGCCGGGCAAGCTCCCGGTCAAGGGCACCCGCGAGCCGAACGAGACGCTCGAGGAGGCAGGCGGCCCGCTGGTGCCGGGCACCTGGTACTTCTCCAGGCTCGAGACGGTTAACGATCACGACTGGCTCCACTTCTACGTCCGCCCGGGCGCCGGCCTGGTCGACGTCGAGACGGTCACCTTCGGCGGCGAGTCGTGTGCCGCCCACCAGGTGATCCTCACCGACGCGCGCGGGGACGAGCTGACCACCAGCGTTCGCCGCCCGGGCGTGATCGAGCACCTGACCGCCGGCGTCGGGCGCTCCGGCGCGAAGCTGTTCGTGCACAGCTTCGGGCCCACGCTCGCCAAGTGCGTCGGCGCCTCGGCCGTCGTCAAGGTCGGGCCCGACGACGCGATCATGACCAGGGCCCAGGTCAAGGCGACGTGCTCGAAGGGTCGCAACGACGCCCGGCGCTGGGCGCGGCGGGTCGCCGCCGACAAGCGCGCGATCGCGCGCGCCGAGGGCTCCCCGTCACGCGCCCAGAAGCGCCGGCTCGCGAGCGACCGCCGCAAGCTCAAGCGCGCCCGCCGGGCGGTCGGGATCTACTGCTAGGCGCGCGGCCGGGACGGCTCGGGTAGGGGCACCGTTCGAAGGGTTGTGGGACCCCTGGGTCTCACAACCCTTCAACGTCCCGAGATCGACCGGTCAGCGCACGCGCAAGCGCAGCAGCGGGACCTTCCAGAACGCCTCGACGGCGATCCGGGCGGACATCTTCGAGGCGCCGACGCGCCTGTCGCGGAACAGAATTGGCACTTCCTTGACGCGGAAGCCGGCGCGTAGCGCGCGGTAGGTGACCTCGATCTGGAAGCCGTAGCCGTCGGTGCCGACGCCCGAGAGGTCGAGCGTCTCCAGCACGGTGCGGCGAAAGCACTTGAAGCCGCCGGTCAGGTCGCGCACGGGCACGCCGAGCAGCAGTCGCGCGTAGAGCGAGCCGCCGCGGCTGATCAGCCGCCGGCCGAGGCCCCAGTCGGTCACGCCGCCGCCTTCGACGTAGCGCGAGCCGAGCACGAGGTCGGCGTCGGTCGCCGCGGCGACGAGCCGCGGGATGTCGGCCGGGTCGTGCGAGAAGTCGGAGTCCATCTCCATGACCAGCTCGGCGCCGCCGGCGAGCGCGCGGCCGAACCCGGCGAGGTAGGCCGGCCCGATCCCGTCCTTGCTGGTGCGGTGGAGCACCTCGACTTCTGCGTGCTCGGTCGCAAGACGATCGGCGATCGCGCCCGTCCCGTCGGGCGAGCCGTCGTCGACCACGAGGATCCGGTGCGCGAGCCCGGTCGCGGCCAGCTGCGGCAGCGCCGCCGCGACGATGCGCTCGATGTTCTCCGCCTCGTTGTAGGTCGGGAGGATCAGCCAGACGCCCGCCATCGGCGCCGTACCCTACGCGACGCCCCAGCAGCCCCGGCGGAGCGGCGCGACCGCTCCGCGCCGAGGGCGACGCGATAGCTTGCCGCCGATGTCCGCCGACCTCTTCTCCGTGCGTGGCAAGACGGCCGTCGTGACCGGTGGCTCACGCGGCGTCGGCCTGATGATCGCCCGCGGCCTCGTGGAGGCCGGCGTCGACGTCGTGATCTCCTCGCGCAAAGCTGACGCCTGCGAGCGCGCCGCCGCCGAGCTGTCGGAGGTCGGGCGCTGCACGGCGATCCCGGCTGACCTCGCGACCCAGGCGGGCGCGGTCGCGCTGGCCGACGCCGTGCGCGAGCGGGGGGCCCGCCTCGACCTGCTGGTCAACAACGCCGGCGCGACCTGGGGCGAGCCGCTCGAGTCCTACCCCGACTCGGCATGGGACCGCGTGCTCGACACCAACGTCCGCGGCGTCTTCCAGCTGACCGTCGCGGCGCTCGACATGCTGCGCGCCGCCGCGAGCGCCGAGGATCCAGCGCGCGTTATCAACGTGGGGTCGATCGACGGGTTGAAGGCGCCGATGATGGAGTCCTACGCCTACAGCGCCAGCAAGGCCGCGGTGCACCAGCTGACGCGCCACCTCGCCAAGCGGCTCGCGAGCGAGCAGATCACCGTCAACGCGATCGCGCCAGGTCCGTTCGAGAGCAAAATGACCGCGTTCATGCTGGAGAACCCCGACGCACGGGCGATCGTCGAGCAGCAGCTTCCGCTGGGGCGCATTGGCCGCCCCGACGACATCGTCGGCACGACGCTGTTCCTCTCCTCGCGCGCGGGCTCGTACCTGACCGGGACCGTGATCCCGGTCGACGGCGGCATCGTGGGCTGCGGCTAGGACTGAGGTCGTCGGGCGCGGGAGGCGCTCCTATGAGGTGTCCTTGAGGCACGGGTTCGCGCTGGGGTTGTTGGGAGATACGAGTGGCTGAGCCGCGGGGCCGGGCTTTGGCTGGGTAGGGCGGCGAGATGGGTGGTTGGTGGCCTGAGAGGCTGCGGCGCTCGGTGGCTGGCGGTGATCGCGTGAGGGGTGCTGGTGCCTGGGCGGTGCCGGCGCCGTCGAAGGCGGGTTTCGGAGCTGGGTCCGGGACGTTTGGTCTTTTGTATGACCTCTGGGTCCCACAAAAGACCAGACGTCCCAACTTCCCTCGCGATACCCATGGCAGATGTACGTTTGGCCGGCCCCAGGTCCGCCAAACTTGCAACAACCACTCCGGACCACCGCAGAGCCACCCGCCCAACGGGTACCGTCCCGAAGGCGATGAAGAACGCCGAGATCGCCCAGGCATTCGACGAGCTGGCGACGCTGTACGAGCTCGACGGCGTCGTCGTCTACCGCGTGCTCGCCTACCGCAACGCGGCCAAGGCGATCCGCGACTCCGGCGTCTCGGTCGCCGAGCTCGCCCGCCAGGGCCGCGCCGAGGAGCTGCCGGGGATCGGCAAGACGATCGCCGAGAAGATCGACGCGCTAATGCTCGACGGGGAGATCCCCGCGGCGGTCAAGCTCAAGGACCGGATCCCGCTCGGCCTGATCAAGATCACGCGGATCCCCGGCCTGGGCGCCAAGCGCGCGCGCCAGCTGCATCAGGAGCTCGGGATCGAGACGATCGACCAGCTGCGCGAGGCCGCCGAGCAGGAGCGCATCCGCGACGTGCCCGGCTTCGGCCCAAAGGCCGAGGAGAACATCCTGGCCGCGCTCGCCGCTGGCGCCGACGGGTCGGTCCGCGAGCGGGTGCTGCTCTCGGTGGCGCTCGAGGTCGGCCAGGAGCTGGTCGATGGCCTGCGCGAGCACCCCTCGGCGCTGCGCGTCGAGCTCGTCGGCAGCGCGCGGCGCTGGGCCGACAGCTGCAAGGACCTCGACATCGTCGCGGCGACCGACGACCCCGAGGCGCTCGTCGACGCCTTCGCCGCACTGCCCGCGATCGACGAGATGTCGACCGGCAGGACGGCCGGTGCGCGCGCGCTCACCCATCAGGGCCTGCCGGTCGACCTGCGGATCGTCCCGGCGGACAGCTTCGGAAACCTGCTCCAGCACTTCACCGGCTCCGGTCGCCACAACGAGGCGCTGCGCACGGCCGCCGTCAAGCAGGGGCTGCACGTCAGTGAGTACGGGATCCTCGACGACGCGACCGGCGAGACGGACCGCTACGCGACCGAGCAGGAGGTCTACGAGCGGCTCGGCATGGCGTACATCGAGCCCGAGCTGCGCGAGGACCGCGGCGAGCTCGAGGCCGCGCGCAAGGGCGAGCTGCCCGAGCTCGTAACGCTCGACGACATCCGCGGCGACCTGCACTGCCACACCGTCGCCTCGGACGGCCACGCGACCGTGCTCGAGATGGCGCGCGCAGCCCAGGACCGGGGCTACGAGTACCTCGCGATCACCGACCACTCCGCCAGCCACGGCTTCGGCAACCACGTCACCCCCGACGAGCTGCGGCGCCAGATCGAGCGCGTCGCCGCGGCCAACGCCGAGCTCGACGACTTCACGGTGCTCGCCGGCAGCGAGGTGAACATCCTCCCCGACGGCTCGCTCGACTACGACGACGACCTGCTGTCGCAGCTCGACTGGATCGTCGCGAGCGTCCACACCTCGTTCCGGATGCCGGAGGACGAGCTGACGGCCCGGATCGTGACCGCGATCGAGCACCCGCTCGTCGACGCGCTCGGCCATCCGACCGGGCGCCTGATCGGCCGTCGCGAGCCCTACGCGATCGACGTCGACCGGGTAATCGAGGCCGCCGCGCGCACCGGCACCTTCCTCGAGATCAACTCTAACCCCAACCGCCGCGACCTCTCCGACGTCCACGCGCGCGCGGCCGCCCAGGCGGGCGTGAAGCTCGTCGTCAACTCCGACGCCCATCGCCTGCGCACGCTCGCGGTCATGCGCTACGGCGTAGCGACGGCCCGCCGCGCCTGGCTGACCGACGACGACGTCGCCAACACGCGCCCCTGGGCCGAGCTGGCGAAGCTGCGCCGGGGCCTGAAGGCAGCCGGCTAGGACGAGGGCCGGCGTCCCGCTAGCCCTCGTCCCTGACGACGTCCGAGACCAGGAAGCGGTCCTCGCCGCCGAACCTGACCCGGACGACGGTGAAGGTGTAGTGCGTGGGCGCCGGGTGGTAGGCGGTCATGCTGTAGAAGCCGAAGTCCTGGTCGCCGCCGTTGAACGCCGGCCGCTGGCTCGGGTCGCGCTTCAGCACCTTCCCCAGCTGCGCCGTCTCGGCGAGCTGCTCCTTGCAGCTCGGGCGGTCGGCGCCAGCCGGCCGGTAGGTGAGGCGGATCATCTCGTCGCAGTCGCGCTCGCGGACGGCCGCTTCGTAGGAGCGGATCGTCCGTCTGAGGTTGGGATAGCCGTCGCCTCGGGTGTTGCCGGACGGCTGCTCGGGGGAGAAGCCCAGCTGCTGGACGGTCCAGCGGAGGTCGTAGTCCTGCAGGAGCACCATCGAGGCGGTCACCGCCCGGTCGCCGTAGTCGTAGTTCACGACCGCCGAGCGGTCGCTGTTGTAGAGCTCGGAGTCGATCATCGCGAAGTCGTCCATCTGCTCGCGCAGGGCCGCGGGCGCCGGACAGGGGATCTCCGCGGACGAGCGCCGGTCGATCTGCTCCACGCGCTGGCAGTCCTGCGCGTCGTCGGCCTGGCCGAGCAGCTCGGCGACGTACTCGGCGAACGCGGGAGCCGTGCGCGGCTCCGGCCCGTCTGTCGCCGCCGGCGCGTCCTCGCCGCCGCCGCAGCCGGCCGCCACGATGCAGACGGCGCTCGCCACCGCCAGCAGCAGCGCCAGTCTCGCCCGGATGTCTCGCATGGTCGCCATCAGCCGGCCGGGGCGAACGTCGGGGCCTGGACGAGATACGGGCGCAGGCTGCCCTTCGGCGTCTCGATCACCGAGAAGGTGAGATAGGTCGGTGTCGGCTTCTCCAGCTCCAGCCTGTAGAAGCCGTACGTCCCGCTGCCGCCGAGGTACTGCGGGCGGCTCTCGGGATTGCGGTTCAACAGCCCGGTCAGCCGCCTGGCGCCCGCCAGCTCGCGCTTGCACGCGGCCTTCACGTCGTCGGCCAGAATCGCCGCGTAGCGGGTGTAGCCCTTGCAGTCCTGCTTGCGCACTGCCTCCAGATAGCCGTCCATCGCCTCTGCGTAACCCTCCCGGTTGTCGTCGTCGCTGCTTTCCGCGCTCTCGAAGATGATCAGGCCGAACTGGCCCAGGCCCCACTCCCGATCGGGGCCGAGGAACAGCACCATCGACGCCCCCTGCGGGGCCTGGTCCGTCCTGTAGTCGACGACGGCGCCCGTGCCGAAGCTCGCCGCGTCGCGCACCTTCAGGAAGCCCAGCTCGCTGCGGACGTTGTCCGGTGCTGGGCACGGGAACCTGTAGAGCGAGCGCGCGTTGATCGCATTCAGGCGCTTGCAGTCCTTCGGGCTGAATGTCTCCGCGACCAGGTCGGCCAGCTCGCGCGCGAACTCCGTCGGCGTTTGCTTCGCGTCGGGCAACCGCTCGGCGACCGCCGTCGGGCCGCCGCCGCTGTCGGCGTCCGCGTCGCCATCGCCACAGCCGGCGGTCGTCAGACCGAGCACGACTGTCATGGCGAGAAGCGGCATCAGCCGCCTATCGATGGGCCACACTGCTCAAGCTCCCTCCTGCTTGCTCCCTCCTGTGGCGCAGACTACAGCGGCTCGGTCGAGCGTGCGGCGTTCGGCACCGGCTCGACCTTGCGCAGCCCGGGGGTCCGCAGCAGCTTCGGCGCGCCAAAGGGGGAGGAGCGGTCGAAGAAGAACTGCACGCCGTCGCGCTCCTCGATCGCGGTGACCGCGGAGGCCTGCTTGCGCCATGTCAGCGCGACCGCGATCGCGTAGCCAGCTGCGATCGCGGGCACCTGCGGGATCAGGAAGGCGACTCCGCCGGAGACGAGCGTGATCGCGGCGAGCGGCCAGAGGCGGTTGAAGACGATCGCCCCCGGCTCGACCTCCGGCAGCGAGCTGGTGTTGCGCGCGCTCGCGAGCAGCCGGCCGATCTGCTGCGTCGGCGCGTTGCGACGGCCGAGCCAGAGGCCGGCGATCGCCGCCAGCACCCACCAGCCGACCGCGACGGCGACAGGCAGCGTGCTGTCCTCGCCGCTGGCGCCGGCGATCGCCACGATCGCGAGCGCCGTGCCGGCGCCGCCGAACAGCAGCACCGCGACGCGCAGGAAGTCCGCGAAGCGCATCTACTCGGCGAGCGCCGCGAGCACGGCGACCATCCCGCCGACTCCCTCGACGACGACGTCGGCGCGCTCGACGATCGCCGCCGGGCCCTCGGCGGAGCGCACGCCGACCCGCACCGCGGTGTCGAGCGTCCCCGCGGCGGTGAGCCGGTCGAGCGCGTCGAAGGCGTCGAGGTCGGTCACGTCGTCGCCGCCGAACAGCGCGGCGCGCACGCCGCTGGACTCGACCAGCGTCTGCACCGCCTGGCCCTTGTCGATCGGGACCGGCGGGCGGATCTCGAGCACCTTGCGGCCCCAGTGGGTGTCGAAGCCCTCGGCCTGGGCCTCCTGGGCGACCCCGGTCAGCCACGTCTCCGCCGCGTCCTCGTCGGGCACGTCGCGCCAGTGGAAGGCCTTGATCGGCCCCTTGTCCTCGACGCGGATCCGCAGCAGCCGCAGCTCGTGGATGTTCTCGCGCGCCCCGACGAAGCGCCGCACGCGGCCTTCCCAGCTGGCGAAGGCCGGCACCAGCGACGGCCGCTTCTCGCCCGCGCGCAGCAGCTCGGCGCCGTGCGAGCCGGCGTAGGCGATGCTGCCGACCCCGACCAGCCGCCGCGCCTCGGCGACCGGCCTGCCGGACACGCACGCGACGCAGCCGTAGCGGCGGCCGAGGCGGCTCAGCAGCAGCGAGATCTCCTCGCGCACGTGAGCCTGCTCGGGCCGCGGGACGATTGGCGCGAGCGTGCCGTCGATGTCGCAGAAGACCGCGGCGCGCTCGGGATCGTCTGTGAGCGGCCGGAGGCTCTCGCGCAGCGTCTCTGCCGTGGGCGCGGACACTGGCCGTAGTATGCCTCGCGATGTCGACCCGGCTCGTGAGGCTCGCCGTGATCGCGACCGCGGCCGGGGCCTTCAGCGGCCTCTTCGGCGTCGGCGGCGGGACGGTGATCGTGCCGCTGCTGATCCTCTGGTTCGGCTACGGCGAGCGCGAGGCGACCGGCACCTCGCTACTGGCGATCATCGTGATCGCGGCGCTCGCCGCCGCGGCGCAGGGCAGCTACGGCAACGTCCACGTGCGCGAGGGCGTCCTGATCGGGCTGCCCGCGATCGCCGGGGTCCTCGCGGGCACGGCGCTCCAGCAGCGGATTCCCGAACGCGCGGTCGCGGGCCTGTTCGCGATCCTGCTGGTCGCCTCCGCGGCGGTGCTGGTCTTCTGATGGAGCTGACGGACGTGATCGGGATGCTCGTGATCGGCTTCGGCGCGGGGATGATGGGCGGCCTGGTCGGCGTCGGCGGCGGCATCCTGTTCGTCCCCGGGCTCGTGATCTTCCTCGGCCTGAGCCAGCTCGAGGCGCTCTCGACCTCGCTGCTTGCGATCGTCTTCGTCGCGTCGGTGGGCGCCTGGCGCCAGGGCCGCTACGGCAACCTGCGCGTCCGCGACGGGCTCGTGATCGGCCTGCTGTCCCCGCTCGGCGTGCTCGCGGGCACCGTGCTCGCGAACGCGGTGTCCGAGCGCGCGCTCGAGCTGTCGTTCGCCGCGGTGCAGGTCTTCTTCGCCTGGAGCCTCGCGCGGCGTGCGCTGCGCTCGGGCGCGCAACGGCACGATGCCACCTCCGCTGCTCCGAACGGATAGCTTTTCGTCAAGTGACCCTCCTTGAGATCGAGGCACACCAGCACGACGGACTGGTCCACGTCGTCCTGACGGGCGAGCTCGACCTGTCGACCGTCCCCAAGGTCGAGCAGGAGCTCCAGCGCGTCGAGGGCGAGGGGCCGGCGATCGTGGCGCTCGACCTCTCGCGGCTGAGCTTCCTCGACTCGAGCGGCCTGCGCCTGATCGTCGGCGCCGACCAGCGCGCGCGCCGCGAGCGCCGCCGCTTCGTCCTCGTCCGCGGCACCGAGACCGTCCAGCGCGTGTTCGCGATCACGCACCTCGACGAGCAGCTCGAGCTCGTCGACGACGTCTCCGAGCTGCAGACCGCCTAGCTGGCTAGTCGCTGCGCTCCGCGGTCCTGGCGCTTGCGCCCGAGCCGTCTGCCGCGACCCTGCGCGCGCGCTTCCAGCTCTTGAAGTGGGCGAACACGTCGCGCAGCGGCGGCAGCTCATCGTCGTGGTCGGCGCGCTGCTGGTAGTCGACCATCAGCAGCCGCTCCGGCCGTGTGCCGAGCTCGTCGGCGACCTTGCGGATCGCCTCGAGCACCTCGTGCTGGGTGACCGCGTCGGGGGTGTCGTCACGGCGGGCCTGGCGGCTGAGGACACCGGCCGCCGCGCCCTTGGTGCCCGGCTCGCCGCCCGGCTCGGGACGGGCGCGCCCGGCACCGATCAGCAGGCGGCAGTGGGGGCAGCGGACAGGCGCCAGCGGCCACGACGGGCCGGTCTGCTGCTCGACCGGCAGACCGCAGTGGGGACAGTAAGAGTTACCTGCGATCGAGGCACGGCGCATGACGTTGCTGTTGACCAGGAACAGGTGCCCGTAAACCGGAAACCGGGCCTGTTGAGAGCCGGGCGCGAGCCGCTTCACGCACCGGTTCTCGCCTGTCTCTCGAACCGCCTCCGAAAACGCGGCCGGGGCGCCTCTCGGCGCCCCGGCGGGGACTGCGTCCACGTCGATCGGCGACCGGGGGCAGGCCGCCTACCTACGCAGCTTTGCGAGGCGAGAAGCGGTCACGCCGCCCGGCGGACTGGTTCACGCGCTCACAACCGATTTACCGGGGCCGGCGCCGACCAAACCAGGTCGAGCCCAAAACTCGTCGTCAGGCGCCGGGCTCGTCGGAGACCGCGGGCGGGCCGTCGAGGACGAAGATCTCGAAGCAGTGGTCGGGGTCGAAGACGATCTGGCTCTGGTAGGTCTGGACCTTGCGGCCCGTCGCCCGCTCGACGATGTGGTGGAAGTCGACCGACATCTCGGTCTGGAAGGCGAGCCTGAACTCGCGCACCATGTCCCCGCGCCCGGCCTTTACGAGCGTCGACTCGGCGGTCGTGAGGGTGTCCTCGAGCACCGTCAGCGAGTAGTGGTCGAAGAGGAAGGTCTTGGCCTTGACCGGCCCGCGACCGTAGGCCTCGCGGAACAGCTTCACGATCCCGTTCGAGATCTCGGCAGCCACCTCGCCGCGGGTTCGCAGCGCCTGCTCGCTCGGCGTCACACGGGCCTCCCGAACGCGTAGGCGAGGCGCTCGCGCCAGGTCGCGGCGCCGCGCACGTCGCGCCAGACGGCCTGCCACTCGTGGAAGGCGACCTTCGGCGGACTGAACGTGCGCAGGTTCTTCGTCAGCCCGTAGCGGACCGGCTCGTCCTCGCCCTGGAAGGTGCCGAACATGCGGTCCCAGATAATCAGGATCCCGGCGTAGTTGCGGTCGAGGTAGATGTCGTTCGAGCCGTGGTGCACGCGGTGGTGGGAAGGCGTGTTGAAGACGTACTCGATCGGCCGCGGCAGCCGCCCGATCCGCTCCGTGTGGATCCAGAACTGGTACATCAGGCTGACGGCCTGCATCGTGAAGATCATCCACGGCTGGTAGCCGAGCAGCGCGAGCGGCGCCCAGAACGGGAAGTAGGTCATCGGCGTCCAGGTCTGGCGCAGGGCGGTCGAGAGGTTGAAGTACTGCGAGCTGTGGTGGACGACGTGGCTCGCCCAGAAGACGCGCACCTCGTGGCTGATGCGGTGAAACCAGTAGTAGGCGAAGTCGTCGAGGAAGAAGAGCAACACCCAGGCCCAGACCGCGCTCTCGGGGATCCGCAGCGGCGTCAGCTCGTAGAGGCCGACGTAGATCACCAGCACGATCGCCTTCCAGCCCGTGTTGATGATCACGTTGCCGACGCCCATGCTCAGGCTCGTGCGGGTGTCCTTGAGCTCGTAGCCGCGCAGGTCCTCGCGCTGGGCGACCTTGAAGGAGACCGCCTCGACCACGAGCAGCAGGAAGAAGGCGGGGATCGCGTAGATGATCAGATCGACCACGAGCGCCAAAGGCTACAGCCGTCTGGGGGCCGCTTGCCAGTGCCGAGCGCGCCTCCGATACCGTGGGTGGGGTAGTGAGCGATGTGACCTGGACGCACCGACCAACGCTGCGCCGTCCCGTGATGGTGGCGGCGTTCGGGGGCTGGAACGACGCGGGCGACGCTGCCTCCGCCGCCGTCGAGTTCATCCGCGCCCGCTTCGAGCCGACCGAGGTCGCCCGGCTCGACCTCGAGGACTACCTCGACTTCACCGAGACGCGCCCCACGGCGCGGCTGGTCGACAGCCATACGCGTGAGATCGACTGGCCGGCGACGACGGTCTCGGCCGCCCAGGTGCGCGGCGCCGACTACGACCTCGTGCTCGTCCAGGGCCCGGAGCCGGCGCTGCGCTGGCGCCGCTACTGCGACACGATCCTCGGGATCGCGCGCGAGCTCGACGTCCAGCGCGTGATCACCCTCGGCTCGCTGCTCGCCGACGTACCGCACTCGCGGCCGGTGCACGTGACCGGGATCGGCTCGGACTCGGCGTTGCTCGACCGGCTCGGTTTCGCGCCGACGAGCTATGAGGGACCGACGGGGATCACCGGGGTCCTCAACTACCACTGCGGCCAGGCCGGCCTGCCGAGCGTCAGCCTGTGGGCCTCGGTGCCGCACTACGTGGCGGCCGCGCCAAACCCGAAGGTGGCGCTGGCGCTGGTACGCGCGTTCGAGGGTGCGGCGGGCGTGGCGGTCGACGCCTCGGAGCTCGAGACCGCAGCCGAGGACTACGAGCGCCAGGTGAGCGCCGCGGTCGCGAGCGACCCAGAGGTCAAGGCGTTCGTCGAGCGGCTGGAGTCCGCGATGGACGAGGTCGTCGACGACACCGACGAGTCGAACCTGCCCTCGGCCGACATGATCGCCTCGGACTTCCAGCGGTTCCTGCGCCAGCGGCGGGGGTAGCTCGGCGGCGCTCCTGTGGGGCGTCCTCGAGGTCTGGGTTCGCGCTGAGGTGGCTGGGAGAGATACAAGTGGCTGAGCTGCGGTGCCGGGCTTTGGCTGGGTAGGGCGGCGAGAGGGGTGGTTGGTGGCCGGAGAGCCTGCTGCACTCGGTGGCTTGGGGCGTCCGGGTGAGCGGCGCTGGTGCTCGGGCGGTGCCGGGCCCTCGAAACGGGTCCAGGATGCCCGAGTTCGGGACGTTTGAACCTTTGTATGACCTATAGGTCATACAAAGCTCCGAACGTCCGGATTTCGTGCGCCAGACCGACCATATGCGCGTGTTTGGCCCGCCCTGGGCGGGCCAACCGTGGCAACAACCACTCCCGGACGACCGAGAGCCACTCCCACCGAGCGGAGCAGCCTCTCCGACCACCCTCCACTCCGCAATCCGCCCTACCCAGCTAAAGACCGGTCCCACAGCTCAGCCACTCGTATCTCTCCCAGCCACCCCAGCGCGAACCCAGGCCTCAAGGACGCCCCACAGGAGCGCCACCCAACCGCTACCGCTCAGCCGCCGGACACAGAATCCGAAAATCGCAAAAAGAGCAGATCTCGTGCGACGGCGTCGGCTGGAAGTCCTGGCGCGAGATCCCCTCGCCGATCTCCTCGATCGTCGCCCGCACGCGGTCGAGCTCCTCATCCGAGTGCGCGACCGGCACCTTCTCCGCGGTCATCACGTAGTAGTAGCTGTGCGCTGAGGTCTCCACTCCCCACGCCTGCCGCGCACCCATCTGGTAGATCGACAGCTGGACGTCACGCTGCAGCTCGTCAGCCGTCTTCGAGCGCCCCGTCTTGTAGTCGATCAGCTCGTACGTCCCGTCCGGGCGCCGATCGACGCGATCGACCCGCCCCCGAATCACGTGCGGGCCGAGCGTGAAGGAGAAGCTGCGCTCGAACCAGACCGGCTCGCCCTGCTCGTCGCGGACGCTCTCCCAGTAGCGCTCGAGTGCCTCGATCCCGCGCTCGCGGAACTGGAGCTCGTCGTCGGAGTCGCCGAAGCCGCCGCGTCGCCAGGCGGCCTCGAAGAGCTCGAACAGCTGCTCGCGGCCGGCGCCCGGCGACTTGTGGAAGCGCTCGAGCACGGTGTGCAGCGCGATCCCGAAGCGCTGGTTGATCGTCGACTCCTGCGGGATGCGAAATACGCGCGCGAACTTGTACTTGAGCGGGCAGAGGCGGTAGGTCTCGATGTCGGAGGCGGACAGCATCAGGCCCTTCTCCGGCGCCCCGGCGCCGCGGCGGCGGGGGATGAAGGGGTCGAGCGACGGGCCGCCGTCGTCGTCACCCGCGACCGGGCGGCGGTCGGGGTCGCGGCCGGCGTCGCGCAGCCAGCCGTCGAGCGCTGAGGACTCGAGCACGGCGCGCTGCTCGGCGCTCGCGCCCTGGGCGAGCAGCTGGTTGACCTCGGAGATCGCCTCCTCAAGCGGCTGGCCGGCCTTCGAGCGCTCGATCAGCGCGGCGACCTTCAGCAGCTCGAGGTAGCGCGCGACCGCCTGCGAGACGTCGAGCGTCGTGTCGAGGCGCATCTCCCCGAGCCGGCCGCCGACGCGCGCGACGGTGTCGAGCAGCTCGTCGCGCATGATCCTGAAGGTCGAGTGCAGCCCCTCGGCGGGGCCGAACAGCTCCTCCTCGACTCGCTCCTCGTCCGCCCCGAGCGCCGCGCGTGCCTCCTCGTAGAACGGGGACGGTGCCGCGGGCGAGCCGTTGGCGCCGTCGGCCCACGACAGCACCACGCTCTCGCGAGCGCGCGTGATCGCGACGTGCAGCCGCCGCCGCATGACGTCCTCGTGGCTCGCCGCGGGCACGTGCTCCTTGAGCAGGTCGTCGGGCTCGTCGTCGCCGGCGGCCGGCGGGCGGCCCGGCATCCGCGTCGCCGACAGGCCGAGGACGAAGACGTGGTCGAGCTCGAGCCCCTTCGCGTCCTCCATCGCCATCACCCGGACCGCGGGAGCGCCCTCGTGACCGGTCGCCTCCTGCTCGGGCAGCCCCGAGTCCGCGACCGCCTTCAGGTAGCGCGTGAAGTCGCGCGGGGTGGCGTGCGGCTCGCGGCGCATGAACGCGGTCGCGAGCTCGGGCAGCCGCGCGATGTTGCGCAGCCGCTCGACGGTGTCGGCCTGCGTGGCGAAGACCTGCTGGCGCCGCACGCCGACGCGCTCGACGAGCCGCAGCACGAACGCGTCGGGGCGCCGGCTCTCGAACGCCGAGCAGGCGGCGCGGTAGAGGCGCAGGAACGCCTGCGCACGATCGCGCCCCTCGGGCGACAGCTGGGGCCCCTCGAGCGCCGCCGCGACCGCCGACGGCATGTCGACCTTGCGCCGTCGCGCGAGCTGGGTCAGGCGCGCGATGTCGACCGAGTGGAGCTCGATCGGCGCGCGCGAGAGGGCGCGTACGGCGGCGCCGGAGTCGGTCGGGTCGGCGAGCACGCGCAGCCACGCGAGCACGTCGCGGACCTCCGCGCGCTGGAAGTAAGCGCCCGGCCCCAGCACCCGGAACGGGACGGCACGCTCCTCGAGCGCGGCGCCGACGACCGTGCCGTCGCTGCTGGCCGAGTGCACCAGCACGGCGATCCGGTCCGGTCCGACTCCCGCGGCGATCAGCCGCTCGGCCTCCGCGGCAACCGCCTGCGCCTGCGCGCGCTCGGACGCGCAGCGCCAGAAGCGCACGCTGCCGGCCGCGTCCGGAGCGGCGGCGGTGCCGTTCGACCGGGCAGCGCCGCCTGCCTCAGCCTCGCCGCCTGCGCTCGCGCCGGTCTCAGGACGCCCGCGAAGCGCGCCGCCGAGCCGGCCGGCGATCGGCGCCGTCACCGCGGACGCCGCCCGCGCCACGGGCTCGGGGCAGCGCAGGCTCGGCTCGAGCCGCACGACCGCGGCGTCGGGGAACTCGCGCGTGAAGTCGCTGAGGTTCTTCGCCCCGGCACCGCGGAAGCGGTGCAGGGTCTGGTCGTCGTCGCCGGCGACGGTCAGCTGGCCGTGCTCCTCGCACAACAGCCGCAGCAGCATGCCTTCCGCGAAGCTCAGCTCCTGGTACTCGTCGACGAGCACGTGCGAGAAGCGGCGGCCCACCCGCTCGCGTACGTGCGGGCGCTCGTGGAGCAGCCGAAAGGCGGTCAGCACGAGGTCGCCGGCGTCGAGCGCCCCGCGCTCGGCCAGCAGGCGGTCGTGATCGGCGAAGAGCTGGGCGAACTCGGCCTCGCGCGCGGCGACGGCGCGCTCGGCGTCGCTGGCGTCCTCGGCCGCGGCGAGCAGGCGCTCGGCCCGCGCCTTGCACTCCTGTGGCGAGACGGCCTGCTGCTTGAGCCGGTCGATCCGCTCGACGAAGCTCGCCAGCAGCGGGGCGGGGTTGCCGCGGATCTCGTGCCGGCGGAGGGTCAGCTCGCCGAGGCGGTCGAGCAGCAGCGCCACGCGGTCGGCGGCGGTGACCGGTACGAACATCGGGTCGAGCCCCGCCTCGAGCGCCTCGTCGGCGAGCAGGCTGCGGCAGAGGCCGTCGAAGCTGTGGACGTGGAGCTCGTCGTACGGCGGCTCGACGAGCTCGCCGAGCCGCTCGCGGAAGTCCTCGACCGCCCGCTCGGAGAGCACGAGCGCGAGCACGCTCTCCGCCGCGACCTCGCCCCGGGCGAGCCAGGCGAAGCGGTGCGCCAGCGCCTGCGTCTTGCCGGTTCCGGCGCCGCCGAGGATCAGCTCCTGGCCCTCAGGGTGCGTGACGGCGGCCTGTTGGAGCTCGGTCAGGCCGTCGAGGCGAGGCGGCATGGCTCCACGATACGGCCCCGGGGCGCTTGGCCCCGGCCGTCCGCGGCTCGTCCTGACGGGACCGAAGCCGCGCGGCTAGCGGTGGCGGGCGCCGAAGGTGGTGGTGTAGGTGGCGGCCGGCAGGTCGGTCTGCTGCGGCCCACCGACGAGGACGCCGATGCCGATCTCGCGATAGCGCGGGTTGAGCATGTTGCGGCGGTGGGGCGGGCTGCCCATCCAGGCGGCGACGATCTCGCGCGGGGCGCCACGCGAGCCCGAGCCCCAGGCGAGGTTCTCGCCGACCATCCAGGAGAAGCCGCGCCGGATGTAGCGCGTCCGGCGCAGGCGGTCGACGATGTCGTGCCCGCTGCGGGAGACGTGCGCGAAGTACTTGCGGTGGACCATGTCGTGGCTGTGCCAGACCGCGGCCTTCGACAGGCGCGGGTTGAGGCGCAGGCGGCGCAGGCCGCGGGCGGCGCGGCGCTGGTTGATCACGCAGATGACGGCGCGCGCGAGCCGGCGCGTCGGCGCCTGGCGCGGGAGCGCGGAGACGGCGGCGGTGGTCGTCGGCTTGCAGCGCGGGCCGGGCTTGGCGGCCGCCGAGGCGGCCGCCGAGGCGGTCGCGGGGGCGAGCAGCAGGGCGCAAGCGAGGAGGCCGGCGGCGAGCAGCGCCGGAATGCGAGCTTTCGTGGAGGCCATGGCTCATGAGGTCGTCCAGGGCTCGTGCACGGTGCAGCGCTCGGCCACCCGACCTGGACGAATGTTCGAGTTTCGGTGCGCGCCACAATGTGGCCGTGGCCGATCGTCTGCGCGACTACCGCGATATGCGGGACTTCGCCGCCTCGCCTGAGCCCGAGGGGGAGGGGACCGCGGCCGCGGCCGACCTGCCGCGCTTCGTCGTCCAGGAGCACCATGCGACGCGCCTGCACTGGGACCTGCGGCTCGAGCGCGAGGGGACGCTCGCGTCGTGGGCCGTCCCGCGCGGGATCCCGGACCACCCGAAAGAGGACCGGCTGGCGGTGCGGACCGAGGACCATCCGCTCGAGTACCTCGAGTTCGAGGGCGAGATCCCGGCCGGTAGCTACGGCGCGGGGTCGATGACCGTCTGGGACAGCGGGACCTACGAGGTCGAGAAGTTCCGCGACGACGAGGTGATCGCCGTCTTCCACGGCGAGCGCGTCCAGGGCCGCTACGTGCTCTTCCACACGCGCGGCAAGGACTGGATGATCCACCGGATGGATCCGCCGGCGCCGGGCGTCGAGCCGATGCCGGAGCCGATCGAGCCGATGCGCGCGAAGCTCGGCGGGCTGCCGCGCGACGACGCCGCGTTCGCCTACGAGGTCAAGTGGGACGGGATCCGCGCGATCGCCCGCGTCGACCGCGGCCACCTCGACCTCACCGGTCGCAACGGCACCGACTTCACGCCGCGCTACCCGGAGCTGAAGCCGCTCGCCGGCGCGCTCGGCTCGACGCGGGTCATCCTCGACGGGGAGGTCGTCGCCTTCGACGACCAGGGGCGGCCGAGCTTCGAGCGGCTGCAGTCGCGGATGCACCTGAGCACCGAGGCGGCGGCCAAGCGGCGCTCGCGCGACATCCCGGTCGTCTACGTCGCCTTCGACCTGCTCTGGCTCGACGGCCACTCGCTGCTCGGGCTGCCCTACCGCGACCGCCGCCGCCTGCTGGCGGAGCTGGGCGTCGAGGGCTCGCACTGGCGCACGCCCGCGCACCACGAGGGCGACGGCGAGGCGCTGCTCACCGCGACCCGCGAGCAGGGCCTCGAGGGGATCGTCGCGAAGCGACTCGACTCGGTCTACGAGCCGGGGCGTCGCACGGCCGCCTGGATCAAGGTCAAGAACGTGACCCGCCAGGAGGTGGTGATCGGCGGCTGGTCGCCCGGGGAGGGCGAGCGCAGCGCGTCGCTTGGCGCCCTCTGCGTCGGCGTCTACGACGAGCAGGGCGAGCTGCGCTACGCCGGCAAGGTCGGCACCGGGTTCAACGCCGAGTCGCTCCGCCACGTGGCCGGCGAACTGGAGCCGCTGCGGCGCAAGACGAGCCCGTTCGAGGGTCGCCAGCCGCCGCGCAAGACCGTCTTCATCGAGCCGCGGCTGGTGGCGGAGGTCGAGTTCCGCGAGTGGACCCGGACCGGCACCCTGCGCGCCGGCGTCTTCCTCGGCCTGCGACCGGATGTCGATCCGGCGACCGTCGTCCGCGAGGGCTAGGCGCTCGCAATATTCCAACCGGCCCTGGAGTGAAACCGCTGCTAGGGGGTAACTTCCAGCCGATGCCAAGAGCTATCTGGAGTGGGGCCATCAGCTTCGGCCTCGTCAACATCCCCGTCAAGCTGTATTCGGCCGTCTCGCGCAAGACGGTTCGCTTCAACCAGCTCGACGGCAAGGACGGCACGCGGATCCAGCAGAAGCGCGTCAACCCCGCCACCGGCGACGAGGTCCCCTACGAGCGGATCGTCAAGGGCTACGAGCTCGCCCCCGACCGCTACGTGGTCATCACGCCCGAGGAGCTCGACGCGATCGAGCCGAAGAAGACCCAGATGATCGAGATCGAGGACTTCGTCGAGCTCGAGCAGATCGACCCGATCTTCTACGACCACCCGTACTACCTCGCGCCGGGCAAGGGCGCGACCAAGGCCTACGCGCTGCTGATCGAGGCGATGGAGCAGTCCGGCCGCGTCGGCATCGCACGCGTCGTGATCCGCTCGAAGGAGCAACTCGTGGCGCTGCGCGCCCGCGGCGGCGTCCTCCACATGGAGACGATGCTGTTCGGCGACGAGGTGATCCCGCCGAACGAGCTCGAGGAGCTGCCCGAGCCGGGGAAGGTGTCGGGCGCGCGCAAGCGCGAGGTCGAGATGGCGAGGGAGCTGATCGACTCGCTCGCAGCCGACTTCGATCCCTCGAAGTACCACGACGAGTACCGCGAGCGGGTGCTCGAGCTGATCGAGGACAAGGCCGAGGGCAGGGAGATCGCCGTCCAGCCGGTCGAGGAGGCGCCCGCCGAGGTGCCCGACCTGATGGCCGCGCTCGAGGCGAGCATCGCGTCGGCGAAGCGCCAGGGCGGCGGGGCGAAGAAGCCGGCGCTGGTCGACGGAGACGGGGCGGAGGCGACGGACGGGAAGCCGAAAGCCAAGGCGAAGTCGGCCGGCAAGTCGAAGTCCGCCGCAACCAACTCCAAGTCCACGGCAGGCAACTCGAAGTCCAAGGCCGCCGCGAGCAACTCGAAGTCGAAGGCGACGCCCGCCAAGAAGCGCGCGCCCGCCAAGAAGAAGACCGCGGCCAAGAAGTAGGTGGCGCCCGAGGTCGACGTCGAGGGGCGGCGGCTGAAGCTGTCCAACCTCGACAAGGTCCTCTTCCCCGAGACGGGCTTCACCAAGGGCCACGTCATCGACTACTACACGCGCGTGGCTCCGGCGGTGCTGCCGCACCTGCGCGGCCGCGCGCTGACGCTCAAGCGCTATCCGAACGGCGTCGAAGGCCACTTCTTCTACGAGAAGCAGAAACCCTCGCACGCGCCCGAGTGGGTGCGCACCGAGAAGATCGAGGCCGGCGACCGGATGATCGACTTCGTCCTCTGCGACGACCTCGCCACGCTCGTCTGGCTCGCCAACCTCGCCGACCTGGAGCTGCACCCCTCGCTCGCGCTCGCGAAGGACCCCGACCGCCCGACCGTGATCGCCTTCGATCTCGACCCCGGCCCGCCCGCCGGCCTGCCCGAGTGCCGTCGGGTCGCGCTGCTGTTGCGCGACACGCTCGCCCACATCGGCCTCGAGTGCTTCCCCAAGAGCTCGGGCTCGAAGGGGATGCAGGTCTACGTTCCGCTCAACACCCCCGTCACCTACGACGACACGAAGCCCTTCGCGCACGCGCTCGCGCAGCTGCTCGAGCGCGAGCACGGCGACCTGATCGTGTCGCGGATGAAGAAGAGCCTGCGCACCGGCAAGGTCTTCATCGACTGGAGCCAGAACGACCGCCACAAGACGACGGTCGCCGTCTACTCGCTGCGAGCCCGCGAGCCCGCGACCGTGTCGACGCCGCTGACCTGGGACGAGGTCGAGGACGACGACTGCAAGCTGATGTTCGAGACGCACGAGCTGCTCGACCGGGTCGCCGAGCACGGCGACCTGTTCGAACCGGTGCTGAAGCTCGAGCAGCGCCTGCCGAAGCTCTGACGGCAAGCGGGCGAGGTCGCCTGGCTATGGTGACCTGATGGTCGACTGGGGAACCGCCCGCCGCGTTGCCGGATTCGCCGCACGCTCGGACCACGTGCCCGACGTGGGAGCCGACCTCGCCGCGCTCGCCGCCGAGTTCGAGCCGCGCGTGAGCGCGTACACGGGCCTGGTGCCCGCCGCGCCGATCCCCCGCCCCGAGCTGGTCAGCCGTCAGGGCTGGGCCGAGGCGAACCTCGTCGCGATGGAGGACATCATGGAGCCCGTCGAGCAGCGGCTCGGCGAGCGGTTCCAGTCCGCCGGGCGGTTCGCCGGCCCGCTGCGGGCCGCCGCGGGAACCGCGCTCGCGGCCGAGCTCGGCCTCGTCACCGGCTACATGTCGCAGCGCGTGCTCGGCCAGTACGAGCTGTCGCTGCTCGCCGGCACCGCACGCCCGCGGCTGCTCTTCGTAGCCTCCAACCTGCTCGGCGGCGCCAACGCCCTCGCCGTCGACCGCGATGCCTTCATCCGTTGGGTAACCGTGCACGAGCTCACGCACGCGCTCCAGTTCGGCGGCGTGCCGTGGCTGCGCGACCACCTCGGCGGTCTGCTGCGCGAGTACCTCGCGACCGTCGACGTGAGCTTCGACCCGAAGGGCGCCGGGTCAGCCGAGAACGGGCCCAAGGACGGCGGAAGCAGCGGTCCGGGCGGCGACGCGGGCACCGGCGGTGCCCCCGGCGGACGGACCGGGGGCCTGCTCGGCCGCCTGCGCGACCTCGACCTGCCCGACCCCGCCGACCTCGCCGAGCGCTTCCGCGAGGGCGGGCTCGCCGCGCTCGTGCAGACAGAGGACCAGCGCCGGCTGATGGACCGGATGCAGGCCGCGATGGCGGTCGTCGAGGGTCACGCGGAGCACGTCATGGACGCGCTCGCGCCCGAGCTCGTCCCCCAGCACGAGGGCCTGCGCGAGGCGATGGACCGCCGCCGCGCCAGCCGCTCGGCGCCCGAGCGCGTGCTGATGCGACTGCTCGGGATGGAGATGAAGATGCGCCAGTACCGGCTCGGCAAGGAGTTCTGCGACGCCGTCGTCGCCGAGGGCGGCATCGCCGGCCTCAACCGGGTCTGGCGCGCGCCCGACGCCCTGCCGACGCTCGCCCAGCTCGAGCGCCCGCACGAGTGGATGGCGGCCCAGCAGGCGCCCGGCCTGGGGCCGGCAGCGTAGGACGCTCAGCTCAGGCGATCGACCAGCCTGCGTGAGGTCAACCGTGCGCAACGCCCCACGATCTCTGTAACGACTCGCGCCGCCTGGTTTACAAACGTGTGTTCGGTGGTACAGTTCTACCGAACTTAGAAGTAATAAGCCTTCGATAGCCCGGCTCCCGCTGGGAAGGAGATCCTCACCCACATGGCATCGCAGACCCCCACGCAGCGCAAGGCCACGGCCAAGAAGGCCGCCGCCACCCGCAAGCGCAACGCCGCCACCAAGAGCGCGAAGAGCGCCAAGAGCTCGGCGAAGGCCAGCGCGACCTCGGCCCGGGCGGCCACCAAGCAGGCGACCAGCTCGGCCAAGCGCGCCACCACGCAGGCGAGCAACGCGACCAGCGAGGCCCGCGGGGCGACCAGCCTCACGCTCGACGTCGTCGCCCTCCAGGCCGAGCGCGCGCTCCTGATCCCGGTCGGCGCCGCCCTGATCGCCCGCGACGCGGTCGTCGACGTGACCAAGCCGTACACCAACCGCACGAGCGCCGAGCGCGAGCTGAAGAAGTTCGAGCGTCGCGGCAACACCGCGCGCAACAGCGTCCGCCGCGAGGTCAAGCGCACCCGCACGCGCGTCGAGCGCGAGCTGCGCCAGCGTCGCAACGAGGTCCGCAAGAACGTCACCGACGTTCGCGGCGACCTCCAGCGGCAGGTCTCCGACGTCCAGTCGAACGCGACCGGCGTCGCCCGCAAGGTCCAGGAGCAGGTCGCCGCGCTCGTCTAGTCGTACCCCTCCTCCCTCCCCAGCACGAGCGGCGCCCCTCCGGGGCGCCGCTCGTCGTTCGGGGGCGCTCGGCCGGCGAAACCCGTCTGCGAGAATGGTCGCGATGCCTACCGAGGAGCAGATCAAGGAGGCGCTGAGCCAGGTCATCGACCCGGAGCTGCGCAAGAACATCGTCGAGCTGGGGATGGTCCGCTCGATCGAGCGCCACGACGACGGTCGCGTCGACGTCGTGGTGTCGCTGACCACCGCCGGCTGTCCGATCCGCTCCCACTTCGAGAAGGCAGTCAGCGAGAACGTGATGGCGCTCGGCGGCGTGAGCTCCGTGACCGTCGGCTTCGACGTGCTGAGCCCGGACGAGAAGCAGACCCTCCAGACGCGCCTCGGCCGCGGCGTGCTGCCCCAGGGCGCGCTCGCGCAGGTCAAGAACGTGATCTGCGTCGGCTCGGGCAAGGGCGGCGTCGGCAAGTCGACGGTGACCGCCAACCTAGCCGCCGCGCTGCAGGAGGAGGGGATGGCCGCCGCCGCGATGGACGCCGACGTCTGGGGCTACTCGATCCCGCGCATGCTCGGCGTGCACGGCCGGCCGATGATCGACGGGCAGCGCAAGATCCTGCCGCTCGACGCCGCCGGCGGCGTCAAGGTGATCTCGATCGAGTTCTTCCTCGACCGCGAGGACCAGGCGATCGTCTGGCGCGGCCCGATGCTCCACAAGGCGATCCGCCAGTTCCTCGAGGACGTCGCCTGGGGCGAGCTCGACTACCTGCTGATCGACCTCCCTCCCGGCACCGGCGACGTCACGATGACGCTCGCCCAGCTACTGCCCCAGGCCCGCTTCCTGATCGTCACGACGCCCCAGCCCGCCGCCCAGACCGTCGCCAAGCGCGCGGCCGAGGCCGCCGAGCGCTACGACCTCGAGGTCGTCGGCATCGTCGAGAACATGTCCGGCTTCACCACCCCCTCCGGCGAGCGCTTCTCGATCTTCGGCGAGGGCGGCGGCCGCGAGCTCGCCGACCAGCTCGACGTACCGCTCCTGGGTCAGGTCCCGCTCCAGGAGGAGCTACGGATCGGCTCCGACGAGGGCCGCCCGCTCGTCATCGACGACCCCGACGCCCCAGCCGCCCAGGCCCTGCGCCACATCGCCCGCGGCCTGATCGCCGCGACCCCCCAGCAGACCCCGGTCCTCCAAGCCGCCTCGGGCCCAGCCCTCGAGGCCGTCCCAGAGGTCACCGGCACCGCCCTCCCGATGGCGCCCTAGAGCGCTAGCTGGCCTTCTTGAAGTAGGCGGCATTCATCTCGGTGAACTTCGCCCACTCCTCGGGCAGCTGATCCTCCGCGAAGCAGGCGTCGACGGGGCAGGCCTCGACGCAGGCGTCGCAGTCGATGCACTCCTCGGGGTCGATGTAGAGCATGTCGACCTTGTCGTAGTCGGGCTCGTCCGGCGTGGGGTGGATGCAGTCGACCGGGCAGACCTCGACGCACGAGTTGTCCTTTGTGCCGATGCACGGCTCTGCGATGACGTAGGCCATGTGTGCTCAGTCCCTTCGTGCGGTCGTGTCGAGATCCTGCCCCGGCCGGAACGGCCGAGCGACGGCGGATTCTACACCCGAGCCGACCGGGCGGAGCCTCCGAACGCCCGGCGGCGAGCCGGTAACCGCGTGTTCGATCGCGGGGACGCGAGCCTCTGTAGGGTCGTCCGCCGATGGACCTCCGCCAGGCAGCCGAGCTTCAGAACCGCGGCATGATCGCGTTCGACCTCGCGCTCGGCACGGCCGCGCTCGCGACGCCCGACGCCACGCTGAAGCTGCTCGGCCACGCCGAGCCCTCCGACGACGCCCGCGAGCTCTTCCGCCGCTGCGGCCCGATCTGGCTCACCTTCGCCGCCGCCCACGCCGTCGCCGCCGCCCGCGGCCGCCCCGAGGACTGGTGGGCGCTCGCCTGGCTGCGCGGCACAGAGCTCTTCACCGACGCCCTCTGGTCCCGCTCACCCGCCTTCCGCACCCCCCGCGCCCGCGCCACCATGGTCGGCGCCGGCCTAGGCAACCTCGCCATGACGCTCGCCTTCGCCCAGCTCGCCACCCGGCCCCGGCGCCGCCGGGCACTTCGGCGCCGCTAGCTCAGGCCGCTAGCGCCGCCTCGAGCTCGCGCGTGTCAGCCACGGCGGAACGCTCGGGAAAGGTCACCAAGAGCTCGCCGTCGCGCTCGAGCAGCCACTTCGCGTTGACGATCGTGACGCCGATCAGCTCGTCGTTCTCGTCGAACCGGATGATGTGCCCCTCCGGACTCGGTGGCGAATCGGCAGCTGGACGCGGCTTCCCGATCGACATGTAGAGCACGTCGCCTCGGGCGTCGTAGACGACATCGTCGAATGTGTAGGGACCGAGATGGATCATGTTGGACGCTCCTTCCGATAGCCGTGGGCCGTAATGACCCGTATCGGACTCTCGCCGAAGTCTACGACCACCCGGAGCCACCGGGTAGGGCCCACCGCCGCGCTGAAATGCCGTCTACGGTGAGGATTCGGATCCGGGAGGACGACATCCGGCGCTACCGCCGTAACCATGATCGATCGAGAATGTGCGCCCATGTAGCGTCGGACATGACGACGACTTCTCCGGTGCCGGAGAGCCCGAGGGCGATGATCGTCTCGCGAGGCTGGCTCACTCAAGGGGGAGGCCCAGAGCGACGCCTTCTCGCCCCACCGGGGGATCGTCCGTAGGCTTTCGCGCGTGATCCTGCTGACGGGAGCGACGGGGACGGTCGGGTCGGCGCTATTGCGGCGGCTGACGGTGGCTGGGATGCCGGTCCGGTGCCTGGTCCGCAATCCGAAGCGGCTAGGACCGGAGCGGGTTCGGGTGCAGATAGCGCTGGGGGACCTGGCGGATCCGGCGTCGTTCCGGAACGCGCTGCGGGGAGTCGACACGGTCGTGCACCTCGCGGCCTCGATCCGCGACCAGCCGCGCGGGTCGATCGAGGAGCTGAACGCGATGGCGACGCTGCGCCTGGCGCGGGCGGCAGAGCGGGCGGGGGCGCGGCGGTTCGTGTTCGCGGCGGCGATGGGGGCGAGCCTGCAGTCGCCGACCCGGTTCATGCGCGCAAAGGCGCTGGCGCGCCAGGCCGTCGAGGCGACGGATCTGGAGACGACCGTCTTCTCACCTTCGATCGTCTACACCCCCGGGGATCCGTGGCTGACGCTGCTCGAGCGGTTCTCGCACTTGCCGGCGGTGCCGGTGTCGGGCTCCGCCCGCAGCCTTTACCAGCCGGTCTGGGCCGAGGACATGGCCGACTGCATCGTCGCCTCCCTCGACCGTGACCCTGGGCCGTCCGAGAACGGGCGCCGGGGATTCGAGCTGGCCGGCCCCGAGACGCTCTCCTACGAGCAGATCGTGCGGCTGGCGCTGCGAGCGCTGGGTCGCCAGCGGCCGCTGGTGCACGTGCCGCTGCCGGTCGTCCGCGCGGGCCTGCGCGGGCTCGAGCGGCTCGTCGGCCCGCCGGTCTTCGCGACCTGGGAGGAGGTCGAGCTGATGGAGGAGTCGATGACGACCTCGCGCGGGACCGGGGATGCCGAGTCGCTCGGTGTCAACCCGCTGCGAATGAGCGCCGTGCTCGGCGCGACGGCCGCGGCTTAGGCCCCACAACGCACACGGGGGCCCGGTGGACGAATCCACCGGGCCCCCGCTGTGGCAATCGGCGCAGCAGAATGCGCCGGAAGACAGCATATACGCTGTCCTTACATCATGCCGCCCATGTCGGGCATACCGCCGCCCGGCATGCCGCCGCCGTCCTTGTCCGGGATCTCGGCGACGATCGCCTCGGTGGTCAGGATGTTCTTCGCGATCGAGGCTGCGTTCTGCAGCGCCGAGCGCGTGACCATCGCGGGATCGATGACGCCGGCCGCGACGAGGTCGACGATCTCGCCGGTGTCGGCGTTGAGGCCGTCGTTCTTCTTCGCCTTGCGGACGTCGTTGACGACGACCGAGCCCTCGAGGCCTGCGTTGTGCGCCAGCTGACGGACCGGCTCCTCGAGCGCACGTAGCACGATCCGCGCTCCGGTCTGCTCGTCCGGGTCGTCGATCGCGTCGACCTTGACGGCCGAGGAGGCACGCAGCAGCGCGACGCCTCCGCCCGGCACGATGCCCTCCTCGAGGGCCGCGCGGGTGGCCTGCAGCGCGTCCTCGACGCGGTGCTTCTTCTCCTTCATCTCGGTCTCGGTGGCGGCGCCGACCTTGACCACCGCGACGCCGCCGGCGAGCTTCGCCAGCCGCTCCTGCAGCTTCTCGCGGTCGAAGTCGGAGTCGGTGTTCTCGATCTCCGCCTTGATCTGGTTGATGCGGCCCTTGATGCCCTCGGCATCGCCGGCGCCGTCGACGATCGTCGACGTGTCCTTGGTGACCACGACGCGACGGGCGCGGCCGAGCTGCGAGAGCTGCGTGTTCTCGAGCTTGAGGCCCATCTCCTCGGTGATGACCTCGCCGCCCGACAGGATGGCGATGTCTTCGAGCATGCGCTTGCGACGGTCACCGAAGCCGGGCGCCTTGACCGCGACGGCAGTGAAGGTGCCGCGCAGCTTGTTCACGACGATCGTCGCCAGCGACTCGCCCTCGACGTCCTCCGCCACGATCAGCAGCGGACGGCCCTGCTGAAGCACGCGCTCCAGAACCGGGAGAAGGTCCTTCATCGAGCTGACCTTCTTCTCGTAGATGAGAATGAAGGGGTCTTCGAAGTGCGTGACCATCTTCTCGGGGTCGGTCACGAAGTACGGCGAGAGGTAGCCCTTGTCGAACTGCATGCCCTCGGTGAACTCGAGCTCG
>DASQKV010000052.1:0-28995 GCA_035630335.1 Thermoleophilaceae bacterium | reverse complement strand
GCTGATGCAGGGCGGCGACACCTCCGATCTTGCGCCGCCGCCGGAGCAGGGCAAGGCCGTGATCCTCACCTCCGGGACGACGGGCACTCCGAAGGGCGCGAGCCGCAAGCAACCGCAGTCGCTCGACCCCGTCGCCGCGCTGCTCGAGCGCATCCCGCTGCGCTCGCGCGGCCGCGCGATGATCGCCGCGCCGCTGTTCCACGCCTGGGGCTTCGCCCACTTCACGCTTGCGATGGGGCTCACGACGACGGTCGTGCTGAAGCGCAAGTTCGATCCCGAGGCGACGCTCTCGCTCACGGCGCAGCACGAGTGCACCTCGCTGATCGTCGTGCCGGTGATGCTCCAGAGGATGCTCGAGCTCGACGACGAGGTGCTGCGCCGCTACGACCTCTCCAAGCTCCGCGCGGTGCCCGTCTCGGGCTCGGCGCTGCCCGGCCCGGTCTCCGAGCGCTGGATGGACCTCTACGGGGAGAACCTCTACAACCTCTACGGCTCGACGGAGGTCGCCTGGGCGACGATCGCGACGCCGAAGGACCTGCGCGAGGCGCCCGGGACCGCCGGCAAGGCGCCGCGCGGGACGATCGTGAAGCTCTTCGACGACGACGGCAAAGAGGTCGGCGATGGCGAGACGGGCCGCATCTTCGTCGGCAACGACCTGGCGTTCGAGGGCTACACCGGCGGCGGCAACAAGGACGCGATCGAGGGTCTGCTCTCCTCGGGCGACGTCGGGCACTTCGACGACGGCGGCCGCCTGTTCATCGACGGCCGCGACGACGACATGATCGTCTCGGGCGGCGAGAACGTCTTCCCCGGTGAGGTCGAGGAGCTCCTCGCGGGCCACGAGGCCATCGCCGAGGCGGCCGTGTTCGGTGTCGACGACAAGGAGTTCGGCCAGCGGCTCAAGGCCGTCGTCGTGACGCGCGACGGCAAGGACCTGAGCGCCGACGACGTGAAGTCCTACATCAAGTCCAACCTCGCCGGATACAAGGTCCCGCGCGACGTCGACTTCGTCGACGAGCTGCCGCGCACCTCGACCGGCAAGGTGCTCAAGCGCGAGCTCCAGGAGCAGCCCGAGGAGGGCTCCGAGGACGGCTGAGGCTGTCGTATCCTGGAGGCATGGCCCTGCGCACGGACGTCTTCGATCTCGCGCGGCTGGGCCTCACCTCCGGCGAGGGCCGCCGCTTCGACCTGCACGTGCGCGTCGAGCCGTTCTCGTTCGGCGGCCAGCGCTACGAGGCCGAGCCGGACGTGGTCCCGGTGCGGCTGGACGTCTCGCGCACGACCGGCAGCGGCTGGGCGCTGCGGCTGCGCTACGCGGTGTCCGTGAGCGGCCCGTGCATGCGCTGCCTCGAGCCCGCCGCGCCGCGCTTCGAGGTCGACGCGCGCGAGGTCGAGCAGCCGGGCGTCCCGGACGAGGAGCTGTCCTCGCCCTACGTGGACGCCGACGGCGAGCTCGACCTGGCCGCCTGGGCGCGTGACGCCGTCGCGCTGGCGCTGCCGGCGCAGATCACCTGCCGGCCCGACTGCGCCGGCTTGTGCGCACACTGCGGAGCGAACCTCAACGAGGAGCACGACCACGCGCACGAGGCCGAGCCCGACCCGCGCTGGGCGAAGCTGTCGGAGATCCGCTTCGAGTAGGGCGGGCTCCGCCGGCGAACGTCAACTGCGGCATTGATGGTGGCCCGCGCCGGGCGACCACCTTGCACGTGGACCCAACTGCGAGTACGTACGACGAAATTCATGCATGTCATGGCTTTCGTCGTAACCGCTCGACCGCAGCGGGTCTCCGCGCAAGCGCCGCCAACTCCGGGCCCTCCCTCGACGGCGCCGTTCGCGTGGGCGACGAGGCGCACCCGGGCCGCCCCCCGCGACTTCGCTACCCTTCTCGCCGCCCATGGCCGTACCGAAGCAGAAGCAGTCGCACTCGCGCACCAGCAAGCGCCGGGCGACGCACAAGATCTCGGCACCCACGGTGAACGCCTGCCCGCAGTGCCGCCAGCCGCGGCTCCCGCACCGTGTCTGCCCCCACTGCGGCTTCTACCGCGGTCGCGAGGTCGTGCAGGTGCACGACCACGATCACGACCACGAGCACTAGGCCCCGCGGCGATGGCCGCTGAGCAGCTGACGATCGCCCTCGACGCCAACGGCGCCGACTCCGGGCCGGCCGAGGTCGCGCGCGGTGCCGCGCTCGCCGCGGCGGGCGGAGACCTGCGGGTGCTCGTCTTCGGGCCCGCGGCGAAGATCGAGACCACGGCGGGTGTGGAGGTCGTCGACGCGCCCATCTCGATCGCCAAGGAGGCCGATCCGGCGCGCGCGGTGCGCGCCAACCCGCAGTCCTCGATCGTGCGGGCGGTACGCGCCGTCGCGGACGGCCGCGCCGACGGCCTCGTGTCGGGCGGCTCCACGGGCGCCGCGCTCGCCGCGGGCCTGTTCCACCTCAAGCGCGCGCGCGGCGTGCACCGGCCGGCGCTGGCGGTGCTCGTCCCGGTCCCCGGCCGGCCGTTCCTGCTGCTCGACTGCGGCGCCAACGTCGAGGTGCGGCCGGAGCACCTCGTCCAGTTCGCCCACATGGGCGCGGCGTTCATGGAGGCCGTCATCGGGCTCGAGCGCCCACGCGTGGCGCTGCTCTCCAACGGGACCGAGGCGACGAAGGGGACGGAGGACGTCCGCGCGGCACATGCGGCGCTCACCGGCGCCGGCGGCTCGCTCGAGTTCACCGGGATGGTCGAGGGCTTCGCCGTCGGCACCGGGGAGGCGGACGTGATCGTGACCGACGGCTTCACCGGCAACGTCGCGCTCAAGACCATGGAGGCGACCTCGCGCGTCACGCGCGAGGCGATTCGCACCGCCGTCCGCTCGGGGCCGATCTCGACGCTCGGCGGCCTGCTGATCCGCGGCGCGGTCGGGAGGCTGCGAGCGCAGCTCGATCCCGAGGCAGTCGGCGGCGCGATCCTGCTCGGGCTGCGGCGCCCGGTCGTCGTCGGGCACGGCAGCTTCGGGCCTGACGGGCTCGCCGCGGCGATCGGGCTCGCACGCCGTGCCGTCGACGAGCGGATGGTCGAGCGCACGGCGGCCGCGCTCGAGGCCGGTGGGGCGCTGAGGTCCGCGCCCGCTGGTAGCTTCAACCCCGGATGAGGAGAGGGACCGACAACGGCCGGCGCCGGCCGTGGAGAGGCCCAGGGTGGAACGCGAAGAAGTGCTGAATCGGATCCGCGAGCACCTGGCCACCGAGCTGGAGGTGAGCTCGGCCGAGATCGGCGAGGGAACGCGCTTCAAGGAGGACCTCGAGGCCGACTCGCTCGATCTCGTCGAGCTGACCGTCGAGCTCGAGGACGCCTACGGCATCCGTATCCCCGACGAGCAGGCAGCGCGGATCGCCACCGTCGGCCAGGCGGCCGACTTCGTCTTTGCCCATGTCGAGCGTGCAGACGCCTGAGCGGGGAGAGACCCTTGCGCAACTGCTCGACGAGCTCCCCAAGGATCTCGCGCGCCAGGCGTTCACGCACTCGTCCTGGGTCAGCGACCGCTCGCGGTCGTACCAGCGGCTGGCCTTCCTCGGGGACGTCGTCTTGAGCCTCGCGGTCTCGACCCACCTCTACCCGCGCCTGGCCAACTACGGCGCCGGACGGCTGACCAAGGTGCGCGCGCAGGCCGTCAGCGGTGCCGCGTGCGCCGAGGTCGCGCTGGCGATCGGAGTGCCAGAGCGCCTGCGTGCGCAGGCTCCGGAGGGCGGTGAGCGTGGCTTCGAGATGCTGACCGCGAGCGAGCGGGTGCTCGCCTCGGTCTGCGAGGCCGTGATCGGCGCGACCTACCTCGCGTTCGGGTTCGAGCGCGTCGCGCCCGCCGTCGTCGACGCGTTCGCGGCGGAGATCGACGCGGCGCTCGACAACCCGGTCGACTACAAGTCGGTGCTCCAGGAGCGCCTCGCCCAGCGCGCCCAGGTCGTCGAGTACACGATCGAGTCCGAAGCCGGCCCCGCTCACGAGCGCCGCTTCGTCGCCGTCGCGCATGCCGGCGGCCAGGCGATCGGTCGCGGCGAGGGCAGGAGCAAGAAGAGCGCTGAGCAGGAGGCCGCCGCGCGCGCCCTCGAGCAGATCGACGGGTCGGTCTGATGCACCTGCGCTCGATATCGATGAAGGGCTTCAAGTCCTTCCCCGGCCGGACGAAGCTCGAGTTCGGCCCGGGTGTATCGGTGATCGTCGGACCGAACGGCTCCGGCAAGTCGAACATCACCGACGCCGTCCTGTGGGCGCTCGGCGAGCAGAGCCCGCTGGCCGTGCGCGGGCAGTCGATGAAGGACGTCATCTTCGCCGGCGGCCACGGCGTCAAGGGCTCCAGCGGCGCCGAGGTCGAGGTCGTGATCGACAACTCGGGTGGCAGGCTCGAATCCGACTTCTCCGAGCTGTCGATCGTGCGCCGGCTCGACCGCGACGGCGACGGCGAGTACCGCCTCAACGGCGCTCGCTGCCGACTCGCGGACGTCTCCGAGGCGCTGTCGGAGACCGGGCTCGGCAAGGAGATGCACTCCGTCGTCTCCCAGGGACGGGTCGAGTCGATCGTGCTCTCGCGTCCGCGCGAGCGACGGATGCTGATCGAGGAGGCCGCTGGGCTCGGCAAGCACCGCCAGCGCCGTCGCCGCGCCCAGCTCAAGCTCGAGCGCACCGAGGAGAACCTCTCGCGCGCGCTCGACGTCGAGCGCGAGGCGCGCTCGCGACTGCGGCCGCTCAAGCGCCAGGCCGAGGCGGCCGAGCTGCACGAGCGGCTCGAGCGCCAGAGCAGCGAGGCGCGCTACGAGCTGGCGCGCGATGCGCTGCGGGCCGCGGGCGCGAAGCTCACGGAGGCCGCCGCCGCTGCCGGGAAGGCCCGCGCGGAGCGCGACGAGGCCGAGCGGCAGTTGACGGCCGTCGCGGAGCGGCGCGAGCAGGCCGAGCAGGCTTTCGCCGAGCAGAGCAAGCTGCGCGAGGCGCTGCAGGCGCGGCTGTTCGCCGCGCGTTCGGCGACAGAGCGGATCTCGATGCGGCTCGACCGCGCCCGCGAGCAGGGCCGGGCCGCCGCGGAGGGTGCTCAGCGCCGCGCCGCCCAGCTTGAGCTGCTCGAGCGCGAGATCGCCGAGGCCGGCGATCCCGAGGCGGGCACCGCCGAGCGGATCGCGGAGCTCGAAGGCGAGCTCGAGCTGCTCGCCGGTCGCCGCGCGGAGCGGCTGGAGCAGGAGCTCGCGGAGCTGCGCACAGAGCGCGACGCCGCCGCTGCCCGGCGCGCGGAGCTCGAGCAGGCCGCCGAGGCCTGCCGTGAGGCGCTCGCCGAGGCCGAGCGCGCCGCCGACGCGATGCGCGATGAGCGCCGCAACGCCGAGCGCGCCGCAGAGGCGGCCCGTACCGCCGCCGCCGCCGCGGGCGCCGAGCTCGCGGCCGTCAACCAGTTCCTGCGCTCCGCGGAGGGCGCGCCCGGGGGCGCACGCGCTCTCTCCGAGCAGCTCCAGGTCGAGCCGGGCTACGAGCTCGCGCTTGCGGCGGCGCTCGGTCCGCGGCTCGGCGCCGGCGTCGTCGACAGCGTCCCGAGCGGGGAGCGCCTGCTCGACGGAGCGGGCGACGAGGGCGGCTACGTGCTCGTCAAGGACGCCGGCGCCGACAGCGGCTCCGGATCGCCGCCGGTCGCCGGCGCGGAGCGTCTGCTCGACCGCGTCGAGGCTGACGCGGACGCGGTGGCGCTCGCGCAGCGGCTGCTCGCGGGCGTGTGGATCGTCGACTCGCTGGAGGCGGTGCCGAGCGACTTCGCGGGCGTCGCCGTGACGCGCGCCGGGCGCGTCTGGCGACCGGGCTCCGGCGAGCTGCGCCAGGCACCCTCGGGAGGCGCCGAGCGGGTGCTCGAGCAGCGCAACAAGCGTGTCGAGCTGGTCGCGGCGAGCGAGAGCGCCGTCCGTGTCGAGGCCGAGGCGCGAACCGAGGTCGAGCGCGCCGGCGAGCGGGTGCTCGCGACCGACCGCGCCCGCGACGAGGCCGAGACCGCGCTGCGCGGCGCCGTCCGCGAGGTCGAGACGGCGGCCGAGGCCGTGCGCCGGGCCGAGTGGCTGATCGAGCAGCGCAGCCAGAGCCCCGACGAGGGCCCGGACGCCGTCCGCCGCGCCGAGCTGGCCGCCGAGGTCCGCGCGGAGCGCCGCCTGGCCGAGAGCGCTCGGCTCGCGCATGCCGAGCGGCTACGCGGCGCGGAGGGCCTACGTGTCCGGATCGCCGCGGACCGCGAGCTCGCGACGGCGGCCGACAGCGCAGCCGTCGCGCTTCAGGAGGCACGCGAGGCCGTCGCGCAACGGGTGTCGGCGATCGAGGTCGAGCACGCCGCCGGGGCCGCCGCCGGCGAGCGCACCGCCGCCGAGCTGCGGCAGTGCGCGCACCAGGAGTCCGAGCTGCAGCGCTCGCTGCGTGAGGCGAGCGAGCGCGTCACGACTGCCGAGGTCATCGCGCAGCAGGCGCGCGATCAGGCGGCCGACGCGACGGCCGAGCTCGCCGAGGTGGCCGAGCGGCTGGGGCTCGAGGCCGCGCCAGCCACCGAGCCGCTCGACGACGACCGCCGCGGCGAGCTCGCGGGGCGGATCGAGCGGCTCGCCCGCCGCCGCGAGCAGCTCGGGCCGGTCAATCCGCTCGCCGCCGAGGAGTACGAGCAGGCGATCGCGCACGTCGAGGAGCTCGAGGGCCAGCGCACGGACCTGGAGGGTGCGCTGCGTGAGCTTCAGGGCCTGATCCGCGACACCGACCGCCGCATCCGCGAGAGCTTCGAGGAGACCTTCGAGGCGGCCGCGAAGAACTTCGAGGAGACCGTCGCCCACCTCTTCCCGGGCGGGCGTGGACGGCTGCGGCTGATCCAGCCCGACCAGGGCCCACGGGCGGTCCTGGGCGGCGAGGAGGCCGCGACCGAGGCTTCTGGCGACGGCGAGGCTCCCGAGACGGAGGACGAGTCGGCGGTCAAGCCGGCGGCATCCGAGGCCGGCGTCGAGATCGAGGTCACGCCCGCCGGCAAGTCGACGAAGCGGCTGTCGCTGATGTCGGGCGGCGAGAAGTCGCTCGTCGCGCTCGCGTTCATGTTCGCCGTCTTCCTCGCCCGCCCGTGCCCGTTCTACGTCCTCGACGAGGTCGAGGCAGCGCTCGACGACCTCAACATCGACCGCTTCCTGCAGCTCGTCCGTCGCTACTCGGACCGCGCGCAGTTCATCGTCGTGACCCACCAGAAGCGCACGATGGACGCGGCCGACCGCATCTACGGGGTCAGCATGGGTGGCGACGGCATCTCACGTGTGGTCTCGCGCCAGCTCAGCGGGACGGGGCAGACCCTGTTCGAGCAGGCCGATCCCGCGCAGCCCGCCGCCGAGACCGGCGCGGCAGCCGGCGCCGCATAGGGTTCACGCGCGATGGCGCGTGACTGGAACGACCTCTTCGTAGTCGGCGGCGAGCCGATCGCCCGCGCGAGCGAGGAGACGCAGGCGAGCGCCGAGCAGCCCCGCCGCGGCTTCTTCAAGCGGCTGCGCGAGAACATGTCGAAGACGCGCGAGGCGCTCGGGGCCGAGCTGCAGGCGACGATGTTCGAGCGGCTCGACGACGAGGCCTTCGAGCGCCTCGAGGAGGCGCTGATTTACGCCGACGTCGGCGCGCCGACGACGGCCGCGATCGTCGAGCGGCTCGAGGGCGAGGCGGCCTCCGGGACGCTCGAGAGCGGGGAGGACCTCACGCGCAGGCTGCGCGAGCTGCTCGCCGAGACCGCCCGCGTCGAGGGCGACACGATCGACCTCGCAGCCAAGCCGACGGTGATCCTGATGGTCGGCGTCAACGGCACCGGCAAGACGACGACGATCGGCAAGATCGCCTGGCACCTCCAGCGCGAGCTCGGCCAGTCGGTGCTGCTCGCCGCCGGCGACACCTTCCGCGCCGCGGCCGCCGAGCAGCTCGAGGTCTGGGCCGAGCGCGCCGGCTGCGACATCGTCCGCGGCGCTGAGGGATCCGACCCCGGCGCTGTGATGTTCGACGCGATCGGGTCGGCCACCGCGCGCGGCCACGACGTCGTCCTCTGCGACACCGCCGGCCGCCTGCACACCCAGCAGCACCTGATGGACGAGCTGCGCAAGGTCCGCAAGGTGATCGCCGCCAAGCTCCCTGGCGCGCCGCACCACACGCTGCTGACGATCGACGCGACGACCGGTCAGAACGGCCTGCGCCAGGCGCTGCTGTTCCGCGAGGCGGTCGACCTCGACGGGATCGTCCTGACCAAGCTCGACGGCACCGCCAAGGGCGGGATCGCGCTGGCGATCGCCCAGGAGCTCAGCGTGCCCGTGCAGCTGATCGGGATCGGCGAGGGGATCGAGGACCTGCGTCCCTTCGACGCCGACGACTTCGCCGCGGCGATCCTGGAGTAAGGACGTGTACTCCGGACGCGTGGTCACGCGTCGCCGGAGATAGGATCAGCCCATGTCCGCATGGGTCGTCTGGATGATCGTCGCAGGTGCCCTCGCGGTCGGCGAGATCGTCTCGCTGTCCTTCTTCATGGGGCCGATCGCGATCGCCGCGGTCCTCGCCGCGGTCGCCGCGCTCGCGGGCGCCGGGACGGCGCTCCAGATGGTCGTGTTCATCGTCGCCTCGGCTGCCTCGCTTGCCGTGCTGCGACCGATCGCGCGCCGCCACCTCCGCACACCGGCCAAGATCCGCACCGGCACCGCCGCGCTCGTCGGCTCGCGCGCGGTGGCGCTCGAGCGGATCGACGGCAGCGGCGGGACGGTCAAGCTGGCGGGCGAGGTCTGGTCCGCGCGGACCTACGATGACGACGAGGTGATCGAGCCCGGCGCGCGCGTGCAGGTGATGCAGATCGAGGGCGCCACGGCGCTCGTAACGGATGGAATGGGCTAGGAGGCCGATGTGGCGACGCTGATAGTGCTTGGAGTGATCGCGCTGGTCGTGCTCGTCACGGTCGCGCAGGGAGTCCGGATCGTGCCGCAGGCGCGCGCGGGCATTGTCGAGCGGCTCGGCCGCTACAGCCGCACGCTCGACGCCGGGCTCGCGCTGATCGTGCCGTTCGTCGATCGCGTCAAGCCGCTGATCGACCTTCGCGAGCAGGTCGTCTCGTTCCCGCCGCAGCCCGTGATCACCGAGGACAACCTCGTGATCAACATCGACACGGTCATCTACTTCCAGGTCACCGACCCGAAGGCGGCGACCTACGAGATTGCGGACTACATCGCGGCGATCGAGCAGCTGACCGTCACGACGCTGCGCAACGTGATCGGCGGCATGACGCTCGAGGACACGCTGACGTCGCGCGACAAGGTCTCCGGCGCGTTGCGGATCGTCCTCGACGAGGCGACCGGGCGCTGGGGCATCCGCGTCAACCGCGTCGAGCTCAAGGCGGTCGACCCGCCGGCCTCGATCCAGGAGGCGATGGAGAAGCAGATGCGCGCCGAGCGCGACCGCCGCGCCGCGATCCTGACGGCAGAGGGCTACAAGCAGTCGCAGATCCTCAGCGCAGAGGGCGAGAAGCAAAGCGCGATCCTGCGCGCCGAGGGCCAGCGGGAGGCGCAGATCCTCGAGGCCCAGGGCGAGGCGCAGGCGATCGAGACCGTCTTCGACGCGATCCACCGCGGCGACGCCGACGAGAAGCTGCTCGCCTACCAGTACCTTCAGAAGCTGCCCGAGATCGCCGACGGCGAGGCGAGCAAGCTCTGGATCATCCCGAGCGAGTTCACGCAAGCGCTCGGGCGGCTCGGCTCGGTGCTCGAGCCGGGCGAGCCCAAGGCGGACTCCAAGCCGCCGGAGCCGCCGCGGCCGGTCTAGGTCGATGGAGCTCGACGACCGGCAGCGCGGCGCCCTCGAGGCGATCTGCGACACGATCTGTCCCGAGGCCGACGGACTGCCGACCGCGACCGAGCTCGGCGTCCCCGACGCGCTGCTCGAGGCGATCGACCGCAACCCGCGCGAGCCCGAGCGCAAGCAGCTCGCGCAGCTGCTGTCGCTGTGGGACACGCCGCTGCTGACGGCGCTCGGCGGGGGAGGGCTCAAGCGCTTCACCGAGCTGCCGCGCGACGCGCGCGAGCGGGTGCTGCTGTCGTGGTGCGACTCGCGCCTGCCCCAGCGCCGCGCCGCCTTCCAGGCGCTGCGCAAGGGCGCGCTGCTCTTCTACTGGATGCTCTCGATGCCCGACGGCTCCCGCCACCCGGGCTGGGACGACATTGGCTATCCCGGCCCGCTCGGCCCGAACGAGGGTGCGCCGCCGAAGGCGCTCGCGCCGCTGTCGATCGACCGTGACACGACGCTCGACTGCGACGTCGTCATCGTCGGCTCCGGCGCCGGCGGCGGGACCGCGGCAGGCGTGCTCGCAGCGGCCGGCCTCGACGTCGTCGTGCTCGAGGCCGGCGGCTACTACGACGACGAGGACTTCGACGGCTCGGAGCTGACCGGTATCCGCAAGCTCTACGCGGGCGCCCCGACCTCGAGCCCCGACCAGAGCGTCGCGCTGCTCGCCGGGTCCTGCCTCGGCGGCGGCACGGTCATCAACTACTCGACCTCCTTCCGCACCCCCGACGCGGTTCGCGAGGAGTGGGCCGACCACGGCGTCCACGCCTTCCGCGACCGGGAATACGGCGACAGCCTCGACGCGGTCTGCGACCGGCTCGGAGTCAACCAGGAGCACTCGAGCCCATCCGCGCGCGACCGCACGATGCGCGACGGCTGCATGGCGCTCGGCTGGCACGTCGACGCGATCTCGCGCAACGTCCGCGGCTGCGACCAGGGCGAGACCTGCGGCTACTGCCCGTTCGGCTGCCGCCTCGGCGCGAAGCAGTCGACGGTCAAGACCTGGCTCGCGGACGCCGCCGGCGCCGGCACGCGCATCCTCGTCGGTACGCGCGCCGACAAGGTGATCATCGAGAGCGGTGCCGCCCGCGGCGTCGAGGCGCGCACGGACGCCGGCCACCGCGTCACGATCCGCTCGCGGGCCGTCGTCGCCGCCTGCGGCTCGATCCAGACGCCGGCGCTGCTGCGGCGCTCCGGCCTCGCCAACGCGAACATCGGCCGCCACCTGCACCTCCATCCCGTGACCGTCGTCTGGGCGCTGTTCGACGACGAGCTGCGGCCCTGGGAGGGCACGATGCAGGCGCTCTACTCCGACGAGCACGCCGACCTCGACGGCAAGGGGCACGGCGTCAAGTACGAGACCGCCGCGCTGCACCCACACGTCAACATCGGCTTCTGGCCCTGGCGCAGCTCGCGCCAGCACCACGAGCTGATGCGCACGACGCCCAACCTCGGCGGCATCGGCGCGCTGCTGCGCGACCGCGACTCCGGCGAGGTCCGCGTGCGCCGCGACGGCGAGCCGGTCGTCCGCTACAAGCTGTCCGACTTCGACCGCGGCAACCTCCGCACCGGCTTCGACGGCGCCGCCCAGATCCTCGAGGCCGCCGGCGCCAAGCGGATCTTCAGCTCGCACTCCGCCTGGGTCTCCTACGACCCCGGCGTCGACGGCGACCGCGCGCGCTTCATGCGCGACGCCGACCGCTGCGGCTGGGGCCCCGGCCAGTGCTCACTCGTCTCCTTCCACATCATGGGCACCGCCCGGATGGGCAGCACGCCCTCGACCTCCGTCTGCACTCCCGCCGGCGAGACCTGGGACGCCCGCGACCTCGTCGTTTGCGACGCCTCCGCCTTCCCGAGCGCCTCGGGCGTCAACCCGATGGTCTCGATCGAGGCGATCGCACACATGAATTCTCGTGCGCTCGCCGCACGCCTGTCCTGAGCGCTTGCAAGCGCGCACGGGGGTGAGGGCACGCTAGCCTGCGGGCGGTGTTCGACACGTTGGCAGAGCGGCTCCAGGGAGCCCTTGGAGACGTAACGAAGCGGGGCGCCTTGACCGAGGAGGACATCGGCAAGGCGATGCGCCAGGTGCGGCTCGCGCTGCTCGAGGCGGACGTCAACTTCAAGGTCGTCAAGGAGTTCACGTCGGCGGTCAAGGAGCGCGCGACCGGCACCGACGTGCTCGAGTCGCTCAACCCGGGCCAGCAGGTCGTCAAGGTCGTGGCGGACGAGCTGACCGACCTGATGGGGGGCTCGGGGCGGGAGCTGGTCTTCTCCAAGAGCGGGCCGACGGTGATCCTGATGGCCGGCCTCCAGGGCTCGGGCAAGACGACCGCCTGCGGCAAGCTCGCGCGGCAGCTCAAGGAGGAGAAGGGGCTCGACGTCGCGCTCGCGGCCTGCGACCTCCAGCGCCCGGCGGCGGTCGACCAGCTGATCAAGGTCGGCGGCCAGGCCGGCGCGACGGTCTACGAGCAGGGCACCGGCCGCGATCCCGTCGACGTCGCAGAGTGGGCGCTCGGGCAGGCGAAGGCGGACCGCCGCGACGTGTTGATCGTCGATACGGCCGGCCGCCTCCATGTCGACGCCGAGCTGATGGACCAGCTCGCGCAGGTCAAGCAGCGGACCAAGCCGCACGACGTGCTGCTGGTCGTCGACGCGATGACCGGCCAGGACGCCGTCAACGTCGCCGAGAGCTTCGCCGACGCAACCGCCTTCGACGGCGTCGTGCTGACCAAGCTCGATGGCGACGCCCGCGGCGGCGCGGCGCTGTCGGTCAAGGCGATCACCGGCAAGCCGATCCTCTACGCCTCGACCGGCGAGAAGCTCGACGCGTTCGAGCGCTTCCACCCGGACCGGATGGCGCAGCGGATCCTCGGCATGGGCGACGTGATGACGCTGATCGAGAAGGCCGAGCAGCAGATCGACGAGCGCCAGGCCCAGGAGCTCGAGCGCAAGATCCGCAAGAACCAGTTCACGCTCGACGACTTCCTCGACCAGATGCAGCAGGTGCGCAGCATGGGGCCGCTGCAGAACATCCTCAAGATGCTGCCCGGAGTCGGCCAGCAGCTCGGCGCGCTCAAGGTGGACGACCGCGAGCTCGACCGCCTCCAGGCGATCATCACCTCGATGACCCCGAGCGAGCGCGCGAACCCGAAGATCATCAACGGGTCGCGGCGCAAACGGATCGCCGCGGGCTCGGGCACCAACGTCCAGGCGGTCTCCCAGCTGATCAAGCAGTTCTCCCAGATGCAGAAGGTCATGCGCCAGATGGCGAGCGGAAAGATGCCCTCGCTGGCGCAGATCGCCTCGGGCCGCTAACGTTCCCCGGCCCGCTCGACCCCGATGGAAGCGAACTGAAACCTTGGCAGTAAGAGTCAGGCTGACTCGCGTCGGCTCAAAGAAGAACCCGATCTGGCGTGTCGTCGTCGCCGACGGCCGCTCGCCGCGCGACGGTCGCTCGATCGAGACGATCGGCCACTACAACCCGCAGACGCAGCCTTCGCGGATCGTGATCGACCGCGAGCGCCTCCAGCACTGGCTCGACCGCGGCGCTCAGCCGAGCAACACGGTCCGCAAGCTGATGCGCGCCGAGAACACCGGCTTCGAGATTCCCAAGTCCGCGGCGCCGACTCCGGCCGCGAAGCCGGCGAAGCCCGTCGAGGCGGAGGCCGCGCCCGACGCCGAGGCGCCTGCCGAGGCTCCCGCTGCAGAGGCTGGCACCGACGCGGAGGCTCCGGCCGAGGAGGCTGCCGAGCCGGAGGCGAGCGCCGACGCGGACGCTCCAGCCGACGCGCCGGAGGCCGTCGCCGACGCTCCTGCCGAGCCGGAGCCCGAGGCCGAGGCTGCCGCCGACGCGCCCGCCGAGGGCGACGCCGGCGAGAGCGCCTAGCTCGATCGCGTGGAGGAGCTGCTCGCCTATCTGGCTCGCGGCCTCGTCGACGACCCCGACTCGGTGACCGTCGACTCCTTCGAAGAGGAAGACGGCACGATCGTCCTCGAGCTGCACGCACCACAAGACGAAGCCGGCCGCCTGATCGGCCGCCGCGGCCGCACGATCTCCGCCCTGCGCACGGTGCTCAAGGCCAGCGCCACACGCCGCAACCAGCGCGTGCTGGTCGACGTCGTCGACAGCTGAGGCCCGTGGCGGAGGACGCGCGACTGGTCACGGCCGGCGTGGTCGGGAGGTCGCACGGCCTCGACGGCAGCTTCCACGTGGAGCGTCCGATGCAGCCGCTGGAGGCCGGGGCGGTCGTGAACGTGGCCGGGGCGCAGCGGCGCGTCGAGCGGTCCGCCGGTACCGAGCAGCGGCCGCTGATCCGTCTCGAGGGCGTCGCCACCCGCGAGGCGGCCGCCGAGCTGCGCGGCGAGCTGCTGCTCGTCGAGGACACGCTCGGCAGCGACGAGTGGCTCGCCGAGGACCTCGTCGGCTGCCGCGTCGAAGGGCTCGGAGTCGTGACGCGCGTCATCGACTCGCCGTCCTGCGACCTGCTCGAGCTCGAGGGCGGCCAGCTCGTCCCGCTGATCTCGGACGCTGTCGCGCGCGTCGACGTCGAGGGGCGGACGATCGAGGTCCACCGCCGCTTCCTGCGGCTCGAGGAGGGAGAGCCGGGATGAGGATCGACGTGTTCACGCTCTTCCCGAGCTGGTTCGACTGGTTCACGGGCCAGCGCCATGTGGCCAACGCGCTGGCGCTCGGTCACCGCGTCGAGGCCGTCGACCTGCGCGCCACGACGCCGCTGAATGCCGGCCAGGTCGACGACACGCCCTATGGCGGCGGCGCCGGGATGGTCGTCCGCGTCGACGTCGTCGAGGCTGCGCTGCGCGCCCGCTGGGATGGCGACCCCGTCGAGCAGCGCGGAAGCCGACGGGTAGTCGCGCTCTCCGCCGGCGGTCGCCAGTTCGACGAGGCGCTCGCCGCCGAGCTCGCCGGCGAGGAAGAGGTCGCCCTGCTCTGCGGCCGCTACGAGGGCTTCGACGAGCGCGTCCACGAGCACCTCGCCACCGACGTCGTCTCGATCGGCCCCTACGTCCTCGCCGGCGGCGAGCTGGCGGCGATGGTCGTCTGCGACGCCGTCCTGCGCAAGCTCCCGGGCGCGCTCGGGCACGCCGACAGCGCCGTCGAGGAGTCGTTCTCGGAGGCGCTGGGCGGCGCGCCCGAGTATCCGCACTACACACGGCCGGCCAAGTGGCGCGGCCACGGCGTGCCGGACGTGCTCGTATCCGGCGACCACGCGAAGGTCGACGAGTGGCGCCGGGAGCAGAGCCGGCGCCGGCTCCGCTAGCATTCGCCGCCGCGCGAGGCCGCCTCGATGGACCTCGCGCCTTTTCATGCCATGAGCGGAGTCATCGACACCATCGAGCGCAGCCAGCTGCGCCGGATCCCCAAGTTCCAGGCGGGCGATCGTCTGCGCGTCCACTTCCAGGTCGTCGAGGGCAACCGCCGCCGCACCCAGGTCTTCGAGGGCGTCGTGATCAAGCGCCAGGGCAGCGGCGCACGCGAGACGTTCACCGTCCGCAAGCAGTCCTTCGGCGTCGGCGTCGAGCGCACGTTCCCCGTCCACTCGCCGAAGATCGAGCAGATCGAGGTCGCCGCCCGCGGCGACGTGCGGCGCGCGAAGCTCTACTACCTCCGCGACCGCGTCGGTCGCAGCGCCCGCGTCCGCGAGCGCCGCTTCGGTCGCGACGACGACGAGATGATCGAGGGAGCGATGCCGCCGTCGGACGCGGACATGCCCACGGTGGACGAGGTCGCGGTCGAGCTCGCGGCAGACACCGCCCAGGCTCCGCCGGACGCCGACGCCACCGAGGCTCCTGCGGTCGACGCCGGCAAGGACGCTTCCGCCGACGCGGCAGAGAACGCTGGCGCCCCAGACGAGGCGGCAGAGCCGGCAGCTGAGAGCTCCGCGGACGAGGCCCCCGAGGCCGACGCCGAGCAGGCTCCCGAGTCCGGCGACAAGCCGGACGCCTAGCGGCCCGGCGAGGTGGCCAAGACCTCAAAGCAGAGCACCGGCGGCTCGCTCATCGAGCTGGTCGTCATCGTCGCCGTCGCACTCGGCGTCGCGCTCGGAATCCAGGCCTTCCTCGTCAAGCCGTTCCGCATCCCGAGCGAGTCGATGGTGCCGACGCTCGAGATCGGCCAGCGCGTGCTCGTCGACCGCATCAGCCTGCGCTTCAGCGATCCCGAGCGCGGCGACGTGATGGTCTTCAAGCCGCCGCAGGGGGCCGACGACAACATGTGCGGCGTCAGCCACCCGGCCGACCAGGGCTGCCCGCGGTCGACGCCCGGCAAGTCGGACACCAACTTCATCAAGCGGGTCGTCGCGGTCGGCGGCGACCGGATCACGATCCGGGCCGGCCGAGTTGTTCTCAACGGCAAGCTCCAGAAGGAGCCCTTCATCCGCCCCGACGCCCAATGCGGCATCTGCAACCTGCCAGAGCCGATCGTCATCCCGAAGGGCCAGTACTACATGATGGGCGACAACCGCGGCGCAAGTGCGGACAGCCGCGAGTGGGGTCCGGTGCCGAAGGACAACATGATCGGCAAGGGCTTCGCGACCTACTGGCCGCCGTCCAAATGGGGCGGCCTCTAACCACGTGCCGCGGAGGGGCACTCCCTCCGAGGACGGGCCTATGATCGGCCGCGACGTGGATGCGGCTGCCGAGCTACCGGAGGACGTGGGCGACTCGAGTCCGAAGGCCGCTCCCGGTGGGCGCGCCGCGCGGCGGCGCAGGAAGCGTGCACATACGGGACGGCGGCTGTTCGCCTTCGACCGCGACCTCGGCGTGCGCTTCGTCGCCGGCGCGGATGAGGCCGGGCGGGGGTGCCTCGCCGGGCCGCTCGTCGCGGCGGCGGCGCTGTTCGACCTCGAGCGGCTGACGCTCGCGGATCGGCGGACGCTCTCGCGCCTGAACGACTCCAAGCAGCACAGCGAAGAGGCGCGCGAGGAGCTGTACCCGCTCGTGATGCGCGCCTGCGCACGGACCGCAGTGGTCTCGCGCTGCGTGCGCGGCATCGACTCGCGCGGGCTGCACGTGACGAACCTCGCTGCCCTGCGCGCGGCGCTGTTGCGCGTCGCGCGGCCGGGAACGGTCTGCCTCGTCGACGGTTTCGGAGTGCCCGAGTTCGGCTACGAGCAGCGCGCGGTGGTCGACGGCGACTGCCGCAGCGCCGCGATCGCCGCCGCGTCGGTCCTGGCGAAGGTCACGCGCGACCGCTACATGCGCCGCGCCGCCGAGCGCCATCCCGAGTGGGACTTCTCCGCTCACGTCGGCTACTCGACGCCCGAGCACCGCGAGGCGATCGCGGCGCACGGGGTCTCACCGCTGCACCGCCTCTCCTTCAATTCCATGGCCTACCAGCAGTTGCAGCTCGGCTAGAACGCGTCCTCGACGTGGTCGAGGAGGAGTAGTCGTCCAGAGCGGTCGACGGTGATGCCGATCGCGTCGAAGCGGATCCAGGGTGCGCGGCGGCCGTCCTGGTCGCGGGTGCGCAGCCACTCGGAGCCGAGCCGGCGTAGGCGCCGGCGCTTCTGCGGGCCGATTGCGTCGAGCGGACCGGCCGGGCCGGCGCTGGAGCCGGCGACGCGTGTCTTGACCTCGCAGAAGACGAGGCAGCGCTCGCCGCGCGCGACGATGTCGATCTCGCCCAGGCGGCCGCAGCGGGCGTTGCGCTCGAGCACGCGGTAGCCGGCGCGCTCGAGGTGCACCGCGGCGAGCTGCTCGCCGTGGGCGCCAAGGCGGATGCGGGGGTTGCCGGGCGTCATCGCTCGGACGCTAGGCGGGCGGGGGTGACGCGCGGGTTCGCTCCGGACGGCACGAGCGACGGACGTGGGCGTAGGCCAGTACCGAACCGTCACACCCGTTTCCCGCGCCGTGCAGATGCCCACCTAGCGTGCCCCCGGTGCTCGCAAGCGTCCCCACATTCGCGCTCGAAGGTGTCGACGCTCGTGAGGTCACGGTCGAGGTCGACGTCCGCCAGGGGCTGCCGGTCTTCACGGTCGTCGGACTGCCTGACACTGCCGTGCGCGAGGCACGCGAGCGGGTTCGCGCCGCGCTGCTCAACTCGGAGCTCGAGTTCCCGCTTCAGCGCCTGACGGTGAATCTGGCACCAGCATGGGTGCGCAAGGCCGGTGCCAGCTTCGACCTTGCGATCGCGGTCGGCGTGCTGGCGGCGAGCGGCCAGATCCCGGCCGCGGCGCTTCGCGGCTGCGCCGTTTCGGGCGAGCTGTCGCTTGGCGGCGCGCTGCGGCCGATTCGTGGCGCGCTGTCGATCGCGATCGGCTGCCGAGACGCGGGGTTCGAGCGGCTCGTCGTGGCGTCGGAGATCGCTCCAGAGGCGGCGCTCGTCGAGGGGATCGAGGTCTGCGCCGTGCCGAACCTGAGCCGGCTCGTCGACCTACTCCACGGGCGCTGGAGGCCCGATCCCCCGCTTCCGCCGTCGCGGGACGAGCCGTTCGCCGCGCGTGAGCTGCCGGACCTCGCCGACGTTCGCGGTCAGGCGGACGCCCGCCGGGCACTCGAGATCGTCGCCGCGGGCGGTCACGGCCTGTTGATGGTCGGCCCGCCCGGTGCCGGCAAGACGATGCTCGCCCGCCGCCTGCCGGGCATCCTGCCCCCGCCGACGCGCGACGAGGCGCTCGAGATAACGCGCGTCCAGAGCGTCGCTGGAATCGGCGCGGGACGACTGGCCACCGAGAGGCCGTTCAGGGCGCCGCACCACACGATCTCGGCGCCGGGCCTCGTCGGAGGCGGCTCCCGGCCGCGGCCTGGGGAGATGACGCTCGCTCACCGCGGCGTGCTCTTCCTCGACGAGCTGCCCGAGTTCTCACGCCAGGCGCTCGAGGCGCTGCGTCAGCCGCTCGAGAGCGGCGCCGTCGAGATCACGCGCGGCCAGGTGTCGCTGAGCTTCCCGACCCGCGTGCTGCTCGTCGCCGCCGCCAACCCGTGTCCCTGCGGCGTCGGCGGAGAGCGCTGCGAATGCGGCACGATCGCCCGCGAGCGCTACCGGGCGCGGCTGACCGGACCGCTGATCGACCGCGTCGACCTCGTCTGCCAGCTCGCGCCCGTCGCGGCCGCTTCGCTCGCGCCGGGGGTGGCGGCGAGCGAGGGCTCGGCGACCGTCCGGGCCAGGGTGATCACGGCCCGCGAGCGCCAGGCCGTTCGGCTTGCCGAGGCCGCCAGGAGCCCCAGCGCCGCGCGGGACACGCCGGCGGCCGTTCCGAGCTGCAACGCCGAGCTCGGCTCACGTGCGACGCGAGAGCTCGCGGCGCTCGACCGGCGTGCGTCGCGTCCGCTCGGCGAGGCTCTCGACGCCGGCGTCCTGACCGGCCGAGGCCACGACCGCGTCCTGCGCGTGGCGCGCACGATCGCCGATCTCGCGGGCGCCGATCGCATCGCCCGTGAGCATGTCGACGAGGCGCTTGGTTACCGCGCCACCGGCGCGGGCCGGGTGACGGCATGAGCGCCTCGTGTTGTGACGCCTGCCTGCGCCGGGGCTATCTCGTCGGGCTGCTCGCCGGCAGGATCGCGGGCCTGCTCGATCGGCCCGGGTGCCGGCCGGGAGGGCTGCTGGCGCTCGAGGACGCCGAGCTCGCGATGGCCGTGGGCGGGGAGGGGACGGACGAGGCGATCGACTTCCTCGGCCGCTTCGAGCCGCGCCGCGCGCGTGCTGACCTGCGGCACGCGGAGGTTGCGGCGATATGTCGCCATCACGACGGCTATCCGGCGCTGTTGCGCGACCTCGGCGATCCGCCGGCGACGCTCTTCTGCTGCGGGCGGGTGGAGCTGCTCGCCGCCGTCGACGAGGAGCCGGCGGTCACGATCGTCGGCACGCGCGATGCGTCTCCCTACGGTCTCGACGTCGCCCACGATCTCGCTCGCGGGCTCGCAGCCGCCGGTGTGACGACCGTCAGTGGGATGGCGCTAGGGATCGACGCGGCCGCGCACAGGGGCGCGCTCGGGGCGCGCGGCGCCACCGTGGCGGTGCTGGCCGGCGGCCCCGACGTCGCCTATCCGCGCCGCCATCGCGACCTCCACCGCCAGATTCGCGAGAGCGGGCTCGTGGTCTCCGAGCTACCTCCGGGCCAGCGCCCCTACCGCTGGAGCTTCCCGGCGCGCAACCGGCTGATGGCGGCGCTCGCACGGATGACGATCGTCGTCGAGGCGGGCGAGTCGTCGGGCACGCTGATCACGGCCGAGGTCGCCCAGGACCTCGGCCGCATCCTCGCGGCCGTGCCCGGCCGCGTCACGGCCCGGGTCGCAGCCGGCAGCAACCGCCTGCTGCGCGAGGGCGCACCGGTGATCAGGGGCGCCTCGGACGCTCTCGACGAGCTGTTCGGCGTCGGCGCGCACGTGCCGGTGCCGCTGTCGCCCGCCGACGTCGACCCGCTCCAGCGCCGGCTGCTCGATGCGGTCGAGGCGGGCCTCGACGTCGATGCCATCTGCGAGTTCGCCGGCGTACCGGTCAACGAAGGGCGCGCCGCGCTCGCGCGGCTGGAGACACGCGGCCTGGTGCGGCGCGACGGGTTGTTCGGCTGGGAACCGGCGAGGACACGCCGATGAGTGCCATGCCGGCGCCTATGCTGCGCGGTCGATGACCGATCCGTCTCCGCCCCGCCTGCTCTCGATCGCCGGATCGGACTCCGGCGGCGGCGCCGGCATCCAGGCCGACCTCAAGGCCTTCGCGCGCTGCGGGGCGCACGGGATGACCGCGATCACGGCGATCACGGCCCAGAGCACGGTCGCGGTCAGCGGCGTCTATCCGGTGGCTCCGGAGGCGATCGTCGCTCAGGTTCGTGCGGTGGTCGACGACATCGGCGTCGATGGCGTCAAGGTCGGGATGCTCGGAGGCGCCGAGACGATCGCGGCGGTGGCGGAGGCGCTCGACCTCGTCGGCGACGCTCCGGTCGTCGTCGACCCGGTGATGGTCGCCGAGAGCGGCGCGACGCTGCTCGAGCCCGAGGCGCGCGAGGCGCTGCGTACGTGGATCCTGCCGCGCGCGACGGTGTTGACCCCGAACCTGCCCGAGGCGCGCGTGCTTGCCGGCGCCGACGAGGAGGCGGGCCCTGAGGAGCTCGCGCGCGCCGTGCACGCGCTCGGACCGGGAGCCGTGGTGGTGACCGGGGGGCATGGCGAGCGCACGACCGGACGCGGGGACTGGATCGCCGACGTCTTCTTCGACGGGACCCAGCTCGTCGAGATCCCCGGCGACCGCTATCCCGGGGGCGCCTCGCACGGCTCGGGCTGCACCCACTCCGCGGCGCTCGCGACCGGATTGGCGCGCGGCCTGGCGCCGCTCGAGGCCGCCGAGCAGGCGCGCGAGGTCGCCGCGGCGGCCGTGCGCGACGGACTGCGCGGCATCGGGGCCGGCGCCGGCCCGGTGGACGTCTTCGGCCTGGCCGCGCGCACGCGCGACTGAACGCGCGGATCTCCAGGCCATCCAGCCGCCGAGCGACCCGGCGGGGCGGCAACTGCGCTTTGGCATAATCGAGCTGAGCCTGGGCATCGCCTCTGAGGTGCCTTCGAGGTTCGCGACCAGGAGAACGAGATCAAGTTCCTACGCATGAAGCCAGGTCACGGCGAGGTCCTCCTGGCGGAGGGCGACCCCGACGTGCGCGTTGACGAGGAGCTGCTGATCGAGGAGTTCCGCCGCCAGCTCGACGAAGGCATGTGGGCGGCCGTCCCGACCGAGCGGCCCGGCAGCGGCCGGCGCGAGGCGCAGATGGTCCGCGACTACTCCGAGATCCCGCCCGAGGCGGAGCGAGTGATCTTCTTCCCGCGGGCCTCGGGAGGCTGAGGGCGCCGTGCTCGTGCTGCTCGTCACCGGCCTCGTCGCGCTCGCGCTCGCTGCCTTCCTGCTCGCCCGGGCCGCGGCCGGCAAGACGATCGCGGCACGCCGTCGCCGACGCGTCCAGCACCCGCCGCTCGCCTTCGACCCCGGACGCGAACGGCGTGCCGAGCAGCGTGCGCGCCAGCTCCTGCGCTCGTGCGTCAACGACCACGAGTGGGCGATGTACCGCGACCTCGGCTTCATCCGCGTCGACGGGCGCCGGCTCCCCGACGCCGCCGGCGAGGGCGGAGCCGCTCCCTACGCCTACCTGATCTACCCGCACAAGCCGATCGTCGCCTACGTGCCCCGCAACGGCCGGCTGCTGAGCGAGTACTGCGTCGAGTTCCCCGACCTCACGGGCGGCCATACCCGCCTGCCCGCCTCCGACGACGTGCTCGCCAAGTGGATGGCGCTGACCTCCGACGAGGCGCGCGTGATCGGGCGCGCGAACATGCACCTCGTGGGTCGCCAGCACGACCCCGCCCGCCTCCGCCGCGACATCTGGCGGCTGTCGGAGTGGGAACGCGTCGGCGCCGGGCGCCTCGGGGCACGCGCCGCGTGAGTCGCGACCTCCGCGAGCGCAGCCGGGCCCAGCTCGACGGCCCGGACCGGGCCGCAGCGCGCGCATACCTGAAGGGCATCGGCTACGACGACGAGGCGCTGCGGCGCCCGATCGTCGGGATTGCCAACACCTGGACCGAGGTGATGCCGTGCAACTTCCACCTGCGCCGGCTCGCCGAGCGCGTCAAGGACGGCGTGCGCGCCGCCGGCGGCACGCCGATGGAGTTCAACACGATCGCCGTCTCGGACGGGATCACGATGGGCACCGAGGGCATGAAGACCTCGCTCGTGAGCCGCGAGGTGATCGCCGACTCGATCGAGCTCGTCGCTCGCGGCCACCTGTTCGACGCCGTCGTCGCGCTCTCGGGCTGCGACAAGACGATCCCCGGCTGCGTGATGGCGCTCGCGCGGCTCGACCTGCCAAGCGTGATGCTCTACGGCGGCTCGATCGCCCCGGGCCGGTTCCGCGGTGAGGACGTGACGATCCAGGAGGTCTTCGAGGCCGTTGGCGCCCACGCGGCCGGCGACATGTCCGACGAGGACCTGGCGGAGCTCGAGTCGGTCGCCTCGCCGGGCGCCGGCGCCTGCGGCGGGCAGTTCACCGCGAACACGATGGCGCTCGCCTTCGAGACACTCGGGATCTCGCCGATGGGCAGCTCGATGGTGCCCGCCGAGGACGGCAAGAAGGGCCAGGTCGCCGAGGACTGCGGCCGGCTCGTGCTCGACGTGCTCGAGCGCGACCTGCGCCCGAGCGCGATCATCACGCCGGAGTCGCTCGAGAACTCGATCGCGGCGGTCGCGATGACCGGCGGGTCGACCAACGCCGTGCTGCACCTGCTCGCCGTCGCCAACGAGGCGGGCGTCGCGCTCGACATCGACGACTTCGACCGCATCGCCGCCAAGACGCCGCTGCTCGCAGACCTCAAGCCGTTCGGGCGCTACGTCGCGCCCGACCTCTGGCGCGCCGGCGGCATGCCGCTCGTCGCGAGCCGGCTGAACGAGGCGGGGCTGCTGAACCGCGACACGATCACCGTCACCGGTCAGACGATCGGCGAGGAGGCCGACGCGGCGCAGGAGGCCGACGGGCAGCCGGTCGTGCGGCCGCTGTCCGACCCGCTCGCGCCCAACGGCGGCTTCGCGATCCTGCGCGGCAACCTCGCGCCTGACGGCTGCGTCGTCAAGCTCGCCGGTCACGGCCGCCGCGAGCACCGCGGCCCGGCGCGCGTGTTCGAGGGCGAGGAGGACGCGTTTGCTGCCGTCACCGCCGGCTCGATCGAGCCCGGTGACGTCGTCGTGATCCGCAACGAGGGCCCCTCCGGCGGTCCCGGGATGCGCGAGATGCTGGCCGTGACCGCGGCGATCCAGGGCGAGGGCCTCGGCGAGTCGGTCGCGCTGCTGACCGACGGCCGCTTCTCGGGCGCCACCCACGGCTTCATGGCCGGCCACGTCGCTCCCGAGGCCCCCCGGGGCGGCCCGATCGCCGCCGTCGCCGACGGCGACACGATCGTCTTCGACGTCGAGCGGCGCGAGCTCAACGTCGACCTGCCCGCCGACGAGATCGAGCGCCGGATCGCCGCCTACCAGCCACCGCCGCCGAAGTACACGACCGGCGTGCTCGGCAAGTACGCCCGCCACGTCGGCTCCGCTGCCGAGGGCGCGCTCACCACCTGACCAGCACGTCCGCGCCGACCGGCCCGAGTCGCGGTCGCGACGCTAGGCGACCTTGTCGCCGGCCTTGGCCGGCTCGGAGCGCACCTGCTCCAGCTCTCCGTCGCTGACCTGGTAGTCGAGGAACTTCTCGAGCTCGTCGTTGAAGGTCACCGGGCGCTCGACCATCGGCACGTGGCCCGTGTCCTCGATGATCAGCTTGCGCGAGCCGGGGACGAGCTCGACGAAGGTGTCGGCGTCCTTGACGGGGATGATCGCGTCCTCGCGGCCCCAGACCACGAGCGTCGGGCAGCCGATCTCGGGCAGCCGGTCGACGAAGTCGTAGTCGAGGCAGGCGACCAGCGCGTCGTAGAAGCCCGGCTTGTTCATCCCCTTCAGCAGTCCCTCGAACGCGATGTCGGGCCGGATCCGCGTCGGGTGGCGGACGACCATGTTCAGCATCCAGTGGCGCAGCGCCGGCCGTGCGGCGTAGGCGCGCCGCTGGCGGCTGGAGCTGCGCGTCGCCACGCCGAGCACGCGCGCTGCTTGGAGGAGCGGCGCGCGGGCGAGATTGCGCTGCGAGATCCCCGCCGCCGACAGCAGCAGCATCCGCTCGACCGCCTCGGGGAACTTGATCGCCACCTCGGCTGACACATAGCCGCCCATCGAGTTGCCGACCAGCACCGCGGGCGCGAGATCGAGTCGGCGGCAGAGCTCCTCCACGACGCGGCCGTAGTAGCCGATCGTGATCGTCTCCTCGGGCATCGGAGTGCGGCCGTGGCCCGGCAGGTCGAGCGCGACCACGCGCCGCTGCTGGGCGAAGCGCGGCATGTTCTCAAGCCAGTTCTGCCACTGGCCGCTGAGGCCGTGGACGAAGACGATCGGGCGGGCGTCACCCTGCTCGCCGATGTCGGCGTAGTTGACCGCCACGCCCCCGATGTCGATCGTGTGCAGGTGCGCCGCCCAGTCGACGTCGCGCCAGTCGGGGCTGTCGCTGACCCCGTAGTCATCGCCGGCGCGAATCGCATGGCGCCGGCGCGCAGGAAGCGGGGGTACGGGAAGCGAACGCCTGCTCATCGCTGACGAACGGTATCCAACGCTGTCTCCGATGGTTCCCGGCCGTACCCGAAGCGCGCAAGCCGGGTTGCAGAAAGCGACAGCCACTCGGCAGGCGCCGACGCCACCCCTACACTGGATCGGCCGCTGCCGCGGTCGGCAGTCCGAGGGGATGTCATGAGAAGCAAGGCCTTCACGTTCGTCGCGATCCTGGTGCTGCTTCTGGTGGCCGGATCGGTCGCGGTCTACGCCTACGACTCCTCGCGCTCGGACCGGATCGCGGAGGGCGTCACGGTCGGCGGGGTCGACGTCGGAGGCCTCAGCGAGGACGCCGCGCGCGAGAAGGTCCGTGCCCAGGTGGCGACGCGGATCGAGCAGCCGATCGCCGTCACCCACGGCAAGACCCGCTTCACGCTCTCCGCCGAGGACGCCGGGCTACGGGCCGACGTCGGCGGGATGGTCGACGACGCGCTCGAGGCCAGCCGTGACGGCAACGCCATCGCCCGCGTCGTGCGCGACGTCAGCGGCGGCGAGGAGGACGTCGCGATCTCCGCCCGCGCCACCTACTCGCGCGCCGCCGCGCGCAAGCTCGTCAAGCGCGTCGGGGCGAAGCTTGACCGCAAGCCCCAGGATGCGACGCTCGACTTTCCCTCGCTCGCCGCCGTCAAGGAGAAGGACGGGATCGAGGTCAAGCGCGGCCGGCTCGCCCGCATGGTCGCCGCGACGCTCGTCTCGCCGGGGGAGCGCACGGTCGACGCGCCGGTGCGGATCACCAAGCCGAAGGTCACCCGCTCAGAGCTCGCCGAGAAGTACCCGACCGTCCTCGTCGCCGACCGCTCGAGCTTCCAGCTGCGCCTCTACAAGGACCTCAAGCTGTCCAAGACCTACACCGTCGCCTTCGGCGCCGCGGGCTTCGACACGCCCGCCGGCCTCTACAACATCCAGAACAAGGCCGTCGATCCCGCCTGGAGCGTCCCGAACAGCGACTGGGCCGGGGACCTCGCCGGCACCGTCGTGCCGGGCGGCACGCCGGAGAACCCGCTCAAGGCACGCTGGCTCGGCATCTTCGACGGCGCCGGCATCCACGGCACCGACGACGTCGGCTCGCTCGGCAGCGCCGCCTCCCACGGCTGCATCCGGATGGCGATCGCGGACGTCATCGACGTCTACGACCGCGTACCAGTAGGCACCCCCATCTACATCGGCTGACTCTGACGGCCCGAGAGCGCCGTGGGCGACGTCCTCGGTTGCTCGTGTGCTGACGCACACGTCGCGCCCTGCGTCCTCGCCCACGACCCTCTCGGTCTCGTCAGAGACCGATGCTGTCGACCGGGATCTCGATCCAGCCGACCTCCTCCAAAGAGGCTTGGCGGCCGGTGTGCCGAAGACAGAGCGTGCCGATGAAGACGCCACGCTCCTGCCTGCGCAGCACCGAGTACCACATCGTGGAGGCGTCGCTGGGTCCCTGGATCCGGTGCCAGGGGAGCTCGGGGTCGTCGATGTCGCTGGCGAGGCCGGCCTCCGCCAACTGCGACCGGGTCGCGACGCGACCGTCCTGAGTGTTGACGAAGAACCTCGACACGGCCGTCCAGCCTAGTTGGGCACGCGCCCTGAGAACGTTCGACAGCTCGCTGCGGACGCGCGGGATGGGCGAGCAGACGCGGCGTGCGTACGGGTCGGACCTGGGTCAGCTCGCCCAGTGGGCCGGCGCGCAGGGGCTCGAGCCGAGCGCGGTCGGCGTACGCGCCCTGCGCCGCTTCGCCGGCGTGCTGTCGGAGCGCGGCGCGTCGCACGCGACCGTGGCGCGCAAGCTCGCCGCGATCCGCGCCTTCTACCGCGTCCTGGTCGAGCGCGGCGAGCTCACGGCGAGCCCCGCCGACCTCGTCTCCACGCCCAAGCGCGATCGCCACCTCCCGACCGTCCTGTCGCGCTCCGAGGTCGATCAGCTGCTCGACCGCATGCCGGCGACGACGCCGCTCGAGCTGCGCGACCGCGCGCTCTTCGAGCTCGCCTACTCGTCCGGCCTGCGTGCCGCCGAGCTCGTCGACCTCGACGTCGAGAGCCTCGACCGCGACGGGGAGGAGCTGCGCGTCGAGGGCAAGGGCGCGAAGACGCGGATCGTCCCCGCGGGCGAGCACGCATGGCGCGCGCTCGACGCCTACCTCGAGCGCGGACGCTCCACTCTGGCCGCCGCGGAGGCCACCCGCGAGCCCGCGCTGTTCCTGTCGCGCACGGGCCGCCGCCTCGCCACCAGCGATGTCCGGAGGCGGCTGCGACTGGCCCTGCGCCAGGCCGGCGTGCAGGCCGCGGCGTCGCCGCACGCGCTCCGGCACTCGTTCGCGACCCATCTGCTCGACGGCGGCGCCGATCTGCGCACGATCCAGGAGCTGCTCGGACACGGGTCGCTGAGCACGACCCAGACGTACACTCGGGTAGAGTCGAGGCGGCTCAGGAAGGCGTATGCGCAGGCGCATCCGCGTGCGTAACGGGTAAAGGGACGGGTGGAGACAAACCTCAAGGCGGTAGAGCTGAAAGACCTCTGGCGCCGCTTCAAGGAGGACGGCGACCAGCGGGCGCGCGAGCGCCTCGTGCTCGCGTACTCCCCGCTCGTCAAGTACGTCGCCGGCCGGATGTCGAGCGGCCTGCCCGCGCACGTCGAGGAGGCCGACCTGATCTCCTACGGCCTGCTCGGCCTGATCTCGGCGATCGAGCGCTTCGACCTCGAGCGCGAGATCCGCTTCGAGACCTTCGCCGTCACCCGCATCAAGGGGTCGATCATCGACGAGCTGCGCTCGCTCGACTGGGTGCCGCGCTCCGTGCGCGCCAAGGCCCGCGAGATCGAGCAGACCAACGCCCGGCTCGAGCACCGCCTCCAGCGCGCGCCGACCGACGCGGAGATGGCCGACGCGCTCGACGTCACCCAGGACGAGTTCCAGGAGTCGCTGGTGAAGATCGCCAACTCGTCGGTGGTCGCGCTCGACGAGCTCTGGACCGTCTCGGACTCCTCGGGCGACCAGGTCTCGCTGCTCGACACGATTCCGGACCCCGGCGCCGCGGATCCCGAGCGCGAAATGGACCTCACCGACATGAAGGACCGGCTCGCCGACGCGATCGCGCGCCTGCCCGAGCGCGAGAAGCTCGTAATCGCGCTCTACTACTACGAGAACCTGACCCTGCGCGAGATCGGCGAGGTCCTCGGCGTCACGGAGTCGCGCATCTCCCAGCTGCACACCAAGGCCGTGCTGCGGCTGAAGTCCCGTCTGCAGGGCGACAACCTCCGCGATTGAGCGACGACCGCTTCTCCTGGGCGCCCTTCGGTCCGTCGCCGGCCGAGGACCAGGAGACGCTCCCGCCGCTGCCGCCGCTCGCGCCCTTCGACACGGAGGAGCCGGAGGCGTCCGTCCCGCCACCGCCGCCGTCCGTCCCGCCACCACCGGTCGCAGACGACCAGTCGCTGGACGACCTCCGCTGGCTCGAGGCGCAGGAGGCGCCCGCGCCGCCGTCCCCGCCGGCCCGCACGAACGTCAGCGACGGCTGGAGCGACCCGCCGGCGATCGTCCCGGCCAAGCCGCCCCGCAAGGCCCGGCCGAAGACCGACGCCGGTCAGGCGATGGTCTGGGGCATCCTCGGCCTGACGCTCTGCCCGGTCCTGATCCCCTCCATCGCGGCCATCAACATGGGGACGAAGGCCAAGCGCAACAAGCGCAGCGACCAGGGTGCCGCGCAGGCCGCGATCATCATGGGCTGGATCGGGGTCGCCATCTGGGCGCTCGCGATCCTCGTCGTCGTCTCGGCCGCCTAGGTCAGCGCGAACGCCCACGCGACGGCTCCGACCGCCGCCAGCGTCCGCAGCCCGGGCTGCCACCGCCACGCCACCGCGAGCAGCACCAGCGCGGCGACCACCCACACCGCCCCGAACTCCAGCCAGCGCGCGTCGCCGTGCCCGAAGAGCACGAAGGCGCGCGTCGCGCCGCACAGCGGGCACGGCACGCCCGTCGCCACGTGCAACGGGCAGACGTCCGGGCCGTTCATGACCGCCGCGACGGGCAGCAGCGCCCCCGCCGCGAGCGGGGCGGCGGCGGC
>DASQKV010000051.1:0-17801 GCA_035630335.1 Thermoleophilaceae bacterium | reverse complement strand
CGCGCTCGGAGAGGCCCGGCTGACCAGCGAACTCGTCCGGTGTGCCGGCCAGCTGCGCTTCTACGGCGACGTCGGAGCGGAGGCGTCATACCTCCGGGTGACCGTCGATCACGCCAACGCCACCACCCCGGACCTGCGCCGGATGCAGGTGCCGCTCGGCCCGGTCGCCGTGCTCGGCGCCAGCAACTTCCCCTTTGCCTTCGGAGCCCTGGGCAACGACACCGGCTCGGCGCTGGCAGCCGGGTGCCCGGTCGTCGCGAAGGCGCATCCGGCCCACCCGGAGACCAGCGCAGTCCTCGCGACGATCGCCAGCGCCGCGCTCGCCGCCGCGGGTGCCCCGGAGGGCGCGTTCGGTCTGGTCGCGGGCTTCGAGGCGGGCGAGTCTCTGGTGCGTGCCCCCGATGTCGCCGCTGTCGCGTTCACCGGTTCCCAGCACGGTGGGTTGGCGTTGTGGCGCCTGGCGATCCAGCGCGAGGCGGTCATCCCCGTGTACGCCGAGATGGGCACCGTGAACCCAGTCGTGATGACCGCCGACGCAGTCGCACGGAGCGAGGAGATCGCCGCCGGGTTCGTCGGCTCCTTCACCCTCGGCGCCGGCCAGTTCTGCACCAAGCCGGGGCTCCTCCTCGCTCCGGCCGGCCACGACATCCCAGCCCGCGTCGCATCTGCCCTGCTGAACGCGCGGCCGACAGGCTGGCTGCTCACCGAGGGCATCGCCGCCGCATGCGGCTCCGGAGTCGCCGAGCTGGTCGACGCCGGTGCCGAAGTGCTTGGCCAGGTACCAGGTCCGGACGAGGGCTGGTCCGCGGACGCCACCGTGCTGGCCGTGTCCGCCAAGGACCTGAAGCCAGGTTCACGACTCCTCGACGAGTGCTTCGGCCCGGTCGCGTTGGTGGCCGAGTACTCCGATCAACACGAACTCAGCGAGGCGCTGGGGGCGCTGTCGGGTGCGCTGGCTGCGAGCGTGATGTCGGCGGGTCCCGAGGACCCCGAGACCGCAGGTCTGGTCGGCGCGCTGACCCGGCTCGCCGGACGGGTCGCGGTCAACGACTGGCCCACCGGGGTCGCCTTCACGTGGGCGCAGCAGCACGGTGGACCGTGGCCGGCTACGACCTTCCCGTCTGCCACTTCAGTCGGAAGCGCCGCGCTCGACCGGTTCACCCGGCCGGTGACGTGGCAGTCTGCTCCGGCCTCGGCGCTCCCTCCGGCTCTGCAGGAAGACAACCCGTGGCGGCTGCCGCGCCGGGTCGACGGCCGGCTGGAGCAGTGACCACCCCGCTCCACGGCATCCTGGTCGCGGACTTCACCCGCGTCCTCGCTGGGCCCCTGGCAACCATGACGCTCGCGGACCTCGGCGCGGAGGTGGTCAAGGTGGAGCGACCCGGAACGGGGGACGACACGCGGCAGTGGGGACCGCCTTGGACGGGGGACCAGTCGTCGTACTTCGAGTGCGTCAACCGCTCCAAGCAGAGCATCACCCTGGACCTCCGATCCGAGACCGACCTCGCCGTCGCGAGGGCGCTGGTGGCCCGGGCCGATGTGCTCGTGGAGAACTTCCTGACCGGCACCATGGACCGGCTCGGACTGGGGTACGACGCGATGGCCGCGCTCAACCCGCGCCTCGTCTACTGCTCGATCACCGGGTTCGGCAGCGGCGCGGGTGCCTCGCTCCCCGGCTACGACTTCGTCGTCCAGGCCGTGGGCGGCCTGATGAGCATCACGGGCGACCCGGAGGGGGAGCCCACCAAGGCGGGCGTCGCGCTGGTGGACGTGCTCACCGGCAAGGACGCCACGATCGGCATCCTGGCTGCCCTGCAGGAGCGGGAGCGCTCCGACCGCGGCCAGCGGATCGAGGTCAACCTGCTCTCGAGCCTGCTCGGGTCACTGGCCAACCAGGCCTCGGCCTACCTCACGACCGGCTCCGCCCCGGCGCGGATGGGCAACCAGCATCCGTCCATAGCGCCGTACGAGACGTTGCGGTGCGCGAACGGCATGCTCGCGGTCGCGTGCGGCAACGACGGCCAGTTCGCGCGAATCTGCGCCGTCCTGGGCCGCGCGGACCTGGCGCAGGATCCGCGATTCGCCACGAACCCGGCGCGGGTCCGCCACCGCCCCGACCTCGTCGAGGCGCTCGAGAAGGAGCTGGCCCGGAAGGACGTCTCCGTCTGGGCCGAGCGGCTCACCGCCGTGGGCATCGCCGCCGGTGCGGTCAACGACCTCGGCAGCGCTCTCGAGCTGGCCGACCGACTCGGCCTGTCGCCGACCACGACCGTCGGCGACAACCACCCGGACCAGGTACGGCACCCGATCACCTGGTCGCGAAGCCCCGTTCGTACGCCGACCCCGCCCCCCGCCCTCGGCGAGCACTCGACCGCACTCCGCACCCGACTGAAGGACACCCGATGAGCACCAACGCCACACTGCCCGCCTTCGACCCGCACGACCCCGCGGGCATCGACGACCTGCTCACCGACGACGAGCAAGCGGTGCGGGCCTCGGTCCGCAGGCTCTGTGATGGCGTCCAGCCACACGTCGCGGGCTGGTTCGAGGAGGGCCGGATCGACGATCCCCGGGAGCTGATGAAGCAGTTCGGGGACCTCGGCCTGCTCGGCATGCACCTGGAGGGCTACGGCTGCCCGGGAATGTCGGCCGTCGACTACGGCCTCGCCTGCCTCGAGCTCGAGGCGTGCGACTCGGGCATCCGCTCGATGGTCTCGGTCCAGGGCTCGCTCGCGATGTTCGCGATCTGGCGCTGGGGCAGCGAGGAGCAGAAGCAGGACTGGCTGCCACGGATGGCCACCGGCACCGCGATCGGCTGCTTCGGCCTGACCGAGCCCGACACCGGCTCCGACGCGGCGAACCTCAGCACACGCGCCGAGAAGGTCGACGGCGGCTGGAGGATCAGCGGCCAGAAGCAGTGGATCTCGCTCGGCAACGTCGCCGCCTTCGCGCTGATCTTCGCCCAGACCGACCCGGAGCTCGGCCACCGCGGCCTCGGCGCCTTCCTGGTGCCAACCGACTCGCCGGGGTTCTCGGCCTCGGAGATCCACGGCAAGCTCGGCCTGCACGCCTCCGACACCGCCGAGCTCGCGCTCGACGGCGTCGAGGTCGGCGACCACGCGCTGCTCGGCGAGATCGGCGACGGCTTCAAGGTCGCGATGACCGCGCTCGACTCGGGTCGGTTCAGCGTCTCCGCCGGCTGCGTCGGGATCTGCCAGGGCTGCGTCGACGCCTCGACCGCCTACGCCAAGGAGCGCGAGCAGTTCGGCCGCCCGATCGCCGCCTTCCAGCTCGTCCAGGCGATGATCGCCGACATGGTCGTCGACACCCACGCGGCGCGCGGCCTGGTCTGGAAGGCCGCGTGGCTCAAGGACACCGGCCAGCCGAACACGCTCGAGACCTCAGTGGCCAAGCTCTTCTCGACCGAGGCCGCGATCCGCAGTGCCAACACAGCGATCCAGGTCCACGGCGGCTCCGGCTACGTCGACGACCATCCCGTCGAGCGCTACCTCCGCGACGCCCGCGTCACAACGCTCTACGAGGGCACGTCGCAGATCCAGAAGCTGATCATCGGTCGCTTGACGACCGGCATCAACGCGATGACCTGAGCACTCGCTCGTCGGCCGCCGCCGACGGCGCGATCAGCCCGCCGAGCGAAGCGCCGCCCAGGCGGCGTCCGCCAGCGTCGGCTCGGCGTCGGCGAGCCGCGGCGGCTTCGAGCCCTCGAGTGCGTAGCGCGCGAGTTCCTGCGCCGGGCCGAACCAGATCGCGTACAGCAGCGGCAACGGCAGTTCACGCAGCTCCCCCGCCGCGACCCGCGGCCGGTACCACTCCTCGAGCTGGATGAACAGCTCGCCGTTGAGCAACTCGACGTCCCTGCGATTCACCTGCGCCAGCTCTGTCTCGCGCCGCCGCATCAGGAACCGCGCCCGGGCGCGGTTGCCGTCGACCCAACGCACGTGGTGCCCGACCGCACCCCTCACGCCCTGCTCGGTGCCGTCGCTTTCGAGCAGCACGCGTACCAGTCCACGCTGATAGCTCCCGAGCGAATCGACGTACAACGCTCCCGCAATCCCCTCCTTGCTGCCGAAGCGGTGATAGATCGACCCAATGCTGACCTCGGACCGCAACCGAATGTCCTCAATCGTCGCGGCGCTGTAACCGACCGAGTCGAACAGCTTCAGCGCCGCCGCCAGCACCTTGTCGCCCTGCTTCGGAGGCGGACTCCAATTCGCCCGGCCTCCCGAGACCTTGGGAGCCCCCGACACCGAGGCCGGCCGGGCGTTTGCCTTGCCATCCATTCCCTAGAACTCTATTCTAGAATAATATTCTAGAGAAGGGGACCATCGGCATGAACGGCGATCCAACGAACAGCGACCCAAGTTGGAACAAGCACCCAGACGGTCGGCAGGCCCTCGGGACCGGGCGGCGGCCGTGATCGAGAACATCCACGAGCGGCGGTTGGCAGCAAACCCGGAGGTCGTCGGCGGCCTGCTCGACTCGCTTGCCTCCGAGGATGACCGGCTGTGGCCCCACCGGCGTTGGCCGCCGATGCGGTTCGACAACGGGCTCGCGCTCGGGTCGCGCGGCGGGCATGGCCCGGTGCGCTACGAGGTGGCCCGCTACGAACCAGGGCGGCTCGTAGCGTTCAGATTCGCCCCCGAGTTCGGGATCTACGGGGAGCACCGCTGCGAGCTCATCGACGGCCCCGCCGACACGACGCTGCTGCGCCACACGCTCGAGGGTCGCCCGACCGGCTGGATGCGGCTCGGCTGGCCGCTCGTCTTCCGCCCGCTCCACGACGCCCTGATCGAGGACGCTTTCGACCGCGCCGAGGCACAGGTGAAGGGCGAACGGTGGGCTCCCTCCTCCCTACCCAGCCATGTCCGCCTGCTGCGCTGGATGCTCACGCGAGCCGCAGCGCCTTCCCGCGGCCGTGCCCGGCCAAGGCCCGCCGGCTAGGCGGCGCGCGTCAGCAGCTGGCGCAGCACGAAGTGCAGGATGCCGCCGTGGCGGTAGTAGCGCCACTCGTTCGGAGTGTCGATTCGCACCCGCGCATCGAATTCGATCGGATCGCCGTCGTCCGGCGTGGCGGTCACGCGCAGGCTGCGCGCTCCCTCCTCCAACGGCGCCAGGTCGAAGCGCTCGAAGCCGGTCAGCCCGAGCGACTCGACCGACCCGCCGTCCGGGAACTGCAGCGGCAGCACGCCCATCCCGACGAGATTCGAGCGGTGGATGCGCTCGTAGCTCTGCGCGAGCACGAAGCTCACGCCCTGCAGCCGAGGGCCCTTGGCAGCCCAGTCGCGCGACGACCCCGAGCCGTACTCCTTGCCCGCGAGCACGCACAGCGGCACGCCCTCGGACTGAAACGCCATCGCGGCGTCGTAGATCGACGTCTGCTCGCCGTCCTTGACTGTCACGCCCCCCTCGGTCCCGGGCGCGAGCCGGTTGCGCAGCCGCACATTGGCGAACGTGCCGCGCATCATCACCTCGTGGTTGCCGCGCCGCGACCCGTAGGAGTTGAACTCGCGCGGCTCGACGCCGTGCTCGATCAGGTAGCGACCGGCGGGACCGTCGCGCTTGATCGCCCCTGCCGGCGAGATGTGGTCGGTCGTGACGCTGTCGCCCAGCAGCGCGAGCACGCGGGCGCCGCGAATCTCGCCGAAGCCGCCGGGAGCCTCAGCGGGCATGCCCTCGAAGTACGGCGGACGCTTGACGTAGGTCGACTCGTCGTCCCAGGCGTAGCGATCGCCCTCGGGCACCTCGAGCGCGCTCCAGCTCTCGTCGCCCTCGAAGACCTCGCCGTAGCTCTTGCGGAACATGTCGGACTCGATCGCCGACTCGATCGCCGCGTTGACCTCGGCCTGGGACGGCCAGAGGTCGCGCAGGTAGACCGGCTCGCCGTCGCGATCCTCCCCGAGCGCCTCGGTCAGCAGATCGAGGTCCATCCGGCCGGCGAGCGCGTAGGCGACGCACAGCGGCGGCGACGCGAGGTAGTTCATCTTGACCTCGGGGTGGATCCGGCCCTCGAAGTTGCGGTTGCCCGACAGCACAGAGCAGACCGTCAGGTCCTCCGCCTCGATCGCCGCCGAGATCTCGTCCTGGAGCGGCCCTGAGTTGCCGATGCAGGTCGTGCAGCCGTAGCCGACGAGGTTGAAGCCGAGCCGCTCGAGCGGCTCGGTCAGCCCGGCGCGGTCGAGGTAGTTCGTGACGACCTTCGAACCTGGCGCCAGGCTGGTCTTCACCCACGGCTTGCGCGTCAGCCCGCGCTCTACCGCCCGCTGCGCGAGCAGGCCGGCGCCGAGCATCACCGACGGGTTCGACGTGTTCGTGCAGCTCGTGATCGCCGCGATCACGACGGCGCCGTCCTCGAGGTCGAACGACTCGCCGTCGAGCGTCACCGCCGCTGACGCCTTCGCCGGCGCCTCCGCGACGGCCGCATGCCGATGCGCCGGCTCCTGCTCGGCGTCCTGGTCCTGGCCGGCCATCGCCGCCGGCGGATCGCTGGCCGGGAACGAGAGCCGGGCGCCGTTGCCGCCGTTGTCGAGCTGCTCGCCGTCGGCCTCGCCGGCGAGCTCGGCGAGGAAGTCGCTCGCCGCCGCCGACAGCGCGATCCGGTCCTGGGGCCGCTTCGGCCCCGCGAGGCTCGGCTCGACGGTGCTCAGGTCGAGCCCGAGGGTGTCGGAGTAGGTCGCCTCCTCGCTGCTCGCGTCGTGGAACAGGCCCTGCTCGCGCGCATAGGCCTCGACGAGCTCGATCTGCTCCGCCGGGCGCCCGGAGAACTCGAGGTAGCGCAGCGTCTCCGCGTCGATCGGGAAGATCGCACACGTCGAGCCGAACTCCGGCGACATGTTGCCGATCGTCGCGCGGTCTGCGAGCGGCAGGTTCGCCAGCCCCGGGCCGTAGAACTCGACGAAGCGCCCGACCACGCCGTGGGCGCGCAGCAGCTCGGTCACGGTCAGCACGAGGTCGGTCGCCGTCGACCCCTCGGGCAGCTCGCCCTCGAGCCGGAAGCCCGTCACCTGCGGCAGCAGCATCGACACCGGCTGACCGAGCATCGCGGCCTCCGCCTCGATCCCGCCGACGCCCCAGCCGAGCACGCCGAGGCCGTTGACCATCGTCGTGTGCGAGTCGGTGCCGACGAGCGTGTCGGGGAACGCCTGGCCGTCGCGCGCGGTCACCACGCGCGACAGGTACTCGAGGTTGACCTGGTGGCAGATGCCGGTGTTCGGCGGCACGACGGCGAAGTTGTCGAACGCCGTCTGGCCCCAGCGCAGGAAGGCGTAGCGCTCGCGGTTGCGCTCGAACTCGAGCTCGGCGTTCTTCTGGAACGCCAGCCGCTCGGCGAACGAGTCGACCTGGATCGAGTGGTCGATCACCAGCTCGACCGGTACGAGCGGATTGATCAGCGTCGGATCGCCGCCGAGCGCCTCGATCGCGTCGCGCATCGCCGCGAGGTCGACGATCGCCGGGACGCCGGTGAAGTCCTGCATCAGCACCCGGCTCGGCGAGTAGGCGATCTCGTGCGACGGCTCGTCGGTCGCCGCCCAGCGGGCGACGTTCTCGATGTCGGCGCGGGTGACCGACTCGCCGTCCTCGTTGCGCAGCAGGTTCTCGAGCAGGATCTTCAGCGAGTACGGCAGCCGCGCCACGTCGAAGCCCGCCTGGAGGGCGTCGAGGCGGTAGATCTCGTGCGTATCGCCGCCGACCTGGAGGGTCGCGCGCGCGCCGAAGCTGTCCGGGTTGCTCACTCCTGAACCGTACCTGTAGCTTGCGCGCGTGAGCACCTGGGAGCGCTACGAGCGCGCGTGCGCGGCGCTCGACGCGCCGTTCGCGCTGGTCGACCTCGATGCGATGTGGGCGAACGCCGCGTCGATGCTCGCCCGCGCGCACGGAAAGCCGATCCGCGTCGCGAGCAAGTCGGTGCGCTGCCGGGCGCTGCTGGAGCGCATCCTCGGCCGCGACGACGGGTTTCGCGGTCTGATGACGTTCACGCTCGCCGAGACGCTCTGGCTCCACGAGCAGGGCTTCGACGACCTCCTGCTCGCCTACCCGACCGCCGACCGCGCCGCCGTCGCGCGACTGGCGCGGCTCGAAGGCGCAGGCAGGCCGATCGTCATGGTCGACTCGGTCGAGCAGCTCGACTGGCTGGCGCGGGCGGCGCCCGATCCCGCGGCACCGCTACGGCTCTGCATCGAGTTCGACACGGGCTTCCGGCTCCCCGGCGGGCTTGCGACGATCGGCCCGAAGCGCTCGCCGATCCGCACGCCCGCCGCGGCCGCCGCGCTCGCACGCGAGATCGTCTCTCGGCCCAAGCTCGACCTCGTCGCCCTGATGGGCTACGAGGGCCACATCGCCGGGGTCGGCGACCGCCCGCTCGGCAAGCCGCTCCAGGGCCCCATGATCCGCCGGATGCAGCGCGCCTCCGCGGCCGAGATCGCCGAGCGGCGCGCAGCGGTCGTGGCCGCCGTGCGGGCAGTCGCCCCGGTCGCGCTCGTCAACGGCGGCGGCACCGGCAGCCTCGACACGACCACCGCCGAGGACGCGGTTACCGAGGCCACGGCCGGCTCGGGCTTCTACGCTCCGACTCTGTTCGACCGCTACTCGACATTCACGCAGCGGCCGGCGGCGATGTTCGCCCTGCCGGTCGTGAGACGCCCGCGCGCCGACACCGTGACGCTGCTCGGCGGCGGCTACGTCGCCTCCGGCGCGCCCGGCAAGGATCGCCTGCCGCAGCCGCACCTACCGGCCGGCCTCTCGCTCGACGCGCTCGAGGGCGCCGGCGAGGTCCAGACCCCGGTCAAGGGCACAGCGGCTCGCACGCTCAAAGTCGGCGATAACGTCTACATGCGCCACGCCAAGGCCGGGGAGCTATGCGAGCACTTCGACAGCCTGCACCTGGTCGAGGGCGGCGACATCGTCGACGAGGTGCCCACCTACCGTGGTGAGGGTCATGCGTTCCTCTAGGCGCCTCGCCCGGCCGCGCCGCCTCCGGCGGCCCGCGTACTCCCTGGCCGTCTTGGCGGCCCTGCTGGCCATCGTTCCCCCCGCCCAGGCGAAGCCGAACATCGTCTTCGTGATGACCGACGACCAGACCGCTGCCTCGATCGAGGTCCAGCGCAACGTCAGGCTGCTGCAGACCCAGGGCACGACCTTCACCCAGGCGATCGCGACCTATCCACTCTGCTGCCCGTCGCGCGCCACCTACCTCTCCGGCCAGTACTCGCACAACCACGGCGTGATCCACAACGCCGGCCCGTTCGGCGGCTACACCCGCTTCAACCACTCGAACGCGCTGCCGGTCTGGCTCCAGCAGGCCGGCTACCGGACGATGCACGTCGGCCGCTACCTCAACGGCTACGGCGTCCAGAACCTCGACATCACCGAGGTCCCGCCGGGCTGGAACGACTGGATCTCGGGGGTCGGCGAGTCGGTGTTCGACTACAGCCACTGGCAGACGAACGAGAACGGCACGATCCAGTGGCGCCCCGGCGCGGACCGTCCCGGCGAGCATCAGACCGACTTCTACGCCCGCCGCGCCGCCGAGCTGGTCAGCCAGGCAGCGCCGTCGCCACAGCCGTTCTTCCTCTCGCTGACCTTCCCCGCGCCGCACAGCGGCGCACCGGTCGACCCGGACGACCCTTCGCTGCTCGGGACCCCCTCGCCGTCGCCGCGCCACCGCAACGCCTTCGCCAACCGGCCGCTTCCCCATCCGCCGAACTTCGACCCCGCGAGCATGCGCGGCAAGCCGCAGGTGCTCGCCGATCGTGCGCGGCTCTCGCCGGAGTGGCAGGCGGCAATCCAGGAGAACTACCAGCAGGAGCACGAGGCGCTGCTGGACGTCGACGACGGCGTCGGCGCCGTGCTTTCGGCGCTCGTGGCCAGCGGCGAGCTCGAGAACACGCTCTTCGTCTACACATCGGACAACGGCTTCTTCCACGGCGAGCACCGCGTCACCTCGGAGAAGGTCCTCCCCTACGACGCCGGCTCCCGGATCCCGCTCGTCGTGCGCGGGCCGGGGGTACCGCGCAACCTCCGCCTCGGCCAGCTCGTCGGCAACATCGACTGGGCACCGACGATCGTCGACGCGGCCGACGCGCGCGCCGGCCGGGTGATGGACGGGCGCTCGCTGTTCGAGCTGCTCGAGGACCCCCACAGCGAACCCGGCCGCGAGCTCGTGCTCGAGAACGGCGTCGGCGCGAACGGCGTGCCGATGTTCCGCGCCCTGCGCAACCAGCGCTATCTCTGGATCGACCACAAAACGACCGGTGAGTACGAGCTCTACGACCTGCGCGAGGACCCCTACGAGCTGCGCAACCTCGAGGACATCGACTCCTACGCACCGATCCGGCGCAAGCTCGAGGCACGCCTGCGCAAGCTCGCGGCGTGCCGCGGCGCCACCGCGTGCAGCAGCAGCCGGCCGAAGCTGAAGCTCGGCGCGAGTCAGGTCGCCCCGCCACCCAAGCCGTCGAAGCGGAAGCGGTCCAAGCGTGGAGAGACGCGCCGCGACGGCGCACGCACGTCGGCCGCCTGCGTCAGACGCGATCTGCGCCTGACGATGGTCGGCGCCGATACCTCCCGGATCCAATACGTCGTCTACTACCGCGGCGCGCGCCGGCTGCGCGCCACCGCCGAGGCGCCCTTCGAGGTCCAGGTCAAGCGCCGGGCCCTACCGAGCGGGCGCCAGCTCACCCTGCGCGCGCTGGTGACGACGATCGACGGCCGCCGCGCGACGTACGACCGTCGCGTACGGACTTGCACCAGCAGCTGACGGCCGCCAGCGGGGCAGCCGCGGACGACGTCCCCGACTGACTCTCAGCCGGCCGCCGCCCGCTCCGCCGCCGCCTCGACCTTGTCCGGGTCCGGCGTCCAATGGGCCTCGGCGTCGAGCGGCGTGTCGCGCAGGTAGGCCTCGGCGTCGAGCGCCGCAGCGCAGCCTGAGCCCGCCGCCGTGACCGCCTGACGGTAGACCGGGTCGATCAGGTCGCCGGCGGCGAAGACGCCCGCCAGCTTGGTCCGGCTCGAGCGGCCGTCGACGAGCACGTAGCCGTTCTGGTCGACGTCGACCTGGCCCTCGACCAGCTCCGAGTTGGGGCGGTGCCCCACCGCGATGAAGGCGCCGTCGATCTCGACGACGCGGTCCTCGCCGCCCTCGGTGTTGGCGAGCACGGCGCGGCCGAGCGACCCGTCGCCGTCGGTGGCCTCGAAGCGCTCGATCACGTATGGCGTCACGAGCTCGATGTTGTCCGTCTCGCGCGCGCGGTCGAGCATGATCGCCGAGGCGCGGAACTCGCCGCGCCGGTGGACGATCTTCACGTTCGAGGCGAACTTCGCCAGGAAGGTCGCGTCCTCCATCGCGGTGTCGCCGCCGCCGACCACGAGCGTCGGCTTGTCGCGGAAGAACGCCGCGTCGCAGGTCGCGCAGTAGGAGACGCCACGCGAGGCGAGCTCGTCCTCGCCCGGCACGCCGAGCTTCTTCGGCTCGGCGCCCATCGCAAGGACGACCGACCGCGCGAGGTACTCGTCGTCGCCGACGAACACGCGCTGAACGCCGCCGTCGGAGAGCTCGATCCGCGTAGCGTCGTCGGAGACGAAGCGCGTCCCGAAGCGCTCGGCCTGGGCGCGGAACTGCTGCATCATCTCGGGCCCCATCACGCCCTCGGGGTAGCCCGGGTAGTTCTCGACGTCGGTCGTCTGCTGGAGCAGGCCGCCCCACTGGAAGCCCTCGATCACGAGCGGCTCGAGGTCGGCGCGGGCGGTGTAGAGCGCGGCCGTGTAGCCGGCAGGCCCGCTGCCGACGATGATCACGTCCTCGATTCGCTTGCCGTTCTCCGCTGTGCTCACGTGGCCTCCGCTGTCACTTTACTTTCTGAAGTATAGCCCTGCCGCTCATGCTCCCAACGGGCAACGGTACGCCTCAGCTGGAAGAACGCAACGATCCCGGGCGGGATCGGCAGCCAGAAGGCGATCACGCGGTAGGTGAGCACAGCCGGGAAGACGATCCCCGCTGGCACGCCGAAGAGCACGAACGCGCCGATCATGCCGGCGTCGACCGACCCGACCCCGCCGGCCGGCGACGGGATCAGGTTCGCCGCCATCCCGACGAAGAAGCCCTGGACGAGGACCCCGAACGGGACGTCGCCTCCGAACGCCTCGAAGCTCGCCCACAGGACGCCGATGTTCGCCGCCCAGAACCCGAACGCGCCCGCGACTGCAAGCGCGCCGCGGCGTGGATGGCGCACGTACGCGAACGCGGTCCTCAGCCCGGTTGCGGCGGTGGCCGGCACCGGCGCCAGGCGTGCGGCGAGTTGCGCCAGTCGTCCCCGGCCCTTCACGTTGCCGAGGCGCCGCTCGAGGTCGCCCGGGATCAGCCCGAGCAGGCCGGCCACCAGCATCGCTCCCCCGGCCAGCGCCGCCGGCACGATCGTGCCCGCGACCGGCGCCTCGCCCCCCAGCACCTCCGTCCGCAGCAGGATCCCGAATACGATCAGCGTGATCGCATAGACCGAGTACATCAGCACGAGGAAGGCGACCATCCGGCAGGCGGAGCGCCGGCGCGGAAGCCCCGCCTTGCGCAGCGCCCAGTAGGTCAGCACGATCCCCCCGGCGCCGGCGGCGGAGAAGATCCGCGTCGCGGCCAGGCCGGCCATCGTGATCTGGTAGCTGGCACGGGCGTCGAGGCGCTCGCGCACCGCCGAGGTCTCGCTGCCGCCGAGCACCCCGCGGAAGAGCGCCACGTAGGCGGCGAAGGCCGCGACGTTGAAGGCGATCGCAACCGCTAGCCAGCCCCAATCCGCGTCGTCGATCCGCGCGAGCTCGTCGTCGAGGCCGACAACGCGTGGGACGAGCACGTAGATCGCGGCGACGATCGCCAGCACGAAGAGGACGCCGAAGGCGAGCCGGCGGCGATCGCTGAGGATCGCGCCCATCCCGGAGACGCGCAGGTCCTCCTCGTGATCCTCCTCGTAGACGTCCTCCTCCGTCACAGCGCCGAGGCGCAGCTCCTCGGGCGGCCCCGTCGCGGACTCCAGGCCGGGGTGGCGCCGCGCGTCAGGAGGCATCAGGCAGCTCCGGGCTCCAGTCGTTGGACGGTTCGCGCGGCACGCAGGACGGCGGGTGTGACGACCGGGGCCCCGCGACGCACGACTTCGGCTAGAGCGTACCCCCCGACCAGGTCGACGAGATAGTGCTCGCCGAGGTACACGAGGCCGAACCCGAGCGTCAGCGCGTAGGACCAGCCGAGCGCGCCCGGCCCCCTGCCGACCTCGGACAGCAGGCGGGCGGCCATGACGGATGTCCCGAAGTGCAGTGACGGCATCGCGGCGAACGGGTTGCCCTCGAGCCCATCGTAGAGCGGTCGCCACATGCGCTTCCAGAACTTCTCCCCCGCTTCGACCATGATCCGCCGCACCGGCTCGAGCCGGCCGGTCTCGGCCGCGTACCAGGGCGGCGCGGTCGGGATCGACCAGTAGGCGACCAGGCCGAGGTCGAAGGTCGCGGCCGTCATCGCCGCACCGTGCACGAAGCGGTCGTGGTGGCGCAGCAGCAGGTAGGCGACGGTGCCGTGCGGAACGATGAACCAGGACCAGTGAACCCACGCCAGCGCGAGGTCGTGGGGGCGCACCTCGCCTGGGCGCCCGAGCGCGCGCTGGAGTCGCGTCGTCGGGGTCTCGCCGCAGCCCAGCACCCGGTCGATGCGCGCCGGATAGTCGATCCGCGTCCGGCGCAGCAGCGCGTCCGGGTCGTCGTCAGGCATGTCGTAGTGGGCGTAGTAGGCCCACATCTGCAGCGCGTAGATCCCGGCGTCGCGCAGTCGCGTCCGCGGCGTGGCGAGCGCGAGCGCCACGGGCGCCTGGAAGCTGAGCGCGGTCACGGCCTGCGGGCGCAGGCGCAGGCGGTGACGTGCGAGCGGCGCGGCCACGCCGACCGCGACGGCGCCCCAGGCGAGGGCACGGAGGGCGCGCGAGCTTCGCAAACCGGGGCAGTATACGGTCGCCCCCGACCTGGCCAGACCTGGCGGTGGCGCTCCGGCCTCACTGGAACCGAGGCGCGGGGCCAGGTCAGGCCGGTGGATCGAGGATGCGCACCGCCACCGGCGCTCGCTCGGCGAACGCGTCGGCATCGGCGCGGGTGCCGAGGTGTCCGCCCCAGTGCATCGGCACCGCGACCTGGGGCTGGATCCGGCGTGCGGCCTCGGCGGCCTCGGCGGCGGTCATCACGTAGGTGCCGCTGACCGGCAGCAACGCCACGTCGACGCCGACGACGGTGTCCATCTCGGGGATCACGTCGGTGTCGCCCGAGTGGTAGAGGCGCTCGCCGCGCACGTTGATGTCGAAGCCGACCCAACCCGCCTCGCGCGGGTGGAAGACGCGCCCGTCGCTGTCGCGCTTCGACGTGTTGTACGCGGCGACGGCGGCGACGTCGACGCCGTGGAGGTGGTCGAGCTCGATCACCTCGCCCGGGGCGATCGAGACAACACGACCGGCGGCGCGCTCGGCCACCGCGGCCGGAGCGACGAGCCAGGTGCGGTCGTGCGAGAGCCGCTCGACGTCCTGCGGCGAGAAGTGGTCGTAGTGGCCGTGGGTGACGAGGATCGCGTCGGCCGGCGGCGCACCGGCCGGGACGCGGTAGGGGTCGATGTAGAGCACCGCGCCCCTCAGCTCGATCCGAAAGCCCGCATGCCCAAGCCAGGCGACCGAGTCGATCAGCATGCAGCCAGGATACGGTTGCCCCCGCGGAGCGCCGCGGGCAACGACGACAGGAGAGAGCTGTGGGCTACGAGACGGTCACTTGGGAGCGCGACGGTGGCGTCGGCCGCATCACGCTGAACCGTCCCGACACTCTCAACGCCTGGAACACCCAGTTCGGGATCGACCTCAAGGCGGTCGTCGCCGAGGCGGCGGCCGACGAGTCCGTGCGCGCGGTGCTGGTGACCGGAGCCGGCCGGGCGTTCTCGTCCGGCGCCGACCTCAAGGCCGGCTTCGACGAGACCGCCGACGACGGGATGCCCGACATCCGCGGCCGCCTGCACGAGCTCTTCCACCCGATCCTCGTCGGGCTGCGGACGATGGACAAGCCGGTCGTCGTCGCCGTCAACGGCCCCGCCGCCGGGATCGGCGTCTCGCTCGCCCTGGCCGGCGACCTCGTGCTCGCGGCCGAGTCCTCGTTCTTCCAGCTCGCGTTCGTGAACATCGGCCTGATGCCCGACGGCGGCTCGACGCTCTTCGTCCCGGCCCGCGTCGGAAAGACGCGCGCGTTCGAGATGGCGCTGCTCGGCGAGCGGATCCCGGCCGCGCAGGCGCTCGATTGGGGCCTGGTCAACCGCGTGATTCCCGACGCGGAGCTCGCCGACGCCGCCGCGGCGCTCACACAGCGACTCGCCCACGGACCCACGCGCGCCTTCGCCAGCGCCAAGCAGGCGCTCAACGCGTCGATCTATCCGCACCTGCATGAGCAACTGGAGCTCGAGGCCGACCTCCAGCACGCACTCGGCCGCTCGAAGGACTTCATGGAGGGCGGGATCGCCTTCGTCGAGAAGCGCGCGCCCGAGTTCACGGGCGGCTGAGGCTATGATTCCGCGCGCTTTGCCCGCCCTCCGGCCCTCGAACCCCCGCCGCACGATTCTCGTCGCCCTGGTGGCGGGCATCCTGCTGGCGCTGCTCGCCGCACCGGTCGGAATCGCGGACACGTTCACGCCGGAGTCGGGCGGGTCGCCGAACGCGGATCAGATCGACTCGCTCTACAAGATCATCCTCTACGTCGCGATCGTGATCTTCCTGATCGTCGAGGGAACGCTGTTGTGGGCGCTGATCAAGTACCGCGCCCGGCGCGACGGCCCCGAGGCGGCGCAGATCCACGGCAACACGCCGCTCGAGCTCGGCTGGACCGTTGGCGCAGCCGTGATCCTGGTCGTCCTCAGCGTCGTGACGTTCCTCTACCTCGGTGACATCAGGAACCCGCCGGCCTCGGGCCCCGAGGGCCTGGCCAGCGGCCTGCAGGTCGCGTCGATCGACCAGCCAGACCCCCCGAAGGGCGAGAGCAAGCCGCTCGAGATCAAGGTCAACGGCCAGCAGTTCGTCTGGCGCTACGAGTACCCCAACGGCGCCTTCAACTACTACGAGCTCGTCGCGCCGGTGGACACGACCGTCGTCATGAAGGTCACAGCCTCCGACGTCATCCACTCGTGGTGGATCCCGAAGATGTTCGGCAAGGTCGACGCGGTCCCGGGCTACACCAACGAGACATGGTTCAAGGCCCCGAGGACCGGCACCTACATCGGCCAGTGCGCCGAGCTCTGCGGCTCCGGCCACGCCGACATGCGCGCCCGCGTGCGCGTAGTCGAGCCCGAGCAGTACACCGCCTTCATCGAGCGTCAGAAGCGGGACATCGAGGCGGCCGGAGAGGCGCTCGCCGAGCAGCGCGCGCAGCGTGAGCAGATCGAGCAGAGCGATACCGGCGTGATCCGGGCGAAGAGGAGCTGAGCGACGTTGGCCACCACCGAGCATGCAGCGGCCGCGGCCGGATCGAACGGGCGCCTGCGCCCCGAGGTCGTCATACACGGCCTCGAGCCCGAGCCGAAGGGCTGGCTCGCCTGGCTGACGACGACCGATCACAAGCGGATCGGGATCATGTACTTCGTCGCCACCTTCATCTTCTTCATCCTCGGTGGCGTCGAGGCCCTGATCATGCGTCTCCAGCTCGCGCAGCCGAGCGGGACGCTGGTCTCGCCCGAGACCTACAACGGCCTCGTGTCGATGCACGGCACGACGATGATCTTCCTGTTCATCGTCCCGGTGATGGCGGCGTTCGGGAACTACTTCGTGCCGCTGATGATCGGCGCGCGCGACATGGCGTTCCCGCGCCTGAACGCACTCTCATTCTGGCTGCTGGTCTGCGGGGGGATCGCCTTCTACGCGAGCCTCTTCTTCGAGCCGCCGCAGGCGGGCTGGACCTCCTACACGCCGCTCTCAGACGACGCCTACCTGCCGGGCAGCGGAATCGACGCCTGGATCTTCCTGATCCACCTGACCGGCCTCTCGTCGCTGGTCGGCGCGATCAACTTCGTCGCGACGATCCACAACATGCGCGCGCCGGGGATGAGCTGGGGCCGGATGCCGCTGTTCGTGTGGTCGATCCTCGTCTACAGCTACCTACTGATCGCGGCGCTGCCGACGATTGCCGCGGCGGTGACGATGCTGCTGACCGACCGCCACTTCGGGACTGCGTTCTTCGATCCGACCGGCGGCGGCGACCCGATGCTGTGGCAGCACCTGTTCTGGTTCTTCGGCCACCCCGAGGTCTACATCATGATCCTGCCGGCGTTCGGGATCGTGTCGGAGGTGCTGCCGGTGTTCGCGCGCAAGCCGATCTTCGGCTACAAGGCGATCGCCGCCTCGACCGCCGCGATCGCGTTCCTCTCGATGCTGGTCTGGGCGCACCACATGTTCACGACGCCGACCGCAACCGTCGTGCTCGCCTTCTTCATGATCAGCTCGATGGTGATCGCGGTGCCCACGGGCATCAAGATCTTCAACTGGATCGCGACGCTCTGGCGCGGCTCGATCGTCTTCAAGACGCCGCTCTACTTCGCCGCCGGCATGGTCGGGCTGTTCACGATCGGCGGCATCTCGGGCGTCCAGCTGGCGATCTTCCCCGTCGACTGGCAGCTCCACGACTCGTACTTCGTCGTTGCGCACTTCCACTACGTGCTGTTCGGCGGATCGGTGTTCGGGATCTTCGCCGGGATCTACTACTGGTTCCCGAAGATGAGCGGCCGGATGCTCGGCGAGGGCCTCGGCAAG
>DASQKV010000050.1:0-58724 GCA_035630335.1 Thermoleophilaceae bacterium | reverse complement strand
TGACAAGCGCATCAAGTCCTACGAGATCTTCGAGCGCAAGCCGATCCCGACGTGGGGCGTGGACCTCTCGGACCTCGATCTTTCGCAGCTGGTCCTCTACTCCCCGCCCGAGGCCGGCCGCTACGACAGCTGGGACGACGTTCCCGACGAGCAGAAGGACACCTTCGAGAAGCTCGGCATCCCCCAGGCCGAGCGCGAGCACCTCGCCGGCGTCGTCGGCGTCTGGCGCCAGGAGCCCTTCTACGAGGGCCTCAAGGAGGAGTACGCCAAGCAGGGCATCGTCTTCATGGCCATGGACACCGCCGTGCGCGAGCACGAGGACCTGGTCCGCGAGCACTTCATGAACAAGTGCGTGCCGCCGCAGGACAACAAGTTCTCGGCGCTGCACGGCGCGGTCTGGTCAGGTGGCTCATTCCTGTACGTGCCGAAGGACGTGAAGGTCGACCTTCCGCTCCAGGCGTACTTCCGCATGGAGGGCGCCAACGAGGGCACTTTCGAGCACACGCTGATCATCGCCGACGAGGGCTCGGACGTGAACTACATCGAGGGCTGCACGGCCCAGACCTACTCGGTCAACTCGATGCACTCCGCCGTCGTCGAGATCTTCGTCAAGGAGGGCGCGAAGGCGCGCTACACGACCGTCCAGAACTGGTCGAAGGACGTCTTCAACCTCAACACGAAGCGCGCGATCGTCGAGGCCAACGGCACCGTTGAATGGGTCGGCGGCTCCATGGGCGCGAAGAAAGTCATGCTCTACCCCGGCTCGTTCCTGATCGGGGAGGGCGCGCGCGCCGACCACCTCAACGTCGGCGTCGCCAGCGGCAACGTCTGGAAGGACACCGGCGCCAAGGTCGTCCACCTCGCGCCGAACACGACCTCCAACATCCTCGCCAAGTCGATCTCCAAGGACGGCGGGATCATGGGCTACCGCGGCCTGGTCCGGATGGGCCACAACTCGCAGGGGTCGAAGTCCCACGTCCAGTGCGACGGCCTGATGATGGACCCGCACTCGCGTTCGGACACCTGGCCCGACATCCAGATCCAGAACCCGCACGTCACCGTCGCCCACGAGGCCGTCGTCGGCAAGATCTCCGACGAGCAGCTCTTCTACCTCCAGTCCCGCGGCCTCTCCGAGGAGGAGGCAGCCGCGATGATCGTCAACGGCTTCATCGAGCCGGTCACCAAGGAGCTCCCGATGGAGTACGCCGTCGAGCTCAACCGGCTGATCCAGCTCGAGATGGTCGGCAGCATCGGTTAGCCGGCTGCGACCGTCGCCTGGCGGCGTCATCGCGGGCCTGGCGGGCTAGCGCCCGCCACGGCCCGCTCTTCCTTGCCATGCTCGATTTTCGCGCGGCTAACCGATGCTGCAAGCGTCTATCTGTAACGACTTAGACACAGTCGTAACGGTTGCATTTCAAGCCCTGGTTGTTGGGCTGCTGATGCCTTATTCAGTCGAACCGCATGCGGTTCGACTGGGACAGCCATAACGAAGATCACCTCCTCAGACACGGAATCACTACGCAGGAGGCCGAGGAGGCACTGGCGGATCCTTGGCGAGCTGGCGGTCAGGCACGGCGCGTATTGGACGAACGACGCCGTGCGGCTATCGGTACTACTCGCTACGGGAAGGTAATCGTGGTCGTCTTCGTCCGACGCGGATCGCGCATCCGGGTCGTTACAGCTAGACCGGCTACGCCTTCAGAGAAGCAGCGCTATCGTCGGAGAAGCAGATGATCCGGGTGAGCAAGACTGCACGGCCGATGAAGGTTGTCGAGAGCCTCGATGACCTTCCCGACTTCAAGAGCGAGGCCGACGAGGCCGAGTTCTGGGCGACGCATGAGCTCGGCCAGGAGATCTTGGATGCGATGGGCCCCCTCGACGACATCCTGGGTCCTCCTGACCGGACGCGACAGCGCCCGGCTCCCTAGGGCTACTCAGGCCAGCTCGCGTCGCCGGTGACGGCGCCGCGCATGACCTTGAGGCTGAGGAGGGCGCATTTGCGCCGAGTAGGGGAGATCTCGATGCCGAGCAGGTCGATGATCCAGTCGGCGCCGAGGGCGGCGATGGCGTCGGCCTTCATGCCGATCAGCTCCTCGCTGGCGATCGAGGCGGCGGCCTGGGAGATTGCGCAGCCCTGACCGTGGAAGCGTAGGTCCGTGACAGTGCCCTCGTCGTCGACGATCAGGTGGACGCCGAGCTCGTCGCCGCAGAGCGGGTTGTGATCGAGCCATTCGCGATCGTGGGGCTCCAGCTCGCCGAAGTTGCGCGGGCTCTTGTAGTGATCGAGGATGTAGTCGCGGTAGAGGGCGTCCATCAGAGTCTGAACACCTCGCGGGCGGTCTGGAGGGCGGCGATCAGGCGATCGACGTCATCGTGGGTGTTGTAGACGTGGAAGCTGGCGCGCGCCGTTGCCGGGACGCCCATCTCGCGCATCAGCGGCTGGGCACAGTGATGGCCGGCGCGGATGCAGACGTGCTCGCGGTCGCAGATCTCGGCTAGGTCGTGCGGGTGGATGCCCTTCAGCTCGAGCGAGACCACGCCACCGCGCAGGTCCGGATCGACGGGTCCGAAGGCACGCAGGCCCTCCACGTCCTCGAGCCTTTCGAGCGTATAGGCGGTCAGCTCGCGCTCGTGGGCGCGCACCTCGTCCATGCCGATAGCCGACAGGTAGTCGATCGCGACGCCGAGGCCGACGCCCTCGGCGATCGCCGAGGTGCCCGCCTCGAACTTCCACGGCAGGTCGTTCCAGGTCGAGGTGTCGAAGCCGACCGCCGCGATCATGTCGCCGCCGCCGAGGAACGGCCCCATCGCCTCGAGGATCTCGCGCCGGCCGTGCAGGACCCCGATTCCCGTGGGGCCCAGCGCCTTATGACCGGTCCAGGCGTAGAAGTCGGAGTCGATCGCCGCTAGGTCCACCGGCAGCTGCGGCATCGCCTGCGAGCCGTCGATCAGCGTGACCGCTCCGGCCCCATGGGCGCGCCGGACGATCTCGGCGACCGGGTTGATCGTCCCGAGGACGTTCGACACGTGGGCAACCGAGACGAGCTTGACGAGTCCGCTCGCCAGCGCGGCGTCCAGCTCGTCGAGCGAAAGCTGCCCGTCGTCGGAGACGCCGAGGTAGCGCAGCTTCGCACCCTTGCGCTGGCAGAGCAGCTGCCAGGGCACGATGTTCGAGTGGTGCTCCATGTGGGTGATCAGCACCTCGTCGCCAGACTCGACGTTGTCCTGTCCCCAGGCGTAGGCGACGAGGTTGATCGCCTCGGTCGCGTTACGGGTGAAGATCGTGGTGTCGGTCTCGCCGCCGGCGAAGGCCGCGACCCGCGCCCGCGCCCCCTCGAAGAGGTCGGTCGCCTCCTGCGACAGCTCGTAGACGCCGCGGTGCACGTTCGCGTTCGAACACCGGTAGTAGGCGTCCATAGCGTCGATGACGACGGCTGGCTTCTGGGAGGTCGCCGCCGAGTCGAGGTAGGCGATCGGCTTCCCGTCGCGCTCGCGCGACAGGATCGGGAAGTCGGCGCTCACCCCCGCGAGCGGCTTCGTGGCGGCGGTGGGCGGGGGCACGGTCACGCCTCCTGCGCCGCTCCCGCTCGGTGTCCGACGAACTCCTTGACCTGGTCCTCGGCGGCGAGCAGCTTCTCGCCGATCCGGCGGCGGATCAGCGTCTCGAGGCCGGGGTCGTCGAGGCGCTGCACGACCTCCTCGAAGTAGCCCTCCACCAGCGTCCGTACCGCGTCGATCCGCGAGATGCCGCGGGTCATCATGTAGAAGATCTGCTCCTCGTCGAGCTCGCCGACGGTGCCGCCGTGGGAGGCGGATACGTCGTCGACCTTGACGATCAGCGACGGGATAGCGTCACCCTTCGCCCGCTGTGAGAGCAGCATCTGGTGGGTCTGCAGGTAGGTGTGGGTGTCCCGCGCGCCCTCGATGATCTCGATCAGCCCCTCGTAGGACGCACGCGACTCGCCGGTCAGCGCGCCCTTCCAAACGGTGTCGCCGGCGGTGTGCGGCGCCTCGTGCAGGTCGGTGGTGAACAGGTCGAGGTGCTCGTCGCGCTCGGTGAAGTAGAGGCCCGTGTGGCGCATGTCGGAGCCCTTCTCCGCCGTGATGATGTCGAGCGTCTGCTTGGTCAGCCGTCCGCCGAGGTGGACCGGAACCCAGCTGACGAAGGCGTCTCGGTCGATCACGACCCGCTTGGTGGAGATGTCGTAGATCTCGCCGCGACCCCAGTCCTGGAAGTGGGCGACCTTGGCGCGGGCGCCAGGGGCCGTGTAGAGCTCGAAGGCCCCGGCGTGCAGCGCCTGGCCATCGATGTCGGCCCCGAGGCAGTACTCGCGGATCGCGCACTCGGAGTTCTCGCCGAGGATCGCCAGGGTGTGCGCGTACTGCGCGGTGCCGGGCTCGTCGATCGCGTAGACGCTCTGGATCGGCTTCTCGACGCGGACGTTGGCCGGGACGTGAATGAACACGCCACCGGTCCAGAACGCCGCTGTAGCGGCTGGGAACTTGCCCTCGTCCTCGGAGAGACGGCGCATGTACCACTCCTGCACCAGCTCACTGTGCTCCTCGACGGCCTGCTCGAGCGGCATCACGATCACGCCCTGCTCGGTCAGCTCCGCGTCGACGTGGATGTAGATCGTGCTGGCGCCGCGCTGGACGATCAGCGCGCCCGGCTCGCCGTCGAGCGCGTCGCGGACCTCGCTCGGCAGCTCCTCCTCGGAGCCGACCGGCTCGTAGCGGCGCGGCTCGAGCGCATCGATGTCGAGGTTGCGCAGCGATGTCGTCCAGAAGCCCGAGCGGCGCCAGGTCGGCACCGGCTCGGCCTCGTAGGCCGCGAGCGCGGCGGTGCGGCGGTCGTCCAGCCAGCTAGGAGCCATTTGCTGCCGCGACCTCCTCGCGGACGAAGTCATAGCCCTTGTCCTCGAGCTCGTCGGCGAGCTCGGGGCCACCCTCGCGGACGATCCGGCCGTCGAGCATGATGTGGACGAACTGCGGCTTGACGTAGTCGAGGATGCGCGTGTAGTGGGTGATGATCAGCGAGCCCATGTCCGGTCCGCTTAGCGCGTTGACGCCGTCGGAGACGATCCGCAGCGCGTCGATGTCGAGCCCGGAGTCGGTCTCGTCGAGCACCGCGATCTCCGGCTTCAGCATCGCCAGCTGGAGGATCTCGGCGCGCTTCTTCTCGCCACCCGAGAAGCCCTCGTTGAGGTAGCGGCTGGTGAAGGCGCGGTCGATTCGCAGCAGCTCCATGTTCTCGCCGAGCAGCTTGCCGAACTCCTTGACCTTGATCGGCTCCTCACGCTTGGCGTTGACGGCCATTCGGAGGAAGTTCGCGACCGACACGCCGGGGATCGTCGCCGGGTACTGGAACGCCATGAAGAGTCCGGCACGGGCGCGCTCGTCGGGACCGGCCTCGGTCATGTCCTCGCCGTTGAAGAGGATCTTGCCTTCGGTCACCTCATAGGTCGGGTTGCCCATGATCGTGTTGGCGAGCGTCGACTTGCCGGAGCCGTTGGGGCCCATCAGCGCGTGGGTCTCGCCCTTGCTCACCTTGAGGTTCAGGCCGCGCAGAATCTCGCGCTCCTCGATGCGTACGTGCAGGTTCTGGATCTCCAAGCTCATGCGGTGGCGTTCTCCGTGCCTTCCAAGTTGTGGTCGTCGCCGGCGTTAGGGCGACCTATGAGGTTATCGGCGCGGCCGTTTCGGCTCAGCGCCCAGCCGCAAGCAGCCGCAGATCGTGGGCCAGACGCTCGGGGGTTACCTCCCCGAGCGGGTAGCCGACCCGCTGGACGCCATTGCCGTCCACCAGGACGATACGCGCCGTGTGGTCGAGGTCGTCGAGCTGCGGTTCGACGGCGTAGCCACGCCAGATGCGCCGCAGCTCGGGACGCGACCCGAGCACGAAGCGCATCCGGCCGGTCATCCGCTGCTTGGAGAGGAAGGCGCGTGCGCTGTCGGGGGTGTCGTTGGCGGGATCGACCGAGATCGCGAGCGCGGGAACGTCGCGGCCGAGCTCGTTGAGCGCGCCCTTCACCTGCTGCGCTTGGGCCGGGCAGCTGTCCTCGCAGTTCGAGTAGAGGAACGTCACGATCGCCGGCTGGCCCCGCAGCTCGGCCATCCGCACCACGTCGCCCTCCTCGTCTGGCAGCCCGACTTCAGGAGCCTTCAGCCCCGCTGGCAGCGTCGCGCCCGCGAAGCGATCGCCGCTGCCGGCGCTGTCGTCAGACGAGCTGGCCGCCAGCACGATCGCCGCGCATGCCGCAACGGCCACCACCACCAGCGCAATTACGACCCGGGGGTTCACCCAGCGCAGGCTAGTCGCGAGCCACTTTCGTGGCGCTAACCACCCATGCGGTGGTCAGCTCCACAAGGCTGTCAATCAGGGCTCGACCAGACCCCGGCGGATCGCATAGCGGGCGAGCTCGACCCGGTCGCGCATGCCGAGCTTCGCCAGCACGTTGCCGCGGTGCGACTCGACCGTCTTCTCCGAGACCTTCAGCGCCTCGGCGATCTGGCGGTTGGTGCGCGCCTCGGCGATCAGCTTGACGACCTCGAGCTCGCGCGCGGTCAGCTCCTCGCGGCGCGAGTCGGGGTCCTCCTCGAGCCAGCGCCGCATCAGCGCCTGCTGGGTCGAGGACGAGACGAAGGTGCGCCCGCCGGCGACCGTCCGGATCGCGTCGATCAGGTCGGAGTCGGCGGCGCGCTTGGGCACGTAGCCGAGCGCTCCGGCGTCGAGCGCGTCGAAGAAGTAGCGCTCGTCCTCGTGCATCGAGAGCATCAGCAGGCCGATGTCGTCGCGGTGGCTGTGGATCTGGCGCGCCGCCTGTGGGCCGGTGAGTCCGGGCATCGAGACGTCGAGCACCGCGACGTCGGGTCGTTGCGCCAGCGCGAGCTCGACCGCGGCGATGCCGTCGGCCGCCTCGCCGACCACCGTCATGTCGGCCTGGCGCTCGATCAGCATCGCCAGCCCGGAGCGGACCACGCCGTGATCGTCGGCGATCGAGACCCTGATGACCCCTCGTGCGCATCCGGCAGAGCCGGACGCTTCGCCGGGAGAATCTCGTGCGCATCCGGCAGAGCCGGCTGCTTCGCCAATCACGGCAACCTCAGGGTCAGCTCGGTTCCCGCGCCGCGCTGGGAGCGCAGGTCGAGCGCGCCGCCGGCCAGCCGCGCGCGCTCCGCCATGCCGTCGAGGCCGAGGCCGCCGCCGCGCGTGGCGAGCGGGTCGAAGCCCTCCCCGTCGTCGCGGACGCGCAGCTCGACCCCGTCGCCGACTGTCTTCAGCTCGACGTCGACGCGCCCGGGCCGCGCGTGCTGGGCGGCGTTCGAGAGCGCCTCCTGCGCAATGCGGTAGACGACTGTCTGGACGTCCTCGTCGAGCCCGCTCGGATCGCCGCTGACGGCGATGTGCGCCTCGACACCGGTCCGGTCGGCGAAGCTGCGCAGCTGAGCCTCGATCGCGGGCGCGAGGCCGTGGTCGTCGAGCGCCGCCGGGCGGAGTTGCCGTGCCAGGCGCAGCAGCTCGTCCATCGCCTGGCCGGTGAGCTGCTTGAGCTCGGCGACCTGGGGGCGCTGGTCGGGCGGGACGTCCTGGGCCAGCGCCTCGAGCCGCAGCAGGATTCCGGTCAGCGCCTGGTTGACCTCGTCGTGCAGGTCGCGCGCCACGCGCCGCCGCTCCTCCTCCTGGCCGCGCAGCACGAGCTTGCCGGAGCGCCGGCGCTCGTCGTCGACGCGCTGCAGCAGGCGGCGGAAGGATGCGGCCAAGCGGTCGATCTCCTCGGTCTGCTCGTCGCCGAGGTCGAAGCCGCCCGGCTCGGTCGGGTCGATTCGCTCGAGTCGCTCGACGAGCCGCTCGAGCGGGTCGAAGCGCTTCTGGAGCATCCAGAGGTTGACGCAGAAGGTCAGTACGGCGGCGAGGGCGAGGATCCCGAACTGCCAGCGCTGCTCGCCGATCGAGATCTCCTGGTCGGAGGCGATCACCGCCGCGAGCGAAGCCGCGAGCAGCGTCAGCGTGACCAACACCACGTTGGCCGCCACAACCTGTCCGATCAGTGAATCGCCGCGCCGTCTCATCATATGGGGTCCAGACCCCATATCGGCAGCGACCCCCGATGACGACAATCCAATTAGAGGCTTTCGGCGATGGGCGCCGTGGGCTTCCGCAAGCAGTGTCTGGGTTGAACAGCGCCGGGGCGTCCGAGAGGGCGCCCCGGCCGCGTTCTGGGACCGGCTGGATTCGACGACCAGCTAGAATTGGGCAAGACCAGACCGACTTTCAGGAGTTTCGCCATGCCCAGCGGTGCCGAGCTGATCAAGAAGGCCAAGGAGCAGATCACCGAGGTCGACCCGCGCGAGGTCCACGACCTGCTGGACAACGGCCACCGCGAGGGCACGGTCCTCGTCGACTGCCGCGAGGAGCACGAGTTCGAGGAGGCCCACCTGCCGGGCGCCGTCCACGTGCCGCGCGGCCATCTCGAGTCGCGCATCGAGGGCGCGGCGCGCGACAAGTCCCAGCGCGTGATCGTCTACTGCGCCTCCGGGAACCGTTCGGCGCTCGCCGCCAAGACTCTGATGGAGGAGCTCGGCTACGACCGCGCGGAGTCGATGACCGGTGGCATCACGCTCTGGAAGGACCGCGGCTACGAGGTCGAGACCCCGCGGCGCCTGACGCCCGAGCAGCGGGAGCGCTACTCGCGCCACCTGCTCGTCCCCGAGATCGGCCTTGAGGGCCAGCTCAAGCTGCTCGACGCCAAGGTGCTGCTGCTCGGCGCCGGCGGGCTCGGCGCGCCGACCTCGCTCTACCTCGCCGCGGCCGGAGTGGGAACGCTCGGGATCGTCGACGACGACGTGGTCGACCTGTCCAACCTCCAGCGCCAGGTCATCCACACCGTCGACAGCATCGGAACGCCGAAGGTCGACTCCGCCGAGCGGGCGATCGCCGAGATCAACCCCGGCATCGACGTCGTCAAGTACAAGACGCGGCTCGACGCCTCGAACATCATGGAGATCATCGACGGCTACGACGTGATCGTCGACGGCGTCGACAACTTCCCGACCCGCTATCTGCTCAACGACGCGACGGTGCGGCTGAAGATCCCCGTCGTCTCGGCGTCGATCCTCGGCTTCGACGGCCAGCTGTCGGTCTTCGCCCCGTACGACGGCCCCTGCTACCGCTGCCTCTACCCGACGCCGCCGCCGGCCGAGCTGGCGCCGTCCTGCGGCGCCAACGGCGTGCTCGGCGCGCTGCCGGGAATCATGGGCGTCCTGCAGGCGATCGAGGTCGTCAAGCTGATCACCGGGTCCGGCGAGCCATTGATCGGGCGCCTGCTGCTCTACGAGGCGCTCAGCACCAGCTTCACCGACCTCAAGGTACGGCGCGATCCCGAGTGCCCGATCTGCTCGCGCGATCCCGAGTCGATCTCCGACGACGAGATGGGCGTGTTCCCCGATTACGAGCAGTTCTGCGCCGCGGCCGGCTGAGATAGGGTCCGCTCCGTGAGCACGATCAAGATTCCACCGGTTCTGCGCGCGTCTACGGGCGGCGAGCGCGAGGTCTCGGCCGAGGGCGCTGACGTCGGCGAGCTGCTGCGTGCGCTCGCGGCCGCCCACCCGGCCACCGAGAGCCAGCTGTTCGGCGAGGACGGAGCGCTCAACCGCTACGTCAACGTCTACCTCAACGACGAGGACGTCCGGGTGCTCAACGGGCTCGACACCGCGGTCGAGGCCGACGACACGCTCGTCATCCTGCCGGCGATGGCCGGCGGCGCATAGCGCCGAAGGGCCTATGCGGGGCTTGCGTGCCTCGCTACACTTTCTGAAGTGATGGAGGGCCTACAGAACCGGCCGTGCGGTGGCCGCTACGGCGACATCGTCGAGGCGATCGGCAACACGCCGCTGGTCGAGCTGAAGCGGCTGTCGCCGAAGCCGGGCGTGCGGATCTACGCGAAGCTCGAGTCCTACAACCCGACCGGCTCGGTCAAGGACCGCGTCGCGCGCGGGCTGATCGAGGACGCCGAGGCGCGCGGGGCGATCGGCCCCGGCCAGACGATCCTCGAGCCGACCTCGGGCAACACCGGCATCTCGCTGGCGATGATCTGCCAGCGCAAGGGCTACCCGCTGAAGGTCGTGATGCCCGACAACGTCACCGCGGAGCGGACCCAGCTGCTGACGATGTACGGCGCGGAGATCGTCTACTCGCCCGGCGCGCAGGGCTCGAACGGCGCCGTCGCGCTGGCGCTCGAGATGGCCGAGGCCGACGCCGGCTACTACATGCCCTACCAGTACGGCAACAGCGCGAACCCCGACGCCCACTACAACGGCACCGCGCTGGAGATCCTCGACGAGCTCGACGAGGTGACGGCGTTCGTCGCCGGCCTCGGCACCGGCGGGACCCTGATGGGCAACGGCCGTCGCTTCAAGGAGCACGATCCGGAGACGACGATCGTCGCCGCCGAGCCGCTTCAGGGCGAGCTCGTCCAGGGGCTGCGCTCCCTCGACGACGGCTTCATCCCGCCGATCATCGACCTGTCGCTGATCGATCGCAAGATCTTCGTGTCCAACCGCGACGCGGTCGTCTGGACCAAGAAGCTGCTCGAGGAGGAGGGTCTGTTCCTCGGTGTCTCGACCGGCGCGATCGCCGCGATCGCGACGCGGATCGCCGGCGAGCTCGACGAGGGCAACGTCGTCTTCGTCTCGCCCGACGACGGCTGGAAGTACCTCAGCTCGGGGGTCTACACGAAGCCGATCGATCAGCTCGAGGCCGAGGGCGTGCTCGACTCGGCTTCCTTCTGGTAGTCGCTGTCCAGCGGCCCGTCGGGAAGGTCGTCGTCGAATGGCACGTCGCCCAGCACCACGGCCGGATCGACGGGCAGGCCGCCCGGATCGTCACGACGCGGGGGAGGGGGGTCGATCTCGCCGCCGCCGCCGCCGTGTTCGTCGTCCTCCTCGCCGTCGTCGTGATCGCCGATGCCCTGCAGCGTGTCGCGCAGCTCTCGCACGCCGCGCCCCAGCGATCGCGCCGTCTCCGGTAGCCGAGAGGGGCCGAGCACGAGCAGCGCGATGATCAGGATGACGATCATCTCCGGCGCCGATGGCGAGAGGAAGGCCATGACCTCAAGGGTACGCTTGATGCCATGCGGATGACCAGAGCGCAGTGGGACGAGCTGATCGCGCACGCGCGCGAGGAGGCGCCGAACGAGTGCTGCGGTTACGCGCGCGGCAAGGACGGCGTCATCGACACGGTCTACCGGGCGGTCAACGAGCGGCACTCCCCGTACGGCTTCGAGTTCGGCTTCGCGGCCCTCAACGCGACCAACGAGCTCGACGACGAGGGCTGGGAGGTCGCTACCTACCACTCGCATCCGCGCAGCGCCGCCGAGCCCTCGCAGACCGACATCAACCTCGCGACCTATCCGAACTGGACCTACCTAATCGTCTCGCTCGACGGCGACCCGCACGTGCGCGCATGGCGGATCGCCGACGGCAAGGTCGACGAGCAGCCGATCGAGGTCGATGGCTGATCTCCCCGGACCGGATCGGGGAGAGGAGGAGACCGAGCCTCCGCGTGACGCCGCGCACGAACGCGCCCGCAAGATCGACCCGCGCTACACCGAGGGGGAGCTCGTCAAGGTGGCCTGGGCCGGCAACCAGGCCGAGGCCGAGTTGATCCAGGGGCTGCTGCTCGAGAACGGAGTCCCGAGCACGCTCAGCCGGTCGATGGGCTTCGACGTACCCGACTTCCTGGCCGCGGGACCACGCGACATCTACGTGCCCGCATCCGGGGCGGAGGCGGCGCGCGAGCTCCTGCCGGACAGCGGCGTGGCGCCATCCGCGACGGAGGACAGCGGCCCGCAACTCGTCCAGGCGCTGAAGATCGCCGCGGTCCTGCTGCTCGTCGGGGGCGGGGTCGCGCTGTTGGCCTGGCTGCTCCAGCCGGCGAGCTGAGCCGCTGCGACCAGCGGCCAGGTAGCTTCCTCGCCACAAGTCGCAGCCGAATTCCGGGAGGAACCGCAGACCGATGGCAACCGCAGCGCCGACAAGTCCCGCCGACCACGGATTGACCGACGAGCAGCGCGCGTTCGTCGCGGCGATCCGCGACTACGCCGCGCGCGAGGTGACGCCCGACAAGCTCGACGCGCTGACAGACGGCGGCAAGGACCCGCACAACCACGAGATCGCCGCCAAGATGGGCGAGCTCGGCTGGTACGGCGTGACGATCCCCGAGCAGTACGGCGGCTCCGGCGGCGGCTTCTTCGACGCCACGCTGTTCCTCGAGGAGAGCGCCCGCGGGCAGATCCCCGTCGGCGCCTACGGCGTGACGCTGATCTGCGTCGGCGCGCTGAACAAGTTCGGCACCGAGGAGCAGAAGCAGGATCTGCTCGGCCGTGTCTCCGCCGGCGGCACGCTCGCGATCGCGATGTCCGAGGCCGACGCGGGCTCCGACGTCGCCGCGCTGAAGTGCCGCGCGCGTCGCGACGGTGACGAGTGGGTGATCAGCGGGTCGAAGATGTGGTGCTCGTTCGCGCACAAGGCGAGCCACGTGCTGATCGTCTGCCGCAGCGGCGAGGGATCCGAGCGCCACGACGGCCTCTCGATGATCTTCGTCCAGCGCGACGCCGAGGGCTTCACGATGCGGCCGATCGACACGCTCGGCGGCGAGGACACCAACGAGCTCCATCTCGACGAGGTCCGCGTCCCGGCGGGGAACCTGCTCGGCACCGAGGGCGCCGGCTGGGTCCAGCTGATGGCCGGTCTCAACAACGAGCGCGTGATCCTCGCGGCGCTCGCGCTCGGCCTCGGCCAGCGGGCGTTCGACGACACGCTCGCCTACGTCAAGGAGCGACACCAGTTCGGCCGCTCGGTCGGCTCCTTCCAGGCGCTCCAGCACCGGCTCGCCGACCTCGCCACAGACCTCGTCCAGGCCCGGCTGCTGATTCGCTGGGTGGCGCGCCTGACCGACGAGGACCCGATGCGAATGCTGCCCCAGGAGGCCTCGATGGCCAAGCTCGCCGCGACCGAGCTCGCGAAGCGCTGCGGGCTGGAGGCGGTCCAGATGGCCGGTGGCTACGGCTACGCGAAGGAGTACCCGATGGAGCGCTACCTGCGCTCGGGCGTGGTCACCACGATCTACGGCGGCACGTCGGAGATCCAGCGCAACATCATCGCCAAGACGCTCGGGTTGTAGGCCGGGGGCTCGCGCCCCGAAGCGGACGGTCCTAAAGCCAGACCGGCTTGTGGCCGATCACTAGGTCGTGGGCATCCCTCGCCCTGTCACCCGACTGGCCCCTGTAGGGGAAGCTGACGCTCGCGTCGGCTCGGCTACGGACGCCATGCAGGCGGTAACCCGCCTGCTGAGCGCCGCTGCAGACCTACAGGGGCCAGACGTGGTCCGTCGCCGGCTGGTCGCCGAGGCACGCGACTTCTTCGGTGTCGCACGCGTCGTCCTGCTCGAGATCCACGAGAGCGAGGAGCGTGCTGAGCCGGTCGTGGCCAGCCCCGCCATCGGCGTCGCGCGCCGGACGTTGCCGATCTCCGACATGCCTCCCCTGAACCTGCTGCTGCGCCAGGGGCTCCCCGCGCTGCTCGCCCAGCGTGGCGAGGCGCAGGCGATCGACCGGGTGCTCGGACTCGACGGCGGCTCCGGAACGGCCCTGCTGCTCCCGATGCGCGCCGGCAGCGCGGTTGGCAACGTGCTGCTGCTGCTCGACGAGGAAGGCCGCGACTTCAGCGAGGTCGAGATCGGTGTCGCCGGCTCGTTTGCCGCCGCCGCCGCGGCGAGCCTGGCGCAGATGCGCCTCGCCGAGGAGCATGCCGCGCAGGTCGCCCAGCAGGCGGCGCTGGCGCGCGCCGCCAAGACGCTCAACGAGAGCCTCGACCTCAACCGCGTCCTGGTCCAGATATGCACCGAGGCGGCGAGCATCCTCGACGGGGACAACGCCGCGATCTTTCGTGGAGACGCCGCCGGGCTGACCATCGAGGCGGTGCACGGCATCGTGCCCGAGGCGATCGGCTACAAGGTCGCTGCCGGCGTCGGGCTGTCCGGACGGGTCGCCGAGCTCGACCGGCCGCTGATCACCAACGACTACCAGGAGCTGACGCCGAAGCCCGACGTCGCCTTCTTCGGACAGGTGCACAGCTCCGTCGCGGTTCCGATGCACTGGGACGGCAAGCTTCGCGGCGTGCTAGCGGTCGGCTACCACCGCCGCCACGAGGTGACGCGCGAGGACATGAACCTGCTCGAGGCGTTCGGCGAGCTGGCGGCGGCGGCGTGTCGCAACGCCAGCGCCCACGCCGGGCTCGCGCAGGTCGCAAGGACCGACGGCCTGACCGGCTGTCTCAACCACACCGCGATGCAGCACATGCTGCGGCGTGAGATCGAGCGCGGCGAGCGGACCGGCCACCGGCTGTCGCTGGTGTTGATCGACCTCGACGACTTCAAGCAGGTCAACGAGGAGCACGGCCACCTCGCCGGTGACGAGGTGCTGCGGCGCGTCGGCAGCGCGCTGCGCGCGACGGTCCGCCCCTACGACCTCGTGGCGCGCTACGGCGGCGACGAGTTCGCGATCGTCGCGGTCGAGGCCGACGAGCGCGAGGCGGCCGAGCTCGCGCGGCGCGTCCTGGAGGGGATCGAGCGCGCGCTCGGCGACGAGGAGGTCGTCCGCGGAGCGTGCGGCGCCAGCGCTGGGATCGCCGAGTGGGAGCCGAACCAGACGCCGACCGCGGTCATCGACAACGCCGACCGTGCGCTGCTGCACGGCAAGCAGCACCGTGGCGACGGCACCGTCGTCGTCTTCTCCGACCTCCCGGACGGTATGCGGCCGTTGCGACCCAACCGCTCCGCTCCCCCGCCGGTCGCATCGCCGACCGAGGAGGCGGCCTGGCCCGACCAGGGCCGTGAGCAGACCGAGCGGCTGCGCGTCAGGACGCGTCAGCTCGCGCTCGCGAACGCGCTCGGCACCCGCTTGTCGGCGATGACCAACCCTCAGGAGATCCTCAACGTGGCGGTCGAGGAGCTGCACCGCGCGTTCGGCTACTTCCTTTGCGTCATCGTCAGGATCCGCGAGGACGACTACCTCGACGCGGTCGCGCGTCGAGGCCAGGGGCTCCCGCCGATCACCGGGCCGGCGACCGCGCGGCCACGCGCCGCGGGCGTCATCGGACGCTGCCTGCGCGAGCGCAGGCCGGTGATCGTCGGCGACGTGCGCGGGCAGCCGGACTACCTCGCCAACCCCGAGACCGCGGACGTGCGCTCCGAGCTCGTGGTGCCGCTGCTGGTGGGCGGCGAGCTGTGGGGCGCGATCGACGTCGAGGAGGTGCGCACGAACGCCTTCGACGAGGACGACGCCCGCCTGGTGCAGACAGTCGCCGACCTCGTCGGCTCCGCGCTGCGGTCGGCGATGCTCTACGAGCGGCTCGACAGCGCCTACATCGGCACGGCGCAGGCGCTCGCCACAGCGCTCGAGGCCGACGACCGTGCATCCGAGGGCCCGCGGCGGATGATCGAGTGGGCGACGGCGGTCGGCCGGCGGCTGGCTCTATCCGGCGAGGAGCTGCGCACGCTGCGGCTCGCGGCGATCTTCCACGACATCGGCAAGGTGTCGGTCGACGACGGCGTGCTCGCCAAGCGCGGCCCGCTGTCCGCGGCCGAGCGCGATCAGGTCCAACGACACGCGGAGGCGGGCGAGCGGATCCTCGCTTCGGTCGACTTCCTCGAGGACGTCCGCCCGCTCGTCCGCCACGCCCACGAGCGCTGGGACGGCAGCGGCTATCCCGACGGTCTCGTGGGCGAGGAGATCCCGCTCGGGGCCAGGATCGTGCACGCCTGCGACGCCTACGACGCGATGACCGACGACCGGCCCTATCGCGAGCCGCTGTCGCCCGCCGACGCCCGTGCGCAGCTGACCGCGGGCGCAGACACCCAGTTCGACCGGCGCGTCGTGGCAGCGCTGCTCGAGGTACTGGACAGCGAGGCGCCGCCGGAGCCGACTCCCGCAGGGGAGCCGCAGCCGGCGACGCTGAGATCCGCGGGCTAGGCCAGGACCGGAACGGCGTCCGACGCGATCGCCTCGATCTCGCCGGCGGCGCGATCGAACTCCTCGTCGGAGAGCACCGGCGTCCCCTCGAACGGGAGGTCGCGGTGCAGCTCGATCCACGAGCGACAGCCGTGGTACTCGGGACGGACCTTGACGGTCACCGGGCGCGGGATGCGGTAGGTGCGCAGCAGGATCACGTGCATCGGGTGACGGCGCTTCCACTCGAGCCGCTTCTCCGCGTAGTCGGTCGTCCAGACGTAGTACGGCGACAGTGCGTCGACGGCGCGCGGGTCGGTGATCAGGTAGCTCGCCGCCACCTCGGCCCAGGCGCGGATCCGGACGCGGTCGGGCTGGGGGATGCCACCGTCCTGGAGCAGGGCGCGTGCCGGCGGGTCGCCGTCGGGCCACACGCCCTCCTCGAGCGCGCGGCCGAGCTCGGGCAGGTGGGAGTCCCGCACGAGGTCGTTGCGCTGGTGGTCGAAAGTGGGGTAGAGGAAGAACTGGTCGTGCTCGATCTCGAAGTGCTTCTGCTCCTCGCGGATCCCGCCCTTGCGCAGCGTGAGCAGCTGCTCACCCTCCGCGAGCGCGCGCACGGTCACTGCCCATTCCTTCAAAGCGACTGGCATGAAAAAGGGATACCTCCGGGGTCCGTGCGCTGACGTTGACTAGTTGTTGCGCAGCACGGGACCGGCATTGTGGCGCAGAGAAGCCCTGAAATCAAGCGGAATTTCGTGACAATGCGCTCTTAGGGGTCGGCGGGCCGTGTCCACCGCCGCCTGGAGTCTCCAGTCGCAGCCTGTCTCCCGGGCCGAGCGTGCCGGTCGCCTTGGACGGCAGATCGGCTCCGTTGAGGAGGTTCCTGCCGGGCGCGCCGGGTTCGCCGCCGTCCGCTCCGGGAGGCGCGTGGTGGCGGCGCTCGGTGATCAGCGAGAAGCGCATCGCGGCGAGCGCCTCGAGCTCGCGCACGACGCCGTCGCCGCCATGCCGGCGCCCGGCCCCGCCCGAGCCGCGGCGCAGCGAATACTCGATCGCGCGCAGCGGGAACTCGAGCTCGAGCGCCTCGATCGGCGTGTTGAGCGTGTTGCTCATCGCGACGTGGACCGCGCTCGGCCCGTCGGCGTCGGCGCAGGCGCCCTGGCCACCGCCGAGCGTCTCGTAGTAGGTGAAGCGCTCGTTGCCGAGCGTCAGGTTGTTCATCGTCCCCTGTCCGAGCGCGTGGCCGAAGGCCGCGAGCACCATGTCGGCGACGCGCGAGGACGTCTCGACGTTCCCGGCGGCCACCGCCGCCGGGGGCGCGGCGTTGAGGAGGCAGCTGTCGGGCACGACCACTCGCAGCGGCCGGTACGCGCCCGCGCAGGGCGGCACGTCGGGGTCGGCGATCACGCGCAGGGCGAAGTAGCAGGCCGACAGCGTCACGGCCAGTGGGCAGTTGAGGTTGCCCTCGTGTTGCGGCGCGCTGCCGGTGAAGTCGAGCTCGACCTCCTCGCCGCGGACGGTCGCGCGCAGCCGCAGCTCGAGGTCGCCGTCGACGGCCTCGAGCACGTCGACCGCGTGGCGCTCGCCGTCCGGCAGCTCGGCGATCCGGGCGCGCGTCAGCCGCTCGGCGTAGTCGAGCGTGGCGTCGACGCCCGCGCGCAGGACGTCGCGGCCGTTGCGGCGCGCGAGCTCCTCGAGGCGAAGCGCCCCCGCGCGGTTGGCCGCGAGCTGCGCCCGCAGGTCGGCCTCGCGCTCGCGCGGGTTGCGCATCCGGCCGACGAGGTCGTCGAGCAGATCACGGTCGACGTCGCCGCCGCGGACCAGCTGGGTCGGCGGGATCACGACGCCCTCGTCGGCCAGGCTGCGGGAGTCGGCGGGCATGCTGCCGGGCTCGGGCGCGCCGACGTCGGCGTGGTGCGCGCGGCTCGCGGCGAAGCCGATCAGCTCGCCGTCGAAGACGGGCGAGATCACGGTGATGTCCGGCAGGTGCGTGCCGCCGGCGTAGGGGTCGTTGAGGATCCACGCGTCGCCCGGGGCGTGGTTCTCGGCGACGACGGCGGCGACCGCGCTCGGCATCGCCCCGAGGTGGACGGGGATGTGCTCGGCCTGCATCGCCATTCGCCCGTCGGCGTCGAAGAGGGCCGTCGAGGCGTCGCGGCGCTCCTTAATGTTCGCCGAGCGCGCGGAGCGCACCAGCACGACGCCCATCTCGTCGCACGCCGCGCGCAGCGCCCCGACCATCACCTGCAGCGCGATCGGGTCGAGTGTCATCGGCGCTCCAGGGTCACGCCGTCTCCGTTCGCGTCGCCGGTCCACCCGGGTGGGACGACGAGCGTCGACCCGGGCAGCTCGACGATCGCCGGGCCCTCGAATGCGGCCGTTCCCGAGCCGATCACGGCGGCGTCGTGCCACTCGCCTGCGAAGCACGCCCGGCGGGTGCCCCTCCGAGGCGCATCGGTCGCGACGGCCTTCGGGGGCGCCGTCGCGGGCAGTGCGGCGGCCACCCGGATCGTGACCAGCTCGAGCGGGGCGTCGCCGTCGCTGTAGCCGTAGCGCTCCTCGTGGGCGCGCTCGAAGGCGGACCGCAGGGCGTCCGGCTCGGGCTCGGGGCCGGCCTCGACCGGCAGCTCGAAGGCCTGTCCGGCGTAGCGCAGGTCGTAGGTCACGCGCAGCTCGGCGTGCGGGGAGTCGAGCTCCTCGCGTCCGCGCGCGCCGAGGCGCGCGACGGCGGACGACACGGCCGCGCGCGTCAGCTCGTCGCCGCCGAGCAGCACCGACTCGACCAGGTCGCGCCGGCGCTCGGAGATCGCGAGCCCGAACGCCGAGAGCACGCCGGAGGTCGCCGGCACGACCACGCGCCCAATGCCGAGCTCGGCGGCGATCGCGGTGGCGTGCAGCGGTCCGGCGCCGCCGAAGGCGACGAGCGCGAGGCCCCGGGGGTCGATCCCGCGCTCGACCGTCACGACGCGTACGGCGCGTGCCATCTCGGTCGCCGCGACTCGGAGCACGCCTGCGGCGGTCGACTCGAGCCCGAGTCCCAGCTCGGCTCCCAACCGCCCGACGGCGCGCTCGGCGGCGGCGCGGTCGAGCCGCACCCCGCCTGCCAGCGGCGACGCGGGATCGAGATGGCCGAGCAGCAGGCTGGCGTCGGTCACGGTCGGCTCCGTTCCCCCATGGCCGTAGCAGGCGGGCCCCGGGCGGGCGCCCGCCGACCGCGGTCCGACGCGCAGCGCGCCGCCGTCGTCACGCCACGCCACGCTGCCGCCGCCGGCGCCGACGGTGTGGATATCGGCCATCGGCAGCGCGAGCGAGCGGCCGGCGATCTCGCGCCCGCCGGTGACCGCCACCCGCCCATCGAGCACCAGCGACACGTCGCACGAGGTGCCGCCCATGTCGAGCGCGACGGCGCCGTCGGTTCCCGTGGCGGCCGCCACGGACGCCGCGGCCACGGCCCCGCCCGCGGGTCCCGACAGCACCGTCCAGGCGCCATGGCGCGCCGCCGTCGCCGAGTCGACCACGCCACCGCTGGAGAGCATGATCTCGGCGTCGGGCAGGCCCGCCGCGCGCGTGCGGTCGGTCAGCTGCTCGAGGTAGCGCCGCAGCAGCGGCGAGAGCGCCGCGTCGACGACGGTCGTCGCGCAGCGCTCGTACTCGCGGAAGACGGCGGCGGTCTGGTGCGAGGCGGAGACATGGACGTCGCCGAGGGCCTCGCCGACGAGCCGCGCCGCGCTGCGCTCGTGACCGGGATGGCGAAAGCCCCACAGCAGGCAGACGGCCACCGCCTCGACGCCGGGCTCCAGCTCGGCGAGCCGCCGCCGCAGCTCGTCCTCGTCGAGCGGCTGCAGCACTCCGCCGGGTCCACAGCGCTCGGGTGCCGCAACCCGCAGCTCGGCCGGAACCAGCGGCGCCGGGCCCGAGGCGCAAAGGCGGTAGAGCTGCGGCCGCGCCTGGCGACCGAGCTCCTCGACGTCGGTGAACCCCTCCGTCATCACGAGCGCCGTGCGCGCCGTGCGGCCCTCGAGCAGCGCGTTGGTGCCGACGGTCATCCCGTGGACGAGCCGCTCGACGCCGGCGGTGGCAGCGCCGTCGAGCGCCTGTTCGATCGCCGCGAGCGCGCCGAGCGACTGATCGTCCGGCGTGGTGGGAGCCTTGCCGGTGCGGATCTCGCCGTCGGCGATCGCGACGGCGTCGGTGAACGTTCCTCCGACGTCGACCCCGACGATCACGCGGGGGACGCTATAGCGGGCGACCGGCGCGCCCCGGGGAGGGATGACCCGGGGCGCTGGAGGGAGCTCGGGGCGGGCCTAGGCCGCCGTGGCGGTGAGCTCGTCGCTCTGCGTCTCGTTGAGGTGCTTGTGCGACGGGCAGTACTTGCTGCCAGGAAGCGGAACGCGCTGGCAGGACGTGCCCTTGCGAGTCGTGGCGTGACAGCAGAGTGGGCTGCCGTCGAAGGTGACGCCGTCGCGTGCCTGGCTGTCGACGTACTCGACGGCCTCGAGCATGTGGTGCTCGATGACGCGGTAGACGCGCAGCTGCGTGGACATCGGGAACAACGTCCGGACATCGTTGAACAGCGTGCGCACCGGATGGGCGAAGTAGTGGCGATCGGTCGCGAGCCGCTCCATCGCGGACTCGCACTCACCCAGCAGCCGGGCCTGCGCTACGGCTCGCCCGCCGGAGGGCTGAGGACTGACCTCGAGGGCCAACTCCCTGTAGATCGCTCGACTGAACTGGTACATACGATCCTCCCTGCTCTTGGCGACGTGACCGCCGCCTTCTCTCCCACGAAGCCGATTAGACCAACGGCTCATGTAGTGGGAACGAATCCAATGTTAAGTTCGGGTTAAAGGCCGAGATGCCTGGGGCGAAGCGGATCAGCGCTCGTGGGGGTGCAGCAGCCAATCCATGCGCCGGCGCGCGTAGAGCAGCGGCTGGGCGTGCTCGAGCCGGCCGCCCTCGATGTCGCCGATCAGGATCGTGTGGTCGTAGCGGCTGAAGTTCGCCGATCGCCGGCAGCGCAGATAGGCGAGCGCGCCGGCCAGCTCGGGCACGTCCTCGTCCCAGCGCCAGTCGAGGCCGGCGAACTTGTCCTCGGCACGGGCGGCGAAGGCACGCGCGACGTGCTCCTCGCCCGCGTGGAGGATGTGGACGCCGAAGCGGTCGCAGCCCGCGAGCGCGTCGTGGCAGCGCGAGACGTGAGCGATCGCCGCGAGCAGCGAGGGGGGCTCGGCGCTGTAGGAGGACACTGACGTGGCGGCGAGGCCGCACGGCGAGCCGTCGGGGCGGCGCGCAGTGATCACCGAGACGCCCGAGGCGAGCGAAGCCATCGCCTCGTGGAACAGCTCCGTGACGTCGGCCTCCACGCGCCGGATGCTAGTCGCGCTCACTCCCAGCGCTCGAGCCGCGCGGCGCCGTCGGCGTCGACGACGGTGTGCATGCCATCGAGCGCCGGCAGGGCCTCGGCGTGGTCGGTGCGCTGGTGGGCGCCGCGGCTCTCCTCGCGCGCAAGGCAGGCGGCTGCGATCAGGCGCGCGACGGGGTAGGGGTCGTCGAGCAGCATGCTGAGCCCGTCGGCGTCGCGGCGCAGGCCGGCGTGGCGCCAGAGCGCGGCAAGTGTCTGCGGTGACGGGGGTCGTGGCAGCGCCGCGGCCCGCGCGTCGCGAGCGTCGAGCGGGTGGTGCTCGTCGGTTGCCGCTACGGCGACCCGGTGGCTGAGGACGAAGCACTCCGCGAGCGAGTTCGAAGCGAGGCGGTTCGCTCCGTGCAGCCCGGTGCAGGCGCACTCGCCGACGACGTAGAGGCTCGGCAGCGAGGCACGGCCGTCGATGTCCGTCGCGACGCCGCCCATCGTGTAGTGGGCCGCGGGGGCGACCGGAACGGTGTCGCGGCGCGGGTCGATGCCGTTGCGCGCGAGCGCGTCGGCGATGTTCGGGAAGCGGGCCATGTCGACCGGCTTGAGGTCGAGCGCCACCGCAGGCTCGCCGCTGCGGCGCAGCTCGGCCTCGATCGCGAGCGCCACCTCGTCGCGGGGGGCGAGCTCGTCGACGAAGCGCTCGCCGCCCGGGCTCAGCAGCAGGGCGCCCTCGCCGCGCACCGCCTCGGTGATCAGGAAGCCGTCGTCGGGACCGTCGCTGACGAGGGCGGTCGGGTGGAACTGGGTGAACTCGAGATCGGCCAGGTCGGCTCCCGCGGCGTGCGCGAGCGCAAGTCCGACGCCGACCGACCCCGCTGGGTTGGTGGTGCGCTCCCAGAGCGCGGCAGCGCCTCCGGTCGCGAGGACGGTCGCCCGCGCGACGATCGCCGTCTGCTCCCCGTCGCGGCGAGTGCGCACGCCGATGCAGCGTCCGTCGTCGACGAGCAGCGCGTCGGCGGTCGTACCCTCGAGCACGTCGATCCGCTCGTGCGTCGCGGCGAGCGCGGCGAGCTGGCGGGTGATCCGCCTGCCGGTCGCGCTGCCGCCGGCATGGACGATCCTTCGCGCGGAGTGACCGCCCTCGAGGCCGAGCGCGAGCGAACCGTGGCGGTCGGCGTCGAAGCGGACGCCGAGCCGGCGCAGCTCGCGGACGCGCTCCGGCGACTCCTCGCAGAGGACCCGTACGGCGCTCGCGCGTGCGGCGCCGCGGCCGGCTGCGAGCGTGTCGGCGACGTGCCGTCCGGGCGAGTCGTCGGAAGCGAGCGCGGCCGCGATCCCGCCCTGGGCCCAGTAGCTCGCCGATCCGTCGAGCGGGCTGCGCGAGACGAGCGTCACGCGCGCGCCGTCGCGGGCCGCCGTCAGGGCGCAGAAGAGACCCGCGGCGCCGGCTCCGACCACGGCGACGTCTGTCCGGAGCGGTGTCGCGGCCGAGAGGTCCACAGGACGGCAGGTACGGTAACGCGATCGGCGCGCCGCTCTACCTCCGTCACCCGTCCTCGCTCGCGCACGACACGGGCGCGCACCCCGAGAATCCCGACCGGATCCGCGCGATCGAGGCGGCGCTGGCCCAGCGCGATTGGCTCGGCTGGGACGTGCGCGAGGCCCCTCTGGCGACCGAGGAGCAGCTACTGCGCGTGCATCCCCGCAGTCACCTCGAGCACGTTCGCGGCGCCTGCGAGCGCGGCGAGCCGATCGACCTCGATACCCCGGTCGTGCCCGCCTCGTGGGAGGCGGCGCTGCGGGGGGCCGGCGGCGCGTGTGCGCTGGTCGATGCGTTGGTAAGTGGTGAGGCTCCGACAGGCTTCGCGGCGCTGCGCCCGCCGGGCCACCACGCCGAGCCCGACCGCGCGATGGGCTTCTGCCTGCTGTCGAACGTCGCGATCGCGGCGCGGCACGCGCTCGCCGCGCCGGGGGTCGAGCGCGTGCTGGTGCTCGACTGGGACGTCCACCACGGCAACGGCACCCAGGCCGCCTTCTACGACTCGCCCGACGTGCTGTTCGTCAGCCTCCACCGCTGGCCGTTCTATCCAGGAACCGGCGCGGCCGGCGAAGCCGGAAGCGGGGCGGGGGAGGGCTATACGGTCAACCTCCCGCTGCCCGGCGGCTCGGGCGAGGCGGAGTGGCTGAACGCGTTGGAGCAGGTCGCGCTCCGGGCGGCGACGGAGTACCGGCCCGACCTGATCCTGATCTCGGCCGGCTTCGACGCCCATCGCGACGACCCGCTCGGTGGCTGCCTGCTCGAGACGGAGAGCTATCGACGCATGGCGCGGGAGGTCGCCGCTCTCGCGGACGATCTCGGAGTGCCTGCGGGCGCCGTGCTCGAGGGCGGCTACGACCTGGCCGCGCTGGCGGAGTCGGCAGTGGCGACGATGGAGGGGTTGAGCTAGCTCGGAGGGCCCTGCTCAACGCCCTTGCTCCAGCGCCTCACCGACGACCGCCAGGATGCCCTCGCGACGGATCGCGAGCGGGAACGTCTCGACGATCCGGTCGCGCGCCCGCTGGTGCGCCTCCGGGCCAAGCTCGAGCGCACGCCGAATGCCCTCGGCGACCGCCGCCGGCTCCTGCGACGAGATCAGGACCCCTGCGTCCCCCACGACCTCCGGCATTGCCGTCACGTCCATTACGACGGGCACGCACCCGGCGAGCATCGCCTCGGCGACCGCAAGGCCGAAGCCCTCGTGGCGCGACGCCTGGACGTAGACCGACGCGCGTGCGTAGAGCTCGCGCAGATCGTCGTCGGAGACCCAGCCGGTGAACTCGACGTTCGAGCCGGCGACGGCCCGCAGCCGGTCGATCGAGTCGTCGAGCCACTTGCCCGCGAAGACGAAGCGCACGTCGGGAAGCTCGCGCGCCGCCTCGACGAAGGGCAGCTGACCCTTCTGCACCAGCGTTCCGGCGTCGATCGCGCCGACGGTCAGCGCCAGCCGCTCACGCTCGCGGCTCGCGTCGAGCGGGCCGAAGGGGTCGGGCACGCCGTGGTGGACGACCGTCACCGCGTCCGGCGCGAACGGCGTGTTGGCGGCGATCTCGGAGCGGCTGTACTCCGAGTTGGTGACGAGCCGGCTGGCGCAGCGCATGATCCAGCGACTCGCCCAGCGCCGTACGCCGCCCTGCTGATGGCCGTAGCCGATGTCCGGCATGTTCGCCGTGTCGAAGCCGCCGACGATCTGCACCGACGGCTTGCGCAGCAGCCACGCGAGCGTCAGCGGGAAGAAGGTGTGCCAGGAAGCGAACCAGCCGAACACGAGGTCGGCGCGCAGGACGGCGGGGACGAGCCGCACGAGGTTCGGCACGCGGCCGGGCTGGTACCAGTCCTCGACCTCGTAGCGCTCGGCGAGGATCTCACGGTCGATCGCGACGAAGCTCGCCTTGCGGCTGTGGACATAGAGGATCCGCGGACGGGCGTCCCGCCGCTGGCCGGCGGCGCGGCCGTGTGGTAGCGAGCGCGCCACGTCAGCCAGCCTGCGCCGCGGTGCCCACCGGGACCGCCTCCTCGATGAACGTCCGATGCCAGTCCGAGAGCTCGAGCAGGCAGTAGAGGATGCTCTTGTGGTCGGCCGCGCCCGAGCGGTGGCTGGCCACCAGGCCGGCGACCGTGGCCGGGTCGATCAGGTCGCCCGCGGGCGAGCCGGCCGCGTAGCGGCGCTCGACCTCGGTGCCGAGCGACTCGCGCAGCCAGCGCTGGTAGGGGGTCGAGAAGCCGTGCCGCGGCCGCTGCACGATCGACGACGGCAGCAGCTGCGCCATCGCCTTGCGGTGCAGGCGCTTGCCGGCACGCAGCCGAACGCGCTCGCGGCCGGGGACGCTCTCGACGAAGCGCATCAGCTCGACGTCGAGGAACGGCACGCGCTGCTCGAGGCTCGCCGACATCGACATCTTGTCGGCACAGACGAGCAGGCCGTCGGGCAGGAACATGTGGGCGTCGAGGTAGAGGGCCTGGTCGAGCAGCGGACGGTCGCCGACGTCGGCGAGGACGTCGCCCGCTAGGGCGCTGCGCTCGGCGGCGGCCTGTTCGCCGACGCCGCCGACGAGCTGCGCGCGCAGGTCCTCGCCGGTGATCTCGACGAGGCGGGTCAGGCGGTCGGCGTCGGAGAGGTTCCCAAGCAACCGCGCCGCGCGGCGGGCGCGCTCGTTGCCCGGGAGCAGGCCGGCGGCGGCGCGCAACGGCGTGGCGAGCGGACCGAGGTGCTGGGCCGCGCCGAGCACGATCGCCGCCTGATGGCGGCCGTAGCCGCCGTGCGGCTCGTCGGCTCCCTGGCCCGACAGGGCGACCTTCACAGACCGCGACGCAAAGCGCGCGAGCTGCATCAGCGCCGGCGCGGACGGCAGTCCGCACGGCTCCTCGAGGTGACGGATCGCCGTCGCGAGCTCGCCGAGGAAGTCGCCCTGCTCGGTGGCGGTGTCGTGGTGGCGCGTGCCAAGCACGCGCGCCGCCTCCGCGGCGTACGCGCGCTCGTCGAGCACGTCGCCGTAGCCGGGGAAGCCGATCGTGAAGGTCTCTGGCGGCTCGTCGGAGCGCTGGCGCATCGCGGCGACGATCGCCGCCGAGTCGATTCCCCCCGACAGGAAGGCGCCGTAGGGGACGTCGGACATCATCTGGCGCTCGACGGCGTCGGTGAAGCGGTCGGCCAGCTCGCGCGCGAGCTCCTCGCCTCCCAGGCTGCCGTCGGCGGCCGCCGGCGCCTCGCGGTAGCTCGACACGCGCACCGGTGAGTCCTCCGAGGCGACCAGCAGCGAGGCCGCCGGCAGCTTCGACACGCCCTCGAAGAGCGTGCGCGGCGCGGGGGTGAAGCGGCAAGCGAGGTAGTGGTCGAGCGCGACCCGGTCGACGCGCGGCTCGACCATGCCGGTGGCCAGCAGCGCGCCGACCTCGGAGGCCACCGCGACCCGGCGTCCGCTCGTGCACCAGTAGACCGGCTTCACGCCGAGCGGGTCGCGCGCGACGAGCAGCCGCCGCCGGCGCTCGTCCCAGATCGCGAAGCCGAAGATCCCGTTGAGGTGACGCACGCAGTCGTCGCCGTGCTCCTCGTAGAGGTGGACGATCACCTCGCAGTCCGAGCGGGTCGCGAAGCGGTGCCCGCGCGCCTCGAGCCCGGCGCGCAGCGCCTCGTGGTTGTAGATCTCGCCGTTGGCGATCAGCGAGACCGTGCCGTCCTCGGAGCGCAGCGGCTGGTCGCCGCCGGCTACGTCGACGATCGCCAGCCGGCAGTGCGCAAGCGTGACCGGTCCGAGCTCGAGCACGGCCTGTCCGTCGGGGCCGCGGTGGCGCAGCGCGGCGGTCATCCGCCGCCCGACGTCGGCCGGGCCGGTGCCGGCCGGGTCGAGGAGGGCGCCGATGCCGCACATGGCGGGCATCTTCGCAGCGTGGGTGGCGGGGTCGCCGATCCGTCGCAGAGCCGTTGCTCGCGCGCGTGGAACGGTGCGCGGCGGCCGGACAGCATCGCCTTCCCACAAGTCGATCGGGAGGTTGTCGATGTACCGCTTCTTCGGGCTCGCCCACGCCGGGCTCGCCGTCACGCTCGTCCGTCTGCGCCAGCGCACCGGTCAGGGCACTGTCGAGTACGTCGCGCTGATACTGCTCGTCGCGCTGATCATGGCCGGCGTGGTGGCCGCGATGCAGAACTTCGAGACCGACGAGGGCAAGGAGCTCGGCGACCTGATCCTCGACAAGATCAAGGAGGCCGTCAAGAAGGTCGAGTTCTGAGGCCGGCACGGCGGGGCCTCCGGCCGGCATGGCACCATGCGCGGGTGCCTTCCGCGCGAGAGCTGCCCGTCGCCATGTTCGATTCCGGGGTCGGCGGCCTCACCGTCCTGCACGAGTGCCTCGTGTCGCTGCCGCACGAGGACTTTGTCTACCTGGGCGATACGGCTCGTTTCCCCTATGGGACGCGCAAGCCGGAGGAGCTGACGGCCTTCTCGCGCGAGCTTGCGGGAATCCTGCTCGACGAGGGGGCGAAGCTGATCGTGGTCGCTTGCAACTCGGCGACCTCGGCGGCGCTGCCCGCGCTGCGCGAGGAGCTCGCGGGCCGGGTGCCGGTGGTGGGGGTCGTCGCGCCCGAGGCGCGCGTCGCCGCGGCCACGACCCGCAACGGCCGCGTCGGCCTGCTCGCCACGCCGGCGACGGTCGCGAGCGGCGCCTACGAGCGCGCGTTGGCAGAGGCCTCCGGCGGGGCGGCAACGCTCCACGCCGTCGCCTCGGCCGAGCTGGCGCCGCTGATCCAGGAGGGCCGCGAGGTCGACGAGCGGACGGTCGCGGCTGTCGAGCAGGCGTGTGCGCCGCTGCTCGAGGCGGACGTCGACACCGTGATCCTGGGCTGCACCCACTACCCGCTCGTACGGCCGGTGATCCAGCGCCGCCTCGGCCGTGGGGTCGAGATCGTCACCTCGGGTGAGGCGATCGTCGAGGAGATCGAGCGCGAGCTCGACGCCGCCGGGACCTCTGCGCCGGCCGAGGGTAGGGGCTCGTACCGGTTCCTCGCCACCGGTGACGTCGACGGGTTCCGCCGGCTCGGGACGCGCTTCCTCCAGCTCCCGATCGCGAGCGTCGGCCACGTCGACGTCGCGGCGCCGGCCGAGGTGGCGGCGTGAGGGCCGACGGACGTGGCGCGGACGAGCTGCGGCCGGTCCGGATCGAGACCGGCTTCGTGCGCTCGGCGTCGGGCTCGGCGCTGATCGAGGCCGGCGGTACGCGCGTGATCTGCACGGCGTCGGTGGACGAGCAGGTACCGCGCTGGATGCGCGACAGCGGACGCGGCTGGGTGACCGCCGAGTACGGGATGCTGCCCGCCTCGACCGGCGAGCGCAAGCAGCGCGACGTCTCGCGCGGACGCGCCGACGGCCGCACGATCGAGATCCAGCGTCTGATCGGGCGCGCGCTGCGCGGCGTCGTCGACTTCGAGGCGCTCGGCGAGCGGACCGTGTGGATCGACTGCGACGTGCTCGAGGCCGACGGCGGCACGCGCTGCGCCTCGATCACGGGGGGCTACGTGGCGCTCGAGCTGGCGTTGCAGGGGCTGGTGTCGGCGGGCAAGCTCGAGACGCTGCCGCTGACCGGGACGATCGCGGCGGTGTCGTGCGGCGTCGTCGACGGCGAGCCGCTGCTCGACCTCGACTATCCGGAGGACTCGAACGCCGAGGTCGACATGAACGTGGTCATGACAGGCGACGGCGGCCTCGTCGAGGTGCAGGCGACGGGCGAGCGGACGCCGCTCTCGCGCACCTCGCTCGACGCGCTGCTCGAGCTCGCCGCGGCCGGCATCGAGCAGCTGCGCGAGGCGCAGCGCGCAGCGGTCGACGGAGCCGTCGCGACCGGCTGAGGCGACCTGGTGCGCCTCGTGCTCGCATCGCGCAACGCGCACAAGCTGCGCGAGCTGAGCCTGCTGCTGGCGCCTCACGAGGTCGTGCCGCTTCCCGACTCGGTCGACCTGCCGCCGGAGACCGGCACGACCTTCGCCGAGAATGCGCTCGTCAAGGCGCGCACGGCCGCAGCTGCGACCGGCTTGCCGGCCGTCGCCGACGACTCGGGGATCGAGGCCACGGCGCTCGGCGGCGCTCCCGGCATCTACTCGGCGCGCTTCGCCGGCGAGGACGCGACCGACGAGGAGAACCTGGCGAAGCTGTTGCGCGACGTCCCGCCTGACGGCGACACGCGCGTGACCTACGTCTGCGCGCTGGCGCTCGTCGACGCGGACGGCCGCGAGCACGTCGTCGACGGCCGCTGCGGAGGGCGGCTGACCCACGAGCCGCGTGGCGACGGCGGCTTCGGCTACGACCCGGCGGTCGTCCCCGACGACCTCGCCGACGGGCGCACGATGGCGGAGCTGACAGCCGCCGAGAAGGACGCGATCAGCCACCGCGGGCGCGCTGCGCAGGCGCTGCTCGCGCGACTGGCGGGCGAGCAGGGCTCGTGATCGGAACGACCGCGGCCGACGGGCGCAAGACCCGGGCCGCCGCGCTGTCGATCGCTTCGAACAGCCTGCTGATCGCGCTCAAGCTCGTCGCCGGCGTCATCACCGGCTCGATCGCGATCATCACCGAGGCGATCCACTCGAGCATCGACCTGCTCGCGTCGGTGATCGCCTTCGTATCGGTGCGCAAGGCGGGCGAGCCGGCCGACGCCGACCACCCCTACGGGCACGACAAGATCGAGAACCTCGCCGCGGTGATCGAGGGGATGCTGATCCTCGTCGGGGCCGGGGTGATCGTCTTCGAGTCGGTCCGCCGGCTGCTCGACCCGCCCGAGGTCGAGTCGCTTGGGCTCGGCATCGCCGTGATCGGCTTCTCGATGGTCGCGAACGTCTTCGTCTCGGCGTACCTCTACCGCCAGGCGCGCGCGACCGAGTCGCCCGCGCTCGAGGCCGACGGCGCCCACCTGCGCACCGATGCGATCACGTCGGCGGGCGTCTTGATCGGCCTCGTCCTGGTCGCGGTGACCGACATCGAGTGGCTCGACCCGCTCACCGCCCTGGTGGTCGCGGTCGCGATCGTGATCTCGGGGCTGCGCATCCTCAGCCGTTCTTCACGCGTGCTGGTCGACGAGATCCTGCCCGAGCACGAGCTCGCGGCGATCCGCGGAGCTCTCGACGAGTACGGGGCGGAGGAGGTCGCCGGCTACCACAAGCTGCGCGCCCGCCGGGCCGGCAGCCGCCGCTACGTCGACCTGCACGTGCAGTTCCGTGCGGGGACCACGCTCGATCGCGCGCACCAGGTATCGCACGAGCTGCAGGGGGAGATCGGGACGCGCCTGCGCGGCGCCGACGTCCTGATCCACCTCGAGCCGGACGACCGGCGCTAGATCAGGTTGACGGCCGCCGCGGCGCCGACGGCGACCAGCACCCCGGCGTAGCCCGAGTAGCCGTTGAGCAGCAGCAGCACGGCCGCCAGCAGGCAGACGCAGACGGTCACGATCCAGGAGATCCGGGCCAGCGGCACGCGGCTATTCTGACCGTGATGGTCGCCCGGCGGCTCGTCGACACCTCCACTGACGTTCTCGCCGCCGTCGTAGTCGACGCCGCCGGCAACCTCGTGGCGGCCAGCGAGGACGATCCGCGGCGCGCCCGCGAGCTCGCGGATCTCGCGCGTCAGCTGGTCGAACGGGCCGACGCGGCCTCCGGCGGACCTGCCGAGCAGATCGAGGTCCAGGCGCTTGGTGGATCCGTCTTCGCCGTGCGCAGCCCGCGCCACGTGCTCGCCTGCGTAACCCGCCGGGCGGCGCTGCCCGCGCTCGTCCTCTACGACCTCCGCCACGGCCTGCAGGAGCTGGAGCGCGCCGCGTGAGGGAGCGGCCGAAGGGACCGATGGCGCGCGCGACCGCCGTGGCCGAGGGCGTGGCGGTCGCGATGCGCCGCCGCCAGCGCGACCGCGAGCCGCGCGTGCTGCTCTACAGCGGCCCCGGCGAGCCCCGGATCCTGGCGCCGGGAGCGAAGGGGCACGACGAGCTGGTCGACGTTGCCGAGCAGATGGTCGAGCTGGCGAAATCCGCAAATTCCGGGGTTTGAAGCCCTAGGACCCGATTCCAAAGCGGTCCAGAGCACCGGTCGTCCGCGAGCGTTGTTAGGTTCGCGGCACTGTTCCATCCCCCTCCAAGGAGGAAACAAGGTGACGAAGTCCGAGTTCGTCGATCAGGTGGCCGCGGAGTCCGGCCTCTCAAAGGGTGACGCCGGGACCGCCGTCGACGCGGTTCTGACCGTCATCGAAGGCACGCTCAAGCGTGGCGGAGAGGTCAACTTCACCGGCTTCGGCAAGTTCTCCGTGGCGGATCGCGGTGCACGACAGGGCGTCAACCCCCAGACGGGTGAGCGGATCCAGATCGCGGCCAGCCGCGTTCCCCGCTTCTCCGCTGGCTCTGCCCTGAAGAAGTCAGTCAAGGGCGGCTGAAGCACTTCGCGGACCGGCTCGCGGCGCTCGTAGAGGAGCGTCGAAGCCGGATCGTGCTGGGCCTGGATCCGGACCCGGCGGCGTTGTGGCCGTCCGCGCTCGAGGGCGTGGACGGCGGCACCGCCGCCGAACGGACCGCCGCAGCGGTTGCGCATCACTGCCGGCTGGCGATCGAGGCGGCTGGACAGTCGTGCGTCGCCGTCAAGCCCCAGCTCGCGTGCTTCGAGCGTCTCGGCGCCCCCGGGTGGCGAGCGCTCGAGCAGGCTCGCGATGCCGCGCGCGAGCACGGCCTGCTCGTGCTCGCGGACGGCAAGCGTGGCGACGTGCCCGTCACGGCGCGCGCCTATGCGCAGGCCCTGGTCGGCTCGACCGAAGGGCCGTTCGGTGCCGTCGAGGGCTTGGGCGCCGACGCCTTCACCGCCAACCCGCTGCTCGGTCGCGACTCGCTGGAGCCGCTGGTCGACGCGGCCGCGGAGGCGGGGTCGGGCTGCTTCCTGCTCGTCAACACGTCGAACCCCGGCGCTGCCGACCTGCAGGACCTCGACGCCGGCGGCCGGCCGCTGCACGAGCGGCTGGCGATCCTCGCCGATGAGATCGGCGCGGCCCACCGGGGGGCATGCGGGCTGTCGCTCGTCGGCGCCGTCTGTGGGGCCACGCGTCCCGAGCGCCTGCAGCGTCTGCGCGAGCTGATGCCGCACGCGGTCTTCCTGCTGCCGGGAGTCGGCGCCCAGGGCGGGAGCGCCGACGCGCTCGGTCCGGCGTTCGCTCCCCACCCCGCGGCCGGACTGGTCTCCGCCTCGCGCTCGATCGTCAACGCACACGCCGAGCGCGGCGGCGAGCCCGCGCTGGCGGCAGCGGCCGCCGCCGACGAGCTGCGCGCCCTGGCGTGGCGGACCTAGCCCGTATGCTCAGCGACTGACCGAGGCCATGTCCGCGCAACCCTCCCGAAGCTCCGCACGCCTGCTCGCGCTGCTGGCCCTGATGGCCTGCGGCCTCGCCGTCGTGGTCGTGGTCGCCACGTCGCTCGGGAGCGGAGGCGGATCGGACGGCGAGCAGACCTCGGCACAGACGGCGGACCAGGCCGGCGATGCCACGGAGACGGCCCCCCAGCGGCGTCCGCGCGCCAACTACACGGTCAAGCCGGGCGACACGCTCGGCGGGATCGCGGAGAAGACCGGCGTGCCGATCGAGACCCTGCAGCTGCTCAACCCGGAGCTCGACCCGCAGGCGCTGATCTCCGGCCAAAAGATCAAGCTGCGCGAGTGAGCGCGCGGCGCGTCGCCGGGATCGCAATCGCCGCCGCGCTGCTGATGCCCGCGGCGATGCCGCCGGCCGCGGCGGCCGCGGACGCCGACCTTCGCTCGCCCGCGCCGCCCAGCCTCGACGGAGCCGCGGCGGCGATCCTCGTCGATGCCCGCGACGGGTCGCCGATCCTCCAGAAGGATCCCGGCGAGTCGCGCTCGATCGCCAGCACCACCAAGCTGATGACGGCGCTGCTGACGCTTGAGCGCGCCGACATGGACGACGTCTTCACGGCCCCCGACTACCGCGCGCTCGCCGTCGAGTCGAAGATCGACCTCCGCGCCGGAGAGCGGATGCGGGTCCGCGACCTGCTCGAGGCGCTGATGCTCGAGAGCGCCAACGACGCAGCCGTGACACTCGCCGACGGGATCTCGGGCTCGCGTGCCGCCTTCGTGCGCGAGATGAACGCCCGCGCCGCCGAGCTTGGACTGACCGACACGAGCTACGCCAACCCGATCGGGCTCGACGACCCGCTCAACTACTCGACCGCGCGCGACCTCGCGACGCTGGCGCGCAGGCTGCTGCGCAACGACCGCTTCGCGCGGATCGTCGACATGCCGTCGGCGACGCTCGAGTCTGGTGCGCGGCCGCGCACCATCGACACCCGCAACGACTTGATCCCGCGGTTCCCGTTCGTCGACGGCGTCAAGACCGGCTACACCGGCAGCGCGGGCTACGTGCTCGTCGGGTCGGCGACCGGCGCCACGGGAGCCCAAGTCGTCAGCGTCGTGCTCGGCGAGCCGAGCGAGGCGGCGCGCGACGCCGACACGCTCGCGCTGCTGCGCTACGGCCTGGCGCAGTACCGGCGCGTGCCGGTGCTGCGCGAGCGCCGGACGGTCGCGACGGCTGCCGTCGCCTACCGCGACGAACGCGTCCGGCTCGTCCCAGCGCGCGACGTCAGCGTCGTCGCGCGCCGCGACCAGCGCGTTCGCACGCGCATCGACGCGCCCGACGAGCTGCACGGCGAGATCGACGCGGGAGCCCGCATCGGAACCGTCGCCGTCGTCCGCGACGGCAAGCTGCTGCGGCGCGTCGGGCTCGTCACCGCCGAGCCGGTTCCGGGCGCCGGCCTGCCGCGCCGGATCGCCTCGTCGCTTGGGATCTCCTTGACGGCGCTGGCGATCTTGGTCATCGTCTGCCTAGCGGCCATAGCCGGACTGCGGGCAAGGACAAGGCGCCGGACTCGCAGCCAGCAGGCGCGGCGCCGTGCGCGGGAGAGAGAACGGGCGCGCAAGGCGAGCGAGCCGGCCGGACGACCATGATCATCACCGTCACGCTCAACGCGGCGATCGACAAGACCCTTGCGGTCCCGAGCTTCAGGCTCGGGCGACGCCATCGCGCAGTCGAGCAGGCCTCGATGGCCGGCGGCAAGGGCGTCAACGTGGCGCGCGCGCTGAAGGCGCTCGGGCGCCCGGTGATCGCGACCGGGTTCGTCGGCGGGCACACCGGCACGCGGATCGTCGAGCAGCTGACCGACGAGGCGATCCTGAGCGACTTCGTCCGCATCCGCGAGGAGTCGCGGATGTCGACGGCGGTGATCGACCCGACGTCGGGCGAGCAGACCGAGATCAACGAGCGCGGCCCGGCCGTCTCCCCGGCCGAGCTGGAGCTGTTCGTCGACAAGCTGCTCTACCTCGCCCAGGGTGCGGCGCTCTGCATCTTCAGCGGCAGCCTGCCGCACGGCGTCGACCACGGCGTCTACGCGCGGCTCGTCGAGGAGCTGCGCCGGCTCGGCGTTACGACCGTGCTCGACTGCGAGGGCGAGCCGCTGCGCCAGGCGGTGCGCGCCCAGCCGAGCGTCGTCGCGCCGAACGAGATCGAGGCGGAGGAGCTGGTCGGGCACGAGTTCGCCGACGACGACGACCGCCGCACCGCGATGCGCGAGATGGTCCAGATGGGGGCGCGCGAGGCGATCATGACGCTCGCCGACGGCTGCCTGGCGCTCGACTGCGACGAGTCCGACCCGGCGCGCCCGCGCCGGCTCTCGCGAGCGAGCCTCGAGCCGCTCGAGCCGGTCTCGTCGGTCGGCTCCGGGGATGCCTTCCTGGCTGGCTACGTCGCCGCTCGCTACGAGGGGCGCACCAGCGAGGAGTGCCTGCGCTTCGGCGTCGCCTGCGGTGCGGAGTCGACCCAGCACTTCGGCGCCGGCGTCCTCGACCCCCGCGAGGTCGACCGGCTCGCCGCCGAGGTCGAGATCGAGACGCTCGACGTCCCCGCGGTCGAGATCGGCGGGTGAGCTACCCTCGATGTTCGTCCGTCGCCGAACCTAGGATCGCTGCCATATGGAGATCGAGATCGGTCGAGGCAAGAAGGGCCGCAGGGCCTACGGCTTCGATGACATCGCAATAGTCCCCTCGCGCCGTACGCGCGATCCCAACGACATCGACATCACGTGGACGTTGGGGAACTACCGCTTCGAGCTGCCGCTGCTCGGGTCGGCGATGGACGGCGTCGTCTCGCCGCGCACCGCGGGCGTGATCGGCAAGCTCGGCGGCCTCGCGGTCCTCAACCTCGAGGGCATCTTCTGCCGCTACGAGGACGCCGAGGAGCAGCTCGAGCAGATCGCGGGGTTCGACAAGGAGCGCGCGACCGCGGAGATGCAGCGGATCTACCAGGAGCCGGTCAAGAAGGAGCTGATCGCCCAGCGGATCCGTGAGATCAAGGAGCAGGGCGTCGTCTGCGCCGCCTCGCTGACGCCGCAGCGCGTGCGCGACCTCTACGAGACCGCGCTCGAGGCCGGCATCGACGTGATGGTCATCCAGGGCACCGTGATCTCGGCGGAGCACGTCTCGACCGACGAGTCACGCCCACCGCTCAACCTCAAGGAGTTCATCCGCGAGGAAGTCCCGAGCGACGTTCCGGTCGTCGCGGGTGGCTGTGCCTCCTACTCGACCGGCCTGCACCTGATGCGCACCGGCGCGCACGCCGTGCTCGTCGGCGTCGGTCCGGGCGCCGCCTGCACCACCCGCGGCGTGCTCGGCATCGGCGTGCCCCAGGCGACGGCGATCGCCGACGTGGCCGCCGCCCGCTCGCAGCACATGCTCGAGACCGGCGAGTACGTCAAGGTCATCGCCGACGGTGGCATGCGCAACGGCGGCGACATCTCGAAGGCGTTCGCGTGCGGCGCGGACGCGGTGATGATCGGCTCGCCGCTGGCGCGCGCCTACGAGGCGCCCGGCCACGGCTACCACTGGGGGATGGCCACGTTCCACCCCGAGCTGCCGCGCGGCGCACGTGTCAAGACGACGCAGAACGGGACGCTCGAGCAGATCCTGCTTGGTCCCGCGCACGAGAACGACGGCACCTTCAACCTGATGGGCAGCCTGCGCACCTCGATGGCGACCTGTGGCTACGAGGACATCCCGTCCTTCCACCGGGCCGAGGTGATGGTCGCGCCGTCGCTGCAGACCGAGGGCAAGCAGCTCCAGCGCGACCAGGCGATCGGCATGGGCGCCCAGTCCGCCGCCAAGGCCGCGCCCGCGGCCGACGGCGTGACGAACGGCTCCGGACCGGTGGCGGCCGATCCGGCGCTAGTCGAGTAGTGGCGGAGTCGGGCGCTCCGCCGACGGGCGTCAGCGGGGACGCACGTGCCGAGCACGTCACCGGCACGGTGCCCTCCGGCGGCTCGGCGCTCGCCGATCCGAACGACCTGCGCCAGGACGAGGTCGTCGTGCTCGACTACGGCGGCCAGTACTCGCAGCTGATCGCCAGGCGCGTACGCGAGTGCGGCGTCTTCAGCGAGCTGCTGCCGCACCACGTCGGGGTCGACGAGATCCGCAAGCGCCGGCCGCGCGGTCTGATCCTGTCCGGTGGCCCCGCCTCGGTCTACGCCGACGGCGCGCCACGGCTCGATCCGGAGCTGCTCGAGCTCGGGATCCCGGTGCTCGGCATCTGTTACGGGATGCAGGCGATGGTCCACCAGCTCGGCGGGCGCGTCGAGGGCGCCGAGGTCGGCGAGTTCGGTCGCTCGCAGCTGACCGTCCAGGAGCACGGGCGCCTGCTCGCCGATCTGCCGGTCGAGCAGAGCTGCTGGATGAGCCACCGCGACACCGTCTACGAGCCGCCGCCGGGATCGGTCGCGCTGGCCTCGTCGAGCGAGTCGCCCGTCGCCGCCTTCGAGGACGTCGAGCGCGGCCTCTATGGCATCCAGTTCCACCCCGAGGTCGTCCACACCCCCTACGGCACCCAGATCCTCACCCGCTTCCTCGAGGAGATCTGCGGCTGCGACATGGCCTGGAACGCGGCCTCGGTCGCCGACGAGCAGATCCGGCGGATCCGCGAGCAGGTCGGCGACGGCAAGGTCGTCTGCGGGCTCTCTGGCGGTGTCGACTCATCGGTCGCGGCGCTGCTTGTCCACCGCGCGATCGGCGACCAGCTGACGTGCGTGTTCGTCGACCACGGCCTGATGCGTAAGAACGAGGCCGAGCAGGTCGTGAGCGCGTTCCGCGACCACTTCAAGGTGCCGCTCGTCGCGGTCGACGCCGAGGAGCGCTTCCTGGCGCGACTCGAGGGCCTGACCGACCCCGAGGCCAAGCGCAAGGCGATCGGTGGCGAGTTCATCCGCGTCTTCGAGGAGGAGGCGGCGCGGATCGGCGACGCCGACTACCTCGTCCAGGGCACGCTCTACTCCGACGTGATCGAGTCGGGCGGCGGCACCGGCGCCGCGACGATCAAGTCGCACCACAACGTCGGCGGCCTGCCCGACGACCTCGAGTTCGAGCTCGTCGAGCCGCTGCGCACGCTGTTCAAGGACGAGGTGCGCAAGGTCGGCATCGAGCTCGGCCTGCCTGAGCGGCTCGTCTGGCGCCAGCCGTTCCCGGGCCCCGGCCTCGGCATCCGGATCGTCGGCGGCGAGGTCACCAAGGAGCGGCTCGAGATCCTCCGCGACGCCGACTTCGTCCTCCAGGAGGAGATCCGCGCCGCCGGCCTCTACCGCGAGCTCTGGCAGTCCTTCTGCGTCCTGCCCGGCGACCTGCGCACCGTCGGCGTCCAAGGCGACGAGCGCACCTACGGCTACGTCGTCGTCATCCGCGCCGTCACCAGCGACGACGCGATGACGGCCGACTGGGCCCGCCTGCCCTACGACCTGCTCGAGCGCGTCGCCTCTCGCATGATCAACGAGCTGCGCCAAGTCAACCGCGTCGTCCTCGACATCACGTCGAAGCCGCCGGGCACGATCGAGTGGGAGTAGCCGCTCTGTAGGCGCCGCTGTGTGGCTCCGCACGCCGCGGGCCTGTCCGGTCGTCAGCCCTGGTGCCCGAGCGGCGGCTTCGCGCGCCGCGGGTTTGTTTCGGTCGTTATGCGGCCGTGATCGGCCCGTCATCATGGACCGCTTGGCGACGGGTCCGTTGCGGTCAGATCGTGGCCGCATTGGGCCCACCGCGCCCTAGGTAGGTCAGAGGCGGCGGCGGGCTAGGACCAGGAGTCCCAGGCCTCCAGGGCGCGCAGGGGGTCGATGGCGCGCCCGCCCTCGTACCAGCCGGGGCCGGACCAGAGCTCGAAGTGGAGGTGGCAGCCGCGGGCGTTGCCGGAGTCCCCGACCGAGCCGATGCGCTGGCCGGTGGCCACGGCGTCGCCCTTGCGGAATGGGGTGCGTTGCTCGAGGTGCATGTAGGCGTAGTCGGTCTCGGTGCCCTCGCCGTCGATGACGACGTAGTTGCCGGCGGCGGCGTGGTAGCCGCGGAACTGCACGACGCCGCCGCGGGCGGCGACGAGCGGGACCCCGCAGGCGGCGAAGACGTCGTGGCCCTCGTGGCTGTGACCTACGCGTCCGGTGCCGAAGCGCGCGCCGGCGCCGCCGTAGTCGTGCTTGCCCCGGATCGGGAAGACGTGGCTCTTGCTCGCCAGCACCTCGGGCGGGAGCGGAGGCAGGATGTCGATCGGGGCGCTCGGGGCCGAGCTGACCGCGCTCGCTGTCCTTAGTGACAGGGGACCGGCGGCGGCGGTCGCGGGGACGCGAAGCTCCACCTGGCTGGCGTTGCGCGGGCGCGCCTTCGCCTTGACGTCGTCGGTGGCGCCGGCCCCGCCGAGGAAGGTCGCTTCGACGACCTGTGACAGCGACCGACCCGAGATCCGCACGGTGCTGCCGCCCTGGGGGCGCTTGTGCGTCGCGCAGCGCCGTACGCACGCCAGCTTCGCGATCGTCGGGGTCTCGACGTAGGCGAAGCCGCCGGCCGAGATCGACCCGGTCGCGGCGCCGGCCGAGACAGGCATCGCGGCCGCGCCGAAGAGCGCCAATGCCGCGGCGGCGAGCGCCGCGCGGGACGGGCCGACGCGCGCGGCCAACGCCTGCGCACCCTGCCCTGGTCGTGTCGATAAGGAGGAGGGATTCCTCGACGGCACTGCCTGAACTGCCTCTCTTTCTCCGGCCTACGGGGTTAGCTGACGGGCTCGCGCCGAAAGAGCGGCGCTACGGCGGCGACCGCTGCCGGTCGCCTTCGATTCGCCCCTTCGAGCACCGGAGAGCGCTCGAATGGTTCCCCCGCTCCCCTTCAGCACAGTGCTGACCACCTCCGGGGACTCGGCAGGCTTGAAACTCGCGGCAGCATAACCAAGCGGCCGGTCGCCTGTGAATCGGCTCCACCTCCTCGGCTACGGGTTCAGCGGAGGACGACGTTTCCCTGCGCGTGTGCCAGACTGTGCGGCCGGTCGCGCCGGATTCGAGGCTCCCAGCAGAGCGCTCGGCCCGAGCGGCGGCCCTCCCACGCATGAAGACCTACGTAGCCACACCTGAGAACCGCGAGCGCGAGTGGCTCGTCGTCGACGCTGCCGGCAAGACGCTCGGACGGCTCGCGACCCAGATCGCCGACACGCTGCGCGGCAAGCACAAGCCGGAGTACACGCCGCATTGCGACGTCGGTGACTTCGTCGTCGTGGTGAACGCAGAGCAGATCGCGGTCACCGGCCGCAAGCGCGAGGAAAAGCTTTACCACCGCTACTCGGGCTATCCCGGAGGCCTGCGCACGCGCACGTTCGCCGAGATGATCGAGCGGCGGCCCGAGGAGGTGCTCCGGCTCGCGGTCAAGGGGATGCTCCCGCGCAACCGGATCGCCCGTGCGCAGCTGCGCAAGCTGAAGATCTACGCCGGACCCGAGCATCCCCACGCAGCGCAGCAGCCCAAGCCGATGGAGATCGAGGACTGATGGCCGACGACGAGCGCGACGAGACCCCGCAGGACGAGCCGACTCCGGAGGCCACGCCGGACGAGCCCACGGCCGAGCAGCCCGAGGCAGAGGCGCCCGCTGCCGAGGAGCCTGTCGCCGAGGAGTCCTCGGCCGACGAGCCCGTTGCTGAGGAGCCTCCGGCGGACGAGCCCGTTGCTGAGGAGCCTCCGGCGGACGAGCCTGTAGCTGAGGAGCCCGCCGCTGAGGAGGCCCCGGCCGAGGAGCCTGTAGCTGAGGAGCCCGCCGCTGAGGAGCCGGCCGCTGAGGAGCCCGCTCCCGAGGAGCCGGCAGCCGAGACGTCCGCCGTCGAGGAGACGCCGGCCGAGGAGCCCGCGGCGGCCGAGTCGGCTGACGCGCCCGCGGCCGAGGAGAAGCCGAAGCCGAAGCCGAAGCGCGATCGCAAGAAGGACGCCAAGGACGAGCCGGAGGTCATTCCGGGCGCCCATCTCGAGCCGGATCTGGTTCTCGAGGACGACGCGCGACCGGCGGAGGCGAACGAGTACGCAGACGTCGAGGCCGGCGCCGAGCCTTCCGCGGACGTAGACGCGACCGGCGACGGCGCGGAGGACGAGGCCCCGGCCCCGCTCAGCGCCGTCCTGAACCTGGCAGCTGACGCGCGCTACCGCGCGACCGGCAAGCGCAAGAGCGCCGTCGCGCGGGTGACGCTCAAGCCCGGCAACGGCCAGTACACGATCAACGGCAAGAGCCTCGAGGAGTACTTCCCGCGCCCGACGCTGCAGACGCGTGCGCGGACCCCGCTCGAGACGGTCGCCCAGCAGGACCGCATGGACGTGGTCGCGAAGATCCACGGCGGCGGCGTCTCGGCGCAGGCCGGCGCACTGCGCCACGGCATCACGCGCGCGCTGGTCGAGGCCGATCCGAACCTCCGCGGCGAGCTCAAGCGGCGTGGCTTCCTGACGCGCGATCCGCGTGTCAAGGAGCGTAAGAAGGCTGGCCTCAAGAAGGCCCGTAAGCGCCCGCAGTTCTCGAAGCGCTAACCGCCACGTGGGCCGTCTGTTCGGCACCGACGGTGTCCGCGGCGCCGCGGGCGACTTCCTGACCGCTGAGCTCGCGCTCGCGCTCGGCTGTGCCGCGACGACGACCGCGTGGGAGGGGGCCGATGGACCGCCCCAGGTACTGATCGTGCGCGACACCCGCGAGTCCGGCGAGATGCTGGAGGCCGCACTTGCCGCCGGCGTGTCGGCAGCCGGGGGCCACGCGCTGCTCGGAGGGGTGCTGCCGACTCCCGGCGCCGCGCTGCTGACTCTTCGCCACGGATTCGACCTCGCCGCGGTCGTGTCCGCCTCGCACAATCCCTACGCCGACAACGGGATCAAGTTCTTCGGCCCCGAGGGGACGAAGGTCTCCGATGAGCGCGAGGCCGCGATCGAGGCGCTCGTCGATGGCGGACGGCCGCCCGCGGAGCGCTCGATCGGCCGCACCCGCGAGCTGCACGGCGCCGGGGGCGACTACCTGCGTGAGCTCGAGCTTCGCTTCCGCGACCTGAACCTGAGCGGCAAGCGCGTGCTGCTCGACTGCGCCCACGGCGCCACGTACGTCGTCGCGCCGGAGATCTTCCGCCGCCTCGGCGCCGACGCCGACGCGATCGCGGTCGCCCCCGACGGGCGCAACATCAACGACGGCTGCGGCTCGACGCACGTCGAGTCGCTCGCCGAGCGGGTCGTCGCCGGGGGCTACGACGTCGGCTTCGCATTCGACGGCGACGGCGACCGGATGCTCGCCGTCGACCGCCGCGGGGAGGTCGTCGACGGCGACGAGCTGATCGCGCTCGCCGCGCTCCACCTGCGCGCCGCCGGGCGGCTGCCAGGCGACGGCGTCGCGGTCACGGTGATGACCAACTACGGCTTCCACACCGCCATGCGCGAGGCCGGGATCGAGGTCGCGGTCACCCCGGTCGGCGACCGCCACGTGCTCGCCGAGCTGCTGCGGCGCGGCTGGGCGCTCGGCGGCGAGCAGTCGGGCCACATCATCGACACCGGCTTCGTCCCGTCCGGCGACGGCACGGCGGCGGCGCTGCTGACGCTCGAGGCGCTCGGCGACGGCGACCTCGCCGAGCGGCGCGGCATGCGCAAGCTGCCGCAGCGGCTGATCAACGTCCCGGTTCGCGACCGCACCGCGCTCGAGGGGGCGACCCTCGTATGGGAGGCCGTCGAGCAGGCGGGAGCGGATCTCGAGGGTCGCGGTCGCGTGCTCGTGCGGCCGTCGGGCACCGAGCCACTCGTGCGCGTGATGGTCGAGGCTCCGGACGAGGGCGAATGCGGGGAGATCACCGAGCGGCTGGTCGGGGTCGTGGAGCGCGAGCTCGGCTGAGAGGAACGTTGCCGGTTCGCGACCCGGGCGCGGTCGGGTTACCCTCTTCTTCCTCCCTATGTGCGGCATCGTCGGATACACGGGCACACGCCCCTGCCGTGAGATCCTGCTCGCGGGCCTCGAGAAGCTCGAGTACCGCGGGTACGACTCCGCGGGCCTGTCGCTGATCGGCGACGGTCAGGTTCACACCGTGCGCGCGGTCGGCAACCTCGCCCACCTGCGCGAGGCGATCGACGGCAACGGCAACGGCAGCGGCCCGGGCAACGGGGCGGTGACCGGAATCGGCCACACCCGCTGGGCGACCCATGGCCGCGTGACCGAGGCGAACTGCCACCCGCACGACGACAGCTCCGGCCGCGTCCACGTCGTCCTCAACGGGATTGTCGAGAACTGGGCCGAGCTGCGCGGGCGGCTCGAGGCCGACGGCGCGGTCTTCACGTCGGAGACCGACGCCGAGGCCGTAGCGCACCTGATCGCCGCCCACTACGACGGCGACATCGTCGCCGCGGTGCGCGCGGCGTACCGGGAGCTGCGCGGCCACTACGCATTCGTGGCGACCCACGCCGACGAGCCTGGCGTCCTCGTCGCGGCGCGCAAGGAGTGCCCGCTGGTGATCGGCCTCGGCGACGGCGAGAACTTCGTCGCCTCCGCGATCCCGGCCTTCCTGCGCGAGACGCGCCGCGTGCAGCTCGTCGAGAACGACGAGATCGTGATCGTCACCCCCGAGGGGACGCGCTTCACGACTGCCGCCGGCGAGGAGGTCGAGCGCGCCGCCGAGGAGGTCGACTGGGACGAGGAGGCGGCCGAGAAGGGCGGCTACGAGACGTTCATGCTCAAGGAGATCCACGAGCAGCCGGATGCGGTCGCCGAGACGATCGCGGATCGCCTCGTCGGCGAAGGCGTCGACCTCGGCGACATCGGGCTCTCGGACGACGAGCTGCGCGGCTTGCGGCGCGTGGTCGTGGTCGCCTGCGGCACCTCGTACCACGCCGGGCTGTCGGGCCGCTACGCGATCGAGTCGTGGTCGCGCGTGCCGGTCGAGATGGACATCGCCTCGGAGTTCCGCTACCGCGATCCGGTCGTCGACGAGCGCGACCTCGTGATCGGGATCTCGCAGTCGGGCGAGACCGCCGACACGCTCGCCGCGATGCGACTCGCGCGCGAGAAGGGCGCGAAGGTGCTTGCGATCACCAACGTGATGGGCAGCCAGGCGACGCGCGACGCGACCGGCGTCCTGTTCACCCGCGCCGGCCTCGAGATCGGCGTCGCGGCAACCAAGACCTACGTCTCCCAGGTCGCCGCGATGTACCTCTTCGCGCTGCGGCTCGCACAGGTCCGTGAGACGCTCGAGCCGAGCCGCGTCGCCGAGCTCGTCGCCGACCTGCGCGCGCTGCCGGGGCGGATCACCGAGCTGCTCGGCTACGTCGACGAGCCGGTCCGCAAGATGGCGGAGCACTGGCGCGACGCCGGCTTCTTCCTCTACCTCGGCCGTCACGCCGGGTTGGCGACGGCGCTCGAGGGGGCCCTGAAGCTGAAGGAGATCTCCTACGTCCCGACCGACGCCTACGCGGCCGGCGAGATGAAGCACGGGCCGATCGCGCTGCTCGACGAGCGCACGCCGGTCGTCTGCGTGGCGACCGAGTCGCCCGTGCTCGACAAGGTGCTGTCGAACATCGCCGAGGTCCGGGCACGCGGGGCGCACGTCCTCGCCGTCGCGACCGCCGGCGACGAGCACGTCGCCGAGCACGCCGAGGAGGTGCTCTACGTGCCGCGCGCGGACTGGCTGATCCAGCCGCTGCTCGCAGTCATCCCGCTGCAGCTGCTGGCGTACTACATCGCCCGGGCCAAGGGACTGAACGTGGACCAGCCGCGCAACCTCGCCAAGACCGTCACCGTCGAGTAAGTGATCGGCATCGACCTGCTCGAGATCGGTCGCCTCGAGGCGGCGCTCGAGCGCCGGCCGCGGCTGGCGGCGCGGCTGTTCACCGAGGGCGAGCTCTCCTATGCGGCGGGCAAGGCGCGTCCGGGCCAGCACCTGGCGGCGCGCTTCTGCGCCAAGGAGGCGGTCGCGAAGGCGCTGGCGCTGGAGAGCTGGGCGTTCCGGGACGTCGAGGTCGTGAGCACCTCCGGCGCGCCCGAGGTGCGCCTCACCGGCGCGGCGGCCGAGCGGGCGCGCGAGCTCGGCGGCGCGCCCCGGATCTCGCTGACCCACACCGAGCAGACGGCCGGCGCGGTCGCGATCGTCGCCCCGGCGCGACAGCCCGGCTGAGGGGAGCGCCGGTGGTCGATCGCCTCGACGGTGCGACGACGTCCCTGCCCGAGTGGCTCGATCCGCTCTACGAGGCCGACGAGATGCGCGCCTGCGACGCCTGGGCGATCGAGCAGGCGGGCGTGCCGTCGCTCGACCTGATGGAGCTGGCAAGCACCGGCCTGGCGCGGCTGACGGCACGGCTGGCGCGGCCCGGCCTGCCGCTGCGGATCGTCGTCGGGCCGGGCAACAACGGCGGCGACGGCCTCGCTGCGGCGCGGCTGCTGCGTGAGGAGGGGCGCGTGGTCGACGTGCTCGCGGTCGCGCCGCTGGACGGACTGCGCGGCGACGCGCGCGTCAACCTCGACCGGCTGCCGGGCGCGCCGCCCGAGCCGTTCGAGCCCGTCGCCCTCGCCGGGTCGGGTGCGATCGTCGATGCCATGCTCGGCACCGGCTTCGAGGGCGAGCCGCGCGAGCCGGTGGCCGCGGCGATCGCCGCGATCAACGCGGAGGACGCGCCGGTGATCGCCTGCGACGTGCCGTCGGGCGTCGACGCCTCGACCGGCGAGGTCGCCGCGGCCGCGGTGCATGCCGATGCCACCGCCACCTTCCACGGCTCCAAGCCCGGCCTGCACATCGCCCCTGGGGCGATCCACGCGGGCGAGGTCGAGGTCGTCGAGATCGGCATGCCGCGCGGGGCGCCGGTGGGCGCGCGCATCGGACTGATCTCCGACCGCATCCTCGAGCGCTTCCCCCGCCGCCGGCGCTTCGGATCGAAGTTCGATTCCGGCGTCGTCGCGATCGCCGGCGGGGCTCGCGGCCTCACCGGCGCTCCGGCGATGGCGGCAATGGCCGCGCAGCGCGCCGGCGCCGGCTACGTCCAGGTCGCTGTGCCCGCCGCCGTCGAGGCCGCGCTCGAGCTGCGGCTGCTCGAGCAGATGACCCGCGGGCTGCCCGACGCCGACGGCACGCACAGCGCCTACGGGGTGCGCGCCTTTGCCGAGCTCGCCGAGCGCGCCGGGGCGGTCGTGCTCGGGCCGGGGCTCGGTCGCTCGGACCCGGCGGTCGCTTTCGCGCGCGGGGTGGCGGGAGCGGTCGAGGCGCCGCTGCTGATCGACGCCGATGGGCTCAACGCGCACGCCGGCGTGCTCGAGTCACTGCACGAGCGCTCGGGGCCGACCGTCCTGACGCCCCACTCCGGCGAGCTCGGGCGCCTGCTCCAGCGTGACCGCAGCGAGGTGGACGCCGACCGGCTCGCCTGCGCGCGCGAGGCCGCCGACCGCAGCGGAGCGGTCGTGCTGCTCAAGGGCGACGACACGATCGTGGCGGCGCCCGGGGGGCCGGTGGCGATCAACCCGGGCGCCACGCCGGCGCTCGCCACGGCTGGCACGGGCGACGTCCTCTCCGGCCTGATCGGCGCGCTGCTCGCCAAGGGGCTCGATCCGTTCGAGGCGGCGGCGCTCGGCGCGCTCGCGCACGCCCGTGCCGGCATGGCCGCCGCCGCCCGTCACGGTGCGGACCACGTGATCGCCGGCGACGTGATCGACGCGCTGCCCGACGGGCTCGGCTCGCGGTAAGGTGCGCGCCGTGCCGAAGACCGTCAGAGAGATCATGGAGGCAGACACCCCGACCGTCGCGCCGGACGACTCGGTCGACACCGTGCTGGCGGTCATGCGCGAGCACGAGCTGCCGGGCGTCCCGGTCGTCAACGACGGCGGGCGCTGCGTCGGCATCGTCACCGAGGCCGATCTCGTGCTGCCCGACGACGAGGGCGACCTGCACCTGCCGCACTACGTGAACATCTTCGGCGGCACGGTCTTCATCGAGTCGCTGAGCCGCTTCGAGGACCGCCTGCGCAAGGCGTTCGCCTCGACCGCGGCGGACATGATGACCGCCGACCCCGACACGGTCGACGTCGAGACCAGCATCGAGGACGCCGCGCGCCTGATCCACGAGTCGGGCCACAACCGCCTGCCGGTGGTCGAGCACGGCCGTCTGGTCGGCGTCGTCACCCGCCTCGACGTCCTCGGCGCGCTCGTCTCCTGAGCATGGGCGCGCACGCGTCCCTGCGGGCGCTGGCGCGGATCGACGTCGGCGCGATCGAGCGCAACTGCGCCCACCTGCGCTCGCTGGTCGGTGACGACACGCGGCTGTGCGCCGTCGTCAAGGCGAACGGCTACGGCCACGGCGCGGCCGAGTCGGCGCGCGCGGCGCTCGCGGGCGGCGCGACCTGGCTCGCGACGGCGACCGCCGACGAGGCGACCGCGCTGCGCGCCGCGGGCCTTCACGGGCCGCTGCTCGTCATGGGGGCGCTGACCGCCGCGGACGCGGACGCGGCGCTCGCCGTGCGAGCTGACGTGGTGGTCTGGGAGCCGGCGTTCGCACGTGCGCTCGCCGAGCGGGTGGGGGAGGGCGGCGCGCCGGCCCGGATCCACGTCAAGCTCGACACCGGGATGGGCCGGCTCGGGGCGATCGACCCCGCCCAGGCGCGCGCCGTGGCCGAGATCGCGGCCTCTGACGACAGGCTCGAGCTGGTCGGGCTGATGACCCACTTCGCGACCGCGGACGAGCTCGGCGACGACCACTTCCCGCTCCAGCTCGAGCGCTTCACGGCCTTCGCCGGGGAGCTCCGCGCCGCCCATCCCGAGATCGTCGTGCACGCGGCGAACAGCGCCGCGACCTACCGCGACCCCGCGAGCCACTTCGACATGGTGCGCTGCGGGATCGCGATCTACGGCCTCGACCCGTTCCAGGAGGATCCGGCGGCGCGCGGGCTCGAGCCGGCGTTGAGCCTGGAGTCGGCCGTCGGAGCCGTCAAGCGCTTCGAGCCCGGTTGGAGCGCGGGCTACGGCCGGCGCTGGACCGCGAGCGAGCCGACCTGGGTCGCGACGCTCCCGATCGGCTACGGCGACGGCTGGCGCCGGGGGAGTCCCGGCGACGGTCGCGAGGGGCTGATCGGCGGCCGCCGGTACCCGCTCGCCGGGACGGTCAGCATGGACAACGTGACCGTCGATCTGGGTGCGGAGACCAGCGTGGAGGCAGGCGACCCGGCGCTGCTGATCGGCGCCCAGGGCGACGAGCGCATCCTCTGCGAGGAGGTGGCGCGACGGCTGGGGACGATCAACTACGAGGTGACGACGGCCCTGACGGCGCGGGTCGCGCGCGTCCACGAGCGATGACCGAGTCGCAGCTCGCCGACCGCCTCGCCGCCTCCGCGCCCGTGCGTGCGCTGCGCGAGGCGCTGGCGGACGCTGACACCGAGATCTGGCTCGTCGGCGGCGTCGTCCGCGACGCGCTGCTCGGCCGCACGCTCGTCGACGTCGACCTGGCGGTGGCCGGCGATGCCAAGGCCGTCGCGCGCCGGGCGGCGCAGGCGCTCGGCGGGCCGAGCTTCCCGCTCTCCGACACGTTCGGCGCCTGGCGGGCGCTCGACCGCGACCGCACCGTCGCGTGCGACGTCTCGCCACTTCAGGGCGACACGGTCGAGGCCGACCTGGCGCACCGGGACTTCACGATCAACGCGATCGCGGTGCCGCTCGCGGGCGGCGGCCCGATCGATCCCCACGGCGGGCTCTCCGACCTCGATGCGGGCGTGCTGCGCGTGCTCGCCGGCGCCTACGCAGCCGACCCGCTGCGGGCCCTGCGGCTGGTGCGGCTCGCGGCGGAGCTGGACATGCGGCCCGACCGCGAGACCGAGCGCCTGACCGAGGAGGCCGCCCCGCGCCTCACCGAGCCGTCGGGCGAGCGGGTCTTCGCGGAGCTGCGGCGGCTGCTCGTCGCCCCCGGGGCGCTCGACGGCCTCGAGCTCGCGCGCCGCCTCGGCGTGCTCGCGGCCGTGCTGCCCGAGGTCGACGCACTCCAGGGCGTCGACCAGAGCCGTTACCACCACCTCAACGTCTACGGCCACACAGTCGAGGTCCTGCGCGAGCAGATCGCGCTGCTGCAGGGCGATCGGCTCGAGCAGCTGTTCGGCGCAGCCGCGCCGCGCCTGCGCGAGGTGCTCGACGAGCCGCTCGCCGACGAGCTGACGCGCGGCCAGGCGCTGCGCCTGGGCGCCCTCTTCCACGACGCCGCCAAGCCCCAGACGCGCGGCGTGCGCGAGGACGGGCGCGTCACGTTCGTCGGCCACGATGCCGCGGGTGGCGACCTGGTCGGCCAGGTCTTCCGCCGCCTGCGCACGAGCGAGCGGCTGCGCGCGCACGTCGCCGCGCTCGCGCGCCACCATCTCGCGCTCGGCTTCCTCGTCCACGAGCGGCCACTCGGCCGCGCCGACGTCTACCGCTACCTGTCGCGCTGCGACCCCGTCGAGGTCGACGTCACCGTCCTCTCGTGCGCCGACCGCTTGGCGACCCGTGGCCGCAAGGCAGAGCCCGCGATCGCGGCGCACCTCGAGGTCGCGCGCGAGCTGATCGAGCCGGCGCTCGACTGGCACGCCGACGGCCCGCCGCGGCCTCCGATCCGCGGCGACGAGCTTGCGGCCGAGGTCGGCATCGAGCCCGGGCCCGAGCTCGGCCGGCTGCTCGCGCGGCTCAGCGAGGCCGTCTACGCGGGCGAGGTCGTCACGCGCGACGAGTGCGTCGCGCTCGCCCGCCGACTGCGCCTCTAGCCCCCTGGTAGCGTGTCGGCGCGGCATCGACCGGCATTCCGCCGGCCTGACACAGAGGAAAGGCACACGGCAGCACTTTGGCCAAAGAGGAGAAGATCGAGATGGAGGGCGAGATCCTGGAGGCCCTCCCGAACACGATGTTCCGCGTCAAGCTGGACAACGACCACGAGGTGCTCGGGCACATCTCGGGCAAGATGCGGCGGCACTACATCCGCATCCTTCCCGGCGATCGCGTCAAGATCGAGCTGTCGCCGTACGACCTCGACCGCGGTCGGATCACCTACCGATACAAGTAGGAGTTCGCAACTCGACCGCGAAGCCCGTGTTGGGCTCCCTATGAAGCGCTATCTGATTCCAGCTCTCGCCGTGCTCGCACTGGCCGCCCCCGCGGCCGCGCAGGCGCGCGTGATCGAGCTCGGCGCCGGCGGTCAGCCGCCGGCGGCGTCCAACTGCCCCAGCGATCCGTGCGTCGCCGCCTACCAGGTGACCGCCTACCAGGGCCGCTCGGGGACGCTGAAGAACCCCTTCGTCGTGCCGCGCGCGGGCTACATCGTCGCCTTCACGGTCTCGCTCGGCCAGCTGACCCCGACGCAGGTCACGTTCTTCAACGGCCGCTTCGGCATGGACCCCCAGGTCCGGCTCTCGATCCTGCGCCGCAGCGAGCGCAAGGGCAAGCGCGGCAACCACCGGCTGATGGCGCAGAGCCAGGTCTACGACGTCTCGGCCTTCCTCGGCTCGTCGCCGACGTTCGCGCTCCCACAGCCGCTGCGCGTCCAGAAGGACTACCGCGTCGCGATCACCGTCCCGACCTGGGCGCCGTTGCTCGACACCGTCGAGCTGGCTCGCAGCGACTGGTGGCGCTCGTCGCGCCCGGAGGAGAAGTGCGGCAAGGACGACGAGCTCAGCCCGCCCTCGGCGCAGCAGGAGGTCAAGGAGGTCGTCGACTACGGCTGCACCTACTTCAACTCGCGCCTGCTCTACACCGCGACCTACGTGCCGGACCCGCGCCCGACCGACGGCTCGGACAAGAAGAAGAAGGCGGCGAGGCGCGCCGCGGCAGCCTTGACGCTCGGCTCAGAGCCGGCCACAGTGGCTGGCGGCGGCGTTCAGGCGCCCTAGCCGCTCGCGCCTAGTGGCCCGGGCGCTAACGCCCTGGTAGCGCCGGCCGCGCGTCGTTACCATCGAAGGGAGATGTCCACTGAGGGGTGGATCTTCATCGTTGGCTTCCGGGTGTTCGACATCGGGCTGCTCGTCGCCTGGCTGATCTGGTTCTTCCGCATCCGCGACGACGGCGACGACCCGTCCGACGACGGCGGTGGCGGTGGCGGTGGAGGCAGCGACGGACACGGCCCGGGGCCGCGCCGCGGCCCTGGCGGAGGGGGCCTGCGGCTTCCGGGTGGACGCTGGCCGACTGCGGGCAGGCGGATCCGCGACGGTCACTCGTCGCCGGCACGGTGGCGCCCGCGGCGCGGGCGCTCGGTGCCGGGCCCGCTGCCGGCGCGAGTGAGGTTCCCGGGCGCGCGGCCCGTGCGGATCAGCCCTCGCCGTTGAGCGCGGGCAGGCGGCGCCCGCAGTGCGGGCAGTCGTTGAGGTCGCGCTGAGCGAGCTGCTCGAGCGAGCAGCCGCAGAGGCGGAGATTCTCGACCGAGTAGGGCAGGTTGCTCGGCGAGGGCGCGAGCGGAATCAGCTTCCCGACGACCTCGAACGGCTCGCCGGTCTGCTTGTCGACGTACTCCTTGCCGGGCTCGACCTCGCCGATCAGCTCGCGGTCGGAGCGGGCGCGGAGGCGGTACTTCTGACGCGGCGGCATGGCGCGGCAGACTACCAACCGGGGCTTCCGTCGGACGCCCTGGCAGCATGCCGCCGGTGCGGGTCCTGATCTTCCACGGCTACCTGCTGCGCGGCACCGGCAGCAACATCTACAACCTGAGCCTCGCGCGGGCGCTGGCGGGGCTCGGGCACGAGGTCCATCTGCTCTGCCAGGAGCGGGATCCGGAGGGGCTTGGGCTGCCGCCGGAGGTGACGATCCACAACCCGGACATCGGGCGCGTGCTGCCTGTCTACGTGGCGGACCGCTACGAGGGCTTCGACGCCGTTCGCTTCGCGGACCTCTCCGAGGAGGCGCTCGAGCACTACATCGAGGCCAACGTCGCCGCCGTGCGCGCGGTGGCGGCTCGCACCAAGCCGGACGTCGCGCTCGCCAACCACGCCGTGATGGGCCCGGCGATCCTCGCGCGCGGGCTCGGGGGAGAGGTTCCGTACGCGGTCAAGATCCACGGCAGCGCGCTCGAGTACACCGTCCGCCCCGAGCCGGCGCGGTTCCTGCCCTACATGCTCGAAGGGCTGCGGGGCGCCTCCGGCGTGCTGGTCGGCTCGCGCCACACCGCCGAGGCGCTCTGGGAGGTCGCGGGCGACCCCGAGCTTCCCGCGCGCACGCGCCTCGGCCCGCCGGGCGTCGACGTCGAGGCGTTCCGGCCGCGATCGCCGGACGCGGCGGCGCGCGGGCTCGCCGAGCTGGCCGATCGCATCGACGGCGAGGACATGGCCGCGTGGGGCGGCGAGCCTGGCGCCGCTGCCGCGCTGCGCACGCTCGACCCGCGCCGGGAGCCGATCGTCGGCTACGTCGGCAAGCTGATCGTCTCCAAGGGCGTCGACCTGCTGCTCGCCGCCTGGCCGCTCGTGCATGCCCGGGTGCCCGACGCGCGCCTGCTCGTGATCGGGTTCGGCGGCTACCGCGAGCCGCTCGGGCAGATGGTCGAGGCGCTCGCCGACGGCGACCTCGACGCGCTGCGCGAGATCGCGCGGCACGGACGCGAGCTGGAGGGCGGGCCGCCCGGCGCGCTCGGCTACCTGACGAGCTTCCTCGACGGACTCGAGGGCGAGGCGCGCACGCGCTACGTCGCGGCCGCCCGGACCGCGGCCGAGCGGGTGCGGTTCGCCGGTCGGCTCGAGCACGCCGACCTGCCGCTCGTGCTGCCTGCCTTCAGCGCCCAGGTCGTGCCGAGCACCTTCCCCGAGGCGTTCGGGATGGTCGCCGCCGAGGCCGCCTGCTGCGGCGCGCTGCCGCTCTCCGCCGACCACTCCGGCCTTGCCGAGGTGACGGCCCAGCTGGCCGACGCCGTCGTGCCGGAGCTGCGTCCGCTGCTCGCGTTCGAGCGCGGGCCGGGCGCCGTCGAAGAGATCGGCGAGCGGCTCGTGCGCTGGCTCGAGCTGCCGGCGGCGGAGCGCGCCCGGGCAGCGTCCGCGTTGTCCGACGTCGCCCGCCGTCGCTTCGGCTGGGAGGGCGTGGCGAACGGCGTGATCGCCGCTGCCCAGGGACGGCTCGACGAGCTGCCCCGTCCGGCGCCCGCAGGCTCGCCTTCCAGCCCCGTGAGCGGGTAGTCTTCGCGCCCGTGAGGAGTGGACCGAAGAGGCTCGCCGTGCTCGCGGCCGTCGCCGTACTGGGAGCGGTCACAGCGTCCGGCTGTGGTCGTGACGACCCTGACATGGTCACCGGCAAGACGCTGTTCGTCGAGCGCTGCGGCTCGTGTCACACGCTCGCCCGCGCGGACACGAAGGGCGTCGCCGGGCCGAACCTCGACGAGGCGTTCGGGCCCGCTCGGCGTCAGGGCCTCGGCGAGGGAACGGTCGAGGGCGTCGTGCTCGACCAGATCTCCAACGTGCTGCGCAACAGCAAGATGCCGCCGGACCTCGTCAAGGGCGAGGACGCGAAGGACGTCGCGGCCTATGTCGCGCAGGTGGCGGGCCAGTCCGGCAAGGACGAGGGGCGGCTCGCGAGCGCCGGAGCGCCCGAGGTGTCGAACAAGCCGATCGCCGCACAGGGCGGGCGGCTCGAGATCGAGGCCAACCCGACCGGTGCGCTGGCCTTCGCCAGCTCGAAGGCGACCGCGCCGCCCGGACCGCTCGAGATCCTGAGCCCGAACGAGTCGCCGATCGAGCACAACATCGCGATCGAGCAGACCGGCGGCGAGGTCGTCGAGGGCAACGTCGTCGGCACCGGCGGCACGTCGGAGCTCCAGGCGAACCTCAAGCCGGGCAAGTACGAGTTCCTCTGCACCGTGCCGGGGCATGCCGAGGGCGGCATGAGGGGCGAGCTGACCGTCGAGTAGCCCTGACCGACGTTCCGTTAGGCTCCCCTAATTAGGTTGTCCTAATGGGTGTCGAAGGGAGGCTCGATGGGTCGGTTGCTGGCTGTTGTGGTTGTCGTGGTCGTGGGCGCGGTAGGCGTCGGTTGTGGAGGAGACGATGATTCGTCGACGACCGAGGCCTCGTCCGATGCCGGCCAGCTGGGCGCGGTCAAGGGATACCTGACCGACCACAGCCGTGAGCTCTCCGAGCAGGCCAGCCGGATGCGCGCGATCGGCGATGAGTACTTCGAGCTTGCCGAGTCGGTCGACTTCGACTACGCCAAGCTGCTCGAGCAGGAGTGCGGCAACGTCAAGCGCCTGCTCGGCGATGCAAAGGACGTCTTCGTCGCCGCCAACCCGGCCTACGAGGAGATGGAGGGCATCGTCGCGGGCGTGCCGCGACTTGCCCACTACGACGTCGACATCGACGCCGGCTCGGACGCCTCCGATCCCGAGAGCGCCGTCTCGTTCAGCCTCGATCTCGCGGACGGGCGCAAGCTGCGCCAGCCCGGGAACCTCTTCTTCCTGCTCGAGACCTCGCTGTGGGGAACCAACGACGAGCTGACCGCCAAGGGCGTGAAGCCGGACGTCGACTGCGACGGCGAGGTCGAGTTCGGCGAGGGGCTGCCGGACGCCGCGATCTTCGACGCCGCGACGGACGAGTTCGGCGACCAGACGCGTGCTCTCGATCGCGACGCACGCGAGTTCGAGCCGACGCCGTCCGACGCCCTGACGTCGATCGTCGTGATGACGCCGACGATGAGCGAGTACTTCGGCCAGTGGCGCAATACGGCGTTCGTGGCCGGCAAAGGCGATCGGAAGGAGCAGAGCTTCGTCGCCACCTCGCGGCTCTCGGACATCGCCGACATCCTCGAGGGAATCGCGTTCACCTACGCCGAGATCCAGCCGCGGATCGCGGCCGAGAGCCCGGCACAGGCGCGGCAGACGCGGCGCGAGCTCGACGACCTGCTGGCGTTCGCCGCCGACCTGCGCGATCGTGAGCGCAAGGGCGAGCGGTTCACGCCGAAGCAGGCCGACCAGCTCGGCAGCGAGGCCCAGGCGCGTGCCGAGGCGATCGCCGGCCAGGTGACGCAGTCGGCGCAGCGGCTCGGGATCGAGTTGCAGGAGAGCTAGGGCGGGTGCGGCGCGGAGGGCGAGCCGGGAGTCGGCGCGCGGCCTTGGCGGTCGCGCTGACCCTGCTCGCCGCCGCCGCGCCGCCGGCAGCGTCCGCCGCCCCGGGCGAGCGCGCCGCGCCAGACGCCGGCGCGGGGGTCGAGGCGCCGGTCTCGGCCCCGCAACGCGTCGCGCCGTGGCAGGCGGCGGACGCGATCCGCGCCGACCTGTTCGACGCCCAGACGAAGCTGTTGCTCGACGAGCGCTCCGGCGACGCGCTGGCCGCGGCACAGCGACATGTCAGCGGTCGATTCGAGCGCGACCTGGCACGGGTCGCTCCGGCGGCCCTACGCGAGCTGCGCGGCGCGCTGCGCGCGGCGGAGCGCGCGCTGAGCACTGGCGACGAAAGTGGGCTGGCGGCGGCGCGCGGGCACGCCGTCGCCGCCCTGCGACGCGGCGCGTTCGCCGTCGCGGTCGACGCAACCGAGCGAGGCGACACCCGCCAGGCGCGTGCCTGGCTGCTGGTGCGCGACTTCCGCCAGAGCACCCGCTTCACCCGCCCGGGCGTCGACGCGACGGCCGCCCTGCTGGCCCTCCACGCCGGCGACGAGGAGCCCGCCGACGCGGCGCTGGCGGTGCGCAAGGACCTGCTCGACGCCTACCAGTCGCGGCTCGCGACCAACCTCGACGCCGCCGCCGAGGCCGGCGAGCGCGGTTTCGCGCCGCGCTTCGCCGAGGCGGCGGCGCTGGCCGCTGGCTACTGGTCGATCCTGGCGCCCGAGTACCGCGACCAGCGCGGCCCCGCCGCGGCTCGCGCCACGTCAGAGGACTTCGCGGCACTCGCTCGCGCCGCGGCCGCGAACCGCGTCGGCGCCTTCGTGGCCGCCCGGCAGCGGATCGAGCGCGACCTCCAGGGATTCACCGCGGCACCGTTCACCGACGAGGAGCAGGCGCGCCGGGCCGGCCAGCTCGTCCGCTTCCTCGACCTGATCCCGATCGAGTACCGCGACGGCACCGAGGACGGCCGCGTGACGATCCCGTTCGAGCTTCAGGAGGCGGTCGCGTTCCAGGAGGGGGTCGAGCAGGCGTTCGCCGACCTCCAGTCCGTCCTGGCGGCGCGCGATCCGAAGGCCGTCGCGGCCGTCCAGCGTGACCTCGACCGCCTCGCCGGCTTCGTTGAGGACGCCCACGAGCGCGTAGCGGTCGTGCCGGAGGACGACGTCGAGGCGGTCCACGAGCGTATCTCCGACCGACTCGACGGGCTCTTCCCCGACGACTGGAAGGACGGCGGCAGCGAGGTCGACTACGACCTCGTCGAGATCAGCGTCGACCAGCTCGTCGCCGCCGCCAACGCCGGCGAGTGGGACCAGGCCGAGCAGGCACGGCTGTCGGCCTACGCGTTCTTCGAGTTCGGTCCCGAGCCGGAGCTGCGCGCCTTCGACCCCGGGCTGGTCGTCGACGTCGAGGGCCTGTTCTGGTACGGCGCCCGCGACCACGAGGGGCTCGCCGCCCAGATCTCGTCGCGCGCGCCGACGAGCGAGGTGCGCGAGTCGACGCTCGAGCTCAGCGACGCGCTCGACGAGGCGCGCGCGAAGACGGGGGAGGGCGCGAGCGCGACCACGACGATCGTCAACGCGGCTTTGATCGTCTTCCGCGAGGGCCTCGAGGCGATCCTGATCATCGCCGCGATCACCGCGAGCATGATCGGCGCGCGGCGCGAGCTGCGGCGGCCGATCTACCGCGGCGCGCTGCTCGCGCTGCCGGCGAGCGTGCTGGGCTACGTCGGCGCCGTAGCGGTGCTCGGCTCGCTCCAGCGCTACGGCGAGAAGGTCGAGGCGGTGGTCGGGCTGTTGGCCGTGGCGGTACTGCTGCTGGTGCTGAACTGGTTCTTCCACAAGGTCTATTGGACGGAGTGGATCGCCGGGCACCGCAAGCGCGGCAAGGAGCTGACCGGGGCGGTCGCCGCCGGATCTGCGGCGGGCAGCGCGACCGTCGCCGGCCTCTACGTGCTCGGCTTCACGAGCGTCTTCCGCGAGGGGATGGAGACCGTGCTCTTCCTCCAGGCGCTGCAGCTCGCGTCCGGCACGGCGGTTGTGGTCGCCGGCGTGGCGCTCGGCCTCGCCGGCACGGCGCTGGTCGGGCTGGCCACCTTCAAGCTCGAGCAAAAGCTGCCCTACAAGCGGATGCTGGTCGTCACCGGCGTGCTGATCGCCTTCGTGCTGTTCGTGATGACCGGCAACACCGCCCGCTCGATGCAGGGCGTCGGCTGGCTCCCCGTCCACAGCCTCGACATCGACTTCCCGCTCTGGATGGGCACCTGGCTCGGCATCCACCCGACCTGGGAGACGCTCGGCGCCCAGCTGCTGGCCGTCGGCTTCGTGATCGGCAGCTACTTCGCCGCGGAGTACTACCGCAAGAACAAGGCCCGGCCGACGCTATCGACAGCTTCCGGGAGCACTGGAGGCCCCTCACCCGGCCAGGTGTCGCGGGGGTCTGGGGGCGTGAGCCCCCAGGGGTCCTCCCGAGATCATCCAGCGAGCGCAGCGAGCTCGTCGGCGATCGCGGGGGAGGCTACGACGAGCCCGAACGGCTCGCCCGGCAGCGGGAGGACCGAAGCCCCGGCCTCTGCCGCGATCAGGGAGCCGGCCGCCCAGTCCCACGCATGCAGTCCGCGCTCGTAGTAGCCGTCGAGCCGTCCGCAGGCGACCATGCAGAGATCGAGCGCGGCGGCGCCGGCACGGCGGATGTCGCGCACGCGCGGGAGCAGCGTCGCGAGCAGCTCGGCCTGCCGGGCGCGGCGGTCGGCGTCGTAGCCGAAGCCGGTCCCGATCAGCGCGCTCTCGAGCCGCTCGGCGCCGCTGACGGCGATCGGGTCGCCGTCGAGGCGGGCGCCGCCGCCGCGCAGCGCCGTGAAGGTCTCGCCGCGCAACGGGTCGTGGACCACGCCGACGGCCGTTCCGTCGCCATCCTCGAGCGCGACGCTCACCACCCAGGCGGGGAAGCGGTAGAGGTAGTTCGTCGTCCCGTCGAGTGGATCGACGACCCAGCGGCGCCCGTTCGAGGCCTCGACGTCCGATCCCTCCTCGCCGAGCAAGCCGTCGTCTGGGCGCTCGCGTGCGAGCAGCTCGCGGATCAGCCGCTCGGCGTCGCGGTCGGCGTCTGAGACCATGTCGGTCCTGCTCGACTTGCTGGCGAGCCCGCTCGGCTCGCGCTCGTAGCGCTCCAGCAGCAGCGCTCCGGCGTCGCGCGCCAGCCGCTCGGCCAGCTCCAGGTCGTTGCTGAGACCGCTCAGAGCGCCCGCACGACGACGACGATCAGCACCAGAGCCAGTGCGAACCCGCCGACGTAGAGCAGGAAGCGGAACGCGTCCTGCTCCGAGCCGAACGGGTTGAGCACGGCTAGAGGATGTAGATCGTGGTGTAGACCACGATCCACATCACGTCGACGAAGTGCCAGTAGATGCCGGGGATCTCGACGCCCATGTGCTCCTTGCTCGAGAAGTGGCCCCGGAAGGAACGGACGGTGGCGAACGCCAGCAGCGTCAGGCCCACGAACACGTGGGCGCCGTGTAGGCCGGTCAGCCCGTAGAAGATGGTGGTCTGGGCGTTCTCGCCGATGGCGAAGCCCACGTGCACGTACTCGTTGATCTGGATGCACAGGAAGGTCAGGCCCAGCAGCAGCGTGGTGAGCATGCCGGCCTTGAGCGCGCGCCGGTTCTCGTTGCGCGCACCCTCCAGCGCCCAGTGCATGGTGAAGCTGGAGGAGATCAGGATGGCCGTGTTCACGCCGGCGATCAGCTTGGGCAGCTCCATGCCCTCCGCCGGCCACGCGTCGCCGTTCACGACCCGGATGAAGAAGTAGGCCGTGAAGAACGCTCCGAAGAGCATGATCTCGGAGATGATGAAGAGCAGCATCCCGAGCGTGGTGGCGTCCACGCGGGAGCTCTGGTTGGCCTCCGGCGGGCCGTGGTGGTCGTGGTCGTCGGTGTGGCCGCCCAGGGCGACGGAGGCGGACTCCATCAGGCGCTGGCCTCCTGCGCGTCGGTGGCGTCCTCGGACACCACGTGGTGGACGGGCTTGGAGGTCGAGTTGCGCACGCGGCCGACCAGGTCGGAGCGCAGCCAGCCCGACTGCATCTCGGAGAACGTGGAGATCACGACCTCGTCGATGCCGTAGAAGTCCAGCGCGTTGTGGATCGCGGTGTAGGGGTCGGGGTGGGTCACCTGGCCGATGGCCTTGATGCCCTCCGACTCCAGCCGCTCCAGCGCGCGCGCCAGGCGGTCGGCGGCCTGCTCGTCGCCCTCACCCGACTGGGGCGAGATGACCACGAAGCGGTGCGGGCCCTCCTCGTTCAGGGCCTTGAGCTGATCGATCAGTGCCTGGCCGCCCACGGTCTGGTTGGCCACCACCAGCGTGCGGGTGGCGCTGTCCTTGTCGGCGTCCAGGTCCACGACCACGTGCTCGACCGGCCGCCGGGCGGCCTGCTCGACACGCTGGACCAGGTCCTGGCGCAGCCAACCCGAGCGGGTGGAGGGGTGGGTG
>DASQKV010000049.1:0-37089 GCA_035630335.1 Thermoleophilaceae bacterium | reverse complement strand
CTCCAGGGAGTCGTTCTCCGGCTGGAGCCTCACGTGATCGGATTCCTTGAAGAAGCGCTTGACCGTGGCCTCTGACTCGCCGACCAGGGCCACGACGATGTCGCCGTCGGTCGCCGTGTCCTGGGAGCGCACCACCACGTGGTCGCCATCGTGGATGCCGACGTTGACCATCGAGTCGCCGGTGATGTTGAGGAGGAACTCGCCATCGTCACCGCCGGCCAGCTCCGGCACCTGCACGTACTCCTCGATGTTCTCCTCGGCGAGCACCGGCGAGCCGGCCGCCACCTGGCCGACGAGGGGCAGCCCGTCAGGCCGGACGACCGACTTGACCTGCTCGAGTGCGCGGTCGAGCAGCTCGATCGCCCGCGGCTTGGACGGGTCGCGCCGCAGCAGGCCGAGCTTCTCGAGGTTGGCCAGGTGCGCATGCACGGTCGAGGAGGAGGCGAGCCCGACGGCCGCGCCGATGTCGCGCACGGTGGGCGGGTAGCCGTACTTCGCCGAGTGGCGCTTGATGAAGTCGAAGATCTCCTGCTGGCGCTTGGTCAGATCGAGATCCATGGCGCAGGCTCCTTGACGGGGGGTGGCGTTTCGAGTGGGGCGAACATCTGTTCGCACAAGCTAAGCGACCCGTCGGACGGAAGTCAAGACAGCGCAGCAGTGCGGCCTATACTGGCGATCGCCCTGCGCCGGTGGCGGAATTGGTAGACGCGCAAGGTTGAGGGCCTTGTGGGGGGATTCCCCCGTGGAGGTTCGAGTCCTCTTCGGCGCATGATTGAGAAACCCCGGCATAGCCGGGGTTTTTCATTTCCGCGCGGCGGCATGAAGCCTGACCGTACAATCGCGGCCATGCCGTTCACGCTGCGGAACCTCAGAGAGGATGTGGCGGACGTCGGGTCCAACTTCGACGGCGCGCCGGACCTGGAGTTCCGGCTCGCGAGTCAGGTGCTCGAGCTCGAGCAGTCCGGCCTGAGCTATCAGCGCATCCCGCCCGACTACCGGTTCCCGTACGGCCACACGCACAAGGAGCAGGAGGAGGTGTTCGTGGTCGTGGGCGGGAGCGGGCGGATGAAGCTCGACGACGAGATCGTCGAGGTCAAGAAGTGGGACGTCGTGCGCGTTCCGCCCGGTACGTGGCGAGGCTACGAGGCCGGGCCGGAGGGCCTCGAGATACTCGTCATCGGCGCGCCGAATCTCGGCGACGCTCCGCGCGATGACGTGGATGGCCAGCGCGACTGGTGGGCCGACTGACCCGAGGCCGGGGCACGACGACATACGCGTGAGGGCCCTGGCGCCATAGGATGCGACACCTTCCCCTTCACTAGGAGGCAACGCATGAGGCTTATCGGAGCTGGCCTGCCCCGCACCGCAACGACGACCCAGATGATCGCGCTCGAGATGCTCGGGCTGCCCTGCTACCACATGCGCGACATGATGGCCGACCCCGCCGCCAGCATCCCGCAGTGGCGCAAGGCGTTCGAGGGCAACGGCGACTGGGACGAGCTCTTCGCCGGCAAGGAGTCGATCGTCGACTGGCCCGGTTCGTACCACTGGCGCGAGCTGATGGATGTCTACCCCGACGCCAAGGTGCTGCTGAGCGTCCGCTCCGCCGAGAGCTGGGTCGAGAGCATGCACAACACGATCGCCCAGATCTGGTTCGGCGACACCCTCATGCACCACCTGGCCATGGCTCAGTCCAAGGTCGACCCGCTCTACGCCTCCTGGCTCGACCTCCTCAACGACATGTGGACCAAGGCGGACATCATGGTCGGCAGCGGCGGCGACCGCGAGGAGATGGCCGCCGGCATGGAGCGCTGGAACCAGGAGGTCATCGACACGGTCCCCTCCGACCGCCTGCTGGTCTGGAACCCCAAGGACGGCTGGGAGCCACTCTGCGAGCTCCTCGACGTCGACGTGCCGAGCGAGCCGCTGCCGGACGTCAACGACACCGAGAACTTCCAGAAGAACCTGATCATGCGCCCCGCGATCGAGGCGATCAACGCGTGGTGGGACCAGAACCAGGGGCCTGGGGATCAGGTCGAGGAGCGCCCGGCGCCGGCGCAAGCGGCGACGTAGCCGGGCCCGTCCCGGAGCCGCCCGCCGCGTCGGCGAATGCGCGACGACGTCGGACACACGGAGATAGAGGGGTGAGCATGAGCTCCGCCTGACACGTATCGAGCTACGCCATTTCGCCTTTGCGAACCAGCGTAGTTTCTATTGACTGCGCCCCCTCGATCGGGTATCTTCCGCCCCCACATCGAGGGAGGGTCGATGGGAGCGAATCGGGATCATGGAGGGGCCGCCGGGATCGACCGGCGGAGGTTCATACGGGACGCAGGGGCCATTGCCGCAGTGGCGGCCAGCGGCAAGCTTCTCACCGGTCTGGACGATGCAGCGTCCGGCCAAAGGCCCCTGGCAGCGCTCAATCCGCGAGGGCTGGTGGAGCGAGGCCAGCAGGGAGCTCCCAAGGACTCGGTCCTCATAGGACAGGTTGTCTCGGGAGGGGACCGCAGTTTGGTGATCAAACCGCTCTCCGCTCGCCGGGTCACTGTTGACCTGGCACCCAACGCGCACGTCTCGAAGGAGGGCTCGAGTTCACTCACCTCTTTCCGACCTGGAGACGAGGCGGTTCTCTTGGGCAAGCGAACCGGAGACCATTTCACCGCTGTTGGTGTCGCTCCCCTCTATCGCGAGCGGACCGGAACCGTCTACTCGCGCAATGGTGAACGGCTCAAGACCGGCGGAGGCGAGATCATCCTCACTCCGAACACTGTCCCACGCGCGGGCTTCTGCAACATAGGTACCCTCGATCGCCTAGAGGAGCGCCCTCTCGGAGAGATAGCAAAAGGCGATGCAATCGTTGCGAGAGGACCGGTCAACCAGATCACCGACGTAATGACGGCGGCCACGGTAGGTGTTCGGGCGTTCCCCCTCGCAGGCGACCCACTGGCCCTTCGATGAACGGGATCGAGGAGACGATCGAGCTGATCGAGTCCGCAGGACTTGCACTCTCGAAAAGCGCGCTACACCCGACGCTGATAGCGATGATCGGCGTCGTCTTCCTGTGGAGCGGGACCGCCAAGGCGCGGTCACCGTGGATCAGCGCGTTTGCCATAGCCGAGTTCGGGATCACACGCCAGCCGCGCATACGCGTCGCCAAGGCGGCGGCGCTCGGCGAGCTTGGCATAGCCGGAATGCTGCTCACCGCCCCTGCGGTGTCGTCGGAGGCAGTAGGCGTTGCCGCCGGGATCGCGACCCTGACCCTCCTCGCTTTCTCGTTGCTGATCATGCTCGCCCTTCGCGCGGGGAAGAGCTTCGCCTGCGCATGCTTTGGAGACGACAGCGCGCCTCTCACGTCCTGGACGCTCATCCGGAGCTGCATGCTCGTGCTGGTTGCCGCCGTTGGCTTCGCAACCACACCCGCTAGCCCGCCGCTCCCGATAGGAGAGCTGGCCTTGAGCTGGTGTGGAGGCGCTGGGCTGCTGGCCACGGGCGTACTGCTCTCACGCGCCCGTCAGCTAGCGAGGCTTCCACTGCCGGGAACGGCCGCCGCATGACGACCACCCTGGTCATCGTGGTCATGTCAGCTTGGCTGGGTGCCCTGTCGGTCCTGGCGGCCGTAGTGGTACGCCAGGTAGCGCTGCTCTCCAAGCTAGTCGATCCGGACTACTCCCTGGACGGCTTGACCGTGGGACGCCGGCTACCCCAGCAGGTCGCCAGCCTGCTACCTGACTCGAGCGGCGCGATTCTGGTGTTGGGTGCCTCTTGTGCACCTTGCCGAGAGCTGGCTCAGAACCTCGGCGCAATCGACCTCGAGCAGGCGGTAGTGGCGATCATCGAGGGCGACCCGGTCCACGCAATGCCGCTCGCCGAGGCTCTTCCTGTCGGCGTACGCGCGATAGCCGGCGAGAAGGCAGACGCTGCGTACTCGGCGCTCGACCTACAGACCACGCCCTTCCTGTTCTTGATCGAGCGTCGGCAGATCGTCGACAAGGCCGTACTGCGAGGGGCGGACCACCTCCGCTCCCTTCTCGGCGCGGCGCCCAGGACAGTCGGAACCGCACGCCCTTTGACTCAGGCGCTCGAGGTGCAGAATGCCGGATAACCCATTCCTTCAGCTCGACGGGGATATTCCATTTGGGCGCAGTCGCTTGCTACGCGGCCTCGGAGCGGCCCTGTTCAGCTATGTGATCGCCTCCTCCGACAACGCTCGCGGCGACTGCAGTGGATGTTTGACATCGCCGTGCGGTGGGGCGTCGCAGTGCCCATCCTGCAATACCAGTACTGGTGCGTGTCCGGGCTGCGTAGCGCAAACGGGGATCTGCCCCGGCGCCGGGGCAAACGGACACTGTTGGTGCACCTGCAGTGGCGGAACGGCGTATGTCTGTTGCGACTACGAGTATCAAATGACCAACGGCCTATGGGAACCCTGTACGTGCAACGAGACCGTCGGCAGTCCGTGCTGAAGTCTCCATGACCGACCCCAATCCGGCTACGTGGCAGTTAGATGTGCTGGGCGTCCTCATCGCTCTCGTCGCCATTGCGGTGGCACTCGTCCAGCAAACGCTGCCATGAGGACCTAATGCGATCTACGGGATCGCTCACTCGGCGGTTCGTCGAGGCAAGTCAACTGCCACAGCACTGACAGTCTTCACGACCTACGTTCTTGCCGGGTTGGGCGGCGGCGCCGTCGCGGGCGCCACGATTGGCCTGCTCGGCAGTACCTTCTCCGATTCCGCTCGAGCCTCGATGGGAACCGTCCTCTCTCTGGCGGCCATCGGCATTGGCCTTGCAGGAATCGCCGGCCGCGGCCATCGACCGCTCCAGTGCGACCGCGAGACTCCGAAGGAGTGGGTCCAGCTAGGTCCGGTGATCTGGCCTGTGCTCAACGGCGCCACGCTGGGAGTGGGCGCGACGAGCCGAATTGGCTTCTGGCTCTGGTATGCGATCCCAGCGGGATGCTTCCTCCTCGCCAGCCCGGTGATCGGTGCGGGGATCTGGGCTGCCTACGGGTTCGTGCGAACAGCTTGCGTCGGCGTGATCTGGCTCGTGGGGACGATCCGACCGGACGTCGACACGACCGTGGGACTGTTGCGACAGCAAGATCGAGCGAGGACGACGACAACGACGCTGCTGCTCGTCCTGGGGCTCGCCACGTTCGTCCTCGTGGGACTATGAATCTCACCGAGCGTGGCCCATCTACGACCGGGGAGCGGTAGACCGCTTCGTTGCCAAAGCAGCCCGGGCAAGCGGACTCGCCGGTAGGCGGCCCTGGGTCACCAGGGCCGCCTCAGGCTTCCTAGTTCTGGTAGAGACCCACCGTCGAACTGCCGTTTCCATCGAAGTCGCCGCTCACCGGAAGCCGGTTTGCAACCTTCTGCCCGGCTGCGTTCGTGCCGTAGTAGAAGAAGTGCTCGGGTGGTGCCTGAACCAGGCTGTCACCGAGGTAGAAGCGACCCTCGCTGAGTCGATAGATACCGGGCGTGTCGGTGCCGCTGTTGTTCCAATCGCCTACTACAGGAAGGTCGTCGGTACCGGAGTTCCCAAACGGAATGGCGTAATCGACCGGGGGCGTGCCGTTGTTGGCGTTCTTCAGATGGAAGACACCAGTACTCGGCCGATAGATGCCCACCGAATCGGTCCCGTCCTCGTTCCAGTCTCCGGCGACTGGGAGGTCCTCCGTGTTGCCGAACCCGAAGACGGTGTACGGCGCGCCAGCCGAGTTCGTGTTCCTCAGGTAGTAGGCACCGTTACTCGGACGGTAGACACCGATGGTGTCGACGCCATCTCCATTCCAGTCGCCCACGACCGGTCGGTCGCCGGCGCTGCCCGCTCCGTTTGCGCCGCTCCCGAAGACGAAGGTGTAGTTGGCTCCCCCTGTAGAGTTGCTGTTACGGAGGTAGAACGTCTGGTTGCTTGGACGGTAGACGCCTGTGGTGTCTACGCCATCGCCGTTCCAGTCGCCGACTAGCGGTTTGTCGTTGAGGTTCTGAAAGAGGAAGCTGCTATCGGGACCGCCGCCCGACAGCGAGTTCCTGAGGTGGTATGTGCCGTTCTCGCGACCGTAGAGGGACTGCACACCGATGATGTCGTCCCAGCCTAGGAATCGGTGGCTACCACTGTAGTACGGCTGCAACAGCGCCCCCGAATCGGAGGTGTGATCCAAGCCGATGGCATGCCCGAACTCGTGGGCAGCGACCGTGACCAGGTCTCGAGGATTTGCGGACGTTGAGCGAGTTACGTCGGTCCACGTCTCCGCGTCGTCGAAATGCACGTCGCTCTCAGGACCACCTCCACAGGGATAGAACGCATGAGCCAGAACACCGCCCACACCATCGAAGGACGAGCCGTCGCCATGGTCGCCAGTCCGCCATGAGATCCAACTATCTGCAACGAAGGCCGCGGTCTCTTCGAAAGTCACGTCCGCCACACGCGCCCATAGATCCATCCCCGCCTCTACTGACTGCTGCTGCGTGTCCGTCGCCAGGTCCGACGTGGAGTTAATGAATGAGTACTGGACTTCTTCATCCCCGCTGCATACCGGCGAGGCCTGCGTCGTTGCTCCACCAGGTAGCGGAAGGTCGTCGTAGCGCGGGCGTTTTGAGGCCGCGTCCGCAGCACTCGACGCAATCAACAGTGCCAGAACCGCGACCATAGCCGCAATCGAGCTCCATGACCTGCCATAGCCGCGGTGATCGATCGCCTGGCCGGGTGCAGCATTCGACCTGCGATCTACCGGCAACCGCATACTTCCCCCCTCAGTAACGCGACATCCCTCCGATGTCGCTGCTGGCGCAACAGTAGGACACCCTCAAGTGAAACGCAAACACTCACGGCTCAGAGCGGCTTCCGGGTGGCGGACGCAGCCTGTGAACCTGGCCGCGTCGCGTCAGGCGCTTGCCGGGAACGGGGTCCAGTGTGCTTGCAGTGGCTGGGAGCACGGCCAGAGGATCTTCGAAGCGCGGGCGGTCACGGCGGCCATGTCCTCCCAGGTCGCGCGCACGAGCTCCTCGGCTCCTGCCGCGCGCCCGAGCAGCCGCGGTGCGACCAGGTCCAGCAGATCCTCCTGCGTCAGCGCCCTTGCGGTGCGGTTCTTCGCCGGTACCGCGGCCAGCGCGATCGGCTGCCCGTCGACGCAGAAGGCGCCGAACCGCGAGACGTAGGCGAAGACCTGCTCGACCTCGACGTCGGCGTCGTCCATGACGAAGAGCGCGTCCTCCAGACGGCCCAGCTGGTAGGGCACCTCCGACCAGGTGAGCTGGGTCAGCTGCGCCGTGGTGCACCAGACCATCGCCGCCCGTACTGCGGTTCCTGGGCTTGCAAAGAGGGTGCCCGGCATGTAGCCCAGCGGACTCACCGAAGCCGACGCGCCGACGTCGACGTCGTGCAGCTCGCCGGTGAGCACCAGCACCTCCTTGTTCTCCTCCTCCCAGAAGTGGGCGAACTTCGTCGTCAGCCACTCCGGCGCGCCGTTGCCGCCGAAGGAGAGAATCGGGTGCCGGTCCTTCGTGAAGGTCTCGACGATCGACTCGCGCTCACTCGCGTCGGCGTCGCTCAGCAGGTCGACCCGATCCCCGCGCAGCAGATACGACCCGGTGGGCCGCTCCCAGGGATAGCCGAGCGCCCGCTCGAGCAACGCCGGCGTGTACTCGCGCTTGCCCCACATCTCCGAGATCCTGCGCGCCGCCGCGTAGAACCCCTCGTCGTCGAGAGCGAGCCGCGCGAGCAGCTCGGGCTCGTCGATCGGTGGCCACTCGCGCACCGGTGAAGTATCGGCATCTCCGCGCGATCGAGGCATCGTCGCCTAGCTCGCGATCGACACGATCGTCCAGATCGCCATCTGGGCGATCATCAGGCCCGCGATCACGATGGCGGCGGTCGCCAGCTTGGAGCCGCCGAGCTCGCGACGGGCACGCACGCCGAGGACGATCGCGGCGACGGCCAGCGGCAGGCCGATCCAGAAGCCGCCGGCCGGCAGCTCCCAGGCGACGGTCGAGCCGGGGACTGCCAGCAGCGCCAGCACGAACGCGAGGCCCGGCCGAGCCTCCTGTGGGGCGACGTCGACAGCGGGGCGGTTGGCGGTGCTCTCCATGGTGACTCCTTGGGACGAGTTGGTGGACGACTCGAACCTAGGTCCGCGCGGGGCGCCACACATCGTGGGCGCCACCGGACCTGGGCCCGCGTCACCACGTCTCGTGAGCCAAGTGCTAGCGCTTGAGCTCGCCGGCGCGCAGGTAGGCGATCACCGCCAGCACGCGGCGGTGCGCGCCGTCGCTCGCCGGTAGGTCGAGCTTCATCAGCACGCTGCGTACGTGTCCCTCGACGGTACGCTCAGTGAGCACCAGCCGCCGCGCGATCGCATTGTTGGTGAGTCCCTCCGCCATCAGCGACAGCACCTCACGCTCCCGGCCGGTCAGTACGGCGAGGGCATCCGCCGACTCCCCTCCGACCAGTGACGCGACCACCTGCGGATCGAGGGCGGAGCCGCCCTTCGCCACGCGCTCGGCGGCCTCGAGGAAGTCGGCCACGTCCAGCACGCGATCCTTGAGCAGGTAGCCGAAACCCCCGTGCGAGACCAGCCCGACGGCCCCCGCCGCCTCGACGTGCTGCGAGAGGACGAGCACCCCGACGCGGGGGTGCGCTTCGCGAATCCAGCGGGCCGCCCGGATGCCCTCGTCGGTGAAGGTCGGGGGCATGCGCACGTCGACGACAGCGAGGTCGGGCTCGTGCTCGCTGACCGCAGCGCGCAGCCGGTCGGCGTTCTCGACCGCCGCGATCAGCTCGTGCCCCGCATCCTCGAACAGCCGGCGGAGGCCCTCGCGCAGCAGCGCCTGGTCCTCGGCGATCACGATCCGCATGGCAGCTCCGCGCGCACGACCGTGCCCTCGCCCTCGGGACTCGTCACGGTGACACTTCCACCGAGGGCGGCGATGCGATCCGTGATGCCCGCGAGTCCCGAGCCGAGCCCGGGAACAGCGCCCCCGATCCCGTCGTCACGCACCGACACGACCAAGCTGCCGTTCTCGCGCGCCGCCGAGACCGCAACAGTCGACGCGCTCGCGTGCTTGGCGGCATTCGCCAGCGCCTCGCTCGCGACGAAGTAGGCGGCGGTCTCGACGCGATCCTCGAAGCGGTCGTCCGTCGCCTCGACGCTCGCCCGCAACCGCGAGCGCGAAGCAAGCCCGCGCAGCGCCGGTCCCAGCCCGTCGTCGAGACCGGCAGGGCGCACGCCACGCGCGAGCTCGCGCAGCTCCTCGATCGCGCGCGACAGCTCGGAGACGGTCGCGTCGATGGCGCCGGCCTCGGCACTGGCCGCCGGCAGCTGCCCCTGAAGATGGCGCAGCGCCAAGCCGATCGACACCAACCGCTGCTGCGCGCCGTCGTGCAGGTCGCGCTCGAGGCGTCGCCGCTCCTCATAGCCGGCAGTGACGATCCGCGCCCGCGACTCCTCGACCTCGGCGAGCTGGCGCCTGACCTCGACGCGCAGCCGGGCGATCTCGATCGCCAAGCCCGCCGCCTCGATGACGCTGTCGAGGAGGTCGGGGCGCTCGGCGAGCGCGGGATCGTGGACGACGGTGGCGAGCGGGAACGGGCCGCGGCGCACGGGCGTGCGGACGCGGTCGCCGCCGCTCGGTGGATCGACGACCCGGCCCGTCGCGTCGACGTGCAGCTCGCCGGCCGGCAGCCAGAAGAGCAACTCGAGCCGCGGATCGCCCAGCGCTCGCGCGAGCATGTCGCCGGTCGCCTCGGGTGCCGCCCGGCCCGCACGCAGATCCTCGAGGTAGCGCTCGACCGTCCGCAGCCCCTCATAGCGCGCACGGTTGAAGCGCCGGTCGACCAGCAGCTGCACCCGCGCACGCAAGGGGCCGAAGAGGAGCGCGACCGCAAGCGTCGCCACAGCGGTGGGCAGCGTCGACCCGGATCCGATCGCAACTCCGACCGCCAGCGAGACGCCCGCGAAGGCGATCGCGAGGCCCACGCTGAGCCCGACGTAGACGAGCGTCCGGTTGATCAGCCGGTCGATCTCGTAGAGCCGGTAGCGCATCACGGCAACTCCCACCCCGACCGGGATCGCGGTCAGCGCGACGACGAGGGCGATCCCTGTCGCCGGGCCGTCGTCCCCCGCGATGGCGACCTCGATCAGGCAGGTCACGACGGCCGCGGGGATCAGCGCCGCCGCGTAGGCCAGCCACTTCAGCTGCAGGCGCTCGACGCCCGACGTGCGCCGCAGGCGCGACCGCACAGCGAGCGCGCCGCCGACAAGGCTCGCGAGGGCGACCAGTCCACTCAGCGCGAACGGCATGCCGACGGCGGCCTCAGAGACCTCCGGCAGAGGGCTGCGGACATGGGCGAACCGCTCGCTGAACCGCTCCGCCATGAGGAACGACAGGACGACCAGAATGGCGAAGGAAGCCGCACCGATCCGCGCATACGGCCGCCAGCGGCGCGACGGCAGCCGCCCGTCCGGGAACAGCCAGGCGATCGCCGTCACACTCGCGAAGAGCAGCGGCCAGGCACGCTCGTTGAACAGGACCGCCCAGGAGCCGCCCGGCAGAGCGCCAGGCTCCGCGAGGACCGCGTACGCCGCATAGCCCTCGGCTACGCCCATCGCCGCGAGCACGAGGCCGTTCGCCAGCAACAGCCAACCAATCGGGTTCTCGCGCCGGCGTGTGGTCAGGAGCAGCCCGACGGCGGTCGAAGCGAGCGTCGCGACCACCCCTCCGACGGTCATCCACACGCCAGGCCCGTCGGAACCCGCGAGCACGTCGAGTGTGCACGCACCCCCGCCGGCCATCGCGGTCGCCGCCGCTACGGCCCACGGCACAGATCGCGAAGCGCGCACCCAGCCATCATCGCCGGATCAGCCGCAGCCCACAACCGTGCTGGCACTGGTCTTGGGCGTCAGCGTGCGAGCGACGCGGCGCGGACTCGGGCGAGTGAAAGCTGTCGCAAGGGGCGGTTTCGCGCGAGCTGTTGCCCTCTTGTTGCCCACCCACGCGCAATGGGCCGATCTGCCGGGTACCGTTTGGGCCGGCGCAGCCAGCCAGCACGACAGTGAAGCCAGAATCACTGCCAGGGCCCGCCTCATCCAGCGGCCCCGCAAACCCTGGCGACGGCCGTTCACGCAGGTGACGAGTGTGGGACGCTCTGATTAGTGGCTCATCGGCGGACTCGAATGGCAGCCATCCGCGCGTGCGTCGTCGGGTCGCTCGTAGCGATGAGCCTGTGCAGCGCTGCGAGCGCTGCGACCTACTACGTCTCACCGACCGGGAGCGACACGGCTGCGGGGTCGCTCCCGGCGCCGTGGCAGACGTTGGGGAAGGCGGATGCGACCGCTGGGACGACAACACACCCCTTCTCTCCTTCGTCGGCGCGATCAACTCCAACGTCTGCTGGACCCCGCCGAGCGGCATGACCGCCCGCTGGACATTCGCAACGAGCACGACCTACAACATCTCTGACCAGCACGCCGACCAGCTCGTGCCCGCAGGGTCAACCGAAAGCCGCGCCTCAACGCTCGGCTGCACAACCGGCGCCGGGTCGATCGCGCAACTCGTCGCCCTTGATCCCGCCGGGTAACGGCCACATCTCGATAGTCCATCCGCTCCGCGAGGCCTTCCTGCGGCGCATAGGCCATGTACTTCGCCGCACCTCCTCGTCGAGGATGCCCGATGCGGCGGTGGAGGACTTCGACCTGTCTGCCTCGGAGCAGCCTCGACGAACCGCTCGCATCTCAGAGCAGCCCCGCAAAAAGGAGCCTCATGCAGATCACACGTAGCGACACCGACACGCAGAAGGGACCGGCCGACTGGTTCAGCGGAGACGTCTACATCGACGCCGTCGCCGCCCCCGCCGGCACGTCGACCTTCGCCGCCGCACTCGTTCACTTCACCCCGGGCGCGCGCACCGCATGGCACACGCACCCGCACGGCCAGACGATCTTCGTCACCGAGGGCGTCGGCCTCTGCCAACGCGAGGGCGGCCAGGTCGAGGTGATCCGCCCCGGCGACCGCGTCTTCTTCGAGCCCGGCGAGAACCACTGGCACGGCGCGGCCCCGAATCGCCTGATGGTCCATATCGCGATGCAGCAGAACGACGACTCCGGCAGCCCCGTCGCCTGGGGCGAGCACGTCAGCGAAGAGCAGTACGCCGCCGCTGGCGGCGACACGCTGACGGCATGAGCCCGTTCGTCATATCTCCAGGTGACGCCTCGCCGACCTTCCGTCCCCCCACAAGGACGGTCGTAGCGGAAGGCGCTCGTCGCGGCCGCCCACGACCAGCGCGCAGTCTCGCCTCGCTGGCGTGCCCGAACTTCCGAATACCTTGTCGCGCTTGGATCTGATCCGTCGCATCGAGGCCGGCCAGGGCGAGTTCCTCGTGTTCGCCCTCACCCCGCCGCGTCTCGCGACCGAGCGCGAGCAGGTGCAGGACATCGCCGACACGACGATCGCCCGCCTTCTCCCGCTCGATCTGGACGGTCTGATCCTCTACGACATCGACGACGAGGCCGAGCGCAACCCGGCCGAGCGCCCGTTCCCGTTCATGCCGACGCTGGACCCGGCCCACTACCTCGCCGAGCATCTGGCGGCCTGGCCGGCGCCGGTCATCGTCTACCGCGCGGTCAGCAAGTACACGCCCGCTGAGCTTCGTTCGTGGCTATCGGCCCAAGACCCAACACGGGTCATGACCGTGCTGGTCGGCGCACCATCGAGCGCCACCGCCGGTCGGACGTCACTCGCCGACGCCCAAGCCCTGCGTCGCGACACCAACCCGGCCGTGTCGCTCGGCGGAGTCGCCATCCCCGAGCGCCACACCCGGCGCGAGGACGAGCACCTGCGCCTGCTCGCCAAGCAGGAGGCAGGCTGCCGATTCTTCGTGACACAGGTCGTCTACGACATCAACGCCGCGAAGAACCTCGTCTCCGACTACCACTACGAGTGCCAAGCGCGCGGCGTGCCACCCGTGCCGTTCGTCTTCACCTTCTCGGTCTGCGGGTCGATGAAGACCCTGGAGTTCCTGCGCTGGCTGGGCGTCGACGTCCCGCGCTGGATCGAGAACGACCTCGCCCACGCCACCGATCCGCTCGAAGCCTCCTACGAGCAGGCGCTCACCACAGCCACCGAGCTGATGGCCTACTGCCGCACGCTCGGTGTTCCGCTCGGGATCAACGTCGAGAGCGTGTCGATTCGGCGGGTCGAGATCGAAGCGTCGGTGCGCCTCGCCGAGCAGCTGCGAACGCACCTGCACTAGCAGCAGCAGACGGCAGTCGCCTCGGGCCAGACACCGCTCGCCGAGGAGACACCGGCCTCGAGTCCAACGATCAGGTCGAACAGGCCCTCGGCCTCCCAGGCCCACGGCGCGGCCAGTCCGGCCGTTGCCATCCTCGAAGTGACTCGAGCCTTGGGACCTACCGGATGGATACGACGATGTTCGCCGGACGGCCCTCTGTCAGGGCAACTACCATCTCCACGGCCTGGGCTGTAAGAGGAACGAGGATGGCAGTCCGTGTCCAGCAATAGAACAGCAGCTCGAAGCGCTCGCGCAGGTAGTTGTTGGGCCGTTCGTCTTCCATGCAGGTGTCACTTCACCACCGGCACGCAACTTTTTGATGGACTTTCGTCTGGACATGGCAGACACCGCTTTCGGAGAGGCCTTGGTAGGGAGGATGAAGCTACGGGTGCAGTGCGAGGGCTCCTTCGCCTGGGAGAGCCGGCACGACCGCGTCCACGAGTTGCCGCCTCCGGGCGGCACCATCGGCGCGGGTGAGGACGTCACGCTGTGCGTCGCCGGTCCGGCCAGCGACGGTGTGTCACGACGACACCTCGTGCTGCGCACGGCTGGGCGCCAGTGGACCGTCGAGGACTGCGACTCGAGCAACGGCACGTGGGAGCGAGACGAGTCGGGAGGATGGCAGCCGCTGCCTGCCGGGCTGGCCGTTCCGGTCGGCGACGGCATGACTCTGTGCCTCGCCGATCAGTTCGTGATCCGCTTCGAGCACGTGGCTGTTGCCCCGAGCGGCCGGACGACCAACAAGAAAGGCCCCCCACAGGCCGTGCGAGCACAGCGCGTCGCACCGCCCGAGCTCGAGCGGTTCGCGGGCCTCCTGCTCTCCCGCCGCCGGGCCGACCCGCGCGATCGCTCAGTGCCGACGGCCGAGGAGCTGGGGAGCGAATTCGGCTTGGAGCGAGCCGCCGTGTACGAGTGGCTCAAGCGGCTGCGCGCGCTGCCGGAGGTCAAGGACTTCGTGAAGGGCAATAGCAGGGACGCAACGGCCGACGCGGTGGCGACGGCGTTCCCGTACTTGCTGGGGCCGCGCTAGCGCGGCACGGCGTCGCGCTTCAGCTGCCGGAGCCGCCCCGGCCTGAGATTCGTGAACTGCACGCACTCCCTGTCGCCGCTGGTGTAGTCACACCGATCGACCGATGTGATCCGCCATGTCTTGCCGCGGCGAACCGCCTCGTATCTCCAGTGGAGGTCCACCTGGTCAAGCGCGTCGCGCTTCGCGCGCCGCCCGTAGACCATCACGTCCCACACGCGGTCCCCTTGCCCGGCCCGGACGATGCTGCCGACCGACCATCCGTCGGAATCCAGGAGGCTCCACAAGGGACCACCCGGCCCCTTCGACCCGTCGAGATAGTGCACCTCCACGTCGTCGAGGTCGTCGGGCGCGAAACGGGGACCTCCGGCGGCGACCTCCTCCGCGATCCATGCGCGGGCAAGCTCGGCCCAGCTCGTGCAATCGACCGCATCCTTCGCGCGCGTCTCGAAGGTTGGCGTCTCCACCCGGCTACAGGCCGCCTGCGCTTGGCCCGCCAGCAGGTCGCCACGCAGCGCGGCGACGGTGCCCAGCAGTGCGTACCCGGATGCCGTGCGTGGCGGGGAGGGATCGGCGGGCCATAGCCGCCCGGTCGCTGCGGGCGCCAGGCCGGCCACGAGTACCGTGGCCGCCAAGCTCAGCCGCAGCGCCCAGCGGCGAGGCGCGCGGTCGCCGTGTGCCCGAAGCGCCTTCTCCCAGCGGCGCACCGCCCGGATCAGCCAGCGCCCGCCGTCCGGCGGTGTTGCGCCGAGTCGCGCCCAGATCGCCATCGCGCCTAGGAAGGCGTAGGCGAAGAATTTGTTCCGCTCCGCCGGGCTCGTTTGAGCGAGCGGAGCTATGAGGGCGAGCAGGGCGATTGTCACCGCGACCGGGAACCAGGGACGACCGGCAATGGCGACCCGAGGCTGCGTGCGGCCGCCGTGGAACTCACTGACGACGCGAACCAGTACCGCCGCGGCCGCGCCCGTCACGAGCGGGTCGAGAAGTCCGGCGTGCCACGGCGCGTCGGGCTTCCGGGCAATCACCATCGCGACGTATGTGACGGCGGCAGTGATCGCGGCCGGTCCCCAGGTGTAGCGCCACGCCGGCGAGACGCGCTCGAGGCGAGCCGAGACCCCGTGGCGGGCGCGCCCCTCGAGCGCGGCGCGGAGGTCGTCGCCGAGCTCGTCGATCGATCCGTACCGGTCCTCCGGACTCTGTGCGGTCGCCTTCTGGAGGACCGTCCGCACTCCGCGGTCAACGTCGCTGTCGCCGAGCGTGTCGAGGACGGTGATGCCGAGCGCGTACTGGTCCACCGCGGGGCCGACGCGGCCGCGGAAGCGCTCAGGCGCGATGAAGCGGTCCGTACCGGCTACCTGGCCGTCGCCGGAGTCGCGGCGCCTGATGCGTCCCAGGCGCTTCGACGCGATGGAGAAGTCGGCCACGAGCAGCCGCCTCCCGTCAGGCGTGACGAGCAGGTTGGCCGGCTTGATGTCGCAGTGGACGACGCCGCGCGCGTGCAGGGCTCCCAGCGTGCTTGCCACGTCCGCGAAGAGGGACGCCCAGCGCTCGCGCGGGAGCCGGAGGGCCGTCCCTGAGCGGGTTGCCGCCAGGTAGTCGTCCAGGCTGCCGCCCATGCGTGACATCTCGATCAGCAACCAGTCTCCGAGCGTCTCAGCGCTCAGGGTCGGGACGACGCCCGGGACGTCACTTACCTCCAGGGCGGTTTTCGCCTCCAGCTCAACCTGTCGCCGCTCGATCGCGTCAAAGGCGCGTAGGTCGTAGACCTTGACGACGCGATCTCCCTTTGCCAGCACCCACGGCCGATGGGGATCGGTCGGTTGCGCGAGGGCCTCCGCATCGCGGGCGAAGTCGGCGATCGGGCCACTCAGCGGCAGCGTGCCGAGCGGGGGCTCGAGGGTCTGGGTCATGACTGTTTAGCGCGGGCAACCATCCGGCGGACGACGCCTGCCGGTGCCTCGTCGGAGATCACGCACTTCGCCGGGAGCCGCCCGCTTCCGGCAGGCGGCAGATCGCACGCGCGGAACGCGTCGATCGTCCAGCCACGGGGGCGAGAGGTCACCTCGTAGAGCCAGGTCGAGTCCGTCTTCTCCGTGTCCGGCGCGGGCGCCAGACGCGAGATCATCACCACATAGTGGTTCCCTGCCGCGTCCTCTGCGTACATCGAGCCGAATGAGCGGCCATCCGGGAGGACGAGATCCCAGACGGGTCGCCCGCCGGAGGGCGGCAGTGCCTGCATGCGGAACTTGGATGGTCGTCTGGCGCCGCCGAACGTCTCCTCGGAATGTCGCGCGACGGCGTCCTTGCGCTGAACGGCTCCGGCGATCCGCATGTAGTCGACGCATGCGGCCTGGCGGTCGGCGCTCGGAAAGCGGACGTTCTTGCAGGCGGCCAGGTATCTCTGCGTGAAGAGCGCCTGCCTGAAGTTCCAGACCGCTATGCCCGGCCCATAGTCGGTGAGAACGGGAAGTGGGTCCTCACGGTCCAGCGTTCGCGCGACGGCTATGGGCAAGGCTAAGGCAGCGGCCATGCCGGCGATCCCTGCAACCTGCAGGGCGAGTTTGCGGGGGCGCGAGCTGGCCCAGTGCTCGGCCGACGCGACCAGCTGGATAAGCCAGCCTCCGGCGTTTGCGGGCGTCGGGGCCAGGACGCCACGCGTCGCGTATGCGAGCGTGGGCGCCCATCCCAGCGACGTCCGGTCCCACCCGGCGGCGAGGCCGCCCAGCGCAATCGCCACGGTAGCGCCCACGATGAAGCGGGGGCTGTTGGCGGCCGGGACGCTTGCGCGCCGGCGGTTACCTCGCAGGCTCGCGAGGAGTCCGACGAAACCCCAGGAGATGACCGGGATCATGAATGCGGCGATCAGCGGGTAGATGAGCGCAATGCGGTCGTCGAGGCCCGCGATGGCATCCGGATCGGAGGCAACGACGGCTAGGCAGAGCACGGCGGTGAGGGCGGCAGGCGCCCATCCGGCCCGCCATGCGGGACCGGTCGCCGCGAGGCGGTCGGAGAGACGGCGCGGGGCCTCGGCAGCGACCGCCTCGACGAGGGCGTCGCCGAACGCTCCGATGGATGAGTAGCGCTCCGCCGGACGCGCGGCGGTAGCGCGGCGAAGAACGTCGCGCACAGGTGCGGTGAGCGTTGGAGCCCCCCGGCCACCGAAGAGGTCGAGCGCCGCAACGCCGAGCGCGTACTGGTCGACCGAGGGCCCGATCTCGCCCTCGAACCGCTCCGGAGCGACAAAGCGGTCGTCGGTGGCTGACGCATCCATGTCGATGGCCGATACCAGCAGCCGCTCGCAATCGATGTCGAAGAGCAGGTTGTCGGGCTCCACGTCCCGGTGCACGAGGCCCCGCTCATGCATCCGGTCGAGCGTGTCGGCCACGCCGCAAACTAGCTCGGCATGACGCTCCGGCGAGAGCCGGTGCTCCGAGCCGGTGGCAACGCCGTCGAGGTGCTCGCGGAGCGACGGGCCGGTGCTCGCGCCCGCGACGAGCAGCCATCCGGAGCGCTCGTCCACCGACCGCGTGGCGACCACGCCGGGCAGGTCCCCGAGCGACAGCGACAGCGCCGCCTCTGCGCGAGCCCGCTCGCGCTCGCGATCGTCGAGGTGGCGGAGGTCATACGCCTTGACGACGCCATCGGCCACTCCGAGGACCCAAGGGCTCGTAGCGCTTTCGGGGCGTTGAAGGATCTCTGCGTGCGGCAGGACCTCGAGCGGATCGTCGCCACGAACGGACGGGCCGCCGCGCTCGCGCGTCCCCCTATTTCTCGTCTCTGCCATGCGTGCGAGTCCCCCGCCTGAAAGGAGGACGGCGCCCTCCAATAGTGGATAAGCGCCTGTCCTCTAGACCGCGCGGAATCGTTTCACACCGGGGTAGCGTTAGGCGCATGTGCCCCCAGCCGATGTCACCGATCTTCACGCCCGTCCTCAACCACGAGATCGCCGGTATCCAGCAGCGCCTAGAGCGTCAGCTCGGAGCCATCGAGGCGGGCGTCGACCCAGCCCTCGTCGGCCGGCGCATCACCGCGCTCAAAGGCGAGCTCCAAGACGCCGAGACCGCGCTTGCTCAACTGGATCTGCAGGAGCGGGCGCACGGGACGGTGAACGTCGGGGACGCGTGCGAGATCCTCGACGCGGTACCGGACCTCGGCAAGAAGCTGGCAACCGCCGACCCCGAGCTGCGCCGCAACGTCTACGACGCGTTCCGCCTCAGCGTCGAGATCGACCGCAATCAGGGCCAAATAACACTGAAGGTGCTCGTATCGAGCGCCTTCACCAAGACCAGCGACCTAACTGACCTCGTTGCTCCAATAAGGCCATAGCGGGGGCAGGATTCGAACCTGCGACCTTCGGGTTATGAGCCCGACGAGCTACCTGACTGCTCCACCCCGCGTCGCGGCCTATAAGGCTAGCAAGATGGGGGCGGTCGTCAACGGCACGCAAAGGCGCGACCCGATGCACGGCATGCCGCTCAGGCAGGCGGATCGGCCGGGCTGAGCACCACCAAGGGGAATTCCCGGTCCGTGAATGTCAGGTACTCCTCGATCGGCGGGTAGACGCGTGAGAAGACCTGCCAGAGCTTGGCCCGCTCCTCGCCCTCCGCCTCGCGGGCGACCACGGGCCATGAGCGTCCGTGCAGCGTCACCCTGCCGTGTCCCGCCGTGCGCAGGTTGAGCCACCACGCCGGCGTTTGGTCCGAGCCGCCGTTCGAGGCCAGCACGAGCAGATCCTTGCCGTGCTCGGCGTAGATCACCGGCGTCGACCGTGGCTTGCCGCTGCGGCGGCCGATGGTCTCGATCACCACCACCGGCACGCCGAACCAGAGCGGGAGGAAGCGCCCGCCGGTGGCTCGATACAGCCGCGCATGCGCGCGCGACAAGGCAGCCGATAGCCGCGGAGCACGGAGGCTGAGCAGCGAGACCCGCGCCGGCCGGGAGACTCGCCGGCGGCTCACTGGTGGTGGATGGAGCCCGAGGGCATGGGCCGAGCCTAGTCCGCCCGGTCTCGTGGACCAAGCGCCACGGGTAGCTTTCGGGCGCGATGCGGATCGCCGTCGCGGACCTCGGCACGAACTCGACCCGGCTGCTCGTCGCCGAGGTCTCCGCGGACGGCCGCCTGACCCAGCTCGAGCGCCACACGGAGGTCACCCGGCTCGGCGAAGGCGTCGACGCGAGCGGCCGGCTCTCCCCCGAGGCGATGCGGCGCGTCTACGACGCCCTCGGCCGCTACCGCGAGATCGCCGACGCGGCCAAGGTCGAGCGCAGGATCGCCGTTGCCACCAGTGCTGTGCGCGACGCCGACAACGGGTCCGCTCTCGTAGACCACGTCCGTGAGCAACTCGGCTTCGACATCCGCACGATCACCGGCGACGAGGAGGCGCGGCTGACGTTCCTCGGCGCGACCTCGGCCGGAGCCGGGCCGTGCGAGGCGGCAGCCAGCGCCTTCGGCGGCACCCCCGCCCAGGACGAGACCCTCGTGATCGACATCGGCGGCGGCAGCACCGAGTTCGTCACCGGCCGACCGGGCCACCACCCCGGCTTCCACGTCTCCACCGCGCTCGGCTCCGTCCGCCAGACCGAGCGCCATCTCGCGAGCGACCCGCCGCGCCGCGAGGAGCTCGAGGCGCTTGCGGCCGAGGCACGACAGATCGTCGCCGCGGGAGTCCCCGCCAGCCTCCGCGACGAAGTCCGAGCCGGCATCGCCGTCGCCGGCACGCCCACCTCTCTCGCCGCGATCGACCAGCAGCTCGACCCCTACGACCCCGAGCGCGTCGACGGCTATCGACTGACCCTGGCGGCCGCCGAGCGGATCCTCGCTCAACTCGCGCGACTGCCCACCAGGGAGCGCCGCGACGTGACCGGCCTGCACCCCGACCGCGCGCCCACGATCGTGGCGGGAGTCGCGATTCTCGTTCAGTCGATGCGGTTGTTCGGTTTGGATGAAGTGACGGTCAGCGAGGCGGACGTCCTCGATGGCGCCGCGATCGACCAGACCTGACGAAGTGGTCCCATCAGGCACCATGGCTGGTGCCTGAAACTCGCTCTATAGAGCCAAATCGCCGCGCCAGCCACCTGCAAACCGGTCATACCAATATGGCCAATTGCTCGGGCGAATTTTATACTCACGACTTCGCCGGGGAGGCGTATAGTTTCCATCGCCGGGTCGGATCGGCCGTGCGGCAGGACCGCCAGCCAATCCGGACAGGCTCGGTACATAGATCCGGGCGTAGCCGCATATATCGGCGCCTCCCGCCGTCCGGATCGTCAGGCCCCTTCAAGACATGTACCCCTGCCCGTCCTGAATGGGTCGTCAAGGAACCGCCCGCGAAAGCGGGCGGTTCTGTTTCCGGGGTCCTAAGCCAGGTTCGAGCGCCGCGGATACACCACGCTCGGATCCGTCAGCACGTTCACCAGCGCCGGCTTCCCGCTCGCGAACGCCCGCTCCAGCGCGGGGCGCAACTCGTCCGGCGTCCGCACCAGCTCGCCGTGTCCACCGAGCGCCTCGACCACCTGGTCGTAGCGGCACTCCGGCTGCAAGTCAGCCGCGACCGAGTACCCGTAGAGGAACTCCATCGGGTGCTTCTCGAGCGCCCAGATGCCGTTGTTGCCCATCACGGCAACGACCGGCACCCCATGGCGCACGAGCGTGTCGAACTCCATCCCGCTGAACCCGAACGCGCCATCGCCGAGCAGCAGGCAGACCTGCCGGTCGGGCCGCGCGAGCTTGGCCGCCAGCGCATAGCCCGGCCCCGCGCCGAGGCAGCCGAACGGACCTGGATCCATCCAGCAGCCCGGCTCGTAGGTCTCGATCACGCGTCCCGCGTAGGAGACGAAGTCACCGCCGTCGCCGATCACGATCGCGTCGCGGTCGAGCACCTGTGCGAGCTCGTTGTAGAGCCGCAGCGGGTGCAGCGGCGCGCGCGGGTCGTTGAGCTCCTCTTGCTCGGCGGCCCGCTTCTCGCTCTCGGTCTCCTGCAGCGAGGCGATCCAGCCCGACCGGTCAGGGCCACCCGCCCCGGCCGAGCGCAGCGCGTCGAGCGTCGCCGGCACGCCGCCGACGAGATCGACCGCCACCTCGCGCGGGTGCGCGCGCTCGGGAGCGCACGAGTCGATCGCGACGATCTTCGTCTCCTCGCCGAACGACTCGCCGAAGCCGAGCCGGAAGTCCATCGGCACGCCGATCACGAGCGCGACGTCTGACCCCTTCAGCCCCTGGCCGCGCGCGCGGGAGAACGCCAGCTCGTGGTCGGCCGGGATGCAGCCGCGCCCCAGCCCGTTCACGAACACCGGGATCCGCAGCTCCTCGGCGAGCGCGCGCAGCGCGTGCTCGCCGTGCGCCCAGTAGAGCCCCGTCCCGGCCATGATCACCGGCCGCTCGGCGCCGCGCAGCAGCTTCGCCGCCTCCTCTACGCCCTCGGCGACCGGCACGAGCATCGGATCCGCCTCGGCCGCCGGCGTATCGGCGTCGACGTCGGACTCCATGAAGACGTGGTCGAGCGGGAAGTCGAGGAACGCCGGCCCGCCGGGAGGCCCTGCCGCTGCGGCGAGCGCCTCGTCGATCAGCCCCGGGATCTCCGCGGTCGACTCGGCCGTCTTCGCGAGCCGCGTCAGCGGCGCGACGAACGGCAGGTGGTCGATCTCCTGCAGCGAGCCCATTCCCCAGCGCATCGCCGGCGCGCGACCGCCGAGCACCACCATCGGCGAGCGGTTCATCTGCGCCGAGCCCATCGGGCTGATCGCATTCGTCACGCCCGGTCCGGCCGTCACCGCACAAACCCCGGGCTCGCGCGTCGCCTTCGCCCAGCCCTCGGCCGCGAACGCCGCCGACTGCTCGTGGCGGACGTCGACGATGTCAATGCCCTCCTCGCGACAGCCGTCGTAGATCGAGAAGATGTGCCCGCCGGAGAGGGTGAACAGCTTCGTCACTCCATGCGCCTTCAAGCGCTTCGCGACGAGCCTCCCTCCGTGCAGGCTCGTGCCGGAGCCCTGCTCAGTGGTCGCCATCAACCGATCCTAAGCCTTAGGCTCGCTCGGATGAGCGCGACCACCCGCGAGCTGCGGCTCGCCTCTCGCCCCCAGGGCGAGCCGACCGAGGCGAACTTCGAGCTCGCCGAGACGCCGATCCCCGAGCCCGGCCCCGGTCAAGTGCTGATCCGCAACAGCTACCTCTCGGTCGACCCATACATGCGCGGGCGCATGCGCGACGTCAAGTCCTACATCCCGCCCTTCGAGGTCGGGGCCGTGCTCGACGGCGGCGCCGTCGGCCAGGTGATCGCCTCCAACGGCGGCCCGTTCGAGGAGGGCGCCTGGGTCCAGCACCTCGGCGGCTGGCGTGAGCACGCGCTCAGCGACGGAGCCGGCGCCTACCGCGTCGATCCCCAGCTCGCGCCGGTCTCGACCTCGCTCGGCGTGCTCGGCATGCCCGGGCTGACCGCCTACGCCGGCCTGACCGAGATCGCCCCGACTGCGGAGGGCGAGACGGTCTACGTCTCCGCCGCCGCCGGCGCGGTCGGCAGCACCGCCGGCCAGATCGCGCGACTGCGCGGCTGCCGCGTCGTCGGCAGCGCCGGCTCGCGCGAGAAAGTCGAGTGGCTGACCGGCGAGCTCGGCTTCGACGCCGCCTTCGACTACCGCGAGCACGACGTCGCGACGGCGCTGCGCGAGCATTGCCCGAAGGGCATCGACGTCTACTTCGACAACGTCGGCGGCGACCACCTCAGCGCCGCGCTGGCGCGCATGCGCACCTTCGGCCGGATCGCCCTCTGCGGCGCCGTCTCGCAGTACAACGAGGAGCGCCCGCAGCCCGGCCCGGAGAACTTCGTCGCCGTCCTCGTCAGGCGCCTGCGCATCCGCGGCTTCATCGTCTTCGACCACGGCGACCTGATGCGGCCGTTCCTCGAGGAGGTCGGTGCCTGGGTCCGCTCCGGCGAGCTGCGCTACCGCGAGACGATCGTTGACGGCCTCGAGAACATGCCGAGCGCCTTCGTCGGCCTGCTCAGCGGCGAGAACATCGGCAAGATGCTCGTCCGCGTCGGCCCCGATCCGGACCCGCCGGCCGGCAACGGCTGACTCCTTTTTGCCTAGAACAATTTTCTAGAACGTTGTTCTAGGAGTTGGAGATAGCCGAGCCAGCGCCCGGCGCGAGTCCAGCGGTCCCAGCCGCCGCCTTGATGTTCACGACGTTCCCCGGCAGCACCTCCACTTGCGGCCGCGGCGCCGTCAGGCGCACGTCGATGACGGCTGTGCCGTGCTCATGCGCCATCCGCCCCGCGGTCGCGGCCATCATCGCCCGCTCCGCCGGCCCGACCTGACAAGCCGCGAGGAAGCGCTCGGCCAGGCCGCTCGACGCGTCCTCGAGATCGACTTCGAGCTGCTCGCGCCGGACGCCCACCGCACCGATGACGCTCGAAGGTCGCACGATCACCGCCGCCATGTCGTCTGTCACCAGCCGCGCCTCGGCCGCGACCCGTTCGATCAGGTCGGCCGCCGTCCCCGTCGGGCGCAGCTCCTCGACGAAGTCGCCCAGCCGCGGACGGCCGAGAATCCGCGTCGCCTTGCGCGCCTCGGCGAGGCCGTCCGTGTAGAGGCAGATCACGGCCCCGGGACGCAGCGGCAGCGTCGTCTGGCGCAGGCCCGTGCGCAGGTCGAGCCCGACCGGCGGCGACGACGCCACCAGCACCGGCTCGAGCCGCTCCGGCCCGACGACGATTGGCGCCGGATGTCCCGCGCACGCGTAGGTGAGCGAGCTCTCGGCAGGGTCGTGGATCGCGATCACCGCGGTCGCGAAGTCGCCGTCGAGGTGCTGGGCCACCACCGGCCCCGCAAGCTGGAGCGCCTCGCGCGGCTCGAGTCCCGCCTCGAGGTACGCGCGCAGTGTGAAGCGCATGAACGCCGTTCGCGCCAGCGCCTTGTGCCCGTGCCCCGAGATGTCGCCGAGGATGAACGCCGCGCGGTCGCCCGGAAGCGTCAGCGCGTCGTAGAAGTCGCCGCCCGCGCCCGGGCCGTCGGACGGCCGGTACGCGACCGAGGTCCGCACGGCACCCAGCTGCTCCGGCACCGGCGGCAACAGCGCCTGCTGCAGCAGCCCAACGTCACGCAGCAGCGCCTGGCGCTGGTTGCCGAGCCGCCGCGTGCGCACGGACAGCATCAGGTAGCCGCCGCCGAGGACCACAACCGCCACCGCCGTCAGGACGGCGACGATCGACGGGATCGATGGGACTTGCGCCATACCGTCGCCATCGACGCTCGCCAACGGCCCGGTGAGAAGCGCTTCTACGCGTCAAACGTACGTCTACTCCAGCAGCCAGCCTCCCCGCCGCCTACCATCGACCTGCCCGGGTAGCCGAATTGGTCCAGGCAGCGCGCTTAAAACGCGTGGCCCCTCGGGGCATGCGGGTTCGAATCCCGTCCCGGGCACTGATTCCCACAGCGATCACCGCAACTCCCCCGTTGCTACGGTGTCTCTGGGGGCAGGGATGCGGGTAATCCCGGAGTGAGCGTGGAGGCTTCCGCACTACATCGCCAGGCGGGAATACCGGCAATGTCCGGGCGTTCTCCGCTGCTGCGGCTGCAGAGCGACGAGCGGCTGATCGCGATGACGCGGCGCGGCAACCAGGCCGCGTTCGAGATGCTCGTCCAGCGCTACCAGGCGCGCCTGCTGGCGTTCTGCCGCCACATGCTCGGCTCGAAGGAGGACGCCGAGGACGTGCTGCAGGAGGTCTTCGCCGCCGCCTACAACGCGATGCTCGCCGACACGCGGCCGATCAACACGCGCCCGTGGCTCTACCGGATCGCGCGCAACCGCTCGCTCAACCACCTGCGCAAGCCGCGCCCGGCGGGCCAGGACTCGATGGACATCTTCGAGCGCGAGAATGGCGCGACAACGGCCGACACCGTCCACCGCCGCGAGGAGTTCCGCCAGATCGTCGCCGACGTCGGCGAGCTGCCCGAGACGCAGCGGACGGCGCTGCTGCTGCGCGAGATCGACGCGCTCTCCTACGACCAGATCGCCGAGGCGATGGACACAACGGTGCCGAGCGTCAAGTCGCTGCTCGTGCGGGCGCGCGTCAGCTTGGCCGAGGCGTCCGAGGCGCGGCTGCTGACCTGCGCAGAGGTCCGGCTCGAGCTCGGCGAAGTCGCCGAGGGGCTGGCGAAGACCTCCGCCCCCGTCCGCCGCCACGTCAAGACCTGCAAGCGCTGCCGCATCTTCCGCAACGAGCTACGCAGCACGACCAAGGCGCTCGCGGCGATCTATCCGATCGGGCCGATGATCATCCTGCACAAGCTCGGCCTCGCCAAGCTCGGGATCGGCGGCGCGGCAGCAGGCGGGGCCGCGGCCAGCGGCGGCGGCTCGCTCGCCGGCGGCGCCGGCATCGCGGCCGGCGGCGCTGTCGCCGCAGGCGGCGGTGGCGCCGCGGCAGCCGGCGGAGCGATCTCAGCCGGCCTCGGGACGCTCGCAGGCAAGGCAGCAGCCGGAGTGGCCGCCGCGGCGCTCGTCACCGCCGGCGCCGTCGAGGTCAAGCAGGTCTCCCGCCCCGCGACGCCGCCCGCGCCTCAGACCGCCGCCGTCACCGCGCACCCAGCTCCGCCCGCGCCCACCGTCGCCACACACCCCAAGCCCGCGGCCGCGCCCCCCGCCAAGGAGGCCACCGCTCCGCCGGCCGAGCCGAAGCCAGTCGCCGCCGACCCGGTAGCCACCGTCCCGGAGCCCGCCGCCCCAGTGCCCGCGCCGGCTCCCACCCCGCCGGTGCCGCCGGAGGCGATTCAGGAGGACGAAGGCACCGTGACCCTTCCCACGCCCGGCACACCGCCCTCCGGCGAGGACGAGATCGCCGACCCGCCCGTCGTGCCGCCGGCCACGACCACGCCCGCACCTTCCTCCCCGCCGCCTCCTCCTCCGCCGACGACGACCCTCCCGACGCCCCCGCCGCCGCCGCCGGCGCCGCCCGTCACCGGACAGCTGCCGGCACCGCCGCCGCCCGCGCCGCCGAGCTAGACCGCACCAGCCGGGCTGCGCCGCAGAGCTAGGCCGCGCCAGCCGGCCTGCGCCGACCTGGAGACGTCAGCCGCCGACCGGCCTCGCCAATGCGCTCCTCAGGCGACCGGCGCTAGGCCGATGACCTTCAGCCGCCGCTCGAGCGCCTTCCCGGCGAAGCCGCGGACGTCGTCGAGCGAGTAGCCGAAGACCTCCTCGCCCTCCTCGAGCCACGGCGGCTTGAGGACGCCGTCCGCAACGGGCGCGCACTCGACCAGCGCGCGCTGGATCGCGTCGCCGTAGCGACCGTCGCGCTCGGCCATGTCGCGCAGGAAGCGCGCGCCGAACGCGACATGGCGGTGCTCGTCGCGCGCGACGTTGCTGAACCCCTCAACGAAGCCCGGCAGCGTGCCCTCCTGCTCGTTGTACTCGATGATGAAGTGCTGGCCCGTCAGCGCCAGCATCCCCTCGGCGATCATGTGGTAGATCGTCACCGCCTCGACGAGCGTCTCGAGGTCGCCGGGCTCGCGCGCCAGCCGGTCGACGCGGTCGTGCAGCAGCTCGTCGAATAGCTGCGCGAAGCTCGCGTTCGTGTGCGCGCTCGCCTCTGCCAGGCGATCCTCGAGATTGTCGGCCTCGAGCACCCCGACCTCGGCGTAGAAGCGGTTGAAGAAGGCGACGTGGCGCGCCTCATCCGCGATCTGGGTGCAGAGGAAGATCCGCATCTCCTCGGTCGGTGCCGCGCGCATCATCGGCCCCAGCTCGAGCGCGACGCGCTGCTCGCCGAGGAAGAACGACGACAGGCCGTACATCCGCTGGAAGCGCTCGTCGGGCGGAATCCGCTCGTGCCAGTCGATCCGGTCCTGGCTGAAGTCGATGTCCTGCGTGCGCCACTGCTGGCGCTCCCAGAGCTCGTACAGCTCGTGGTAGCCGAGCAGCTCCGAGCGTCCATGGTCGGAGGCCTCCCTCAGCGCCGGATCGCTCGTCGCCTGGAAGTCCTCGCGCTGGGTGCGCGAAATCGCCGGCTCGCTCATCTCCGCTCCTCCGTTCGGACGTGGCCTGCCTGCAAGGCGCAGGCTAGCTGGATGGACCGGGGGACAGGGCCGGGGACTCGCGTCCCCCGGAGCCCCCGCGCGCTGAGGGTCGCCGACGGCTGCTGCGCGGGTACGGCGAGCTACGGACCGGGCTCGGCTGTCGCCTCGATCGTGACCTTGCCCTGGGGGCCGGTCAGGATCAGGCGCTTGCCCGGCCGCAGGCCGTCATAGGTCGTCGAAGCCGACTTGATCTCGCCACCGGCCTTGACGTCCCGGCCGCCGCCGGCCAGCTCGTACTCGACGCCGTCGGCGGAGTTGAGCTCGACGCGGATCGCGATGAAGGGGGGCACGCGCACTACCGTCGGATGCAGCCCTCCGTCGCGGCCCGTGATCAGCGCCTGTGAGCTCGCCGGCACCTCGTCGCCCGCGCCGCCCGGCTGGTTCTCCGGGGAGGACTGGCCGTCCGGCGCCGCGGCGCCCCCGCCGTCGGCCTCCGCCGTGTCGGTCTCGCCAGACTCCGTCTCAGATATCTCCGTCTCAGCCGGCCGCGGTGCGGTCTCCGTCGCGGCCGTCTCCGTCGGCTGCGCCGTCACCGCCGGCTCGGTCGAATCGGTCTCGTCGTCGCCGCAGGCGACAGCCCCGAGGGCGATGCCCGCCGTCAACGCCACTGCCAACGCCTTGGGAGCCAGTTGCATGCGCCCCAAGGTACGCAAGCCGCCGGTCGGCAGCGCCGCTCGATGGCAGCCGGGCGCATTCGCGGTGAGGTCGCCTTTTCGGACGTAATGCGTCCGAAAAGGCGACCTCACCCGAGCGACCGCTCTAGACGCTGTGGGTCTCGCCCGGCGCCAGCACGACCACCGACGAGTCGGTCCGCGCCTCGACGTCCCGCTTGAACGCCTCGATGTCGGTCTCGATCGGCGGGAAGGTGTCGTAGTGGCAGGGGATGACGGTCTTGGCGCCGACCAGCTCGGCAGCCACGACCGCGTCGTGGCGATCCATCGTGTAGTGGCCGCCGACGTTCATCAGCGCCACGTCGAGGTCGTCACGCCTGCCGGGCAGCGCCAGGTCGGAGAACAGCGTCGTGTCGCCGAGGTGGTAGACGACGGTGCCGCCGAGCGAGACGACCAGCCCCGCCGGCATGTGCGGAGTGCCGTTCGGCGAGACCGCCGTATGCCAGGCGGGCACCAACCTGACCCAGCCGCCGGGCAGCTCAACGGTGCCGCCGAGGTTCGGGTCGACGACGTCCTCGACGCCGCTCGCCGAGATCTCATTCGCCAGCTCGACGATCGCCACCGTCTGCGCCCCGGTGCGCTTCGCGATGTCGACCGTGTCGCCGATGTGATCGGCGTGGCCGTGCGTGAGCAGGATGTGCGTCGGCTCGACCTCGCCGTGCTCGACGGCGGCCTTCGGGTTGCCGGTCAGGAACGGGTCGATCAGGACGCGCGCGTCCCCCTCGACCAGCTCGAAGCACGAGTGCCCCAGAAAGCGAATCTCCATGGTGTCTTCCTCCCTCTAGTCCAGGTCCGTGTCCAGCTCGAGCTCGCGAGCGAGCTCCCAGCCCACCGCCACTCCGACGAGCATCCCGATCCGCGCCTCCTCGGTCAGCAGCGCGCTAATCGCCGCCATCCGATCGGCGGGATCGTCGTGGCCCGCGGCCTGGCGCACCTGCTGCGCCTGCGCCTGCCCGAGCCACCCGCCCGTGGCGAGCGCCTCGTCGAGCACGCGCTGCAGCTGCGGCGCAGCCCGCGTGACCCGTGCCTCGGCGGCCCGAAAGCGCTCTGGATCGCTCAAAGCCTCCACCGCCCGGTTCAGCTCCGCGTCGGTGAAGGTGCCCTCGGCCTCGCCCATGTCAGCCGATCATATGCCCGGCTCGGAAGCGTCTAGCCCGCGGCGGAGGGCCCAGCCGTGCCCGGCGGCGACGGTCAACGGCGCGCCAGCACCGGCAGCATCAGCCCGAGCAACGCCCCCACGGCCGCGCCTACCAGACCCGCCACCCAGCTCGCCTCCGGCACCGCGAGCGGCAGCAGCAACAGCACCGCCGCGAACACCAGCACGCCGATCAGGTCGTTGCCGCGGTCGTCCCCACGCCGCGCGGCACGCCGGTCCTCGGTCAGCCACGCGGTCAGCAGCCCGAGCGCGGCGCCGTTGGCGCCGAGGATCCAGTAGCCGACGTTGACGTCCTCCAGCGGCGGCGCGAGGTCGACCGCCACCGCAGCCGCGGCGCCCGCCGCGCCGGCGAGCAGGAACACGGCCAGCGGAGCAGCGGCCCCGAACCGGCGCTCGAGCAGCGCGCCGAACACCCCGACAGCCACAAGCGCGACGAACTGGTAGCCGAGGCTGTCGTGCACGAACGGCGCGGTCACATAGCGCCACGCGTCGTCGTCGAGCGGCAGCCAGATCCCGCCGACGTCCTCGAGTCCGAGCTGCCCGGTCGCCAGCACCAGCGTGACCGCCAGCGACACCGCGACCAGCGCGATCGTCGCGATCGGCCGCGTGTCCGGCGCGATGCCATCGATCTCGTCCGGGCGCAGCCGCGAAAGCCGTGGACGCGCCCGCCGCCGGCGCCGGCGCGGCTCCTCCTCGCCGTCGCGCTGGATCTTCGGAGCCCGCCTGCGCACGCGCTGCCCGCAGTAGGGGCACTCCGTCACGTACGGACTGACCTCCGACCCGCAATTGCGGCACACCACGAACAGGTCCGGCTGGCTCACTGTGATGTGAGAGTACTGCCCGCCGGGTGGCGAGCGGTCAGCTTTCGAGCGGGGCGGACGGGGAGGTCTTCTGGACGATCTCGCCGACGACCTCGCGCAGGTCGCGATTCGCCTCGTAGACGAGCAGCTGGCGCGCGCCGCCGTTGCCGTGGTCGATCAGGTCCTCGATCGCGGCCAGCTCGTCGGCGGAGCCGAGGTCCTCCGCATGGCCGCGCATGCGGTCGACGAGCCGCCGTGCGAGCGCCTTCGTGCTCACCCGCTCGCGGCTTGGGAGGTCGACCAGCTCGCCCTCGAGCCCGTGCCGCGCCGCCAGCCACTTGTTCTCGTCGAGCATCTCGAACGGGTAGCGCGAGAGCTGCTTGCCGGCCTCGAAGTGCTCGCCGAGCTCCTTCGCCATCGCCTGTACGAGCGCGGCGAGCCCAAGCGTGTGCTCGAGCCGGGTCTGCGAGTCCATCACGCGTACCTCGATCGTGCCGAACTTCGGGTGCGGACGGACGTCGTACCAGAGATATGTGTAGTCGGGGATCGCCCCGCTCTGCACCATGAAGTCGATCCGCTGCTCCCAGTCGGCCCAGTCGTCGTAGCGCGGCGGGATGCCCACGCGCGGGAAGGCGCGGAAGATCGGCGTCCGCGACGACAGCAGCCCGGTCGCGTCGGCGCGCCAGAACGGCGAGTTGGCCGACAACGCCAGCAGGATCGGCAGGTGGACGCGCATCCCGTTGGCGATGTGGATCGCCTTGTCGGGGTCGTCGACGCCGACGTGCACGTGAATGCCGAAGATCAGCTCCTGGCGAGCCACCCACTGCAGGCCCGCGACGAGCTCGCGGTAGCGCGGCCGCGAGACGATCCGCTGGTCCTCCCACATCGCGAACGGGTGTGTGCCGGCGGCGCCGATCGCGAGGCCGCGGTTCTCGGCCGCCGTGGTCACGGTTCGCCGCAGGCGGTCGAGCTGGCGCCCCGCCTCGGCGGTGTCCGCACACGGAGCCGTCGCGATCTCGCAGACCGACTCCATCAGCTCCGGCTTGACCTCGCCCTCGGCGTCGGTCGCCTCCAGATCCGCCAGCAACCCCTCGATGGCGTTGGCCAGATCGAGCGTCTCGGCGTCGACGATCATCAGCTCCTCCTCGACCCCGAGGGTGTAGGAGGGCCCCGTGAACCGGTGCTCCACGCTCACAGGTTATCCGCGCCGCCGACCGGGCAAACCGCCCGTGACAGGCTCCGTCGCCCCGACCAAATCGCCAAATCGGGGATATCCTGGCCTGCCAACGCAATCCTTCAGGAGGCAAGACCCGGAATGAGCCTCGGCTACAACGGCAAGCTGTACATCCTCGCGTTCGACCACCGTGGGTCGTTCCAGAAGAAGATGTTCGGCATCGAGGGCGACCCCACGCCCGACCAGACCGCGACGATCGCGGACGCGAAGCACCTGATCTTCGAGGGCATGGCGAAGGCAGCCGACCGCGGCGCCGACCCCCACGCCTCCGGCGCCCTGGTCGACGAGCAGTTCGGCGGCGACATCCCGCGCGACGCCAAGGCGCGCGGCCTCAAGCTCGCGATGCCGGTCGAGAAGAGCGGCCAGAACGAGTTCGACTTCCAGTACGACGACCAGTTCGGCGAGCACATCCTCAGCTTCGATCCCGACTTCTCGAAGGTGCTCGTCCGCTACAACCCCGACGGCGACGCCAAGATGAACGAGCGCCAGACCGCGCGCCTCAAGCAGCTCTCGGACTGGCTCAAGCAGAACGACCGCAAGTTCCTCTTCGAGCTGCTCGTCCCCGCCGAGCCGGCCCAGCTCGAGTCGGTCGGTGGCGACGTCGACCGCTACGACGCCGAGCTGCGCCCCGACCTGATGCGGCGCGCGATCGAGGAGCTCCAGGACGCCGGGCTCGAGGTCGACATCTGGAAGATCGAGGGCGTCGACGAGCAGCGCGACTGCGAGATGCTCGCCCAGGTGACCCGCCGCGACGGCCGCGACAACGTCGTCTGCGTGCTGCTCGGCCGCGGCGCCAGCGACGCGAAGGTCGACCACTGGCTGCGCCAGGCGGCGCCGGTTGACGGCTTCGTCGGCTTCGCGATCGGCCGCTCGATCTGGTGGGACGCGCTCAAGGGCTTCCTCGACGGCTCGATCGCCCGCGAGGACGCCTCGGACCAGATCGCGTCGAACTACCTGCGCTTCGTCGAGGTCTACGAGGGCGCCGAGCAAGGCGCTCCTGTCTAAGGTGTCCGCGATGCGAATGCGTCAATCGTTGACTCAGTTCGAGGCGGCCTTCCGCGAGGAGGCCGCCGAGTCGGTCGTCCGCCGCGAGCATCTGCGCCGCCAGGCGGCGCAGCGTTCGCGCGTGCGCCGCGTCGAGCGGGTCCACAAGCACGGCACGCTCCGGTTCATCGGTCTGATCGCGACGATCCTGATCACCACGATCGTCGTGACGGTCGTGATGTTCCAGGTTCTCGCCTCAGTGGCCGGTTAAAGCGCTAGTCTCCCGGCCGCTTTGGCACGTAGATCACTCAAGCCCCAGCTGAACCAGATCCGCACGTGGGTGCGGCAGGGCCGCACCGACGCCTGGATCGCCCACCAGCTCGAGGTGTCCGTCAAGGACATCGCGAACTTCAAGACCGAGCACAAGCTCGAGTCCGGCGACACGTCGAGCGCTGAGACCGACCTCTTCGGCCCGCGGGTCGACGAAGACGAGGTCGACCTGCGCGCCGAGGACGAGCTGCTGGTCGCGGCCGCGCTCGAGGAGGAGGAGCGCGAGGCGGAGAACGACGAGCCCGACGAGTCCGCCGAGGACGGCGAGGGGGACGAGGGCGGCGAGTCCTCCGCCACCAAGAGCCGCCGGCGTCGCGGGCGCCGCGGCGGTCGCGGCCGCAAGCGCGGCGAGCGCAAGCCGCTCGAGGGCACCTTCGACCACGGCGAGGACGGCTACGGCCTCTGGCTCGACCCCGCCGTCCAGGACGACCCCGTCTACGCCGAGCACTGGGCCGGCCAGCGTGCGATCACCGTCACGATCGAGCCGGACCGCATCGTCATCAGCCGCCCCGGTGGCGACACCGGCGACGCCGCCTAGCTCGCTCGCGCGCCGTCGTCCCCCAGCGCGCGCGGAGGCCGGCGCCTAGCCGCTCTCCTCGCCGATCCTCTGCATCCGCCCGCCGGCGAAGTCCGACGCCTGGCGCGCATAGCGCGCGAACGCCGCGTCGATCGCCCAGCTCGAGTCGGTCCCCGACGCGTGACGCTGGACTATCTCAGCAGCCCAGTCCGTGCCGGCGCCGTAGAGCTCGACCAGCTCGCCGATCTCGAACGGTCCGCCCAGCCGCTTGCGCAGCTCGGCCAGCACCGCGTCGGCGGCGTCGGCGAGGTCAGGGTCGCCCGCGATCCGCAGGTTCCCGGTGGCCCACTGATCGAGCGCCAAGTCGACTGGATACGACACCGCCGCGAGGTTAGCGACGCCGGGCCGCGCTACTTCGGCGGGTTCTCGATCACGTAGGCGCGCTCGCCGTTGCGCACCATGCCGAGCTTGCGCGCCTCCTGCTCGAGCGTGTCGGGATTGCGCAACTGCGCCGCACGCTGCTTCAGCTTCGCGTTCTCGGCCTCGAGCCCACGCAGCTCCTCGCTCTGGGCCGACGCGGTGCGCGACTGCTCGACCCAGTGCTTCGCCGGCGAGATGTACAGCAGCAGGATCACCCCCAGCAGCGCCAGCAGCGCCACGCGGCCGAGGCGATCCCAGCGGATGCCGCTGGAGGCCAGGGCGTGCGAAGCGCGCCGGCGGGGCGCCGAGCGGCGCTGAGCGGTGGTGGAGGCCATCAGGGGCGCCTTCGACGCCCCCCGCCGGCCTCCTTCAGCTGCGAAAGACGCTGCGGCCCGGATAGGTCGCCCGGTCGCCGAGCGCCTCCTCGATTCGCAGCAGCTGGTTGTACTTCGCCACCCGGTCCGACCGCGACGGGGCGCCGGTCTTGATCTGGCCGCAGCCGGTCGCGACGGCCAGGTCGGCGATCGTGACGTCCTCGGTCTCGCCCGAGCGGTGCGACATCACCGCCGTGTAGCCGGCCTCACGTGCCATCGCGATCGCCTCGAGCGTTTCGGTCAGCGTCCCGATCTGGTTGACCTTGATCAGGATCGAGTTGCCGACGCCGAGCTCGATGCCCCGCCCCAGCCGCTCGGTGTTGGTGACGAAGAGGTCGTCGCCGACGAGCTGGACACGGTCGCCGAGGCGCTCGGTGAGCGCCTTCCAGCCGTCCCAGTCCTCCTCGTCCATGCCGTCCTCGATTGAGACGATCGGGTAGCGGTCGGCCATCTCGCCCCAGTAGGCGGCGAGCTCCTGCGCCGAGAGCGTGCGCCCCTCGTGCTCGAGCACGTAGGCGCCGTCGCCGAACAGCTCGCTGGTCGCCGGGTCGAGCGCGATCGCGACGTCCTCGCCGGGCCTGTAGCCGGCCGCCTCGATGCCGTCGATCAGCATCTGCAGCGCGGCCTCGTTCGAGTCGAGGTCGGGCGCGAAGCCGCCCTCGTCGCCGACCGCCGTGCTGAGCCCGCGATCGTGCAGCGTGCGCTTGAGCGCGTGGAAGACCTCCGTGCCGGTGCGCAGCGCCTCCGCGAACGTCCGCGCCCCGCTCGGCACGACCATGAACTCCTGGAAGTCGACCTTGTTGTCGGCGTGCGCGCCGCCGTTGAGCACGTTCATCATCGGCACCGGCAGTACGTGCGCGTCGGCGCCGCCGAGGTAGCGCCACAGCGGCTCACCGGCGTCCGCCGCGGCGGCCTTCGCGGCCGCGAGCGAGACCCCGAGGATCGCGTTGGCACCGAGTCGGCCCTTGTTCGACGTGCCGTCCGCGGCGATCATCGCGCGGTCGAGGCCCTCCTGGTCGGTGGCGTCTCGGCCGGCGACGACATCCGCGAGCTCGCCGTTGGCGTTCGCCACGGCGGTCGTCACGCCCTTGCCGCCGAACGCGTCGCCGCCGTCGCGCAGCTCCGCGGCCTCGAACTCGCCGGTCGAGGCGCCCGACGGCACGATCGCCCGCCCGAACGCACCAGAGGCGAGCGTGACCTCGGCCTCGACCGTGGGGTTGCCCCGGCTGTCAAGGACCTGGCGCGCATGGACCTTCGTGATCTCGCTCACTGGCTTGGGTCGACCTCCTCTGGTCGTCGGAGGCGGCGGATCCTATGCGCCTTCGCCGGTGCCCGCCTGCGACTCCTCGACCGTCAGCTTGAAGCGCCGCGCGGTCTCGCGCAGGGCGATCTCTGGATCGACGCCCGCCGCCCCGGCGGCTTCGACAGCCTCGAAGAGTCGTTTGCCGATCGCGTCGAAGGCGTCGTCTCCCGCTGCCGGACTCTCGCCCCCGCCGGTGCCGCGTGCCGGCGCCAGGCCGGCCGACTGCGCTCGACGCAGCACTTTCTTCGCGTAGAGCGTCGCCGGCAGGTTCTCGGGGAGGTCGCCGAAGACCTCGCCGCCGCGCTCGCGCTCGCGCTTGATCTCCGACCAGCTCTCGAGCACCTCGGCCGCGCTCTCGGCCTGGGCGTCGCCGAACACGTGCGGGTGGCGCCGGACGAGCTTCTCGTGGCAGTGGTCGGCGACCTCGGCCAGCGAGCCGGCTCCGCGCTCCTCGAGCAGCAGCGACAAGAAGACGACCTGGAAGAGGACGTCACCGAGCTCGTCGAGCAGCTTCGCGTCGTCACCGGAGTGGGCTGCGTCGGCGAGCTCGTAGGCCTCCTCGACGGTGTGCGGCACGATCGAGCGCTCGTCCTGCTCGCGATCCCACGGGCACTCGCGGCGCAGGCGGCGCGTGAGCGCGTCGAGGCGCGCGACCGCGGCGCTGATCTCAGAGGCGGACACGGGCGCGAAGCCTAGTGGGCCGTCGGCCGGGTCCCGTGCCGTTTGCGGCGGCGCGGCGCTCAGCCCGTGGCGGGCTGCGTGACCGCGCCCGGCGCGGCGGTGTTCGTCTTCGGCTCCGGCGCGTTCTTGCACTGCGTCATGACGTAGGCGTCGGCGCAGTTCGTCCGTTCCTTCCACTTCTTGCGCAGCGCCGTGTTGAAGTCGTCGTCGGCCTTCTGCTTGTTCTGCGCGTCGAGCTGCTGCTTGATCGCCGGCGTCGCGTCCTTCAGCGTCTGCTGCTTGGCGGCAACGATCTTCTGCACCTGGAAGACGTAGAAGCCGAACTGCGTCTTGACGGGGCCGGTGAGCACGCTCTTCTGGGCGCTGAAGATCGCCTCGTCGAAGGACTTCTCCTGCGTGCCCTTGGCGATGCCCAGCAGCGAGCCGCCCTGGTCCTTGGAGGCCTGGTCGATCGAGAAGCGCTTGGCGACGGCGCTCCAGCTCTGGCCGTTCTGCAGCGCCTGCTTGGCCTCGTTGGCGCGGGCCTCGGTCTTCGTGAGGATCACGCGCAGGTCGCGCGTGGCGGGCGTGGCGAAGCGCGCCTTGTTCTTGTCGTAGAAGTCCTTGACGGCCTTGTCGGTCACCTTGTCGGCGCCCTTGACGGCCTTCTCGCGCAGCTTCGTGTACACGGTGTTGAAGCGGACCTGGAACTTCGCGTCGGTGAGCGTCATCCCCGACTGCTTGAGGAAGTCCTGGAAGTCGGACTCCTTCGGGAAGGACTGCTTCTTGGCCGCCTCGAACTCCTTGTCGGCCACCGTCGTGCTGACGTCGACGCCCTGGTCCTTGGCCTCGGCCGTGACCCACTTCTCGAGGATGAGGAACTGCATGACCTGATCGCGCAGACCCTCGTACTCCTGCTTGCACTGGGTCTTGAACTGCGCGTCGGTCTGCGACGGCTGGCCCTTGGCCGGCTTGGGCGCGGTCTTCTTCTTCGTGGCGACGCACGTGGCGTAGTCCGGCGGCGTGTAGGCGACCTTGCTGGCCCCCTGCGGCTGGCTGGTCGACGCGGCGATGCCGAGCCACTTGCGGAACTGCTCGCGCGAAACGGTCTCCCCGTCGACGCTGGCAACGGCATTGGAGGGCACGGAGTCGCCGCACCCGGAGAGGGCGATCATGACCACAAAAAAGGCGCCAAGCGCCGACAACGAGCGAAGGTAACGAGTCACAGTCGGGCCGATGCTAGCGAACGGGGGCA
>DASQKV010000048.1:0-15488 GCA_035630335.1 Thermoleophilaceae bacterium | reverse complement strand
GCTCGTCGAGGATGTTGAGGATCTTCATCCGGATCGGATGCGCGAGCGCCTTCACCAGACGAGGGTCGTCTATGTCCACGAGGTTTGCGCTCATCCTGCCACGTCCAGTCTACGTTTCGATGTGAAGATGGAGTCGACGCTCGCGCCACGATTGGAGCAAGAGCATCCTACCGATCAGGCATTGCTGAAGCCCGCGGCGGCGGGCACCCGTCGCGCCGCGATTCGTAACGATCGTTCCGGACGATAACGGGCGCGGTAGGCGCGGCGTCAGCCCGCCGTCGCGAGGCGGCTCGCGTCGAAGTCGGCGGCGGTCAGCGCGCCGAGCAGCGTGCCGAGCAGGAGGCCCTGGACCTCGCCCTTCGTCAGGTCGCCCTCGCGGACCCAGTCGAGGCACACGCCGTCCATGTACCAGAGCCACGCGCGGACGGCCGCGCGGACCTTCGGCGGCGGTGGGCCGTCGGGGCTGATCCCGGTGAGGATGCGGGTCGCGGTGTCGTCGCGGACGCGGTCGATGAGCTCGCGGACCTCGGGGATGCCGGCGGAGCGCAGGAGCTTCTCGTACGCCCCCGCGTTCTCCTCGATCCAGGACAGGTAGGCGTCGATCGCGGCGGTGAGCTGCTCGACGGGCGTGAGCGTGTCGTCGGTGGCGATGCGGTTGAGGTGCTCCTGCGCCCCCTGCCCCAGGACCGCCTCGAACAGGTCGCGCTTGCTCGGGAAGTAGTGGTAGAGCAGCGGCTTCGAGATCCCCGCCTCACGGGCGATCCGCGCCATCGACAGCTCGGCGAAGGAGTGCCGGGCGAATAGGTCCGCACCCAGCTCAAGCAGCTGTTGCCGCCGCTCGTCCACCGGCATCCGGGTGTATGCGGGCCGGCTCAACTCGGACCGAAGTGTAACGAGTGTGTTGACCGACGGTAAATAAGTCCATGTTCTTATCGAACGACGGTCAACAAGCCTCGGCCACGGCCGAGCGAAAGGAAGGCATGAGGAATCTCACGGCGGTTGGCTACGTGCTCGCCTATGTAACGGGTCTGGTGGCTCTGATGGCGCTTTCTCCCGACTCGATTCAGGAGAGCGGGGCGCTCCCTGCGATCGCCGCGGTCTGGTCGTTTGCCTTCGGGCTCATGACCAGGCGCTTCGAGGCACTGGCCGTCCCCACCGGCTTCGTGGTCGTCTCGATGACCGGCCTGGTCGTCTTGCTGGCTTCTGACGGGAGTCTGATCGGCTCCGACACGGGTCATTCCATGCTCCCGATGTATCCGATGATCGCCGGGTTCGGATTGCTCGTCACCACAGTGCCGATGGGTGTGGGCCTCATCGTGCGCCGCGCGCTGTCATATCCAGCGCTCGGACTTCGCGGAGGCGAGACGGACTAGGCTCACGGCCCTCTATGGCCGACCCCGTCGAGGAGCTGAGTAGCGCGGTGATCGCCGCCGCCGAGTCACTCGGCGGCGGTGGGCCCGTCAGGCCGACGCTCGAGCGCCCGCCGAACACGGATCTGGGCGACTATTCGACGAACGCGGCGATGATGCTCGCGGGGGCCTTGAAGCAGCCGCCGCGGGAGATCGCCCAGCGGCTGGGAGACGCGCTCGCGGACCGCCTCGGCGAGGCGGTCGAGCGGGTCGAGGTCGCGGGTCCGGGCTTCCTCAACATGTACATGGCGGACGACTGGTGCCGGGCGGCGGCTGCGGCTACGCTGAAGGCCGGCGAGGCCTATGGAAGCACCCGCCCGGAGACGGCCGAGCGAGTCAACGTCGAGTTCGTCAGTGCCAACCCGACGGGTCCGATCACCGTTGCCGCTGGGCGCCATGCGGCGTATGGAGACTCGCTCTGTCGCATCCTGGAGCTCGCGGGCAGCGCGGTCGACCGTGAGTACTACGTCAACGACTACGGCGGCCAGGTGCAGCGCTTCGCCGCGTCGATCCGAGCGCGGGCGATGGGCGAGGAGCCCCCTGAGGACGGCTACCAGGGCGAGTACGTGAAGGAGGTCGCCGAGCGGATCGAGGGCGCCGCCGAGCTCGAGGACGACGAGCTGGCCAAGCGCGGCGTGGCGATCATGCTCGAGGCGGTCCAGACGACGCTGAAGCGCTTCCGCGTCGAGATGGACCGCTTCTCGAGCGAGCGTGCGCTGCAGGAGGGCGGCGCCGTGGACGCGGTGATCGAGCGGCTGCGCGAGCACGGCCACGTCTACGAGAGCGACGGAGCTGTCTGGCTGCGCTCCACCGACTTCGGCGACGACAAGGACCGCGTCCTGCGCCGGTCCAACGGCGAGAAGACGTACTTCGCGGCGGACATCGCCTACCACGAGGACAAGCGCGAGCGCGGCTACGACCACGTCGTCGATGTCCTCGGCGCGGACCACCACGGCTACCTCGGCCGGATGAAGGCGGCCTGGCAGGCGCTCGGTGGCGATCCGGCTCGGCTCGAGCAGGTGACGATGCAACTGGTCAACCTGCTCGAGAACGGCCAGCGCGCGCAGATGTCCAAGCGCGGCGGCCAGTTCGTCACCCTCGACGAGCTGATCGACGACATCGGCGTCGACGCGACGCGCTGGTTCCTCGTCCAGCGCGGCCCGGACACCACGCTCGACGTCGATCTCGACCTCGCGCGCAAGCACAGCCAGGACAACCCGGTCTACTACGCCCAGTACGCCCATGCGCGGATCGCGAGCATCCTGCGCAAGGCGGGGGGCGAGCAGCGAGTCGCGGCGGCGCTGGCGGCAGACCTCGCCGCCAGCCCCGAGCAGCTGCACCCCAGCGCGCGCGAGCTCATCAAGAAGCTGCTCGAGCTGCCGGAGGAGGTGCGGATCGCCGCCGAGCGGCGCGCGCCGCACCGGATCGCCGTCTACGTGACCGAGGTCGCGCAGTCCTTCTCGGCCTTCTACCGCGACTGCAAGGTGGTCGGCGCCGCCGAGGAGGGCGGCGACGAGGACCTGCGGATCGCCTTCTGCGAGCTCACCCGCCGCGTCATCGCCCGCTCACTCGACCTGCTCGGGGTCGAGGCGCCGGCGGAGATGTAGCGCTCAGAGGTCGCCGAAGACATTGATCCCGAGGTCGTCCATCGCCGCGAGCGCCTCGGAGTTCAGTCGCGTGAGCTCGTTCGTATAGAGCAGGACGCCCATCGCGATCAGGATCACGCCGGACACGAGCGTTATCGCGGTGTAGTGGTTGCGGAAGAAGCGGAAGAAGCCCGAGACGTGCGAGAACGCGAGTGCGCTCAGCACGAACGGGACGGCGAGGCCGAGCGCGTAGAAGGCGAGCAGCACGCCGCCCTCGCCGACCGTGCTCTCGTTCGACGCCGCCGTGAGGACCGCGCCGAGCGTCGGGCCGGTGCACGGCAGCCACGCGACGGCGAAAGCGACCCCTGCGACGATCGGGCCGCCGGTCCCGACGCGGGACAGCAGCGCCTCGGGGCGCCAGTCGCGGTTGAGCCGGCTGACGAACAGCGTCGCGATGAAGAAGGCGCCGAGCAGCGCGATCACCACGCCAGAGATCTGGCGCAGCAGCTGGCGGTGGTCCTGCAGCGTCTGGCCGAGCCCGGTCGCCGTCATCCCGAGCGCGACGAACATCACCGAGAAGGCGAGGCAGAACAGCAGCGCCGGCCCCAGCACCTCACGGCGCGCCTTGCCGGCCTGGATGTCGGCGAACGAGACTCCCGAGATCGTCGACAGGTAGCCGGGGACGAGCGGCAGCACGCACGGCGAGATGAACGACACGAAGCCGACCGCGAAGGCGGCGACGACAGTCGTGTCGACTGTGTCCGCGGCGATCATCGGCCGTACCGCTCGATGCCGGCGGCGATCACAGGTCGTAGCGCTCCAGGTCGGCGTCGAGGCGCTTCTTCGCCGCCGCGTCGCTGCCGCCGGCCCGACCCGCGGTCGCGAGCGATCCATCGGCCGGGCGCCCACCGCCGCGCCGCCAGCGCCGCGCCGCGAAGCCCACGCCTACTAGCCCGACCAGCACGGCCAGGGCCGGCACGAGATACGCGCTGAGGTTGAACCCGTCCGCCTCGGGCAGTGCCAGCACGCCGTCGCCGTACTCGGCGACCAGCACCGCCTTGATCTCCTCCTTCGACCGACAGCGGTCGACGAGCCGCTGGATCAGCGCCCGCTCGCGGTTCGCCTGCGGCGCCTCTGTCGCAAGCGCCAGCGGCGTCCCGCAGACTGGGCACATCACCTCCGCCTCGACGGCCGACAGCGTCGTCTTCGGGCAGTCGGCAGCCGTCGCCGCGGCCGGGAGCGCCAGCACGGCAAGCATCGCCACCAGCGCGACTCGCTTCACGACTGCTCCAGCAGCGGCGCGACCTTCTCGCGCATGAAGGCGTCGTCGACCGGGCCGCGCCGGATCGCGACGATCCGGCCGGCGCGGTCGATCACGAACGTCTCCGGATAGCCGACGACGCCATAGTCGTTCAGGGTGTCCGCGTCGGGGTCGCGCAGCATCGGATAGGTCAGGTCGTACTCGCGCACGAATGCCCGCGCGTCGCTCGTCGCGTCGAGCCCGTCGATCCCGAGCACGACGCCGCGGTCCCCGCGCGCCATCCGCCGGTGCCAGCGCTGCAGCAGCGGCGACTCCTCACGGCAGGGATCGCACCAGGACGCCCACGCGTTCAGCACCACGACCTTGCCGCGGTGCTCGGCGAGCGAGCCCTTGCCCTTGCCGGACAGCCGCGCCAGCTCGAAGTTCGGCGCGTCGACCTTCTCACCGCGCGCCAGGGCGTCGTCGAGCCCGCGATCGGCGCCGCTCGAGCTCAGCCCGTAGGCGAGCAGTCCGAGCAGTGCCGCCACGCCGAGGACGGCGAGCAGAGCGAAGGGGGAGAGGCGCTTCATCGGGACCCCGGAGGGTAGACCGCGTCGACCCTCGGAAGCGGACGACGGGGGTCGAACCCGTGGCCTCAAGCTTGGGAAGCTTGCGCTCTACCAACTGAGCTACGTCCGCGCGGTGCGGCGAGTTTAGTCAATCGAGATTAGTACCGAGAGCGAGCTATCCTGATGCTTTGATGCGTCATTTGTTGACGCTATGATGCTTACATGCGGACCACGGTGACGCTCGACGACGACTTGGCGGTGCGCTTGCGCGATCGAGCGCATGAACTCGGAATCCCCTTCAAGGTGGCGATCAACGAGGCCATTCGCAGTGGCCTCGACAGCTCTCGCCGTCCTCGGCCCTATCGGCTCAAGACCCAGAAGATGGGTGCCCCGTCGATAGATCTCACGAAGGCGAACCAGCTCGCGGGTCAACTCGAGGACGACGAGACGGTTCGCAGGATGCGGCAGGGCCAGTGAGGTTTCCAGACACGAACGTGCTGCTCAACGCCGTCAACGAGGATGCGCCGCGACACGACGTCGCGCGCGACTGGCTCAACGGCGCCCTCTCCGACACGGAGGCAGTTGGATTTGCATGGCTCGGGCTGCTCGGCTTCCTCCGAATCGCGACGAAGCAGGCGGTCTTCGCGAATCCGCTGACGCCCGTCGGGGCGCTCGATCTGATCGACGACTGGCTCGCGCGTCCGCAGGCGACTCTCCTCCATCCCAGCGATCGTCATCTGTCGGTCCTGCGTGAGCTGACCGAGAAGACCGGGACCGCTGGCGACTTGACCTCCGATGCTCATCTCGCGGCCATCGCGATCGAGCATGGAGCGCGGCTCGCCACTTTCGACACCGACTTCTACCGCTTCAAGGGATTGAGACTCGACTACTTGGGCTGACGTTGGCCCGCCCTGTCGTCGTCGTGCTGTTCAATCAGGCGCCTTGCCGGCCGCCCTCGATCTAGTCGCCGCGATCGACCTCGACCTCGAGCTCTCGCAGGAGTTCCTCGGCCAGCCGGGTCAGCGGGCGGGGTTCCTGCTGCTCGCGGGGCTGCTCGGGGGGTTTCTGTTCATACGGACTAGCGCGCGGCTGATTCGTGACCCGAACGTCACGTGGTGGCCCGGGAACGTGGAGACGTCGAGCGGGCTGCACATCCACCATCTGGTGTGGGGGATCGTCACGATCATGGCGACGGGCTTCGCGATGTTCTCGTTCCAGCCCGACAGTCCATGGGCGGAGATTCTCGCCGTGTTGTTCGGGATCGGCTGCGGCCTGACGCTCGACGAGTTCGCGCTCTGGCTCCACCTCGAGGACGTCTACTGGTCGGCGGAGGGGCGCTCGTCGGTCGACGCGGTGATCGTTGCGACGATCGTCGGCGGGATGCTGGTCGCGGGGGCCGCGCCGCTGGGAACCGACGAGCGCGGATCGGTGGTCGCGATCGCCTCGGTCATCGCCGTGAACTTCCTGTTCGTGATCGTGGCGATCGGCAAGGGCAAACTGCTGTCGGCCGTCCTCGGCGCCTTCGTGCCGCTGGTCGCGCTCGTTTCCGCCGCGCGGCTCGCGAAGCCCAATTCGCGCTGGGCGAAGCGGCGCTACGCGGCGGACAGCGCCAAGCTCGAGCGCGCCACGCGGCGCAACGACCGCAACGAGGCGCTTCAGGACCGTCTCTTCAACCTGATCGGCGGCGCGCCGTCGAATGACGCAGACGACGGGCGCGACCCTTAGCCTTCGGCCACTCTCCCTCCTCTGCCCGTGAAGAACGTCTCATCGAACAGCACGACGCGCCGGCGTAGGCGCGTCACGGCGATCGTCCTCGCCGCCGTCGCGAGCGCGCTGCTGGCCCCCGCCGCGGCGACCGCCTCGTCGAGCCAGCTGTCGATCATCCAGGACGACGGCACCTTCCTCGGCTACAACGGCCGCGACTCGGAGGCTGCGATCGCCGAGGCGAAGGCGCTCGGCGCGGACGCGATCCGGATCTTCATGTCCTGGCACTCGGTCTCCCCGAACCAGAACTCGCGCCGGCGCCCGCCGGGCTTCGACGTCGGCGACCCCGACTCGCCGGGCTACGAGTGGGGGATTTACGACGCGCTCGTGGACCGTGCGCGGCGTCACGGGCTGAAGCTGCTGATCACGCTCTCGCCGCCGCTGCCGTACTGGGCGTCCGAGGAGCCTTCGCGCTGCCCGCACCGGATCGGCGGCTACTCCTACCAGCCGTTCTCGTGCATGTGGAAGCCGCCGCCGAAGCTGTTCGGCGAGTGGGCGGGGGCAGTCGCGCGGCGCTATGGCACGCGCGCGAAGGGTCCCTACGGCGGCCAGGTCGTGCTCTGGTCGCTCTGGAACGAGCCCAACCTCGAGCACTACCTCTATCCGCAGCTGCGCCGAACGCGCCGCGGGATCGTCGATCTCGCCGCCGTGCGCTACCGCAAGATGTGGATCGCCGGCCAGCGCGCGATCGCCAGGTACGACCCGCCGAGTGCGCGCAAGGTGCTGTTCGGAGAGACCGCGGCGATCAGCTCGCCGCTCGACACCCTGCACGCCGCGCTCTGCCTCGACGAGGACGGGCGCCCGTTCACGGGCTGGATGCGCGCGCAGCACGGCTGCGGCAAGCCGCGGCGGCTGCCGATCGCCGGTCTCGCGGTGCACCCGTACAACAACTTCGCGATCGGCTCGGTCTATACGCGCAGCTACACCAAGGACTCGCTGCCGATGGCCTATGTCAGCCGTGCGCACCGGCTGCTCGACCGCGCCGCGCGCTACCGGCGGATCCCGCCCCACCGGCCGATCTACGTCACCGAGTTCGGCTTCGAGTCGAGTCCGCCGAACCCGTTCGGCGACGGGCTCAGCCTCGGGCGCCACGCGGCGGCGATCAACGAGGCCGAGCGGCTCTTCTTCGGCGACTCGCGGATCAGGTCGACGGCGCAGTACGAGCTCTTCGACGTGCCGAACCCCGACCAGTTCAACACCGGCCTGCGCCTCAACGACGGCGACCCGAAGCCCGCCTTGGCGGCATACCGGATGCCGCTGGTGGTGACGAAGCTGAGCCCGAGCCTGGTCGAGGTCTGGGGCCAGGTCAGGCCCGCCGAGGGACGCGTCCGCGTCGACGTGACGGCCTCCGGCGCGCGCGTCGGGAGGCCGCTGACCAACGCGGCCGGCTACTACCGCTTCAAGGTCCGCCGCGGCGGCGCCGCGCGCTTGCGCTACCGCGCCGAGTGGACCAGCCCCGACACCGACGAGACGCTGCGCAGCCGCGTCGCCTCGGCGGGCCGGCCGATCGCCTACCGCGAGTGAGCGGCGCCACAGCGACTTTCGGGCCGGCGTTCGAGGATCAGCGAAGGCCGTGACCGGCAGCCAGGCGGGCGCCGCTCCAGCGCGGACGGGAGCCGGGGCGCGGTTGCGCTCGGTCTGGGCGGAGGCGGGATTGGTGGCGGCGGTCGCGTTGCCGCTGCTGCTGTTGATGGACGCCTACGTCCGCGACTCGCCGACCCCGCGCAACGACGAGCTGATCTACGAGCTGATGGCCCGCGAGCCGTTCGACCCGCACACCTTTCCGTTCGCGCACCGAGTCGCGGTCCCGACGCTCGTCCACCTGCTCCCGTTCGGCCACACGTTCTCGTTCAGCCTGCTCGCGTGGCTCTCGACCGCGGCCTGCGGCGGGCTCGTCTACGTCCTGCTGCGCCGGTTCGAGATCGACAAGCGGCTGTCGGCGGCGCTCGGCGTCCTGATCGCGCTGTCGCCGGTCCTGTTCGTCGTGTCGTTGCGTCAGGGCCGCAACGTCGACCCCGAGTCGCTGCTGATCATGCTCGCCGGGACGATCGCGATCGTCGACCGCCGCCCGGCCGTCTTCGGGGCGATCGTGCTCGTCGGCTGCTTCGTGCGCGAGGCCGCGCTGTTCCTCGTCCCGTTCGCCTATGCGGTCTGGGCCGAGCGACTGTGGGACCCGCGCGCTGCGCGCCAGACGGCATTCGCGTCGGTCCCTGCGATCGCTGCCTACGCCGCCATGCGGGCGGCCGTCCCCGCGGTCGCGCGCGAGCAGGTGCTCGGCTACGACTCGCTGCTCGGCGGCCGGCTCGAGGTACTGCGCAAGGCAGCCGAGCAGCCGCTCACGATCCTGCGCCGCATGGCGATCGCCTTCGGCCCGCTCTGGCTCGCGGCGCCGTTCGCGCTGCGCGACCTGCGCTTCGCCCGCCGCGGCCTCGTGCTGCTCGCGGTCTGCGCGCTCGCGATGACGTTCGCGCTCGACTGGGGCCGGATCGTCTTCCTCGCCACGCCCGTCGTCGTGGTCGCGGCGGCGTGGGTCCTGAACACCCGCCCCCGGCTCGCGATCGCGGCCGTGCTGGCGCTCGCCGCGCTCGACGTCGGCTACGCGATCTACATGGAGGACTTCGGCGGCGCCCAGGACGGCATCATCGACGTCCCACCGACCCGCTATCCGACCGTCTGAAGCGGACCGGGGCGGAGCTCGAAGCTCCGCCCCGGCGCCACCTCAGTCGCGGTAGTAGCGCAGCGGCTGGCCGGCCTTGGCGACGCGGCTGTAGGACACGCCGCCGGTCAGCGGGTTCTGCCACTTGATCCGCCAGCTTCCGTTCGCCGCGCCCGCTCGGCTCTGGTTGAGCCGGAAGATGCCGACCGAGTTCGGCGACGGCCGGGCGACGGTCCGGAAGCTGCCGCCGCGCCGGAACTGCAGCTCCGGCTTCTGGAACTGGCCCATCCGGCGCGCCTGGCGCGCGGGCCGGACCTGGCCGTAGACCTCGACCGTCCGCGCCGAGCGGCGCGTCACGACGATCGGCAGCCGGTACGCCTCGTAGGACGGCTTCTTCTGGCCGCCGGCGAAGCGCAGGCCGCTGTTGTACTGGAGCGGGTCGCGCACGTCGACGAGCTGGTACTGGGCGACCGTCTTGATCCGGCGGTCGCCGGCGAACAGCCGGTCGGACTCGTTGATGTACTGGCCCTGGCGGGTCGGCGAGATCGTCGAGCCCGGGTCGGGCGGGTTGGTCTGGTAGCCGAACTCCGTGATGTAGATCCCACGGCCGCCCGGAACCCGTCCCCGCGCCGCCGCCTGACCCATCAAACGGTGCAGGCGCGGCAGGTACTGCTGCGGCAGCGCCACCTTGCTGCTCGTCCTGCGCGACGGAGGGCCGAACCCGCCCTGGTTGTAGGGGTGGATCGCCCAGCCGCCGATGTTCAGCTTCGCCGGTCGCCCGCCACAGCCGTGCAGCGAGCGCAGCCGGCCCCTGAACGGCTTGCCGTCGGGGCCGAGGCAGAGCGAGGCGTAGAGCATCGGCAGCGGCGCGCTGATCGCGGCGACCTCGCCGAACAGGACGCGGCCCCTGCGCGAGGGGTCGTAGCTGCGGATCGCCTTGTATCCGGCGCTCCAGAGCTTGCGGTAGTAGACGCCGCCCGTCTCGACGCGGCCGAACTTGGTGCGGGTGATCTCCGGCGTGATCCAGGTGTAGAGGTTCGGCTCGTTGTAGAGCGCGTACCAGTCGACCTGGCCGCGGTAGCGCTTGGCGACGGCGGCCGTGAACGCGCCGAACTCGGCCGGCTTCGGCTTCCAGGTGCAGATCCGGTTGAAGCGGCAGCGGCTCGGCTGCTCGGACGCCCAGTGAGGCCCGGGCCCGCTGACGGTGAACAGCAGCTTGATCCCGTTGGCGCGCGCGAGGCTGACGATCCGGTCGGTCGCGGACCAGTTGTAGAGCGGCTCGCTCGGATCGCTGGTGTCGAACCCGGCCGGCTTGACGCGGTCGTTGATCCGCGTGTAGACGCGGTAGAAGAGGACGTTGGTGCGGAGCACGTCGACGCCGAGGTCCTTCATCTCCCGCATCGCGGCCGCGGGATCCTCGCCCGAGCGCTCGCCGAACATCTCGGCGTCGTCTTGGATCAGCGACAGCTGTCCGGAGCTGGCGCCGGCGACTGTCGGCGCGACGAGCACAGCCATCAGGGCCAGCAGCGCGCAGACGAACGTGCGGAGGGCGTTCGAGTTCCTCATGCGTCCCTTCGGTCGTCGCCCCGGGAAAGGGGTGGGGGGCGAGGTTGACGGTGTCGCATAGTACACACGGCCTCAGCCGTGAAGTTGCGGTCCTGTTCGGGAAGTCAGCGGTAGAGCGGGACACGCGCGAAGCGGTCGCGCAGCGCCTGCCAGGCGGGCTTGCGCTGACCGTCGTAGGTCAGCACGCCCTTGTGGTGGCGGATGTTGTTGTTCGGGCCCGCGCCGTTGATCGCGCCGCCACGCCAGCCCGGGAAGATCTCGAACTCGCGCAGCGTCCAGTGGATCGCGCCGGAGAGGAACGGCAGGCGGTCGACGAGGTCGATCGTGCGCGCCACATGGTTGGCCTGAAACGCGTAGCCGCCCTTGACGTCGGGGGCGGCGTCGGCCATGTCGGGCCTGGCCTCGGCGCCGAACTCGGTCATCACGAGCGCCTGGTCCGGATAGTCGGCGCGCGCCTTGACGAGGTACGGCTCGAGCCCGGCGAAGTCCTCGACCCACGGATACCAGCCGAAGTACTGGTTGATCCCGATCACGTCGAAGGCGTCGTAGGTCCGCTGGCGCGGGAGCACCGGTCGGGTCTTGATGTCGACGGCGATCGGCAGCAACGGGTCGAGGTCGCGCGCAGCCGCGGCGGCGTCGAGCAGGAAGCGGCGCGTGGCCGGGCGGCGATCGGGCGTGAAGCTGAGCTCGTTCGCGACGCCGTGGACGATCACCGACGGATGGCTGCGAGCGGCGATCACGGTGCGCTCCACCTGCGCGACGGCGCGGCGGCGCTGCAGCGGTGTCCGGAGCAGGTTGACGCCGTGGTCGCGCTGCCAGACCGGCGCCTGGTTGTAGACCATGATCCCGGCCTGGTCGAGGCGGCTCAGGAGCCCCTCGCTGAGGACGTAGTGGGCGCGCGTCACGTTCGCGCCGACCTCCTTCAGCTCGCGCACGATCGTGTCCATGTCGGGGCCGGTGAGCGCCGGCCCGCGGCCGGGGAAGTCCTCGTGGATCGAGGCGCCGCGGAGGTTGATCGGCCGGTTGTTGAGCAGCAGGATGCCGTCGCGGACGGTCACCGAGCGGAATCCGATCCGCCGCCGGTCGAGCTGGACCTGCTCGCCGTCGTAGGAGAGCGTGACCTGTGCGTCGTAGAGCTGGGGCCGGTCCGGCGACCACAGCTCAGGCGCCGGCACCGCGATCTGGATCCGCGCCCGGCGCCGCCCCGAGCGCGCGCCGCGCAGCTCGACGACCTTGCGCGTGACGCGGCCGGTCGGCGAGCGCAGCCAGACGCCGATCCGCGCCTGCGGGAGCGGCAGCGTGACCGTGCGCCCGCCGCGCCGCACCCGCTTGGCTCGCGCGCGCGGCAGCTTGTCGAGCACGCCGTCGACCAGCAGCGACGCGCTGCAGCCCGTCGCGGGCCCGTTACAGCGCACGGACGGCATCAGGCCGAGGTCGCGCACGTTGGCCTTGCCGACCGGCGCCAGCGTCACCGGCTTGGTGATCCCGCCCCAGTTCCACCAGCCCTCGTAGAGACGCGGGTCCTTGCGGCTGTCGACGAGCACCTCGAGCGTGTTCTCGCGGCCCGGCGCGAGCCCGCGCGCCGGGATCTCGAACGGGGTGTAGGGGTCGATGCTGATCCCGATCCGCCGCCCGTTGAGCGACACGGTCGCCCGTCGGCGCGCCTGCTCGAAGCGGAACGCCCAGCGGTAGCCGGCGACGTCGGGCCCCTGGAAGCGCAGCCTGTAGAGCTTCACCGTGCCGCCGAACAGCGGCGTGCTCGTGACGCCGTCGAAGACGTCGGGGACGGCCGTCGGGTGCCAGTCGCCGACTGCCTGGGCCGACCGGACTGGCGACAGGGCGGTCGCCCGGGCGGCCGCGGCCGAGGTGGGCGGAGATCCGGGCGTGGGCTCCGTCGGCGGGGTCGCCGGTGGCGCCGTCTCCGGCGCGGTCTCGGGCGGCGGCGCCGGTTGGGCCGGTACCGGTGGGGTGACCATGTCCCTGACCTCCCAGCCCGAGGTCAGCGGGATCGGCTGCGGGGGCGCGGCGGTGGCCGCGGCGGGCAGGACGACCAGCGCCGACGCGGCTGCGACGGCAATCGAGATCGAGCGGCGCATCGGTAGGAGAACCCGGCCGGCGGCGGCTAGTTGTGGCGTAGAGGGAGCGATTCGGCGGCCATGATCGCGGACGTCCGGCTCCCGCGTCGCGGCGCCACCCCGGGGGCGGCGTGGTTGGACCGAGCGCCAGTCATAATCAGAGGAGATGGATCCGCAGCGAAAGCGCAAGTTGCGCCTGTTCGTGGCGCTCAGTGCCGCGGTGCTGCTCGCCGGCGCCCTGATCTACACGAGCTTCAGCGCCTCGACCCAGGCCAGCACGCCGTCCGACCTGCTCGCGAGCGCCGAGCCCGGCCGCTCCTACGAGCTCACCGGCAAGGTCGTGAACGACTCCGTCGACAAGGACGGCGAGCGGCTGACGTTCCGGATCCGCGACCGCGAGGGCAGCGCCTCGGTGCCCGTCGCCTACGAGGGCGTCGTGCCAGACCCGTTCCGCGAGGGTCGCGAGGTGATCGTCTCCGGCGAGCTGAAGGGCAGGACGTTCGTCGCCGAGCGCGACTCCTTGATCACCAAGTGCCCCTCGAAGTTCACCAAGGACGAGCAGAGCACCTGACGTGGCGGGTGTCGGCTCCGCCTGCCTGCTCGTCGGACTGCTGACGGCGGCCTACGCGGCGGGAGCCTCGCTCTACGGCGCGCGCAGCAGCAGCCGCGCGGCGGTCGTGTCGGGGCGGCGGGCGATCTACTGCCTCGCGGCGCTGCTCATCGGCGCCACGGCGATCCTGCAGTCCGCCTTCCTGCGCTCGGACTTCTCCTACAAGCTCGTCGCCGACGGGTCCTCGACCGACACGCCGACCTTCTACAAGGTCACCGCGATGTGGGCGACCCAGGACGGCTCGCTGCTGCTGTGGGCGCTGCTGATGTCGATCTTCTCGAGCGCGGTGCTGTTCCTCACCCGCCGCTCGCTGCGCGACATCGCCCCCTACGCGACCGCCGTGCTGGCCGTGGTCGCCGGCTTCTTCCTGATGCTGATGGTCGGTTGGGAGAACCCGTTCACGACGCTCGCCAACCCGCCAGTCGAGGGCGCCGGGCTCAACCCGCTGCTGCGCCACCCGGCGATGATGATCCACCCGCCGATGCTCTACTCGGGGTACACGCTGTTCACGGTGCCCTTCGCGTTCGCGGTGGGCGCGCTCGTGACGCGGCGCCTCGGGGGCGACTGGCTGCGGACGATCCGGCCGTTCGCACTCGCCGCCTGGCTGTGCCTCGCGATCGGGATCATCCTCGGCGCGCGCTGGTCCTACACCGAGCTCGGCTGGGGCGGCTACTGGGCCTGGGACGGGGTCGAGAACGCGGCGCTGATGCCGTGGCTGGTCGGCACCGCGTTCCTGCACTCGATGATGGTCCAGGAGCGGCGCGGGATGCTGAAGGTCTGGAACGTCTCGCTCGTGCTCGCGACGGGCGTGCTGGCGATCCTGGGCACGTTCCTCGTGCGTTCCGGCATCCTCGAGTCGATCCACGCGTTCGGCGCCTCGACGCTCGGCATCCCCTTCCTGGCCCTGATCGTGACCATGATCGCCGGCTCGATCGTGCTGGTGGCCTCGCGGGCCGCCGATCTGCGCTCGGAGCACCGGCTCGACTCGCTGCTCTCGCGCGAGGCGGCGTTCCTGCTCAACAACCTGGTGCTCGTCGGGCTCTGCTTCGTCGTCTTCTGGGGCACCTTCTTCCCGCTGATCTCGGAGGCCGTCACGGGCAGCGAGGCCTCGGTGGGGCCGCCCTGGTTCAACCGCTACATCACGCCGCTCGCGCTCGTCCTCGTGCTGTTGTCGGGGATCGGGCCGCTGATCGCTTGGCGCCGCGCGACCTCCGCGAACCTGCGGCGTAACTTTGCGGTGCCCACCGGCGCCGCGCTGCTGGTGCCGCTGGCGCTGCTGGCCGCGGGGGTCGGCGGCTCGGTGGCCGCGCTGCTGATGTTCACCTTCGCCGCCTTCGTCGTGGCGGCGGTCGGGCAGGAGCTCTGGCGCGGCGTGCGCGCGCGCCGGGCGATGTCGCGCGACTCGGTGCCGGCGGCGCTGCTCGCGCTCGTGCGGCGCAACCGGCGCCGCTACGGGGGCTACACCGTGCACGTCGGCATCGCGGTCCTGTTCGTCGGCGTCGCGGCCTCGTCCGCGTTCCAGGACCAGCGCCTGGTCGAGCTGAGACCGGGTCAGACCGAGCGGATCGAGGGCTACGCGATCACCTACGAGCGCCCGACCTCGCGGGTCGTTGCGGCGAGCAACGGCCGGCTCGAGCGGATCGACCTCGGGGCGCGGTTGCAGGTGCGGCGCGGCGAGGGCCCGGCGGAGGTCCTGAACACGTACAAGTCCTATTTCCCGAGCACGGACCCGAGCCTCGGCCCTGTCTCCCGCTTCTTCGAGGGCGAGGCGACCACCGAGGTCGGCTTGCGCGCCGGGGTGCGGCGCGACCTCTGGACGGCGGTCGCGCCCGACATCGGCCGGCTCACGCCGAAGATCGAGCAGGGCGACAAGGTCTTCGCCGACGCGACCGAGCTCTCCGAGGCCGATCGCGGCGCCTTCCTGGCCGAGGCGCTGCGCGGGCTCACCCGCTCCTACACCGACGCGCCGCCGCCCGCGACGTTCCGCTTCATCGTCTCGCCGATGGTCACGTG
>DASQKV010000047.1:0-48775 GCA_035630335.1 Thermoleophilaceae bacterium | reverse complement strand
GAGCTCCGCTTCCGGATCCGCGACCGCGACGGAACGGAATCGGTGCCGGTCACCTACACCGGCGTAGTGCCCGACCCGTTCCGGGAGGGGCGCGAGGTGATCGTCTCGGGCGAGCTGAAGCAGGGAACGTTCGTGGCCGAGCGCGACTCGCTCGTAACCAAGTGCCCCTCGAAGTTCACCAACGACGCGCAGAGCTCCTGACGTGGCCGGCGTCGGCTCCGCTTGCCTCGCCATAGGTCTCCTGACCGCCCTCTACGCCGCCGCCGCATCACTGTACGGGGCGCGCTCAGGCCGGCGGGAGTGGGTGACCTCGGGCCGGCGTGCGATCTACTGCCTGGCCGCCCTCACGGTCACGGCATTCGCGATCCTGGAGGCCGCGTTCCTGCGTTCGGACTTCTCCTACGCCCTCGTCGCCGAGGGCTCGTCCACCGACACGCCGGGCTTCTACAAGGTCACCGCGGTGTGGGCGACCCAGGACGGCTCGCTGCTGCTGTGGGCCACCCTGCTCGCGCTGTTCTCGAGCGCCGTGCTCTACCTGACCCGCCGCTCGCTGCGCGACATCGCGCCCTACGCGACGGCCGTCCTCGGCGCGGTGGCCGCGTTCTTCCTCCTGCTGATGGTGGGGTGGGAGAACCCGTTCGACACGCTGGCGACTGCTCCGCCGGAGGGCGCCGGGCTCAACCCGTTGCTGCGCCACCCGGCGATGATGATTCACCCGCCGATGCTCTACACGGGCTACGTCGGCTTCTCGATCCCGTTCGCGTTCGCGATCGGCGCGCTGATCACGCGCCACACCGGCGCCGACTGGATCCGCGCCACGCGCCGGTTCGCGCTCGTCGCCTGGATGTTCCTCGGCACCGGGATCATGCTCGGCGCACTCTGGTCCTACGCCGAGCTCGGCTGGGGCGGCTACTGGGCCTGGGACCCGGTCGAGAACGCGTCGCTGATGCCGTGGCTGACCGGCACCGCGTTCATCCACTCGATCATGGTCCAGGAGAAGCGCGGGATGCTGAAGGTCTGGAACGTCTCGCTGGTGATCGCGACGTTCGTGCTCGCGCTGCTCGGCACGTTCCTGGTGCGGTCGGGGATCCTCGACTCGATCCACGCCTTCGGCGCGTCGACGATCGGGACCCAGTTCCTGACGTTCATCGGGATCGTGATCGTCGGCTCGACCGCGCTCGTGATCTCGCGCCTGGACTCCCTGCGCAGCAAGGCGCGGCTCGACTCGCTGCTGTCGCGCGAGGCGTTCTTCCTGGCGAACAACCTCGTGCTGGTCGGCCTCTGCGTCGTGATCTTCTGGGGGACGTTCTTCCCGCTGATCTCGGAGGCGCTCAACGGCCAGGAGGCGAGCGTCGGGCCGCCGTGGTTCAACCGGCTCGCGACGCCGCTCGCGCTGGTGCTCGTTGCGCTGGCGGCGATCGGGCCCGCCGTGCCGTGGCGGCGGGCGAGCCGCGTCGGCGCACTGCGGGTGTTCAAGCTGCCGCTGGCCGTGCTCGCGCTGACGCTCGCCACGCTGCTCGCGCTCACCAACTCGGCCGAGCGGCCGGCGGCGCTGCTGATGTTCTGCCTCGTCGCGCTGGTCCTGGCGGTCGTCGTCCAGGAGCTCGTCCGCGGCACGCTCGCCCGCCGCACGATCACCGGCGATCCGCTGCCGCGCGCGCTCGCGCAGCTCGTCGCGCGCAACCGCCGCCGCTACGGCGGCTACCTCGTCCACGCGGGGATCGCGGTGCTGTTCCTCGGCGTCGCGGCCTCGTCGGCGTTCCAGGAGCAGCGCGACGTGCGCGTCTCGCCCGGCGACACGTTCGAGGCCGGCGGCTACCGGATCACCTACGAGCGCGCGACCGCCAGCCTCGGCGGCGACCGAGCCGGCACCGGAGCGCCGATCTCCTTCGGCGCGGTCCTCACCGCCCGCCGCGGCGACGAGCGCTACACGTTGCACCCCTCGCGCAACTTCTATCCCTCGCGCGACGCCTCCAACGGCGCGATCGGCCGCTTCTTCGAGGGCGAGGCGACGAGCGAGGTCGACGTCCGCTGGGGCCTGCGCCGCGACCTCTGGGCGGCAGTCCGGCCCGACATCGGCGCGCTCGAGCCGGCGATCCGGGAGGCCGACGCCAAGTTCTCCAAGTCCGCCGACGACGTCCAGGCGATCGTCATCGCCGCGATCGTCGACCGCTACCGCACCAATTCGCCGCCCGCCAACTTCCGCGTGATCGACTCGCCGCTCGTCTCGTGGATCTGGATCGGCGGAGCGATCGTGCTGCTCGGCGCCCTGATCGCGATCTGGCCGTCGCCCGAGACGCGTCTGCGGCGGGTGACGAGCATCTACGCCGCGCGCCTGGGCAAAGAGCTCTCGCGCGCCTAGCGATGGAGTACGGCCTGGCGGTGATCCTGCTGGCGGCGCTGGTCGCCTTCGTCGTCCTGCGGCCGTTCGTGCGCGGTGTGGGGGAGGACCGCGGCGAGTCGGCGAGCCGCGAGGAGCTCGAGGCGGCCAAGGAGGCGAAGTACCGCGAGATCCGCGACGCGCGGCTCGACGTCGAGATGGGCAAGCTGTCCAAGGACGACTTCCGCTCGATCGACCGCGAGCTGCGCGGCGAGGCGATCGAGATCCTCAAGCGCTTGGACGCGCTCGAGGATCGAGCCCCCGAGGCGGAATCCGAGGCTCCCAAGGCCTGACGCGCTAGTCTCCGTCCGCGATGGAGGCGATTCTCAGCGGACTTCAGGTGATCCTGGCGGTTGTCGTGATCGTCCTGATCCTGATGCACTCGGGCAAGGACGCGGGCCTGTCGGGCGCGTTCGGCGTCGGCGTCGGCGGCGGTCCCTTCGGTGGCGGCTCGCTCGTCGAGCGCAATCTCAACCGCTGGACGATCGCGTTCGCGGTCCTCTTCGTGATCAACGTGCTCGTACTGCTGAAGCTCTAGCGCGTCGTCGCGTTCGTACCCCTGACTTGCCCTAACCCGCCGGTACGACCAGGCGCAATGATCCACGGCCGCCGATGACGGTGGTGCGCGCTCCCTCGCTGTCGTAGGCCCGCAGCCGCAGCCGGTAGGCGCCGGACGGGAGCTGGGCTCCTAGCTTCACGCGCCAAACGCGCTTCGTCGCCGGGCCGGAGAGCGTCGCCCGCAGCCAGACCGGACGTCCGCACGATCGCGGTGCCAGCAGTCGCTTGCTCGATGCCGACCAGAAGCGGCAGCGTGCGGTGGAAGTGCGCCGGTAGAGCGTTCCATAGATCCTCGCGACGCCGTCGGAGTCGCTCGCGCGACCCTTGAGAGCCCTGTGCGACTTGCCCAAGCCGCGGTTGGGGTCGAAGCGGAGCTGAGGTCCCTCCGACCTGGTCGAAGGCGGCTGGCTGGGCGGCGTGGTCGGCGGCTTGGGCGATGGCGAGGGGAAGACGTCGCCGTGCGCATAGTGGGCCGTCAGCGTCGACGGGGAGGCGGGGACGGTGATCTGGTGCGAGCGAACGCCGCCATCGGACCACCCCCCGAACGAATACAGCAAGTCGCCGAACGTGAACTGCTCCGGCGCGCTCACAGTCGTCTTGAACCCGATCGCCGTCGTGCGCTTCGCCGGTGCGGTGAAGGTCGAGTCGTAGTAGGACAGCTGCGCCCCCGGCGCGTCGCTGGTGAGCGTGATCGTGGTCGTCTCGGGATCGATCCTGACCGTCCGCGAGCTCGTCAGGCCCTCCGAGTCCCTCGCCGTCAGCACGACCTCGTAGTAAGAGTCGGCGTCGTGGCTCGCGGGATCCGTGAAGGAGACGCTGCCCTGCTCGCGATCGTCGAAGAACGGGTGCGTGTGCGCTCCGTGGATCAGGCGCACGGTCCAGCTGAAGGAGGTGTCCGGATCGAGGGCTCCCTCCTCGGGATCCGTCGCCGAGCCGTGAAGCTCGATCGTGTCGCCGCCGCGGTAGGTCGACGGCGCGTCGATCGCAGGCGGTTTAGGCGGGCTGTTGCCGGCCGTGATCGTGACCGAGTCGGTGTCGGTCTTGTCGCCGTCGTCGACCGTCAGGGTCGCGGTGTAGGTGCCCTCCTCGGTGTACTGGTGGCTGGGCGAGACCGCGCTGCTGTGGCCGCCGTCGCCGAAGTCCCATGAGTAGGACAGGTCGTCGCCGTCGGCGTCCGAGGAGCCCGATCCGTCGAACGCGACCGTCATCGGGACGTTCGGCGAGAAGGTCGGGTTCGCCGTCGCCTCGGCGACCGGCCGCGTGTTGCCCGGCGAGTAGACGAGCCGCTCGACCGAGCCCGAGCCCGCGGTTCCGTCCCCGAAGCTCACGTAGACGATGTCGCCGTTGTCGGGCGCCTCGCCGATGAAGACGTTGCCCCACCACTCGCTCGCCACGCCGTGCCTCACCGGCGCGGCCGCGGTCCCGCTCAGTCGGTCCATGAACCCGCCCGCGAAGTCGCCGAAGAAGATCGACCCCTGGTACCCGGGCGGGTAGGCGCCGCCCTGGTAGATCGGCCCGGCCATGACCGCCGCGCCACTCCCGCCGGGCGGGTGCGGATAGGTGTAGGTCGGGTCGATCTGCGGACCGATCGACTGGCACTCGCTCCAGTTGCCATAGCCGTTGGTGGCCGTCTTGCCCTCCCGGCAGGGCCAGCCGTAGCTGCCGCCACCCTGGGTGATCAGGTTGACCTCCTCGTGCCGGCCCCAGCCGACGTCGGCCACGATCAGGTCGTCTCCGTCGCCGAGGCTGAAGCGGAACGGGTTGCGGAAGCCCTTCGCCCAGAGCTTCGTGCAGACGTCGTCGAGGTCCGAGTTCGTGGGGCAGAACGGATGGCCGTCGACGCCGTTGCCGTTGCGGTCGACGTGCATGACCTTGCCGGCGAGGCTGCGCTCGTCGTAGCTGCGGAAGGCGCGCTCGTCGACCTCGCTGTAGCTGGCGGCGTCGCCGGAGCCGACGAAGAGCGTGCCGTCGGGAGCGGAGCGAACCGTCCCGATCGAGTGCGAGTCGCCCTCGGAGGGGATGCAGTCGACGTCGTTCTGCGGTGGCGGGCAGACGGGGCCGTCGCCCGGGCCGGGGATGTAGCTGCCGAGCAGGACCGTCTGCTCGCTGACGACGTTCTTCGAGTCGAGCTTGACGCGCCGCAGCTGGGAGACCATCGGCCCGAGGCTGTCGGGGCTGACGAGCGGGCTCAGCTCATAGGTGAAGAGCAGGTAGACGTAGTTGTTGCCGGCGGTGCCGAACTGCGAGTCGACGGCCATGCCGAGCAGGCCGCGGTCGTTGCCGGAGTTGACGATGTCGCGGATGTCGAGCGCGGTGTATGCGATCGACGATCCCGGGCTGGCGACCTTGAGGATCCCGTCCTTCTCCGCGATCACCCTGCGCCCGTCGGGCAGCCAGTCGACGACGGTCGGCCGGGTCAGGCCGGAGATCATCGTCTGCTCCTCGAAGCCGGGCGGGAAGTTGGCCGCCGGGGCGCTGCTCGCGCTCAGCCCCAGAGCGGTGAGGGCGGTCGTGAGTAGGAGAAGCGGCTTGGCCACGGCGTCCAGAATTACCAACGGTCGCGCCTATTCGCCAATTCGAGCAGTGACCTAGCCAGCGGAGCTGCTGACACGCACGCCGTGGGCTCGCAGCGGGGGACAGACGGCGCCTGTCGCGAAGCGGCGGCCGTAGAGCTCGCCGTCGGAGGTGAGCACCGAACGGGCCCCGAGCGCCTCGACGCGGGACAGGATGCCGAGTGCGGTGTCGGCGATGCGGACGTCGTCGAGCGGACGGGTGATCTCGCCGTTCTCGATCAGGAAAGTCCCGTCGCGTGTGACGGCGGTGAAGAGCGTGTCGGCGGGCCGCACGACGTTCGCGTACCAGAGGCGAGTCACGTAGATCCCGCGCTCGACCGGCGCGCACAGCTCGTGCTCGTCGCGTGCGCCGCCGCCGATCAGCACCATGTTGGTCGGCGAGGGGCCCGATGCCTGGCCGCCGGCAACGAGCGCGTGGCCGGTGGACGCCGTGCCGGCGCCGGCCACAGCTGCGCTGCGGGTGTCGTGGACGACCCGGTGGGCGACGCCGTCCTGGATCAGTGGCAGCGGAGCCTTCGGCGTGCCCTCGGCGTCGAACGCGCGCGGCAGCGTCGCGTGGAAGCGCGGCGAGTCGGACAGGTTGATTGCCGGCGAGACGATGCGCGTGCCGAGGCGCCCGCTGAGCGCGCCGCGCCCCTCGGCGTGGGCGAGGCCGTCGAAGGCGGTGTAGCCGAGGATCGAGAGCAGCTCGAGGACCGCGTGCGGCTCCATGACGAGCGTGTGCTCGCCGGGCTCGGCGGTCGCTGGCTCGCCCGCGACGAGCGCCTTCGCGACGGCGCGCTCGGCGAGCGCCGCCGGCTCGATCGCCCCCGCGGCGACGGTCGTCTGCGCCGCGTAGCCGGTGCGCCCGCCGGGCGCGGTGGCGATGACCTTCATGAACGCGTCGGTGACGCGGTCGCTCAGCTCCGCTCCCGTCGAGGAGGCGATCGCGGTCTCGCCCTCGGCGGCAGTCCAGATGCCGCCGGCTTCCACGCCGTCACGCTCGGCGACGTCGAAGGCGGCCGCCAGTGCGGCGCTGCCGGCCGCCGGGTCGAGCTGGGCCGTCGACGGGTCGTGGCCTCCGTGGCCGCGGGACGCGGCCGGAGCCGGGAAGCCGGGGAAGTGCCCCGCGCCGGCCCGGGCGGCAGCCGTCTCGGCGGCGAGCACGGCGGCCCGGGCGCAGTCCTCGAGCGCGCCGCGATCGACGCGGTTGGTCGCCGCGCGGCCGACGTGGCCCGCGCGCAGGGCGGCGACCTCGACGGTCAGGTCGTCGACCGCGGTCGCCTGAGTCGGGCGCGTGCGCGCGAAGCGCAGCATCGTCGAGCGCTCGCGCGTCACGGTCGCGAGCGCGTCCCGGCCACCCGCTGCCGCCAGCGCTCGCTGCGCCAGGTCCAGCGCGCCGGCGCCCGCGCGATCGCTCACGCCGAGCCCACGAGCACGTCGCGGAACCGCGCCGGCGCGCTTCCGTGCGACACGTGTGCGACCTGGCCCGGCTCGCCCTTGCCGCAGTCGGTCAGCGACGTCAGCCGCCACTCGCCGGCCGAGCAGACGGAGTCGAGGCTGGCCCAGAAGGCTGGGGTCACGCCCGCGTAGACGGGATCCCGCAGCAGGCGCCCGAGCCGGCCGTCGACGATCTCCCACGCCGCCTGGCCGCCGAACTGGAAGTTCAGCCGCCGCGAGTCGATCGACCAGGAGCGGTTGTTGTCGATGTAGACGCCGTGGTCGACTCCGGCGAGCAGCTCCTCCAGCGACCCGCCGTCGCCGGGGTCGAGGCTGACGTTCGTCATCCGGACGATCGGCTGGCGCGCGAAGCTCTCGCCGCGGGCGCAGCCGCCCGAGCGCTCGAGACCGGCCTCGGCGGCGCTCTCGCGTGACGAGAGGAAGCCGCGCAGCTCGCCTTCGCGCACGATCGGGATCGACTGCGCGGGCACTCCCTCGTCGTCCCAGCCGAAGCTTCCGAGCGCGCCGGGGAGCGTCGCGTCGGCGGTGACCGACATCGCCTCGGAGCCGTAGCGCAGCGAGCCGAGCCCATCGGCGGGCACCCAGCTCGTGCCGGCGTAGGAAGCCTCGTAGCCGAGGATCCGGTCCAGCTCGACCGCGTGGCCGACCGACTCGTGGATCTGCAGGCCGAGCTGCTCGCCGCCGAGCACGAGCGTCGTCGGCCCCTCGGGGCAGGGCGGGGCGTCGAGCAGGGCGGCGGCCTCCTCGGCGACGCGCGGCGCGTGCCCGGCCAGGTCGAGCGCCAGCGTGTGCTCCCAGCCGGCCTGGGCGATGCCGCCGGAGTGGGATGCGGGGTAGGAGCGCTCTTGCGTGCCGGCGGCGCCGACGGCGGTCGCCTCGACGCCTCCGCCGCACTCGGTCAGGCGCTGCTCGCAGAGTGCGCCCTCGGTTGAGGCGAACAGCTTGTGCTCGACGCGCGACTGCGCGTGGGCGAGCGCGACGGTCACTCGGGGCTCGGCTCGCATCGCGGCGTCGGCCTCGGCGAGCAGCGCGAGCTTGTCCTCGAGCGGCACCGAGAACGGGTCGACGTCGGCGGGGGACGCGTAGCTGCCGATGGCGGGCGGCTCGGGAGCGAGCGCGGGCGCGCCGGCCTGCGGCTGCGCCTGCGCGATCGCCAGCGCTCGCTTCAGGGCCTCCTCGGCGGCCGCTCGGTCGGATCCCGCCGCGGCCGCAAACGCCCAGCCGCCGCCGACCTGGACGCGAACGCCGAAGCCCTCCTCCTCGTGCGTGTCGAGCTCGTCGAGCTCGCCGTTGCGCATCGCCACCGTCTCCTGGCGCAGGCGGACGTGGCGGGCGTCGGCGTAGTCGACACGGGTGGAGGCCGTGTCCATCAGGTCACGCAGCAGGTCCCGCACCGTCGCGACCCTATCGAGCGGCCAAGTAAGGGGGGGTGGGGTCGGCTGGTACCCGCCCTGGGGTCAAGGCGTGCCTGTACCAATACAGAGACATCTTTGTCTAGGAACTGCTCCGAGCGGTAAAGAAGCTCGTGTTCTCAACCGATGGTGCCCGCTGTGAGGGGGAGGGTCGAAGGAGGCGAGACGCCGGCGGGCGAGTACGCGCGCCACCGGCGCGCCGTGCTCGGCATGCTCGCCAAGCGCTTCCCACGGCTCGACCAGGACGACCGCCTCGCGATCTACCACGACGCCTGGACCCGGGTGCTCGCAAAGCGCCAGCGCGGCGAGGAGATCCTGTCCCTGCGCGCCTTCCTGCTCGCGACGGCCGGGGCGGAGGCCCTCAACGCCGTCACCCGCCGCAAGCCGCCCTCCCCGATCGGTCCCGACGATCCACTGCTCGCCGCGCTCGCCGACGAGGGCGCGAGCGTGGAGGAGCAGGTGGTGACTCGCGATCAGGCGCGCATCGCCCGCAACCTGCTCGACAGCCTCGACGAGCGCCAGCGCGACGTCTTGAAGCTGCGCTGGGACCTCCAGCTCAGCGGCGCCGAGGTCCGCGCCGCGCTCGGCCTCAGCGAGCGTCAGTACCAACGGCTCGCCGAGGAGGGCGCCGCCGCGATCGCCGAGCGTGTCGAGCAGCTCCAGGACGGTACGTGGTCTCGGCGCCAACGCAGCCTGCTAGCCGCCTGCCTCGTCCGCGTGACGAAGGACGGCGACCAGCGCGTCGGCATCGCCAGCGACGAGCAGCGCAAGGAGGCCCAGCGCCTGCTCGAGTCCGACCCACACGTCGCCGCCCTGTTCTCCGAGGTCCGCGCCGCCCTGCGCCGCGGCGCTGCCCTGCTCCCGCTGCCCGCGCTCCTCCTCGACGGCGATGCGCTCGCCGCGACCCGAGTCACCGAGCTCGCGCGAGGTCAGCTCACCGACCTCCTCCAAGCCGCCAAGCAGCACGCCACATCGCTCTACCTACGCACAGCCGATCCCACCCTCCTGACTACCTCTCGACCAGGCGCCGCCATGGCCACCATCGCCGCCGGCCTGGCCCTGACCGGAGGCGCCTACGGCGTCCACCACCAGCTCGCCGCCGCGCCCGCTCCAAGCCCCCAGGCGGCCACCGTCTCCGACCGCACTCACCTCTCGCCTCGAACACCGCCCCAACGGGCCCCCAAGGCGGCACCGCCCAGCCGCAACCACCCTCGCTCCCAACCTTCGAGCCCCCCGGTCGAGCAACCACCCGTGGACCAAGCCCCTCAGTCCACCAACGAGACCCCGACCGCCCCACCTCCAGCCGTCAGCCCGACCCCAACCTCCAACCCGACCGAGTTCGGGTTCGAGGACAAGTGAGGAGACAAGATGTACCTCAATAATGCTCGCCTGCATGTCGCTGCTTTCCCAATAGCGGCGTTCATGTTCGTCCTAGTTGCTCTTGCTTCAGACGCGCGCGCCGCGACAGACACCTCTCCTCCTGCGGTGCCGCTCGGAGTGCGAGTTCAGCAAGGCGAGCCTTGGCAGTCGACCAATACCTTCGACGTCGCGTGGGACAACCCAACAGATGAGAGTTCGATCGAGATTGCTCACTACGAGCTATGTCCGGCAGCTCCGCTTGGCCCTTGCACTATCCATCAAGAGGCGTCAAGTGGAATCTCGGCCGCCACGGTGGTGGTTCCACATCCGGGCTGGTTTTGGTTCAGGGTGTGGCTTGAGGACGCTGCTGGAAACGTAAACGCAGACCTGAAGTCCCAAGCGGTAATGCTGCGCTTTGATGATCAACCGCCTCCGCTGGCCTTCATCACGCACGACGACGGGTGGCTCAATGCAACCACACCCGCGAGCCTCGCACTGACGATCCAGATTGGCCTGGGCGCGAGTTGGCCTGTGTCGGGGATCAGCGGATACTCGGTAAGCCGCGACGGCACTGTTCCAGATGCCGACATCGAGGTTGCCGCTCCGCAGGACTATGACCGATTTGCAGCGAGCTACACACTAGCTGGGCTCTCTGAGGGCGTGACACAAGTCCGGGCACGAAGTGTCTCGAATGCCGGTGTTGTCTCGGACGAGATAGGGACTAGCACTCTAAGAGTCGACAGGACAGCTCCTGAGGTTACGGCAGAGACGCTGCCTAGCTCGGAAGGCTGGCATCGTGGAGCCGTCGTTGTTAGATTGAGCGGCCTCGATCAAGCCGGTCTTTCGGGGATGGAGGCCGCTGACAGCGGGCCCGTTGAAGATGGTGGCCATCTGTCATATGTCATTGACGGACACGCGGCCCAAGTGATCTCTGGCGGCCACGGGAGCTTGACTGTCGATTCTGAGGGTCACCATGGTCTAACTGTCCAAGGTTTCGATCTAGCCGGCAACGCCTCAGAAAAGAAGTCCGTGGCGTTCAAGATCGATCAGACGGCGCCGACGGGGGCGTTTGGTCCGCTGGATGCGGCCGACCCGCAGCGGCTGGTGGTGGATGTGTTCGATGCGACGTCTGGCGTGGAGGGTGGTTGGATCGAGTATCGGCGGGATGGTGCAAATGGCTTCACGCGACTTCCGACGCATCTCGTCGGGAGCCGGATGGTGGCTCGAGTGGACGACTCGGCGCTGGCTCCTGGCCGGTATGAGTTCCGTGCCGTGGTGCGGGATGTCGCGGGCAATCAGGCGGTGGTCGGCCGACGCTCGGATGGGAGCCCGATGGAGCTCGGCTTGCCGGTCCGCGAGGGGACGCGCCTCGAGCTCGGGCCGGGTGGAAAACCGAAGGCCTGTACGAAAGCCGGACGGCGACGGGCGACGACGAAGCGCGGCAAGGCGAAGTCGAAGGGTAGGTCTGCTTGTCGGAGGGCGAAGCAGGGGGCGGGGGGCAGCGCGCTCGAGCCGGCGCCCGGCAAGCGCGTGAAGCTCGCGGGCCGGCTGGTGCGCGGTGGGAACGTGCCGGTCGCCGGCGTCGACGTCACCGTCGAGGGGCAGATGCGGTCCGGTGGGCCGTTCGCTCGCATCGGCAGCGTGCGCGCCGACGGCAGCGGCCGCCTGAGCTTCGTCCTACCGCCGGGCCCGTCGCGGACTGTCAGGTTCCGCTACGACGGCAGCGACACCCTGCGTCCATCGAGCGGGCAGGTGCTCACACGCGTGCGGGCAGCGGTGCGGCTAAAGGTGAGCCGGCGCCGCCTGCTCAACGGCCAAAGCGTCCAATTCACCGGACGGCTGCCGGGCAAGCCGATCCCCGCCGGCGGCAAGCTCGTGGCGCTGCAGGCGCGCGTGGGACGCCAGTGGCGCACGTTCGCGACACCTCGCGCGAAAGCGAACGGCGTGTTCAAGCACCGCTACCGCTTCACCGCCACGACCGGCCTGCGCCGGTACGCGTTCCGGGCGCTCGTGACTCGCGAGGCGGCCTATCCGTACGAGACCGGGACCTCGCGCAAGGTCCATGTGGTCGTCCGGGGTCGGTGATGACCCGTGGTGCGGGCGGCTAGACGTGCTTGGTCGCCCGCACCGCGGTGCCGTACGCGCAGATCTCGGTCCAGGTCGTCCCGAGCTCGGACGTGTCGAACCGGAACGCGACGATCGCGTTGGCGCCCTTGCCCTCCGCCTCCTCGATGAGGCGATCGGTGGCGTGCTGGCGACCCTCGGCGAGCATCTTCGTCATGCCCTTCAGCTCGCCGCCGACGAGCGACTTCATCGACGCGCCGATCTGCGAGCCGAGGTTGCGCGATCGCACGGTCAGCCCGAACACCTCGCCTAGCACCTCGTCGATGTCGTAGCCGGGAAGGTCGTTCATGGTCGAGATGAGCATGGGCGAACTCTAGCCCGGCCGTGGCGACGTCAGAACTCGGACTCGGCCGGCTGGGAAACCTCAGACCGCCACGGCCCGGCGCGACGCGGCCTCGATGCTCTCCACGTTGCGTGGCAGCACCTCGACCGTTCGCCGGCTGCCGAACGTCGCGTGCAGCACCGCGCCGTCGTACCGCTCGGCCAGGTCCCGCAGGTCGCGCTCGACATCCTCGCTTGCCGCCGATCCGACTCCGCACTCCTCCAGGAAGCGGCCCGGGAGCGGACCCGCGGCCTCCTCCGCTGACAGCTCGAGCTGCTCGGTCCGGAACCCGCCCGAGGTGACCGTGGCGGTCGGGCTCAAGAGGCAGACGGCCATGTCGTCGGAGACGCTGCGGGCCTCATCCGCCACGCGCTCGATCACCGCGGCGGCCGTGGCGTCGCGCCCGAGCTCGGCGACTATCCGGGTCAGCCGATCCCTGCCGAGCAGCCCCTGCTCGGTGCGCGCCTCGATCAGGCCGTCGGTGAACAGGCAGACCGTCACGCCCGGCGTGAGCGGCACGGTGGTCTGGCGCAACCCCGTCCGCAGGCCGGCCCCGATCGGCGGTGACGAGCCTGCGAGCACCGGCTCGAAGGCAGCGCCGCCGGTCACGATCGGCGCCGGGTGGCCGGCGCTCGCATAGGTGAGCGAGCCGCGCTTGGGATCGTGCACCGCGAGCAGCACCGTGGCGAAGTCGCCGCCGAGGCCCTCGCCGATCACGCGTCCCGCGACCTGCAGCGCGACGCCTACCTCGAGGCCCGCCTCGAGGTACGCGCGCAGGGTGTAGCGCAGGAAGGCGGTGCGCTCGAGGGCGTCCCGGCCATGGCCGGAGACGTCGCCGAGGATGAAGCCGGCGCGGCCCCCGGGGAGCGGCAGCACGTCGTAGAAGTCGCCACCTGCGCCGAGCCCGTCCGCCGGCCGGTAGGCCACCGAGGTCTCGAGCGCACCGACCCTGCCTGGGACCGGCGGCAGCAGAGCGCTCTGGAGCAGTCCGACATCGCTCAGCAGCTCGCCGCGCTGACGGGCCAGAGAGCGGACGCGCAGCGCGCTGAAGAGATAAGCGCCGGCGAGGACGAGCGAGAGCGCGACGAGGGCGGCGAGCGCGAGCTTCACTGAGTCCGGCACGACCTCGACGATGTCGCGGACGGTGCGGATGACAGGCGAGCCGTCCCGCTCTGGAGCCGATCTTGCGTCCTCGGAGCCGGCGCTCGGCGACAGGTCGCCCGCGGTGCCGGCGAAGGGCCCCTCGTCGGAGATCGAGTCGGCGATGACCGAGGCGTCGCCGCCTGTCTGCCCAGGCCGCCGGGTCGGCGTCCCGCCCTCGGCCGGGGCACGGCGGCCTCGGCGCCGGTCGGCGGATCCGAGGCGCTGTTGCTCAGAGGCGACCGCCGCCCTGGGCGGTGTCTGGGCCTGCGCTGACGGTTGGGCGGGAGGTGCCGCGGCCGGCGCGGAGGCGGCCGAAGCCGGCGCGGGCGAGGGTGTGGGCACGCTCGGCGAGGGCTGCTCCCGCGGCTGCTCGGCCGGCTGCGGATCGCGTGGCTTCGATGGCGGCGTCGGCGTCGGGCTCTTCACGGGCTTCGGGGCCTTCTGCGGCTTCTCCGGCTTCTGGGCCTGAGCGCCCTGCTCCGGCTTCGGCGTCTTGGGCGCCTTCCCCGGCTTGACCGCCTTCGCCGTCTGCTCGATCAGAGCCGGCGGAGGCGGTGGGGCGACCGGTGGCCGCGCAGGCACGGGAACGACCTTCTTCAGCTGGCCCGGCGGGACCTTCGCCGCGCCTTTCTTCGCCTGGGCGACCGTCGCGCCGGGCGCCGCGGCGATCGGCGCCAGCAGGGTGCTCAGGACCAGGAGCGCGGACAAGGCGATCGCGCGCCGCGCGGTCGAGCGCGACGTCGGTCTGCCCAGCGGCCGATCGGGGAGCACAGGATCACTGTCGGAGCCCCACTCCACAGGTGAAGCAGCCCCGCCCTTCGTAGGACATCCGTCCACCGAGGCCACCGGCGCCTCAAAGGCAGAAGCCCCACGGCCATCGGTCGTGGGGCTTCTGTCTGGAGTGCGCCCGAGAGGAGTCGAACCTCCACGGACCTTACGGTCCACTGGCCCCTCAAGCCAGCGCGTCTACCAGTTCCGCCACGGGCGCCCGAGGGGCGCGGAGTATAGACGCACGCCCCTGGCCCCTTGATGTCGTCCACGGGGCGAGGTACTCTACGAACACATGTTCGGATTAGAGGACAAATGGGCGGCAACGAACAGGAGCTCGAGACCGTGGACCTGAACCTGACCAAGCGTCAGCAGGAGATCTTCGACTTCATCAAGCGCTACTCCGCCAAGCACGGCTACCCCCCGACGGTGAGGGACATCGGCAAGGCGATCGGCTTGACCTCTTCGTCGACCGTACACGCGCATCTCGCCAACCTCGAGAAGGTGGGCCTGCTGCGTCGCGATCCCAGCAAGCCGCGCGCGATCGAGCTGCTCGTCGACCGCGCCAAGCGCGCGGTCGTCCCTGACGGCGGCCTTCCGTTGGTCGGCCAGGTCGCCGCCGGTGAGCCACTGCTCGCGGAGGAGAACATCGAGGAGTACGTCGAGGTGCCCGAACTCGCCGGCGGAGACCAGGGCGAGTACCTGCTCCGGATCACCGGCGACTCGATGATCGATGCCGGCATCCACGACGGGGACCACGTCGCCGTTCGCACCCAGGACACCGCACGCGACGGCGAGATCGTCGTCGCGCTGGTCGGGGACGACTCGGAGGCGACGGTCAAGCGCTTCTTCAAGGAGAAGGACCACATCCGGCTCCAGCCGGAGAACGAGACGCTCGAGCCGATTCGGAGCCGCGAGGTCGCGGTCGTCGGCAAGGTCGTCGGCGTCATGAGGCGAGTCACATGAGCGCTGGGAGGCGAACATGACTGCAGCGACCGCAACGGCTTGGGTTACGGATCGGCTTGCGCAGGCGCGGAGGGAGGGCTCCGCGTCCCGCGTGGGACCGGGCGGCGACGTATCGCGCTGTCGCCCCGCCGGGTGCCCGGCACGCCTCGACGGCAGCAGGCTCACGCTCGAGCAACGGCTCGACAGCGTCTGGGAGGGTCTGCAAGCCGTCGGGGCGGCCGAGTGCGCGGTCTGCCGCGGCCGCATGGAGGGCGCCGAGCCCGGCCGCTGCGGCGACTGCGGCAGCCAGCTCTACTGAGGCGACGCCGGCGGCTTGCACGCCGGCGCCCTCGCAATCGTCGTCCTCGGGCTTCGGGCCTACCATTGAGGGTGCTGGTAAGCAGCCGCGGGCGCCGGAGAGAAAACCGGCGTTCGAGGAAAGTCCGGACACCGAAGGGCAGGGTGGTCGGGAAACCCGACCCGGGGAAACCCGCGGGAAAGTGCCACAGAAAAGACACCGCCTAAGCGACGGGCTCGCCCGCCGCCGGTAAGGGTGAAATGGTGCGGTAAGAGCGCACCGGCGCCGTGGCGACACGGCGGCCAGGCAAACCCCACCCGGTGCAAGACCAAGCAGGGACGTTGACGCTGCCCGCCGAGTCCCAGGTAGGTCGCAGGGCCAGGAGGCCCGCCCTCCGCCGGCCTCCCTCCAGATAAACCGGCGGACGGGCAGAAGGATGGCTGCTCGAGACAGAATCCGGCTTACAGCCAGCTAAGGAAAAGGCCCGCTCACGCGGGCCTTTTCTATTGCCGAGTCGCCCGACTACCGGCCGCGAGCAGTCGGTAGGCGGCGCGGGCGCGGTCGAGCTGGTCGGTGGCGAAGCGCGACGGCAGATCGGGTCCGTCGAGCGCGAGCGCCTCGTCGGCGCTTCGAAGCCAGCTGCGCTCGGTGCGCTTGGGATCCTCGCGCAGCGCTATCGGATCCTCGATGCAGGCGAACAGCACGACGAGGTCGTCGCGATCCTGATCGCGATGGCTGCTTCGAATCGCTCGAGCCTTCGACAGGATCGCCCCGAGTAGCGTTGGCGTGCGGACAGTGCTCTCGGTGTCGTCGAGCCGGACGAGCAGCGCTTCGGTTCGCACAAGCGCCTGCGTCCCGCCGGGCACCTCGATCGTCTGGAAATTGCCGACGGTCCTAGAAGGCCTCCGTCGCCCGGTCTTCTCGGGAGCGATCAAGTCCACGATCGTCCCGGCCCTTTCAAAGCGAAAGGCGGTCTCGGGATCTCGCAGGCGTGTCTGCTCGGCCACTTCGAATCCCAACTCGGTGAGCGTCGCGCCGATTCGCTCAGTTGAGCTCGGACGTCGCCGGCTGTCGGCGAGGATGTCGATGTCCACTGTCAACCGCGTGCTCGGGACGCCGTACCGGACCGCGAGGAGCTGAACCATCAAGCCACCCACCAGCGTCCAGTCGCCGTCTAGTTTGTTCATTAGCGACAGCGCGTTATGCCACAGCGCGCGCGAGTGCTCGTCCGGGTCGAGGGCGACGGTGATCATCGAGCGGCGGACCACTCGAGAGAGCTCGGCTCAGACGAGAACGCGCCAGCGCCGCTCGCGATCGAGGCGCCGCAGAACTTCATGACCAACACGTGCCGCTCGCGCCTCGGGTTGCTCGGCCAGGTCGATCGCAACAGCGGCAAGCGGCGCGACGGGGCCAAAGGCCGGCGCTCCCACCTCACGAGGGAGCACACGCAGGACGACGTTTGCCGCCGAATCCCGCAGCTCCAACTCGAACTTCTCGGCGACCGCGTTCGCGGCGTCGTGGGGGACGTAGGCGTCGACCTCCTCGCCAGCGACCAGCCCGAGCCCATGTGCCCCGGCGGCGCTAGCTCCCGACAGGCATAGAACGTCAGCCTCCGCGAGCCGGGCCAGCGCGCCTGGGTGACAGTAGAAGCGCTGAGTCGCCGCACGATCGCGAAGCCGGGGGAGGAGTCCGTCAATGCCGCGGTCATCGAGGAGCCGAAGTATTCGCTGGCGGTCGCGCCGCTCGCCGCGCTGCTCTTCATGGCCCGATGCCAGAGCCAACGCCGCCCAGGCATTGGTAGGCCGCAGCTGGCGGCCGCGACCCTTGGGAAGTTGTAGTCGTGCCTGGACACCCTCCTGAGAGACGACCCAACGGCCCCCTAGCTTGTCGCCAGCGAGTTGCCCGGACGCGAGCAGCGCCCGCACCCTTGACTCGTTGACCCCGAGCTGCGCGCTCGCTTCCGGCACTGACATGTATCCGCCGATCATGCAGCAAATATAGCGGAATCGCTAGATTTGATTTTCCCGGTTCCGAAGGGCACATGCTTATAGCGTATCTGCATCTTGGCGGGCATGGCCAGTCGCAACAGGCGTAGGAAAAGGCCCGCACACGCGGGCCTTTCCTATCTCGTCCGGTTTCGGGAGCCGCTGTCTCAGGCAGCGGCCGGCGGCGCGGCTGCCCGCGAGCGCATCGCCAGGATCACGCTGATGACCGCGACCAGGGCGACGGCGCCGAGTAGGGAGGCGAAGCCGATCGGCGTGATGGCGATCACGCCCAGCACAACGGCGATCCAACCGATCCACTTGGGCAGCGCTCCATGGCGAAGCACCGAGATCCCCAGCGCGAGCAGGAACAGCTGGACTCCAACGATGAAGGGCACGAAGTCGTTGGTGTAGAGAGCGCTCAGGGCCTGTACTGCGCTCGGCTCGATGTCGTCGGCGGTCTCGACGAGTGCGAACGTGATCGTGGCGTCGATCGCCAGTCCGACGGCCACGATGACAAGTCCGGCGAAGGCGACGGTCGACAACGTGCCGCCCTCGCCCTCGGCCCTGCGCAACACCTGGCGCAGCGTCGCCCCGAAGAACACGAGCAGCGTGCAGGCGACCGCAGCCAGCATCGCGCTGATGATCTGCCCGTCCTCGTTGTCTGCGTAGAAGTCGATGATCTCCCGCGCGGACGAATCGGTCGGGTCCGGCGACTCGCCGCCGCTGACCGCGATCGCGACGATCGCCACCAGCAGGAAAGCCAAGCCCGTGAGCGGCGCCAGCCAGCTCCTGTCGTTACGCATCCTCTACCTCCCCTTGTGGTACGCACGATGTGCGTCTTGGGGCCAGTCAACCTCAGGGCCCGGACGGCCGCTCGCCTCGGAGCCGGGCGTGGCGTGCCCTGTCGGCTGGGTCGAATAGAGTTCGCGCCCGATGGAGGTCGTCGCGTTCATCCTGCCGTTCGTCCTGCTCGGCAGCCTCGTGCTGTTCGTCGCCTTCTCGGGCGGCCCTGGAGCGGCGCGCGAGGCTTACCTGACGCGGGGCAGCCGCCTGTTCAAGCTCTCGATCGTCGCGATCTTCGTCGTCTTCGGACTGCTGGTCCCGGGGCTGGTGCTGGCCAACAAGGACGAGGCGGCAGGTGGAGTAGGGGCGCTGCGCAGCGAGAGCCTCAGCACCAGCGAGGAGCACGGCAAGGACCTCTTCCAGCAGCAGTGCGCGAGCTGCCACAGCCTCGCCGCCGTCAACGCGCGCGGGGTGACCGGCCCCAACCTCGACCGCGTCGGCGACGTGCAGCCCGAGCGGATCGTCAACGCGATCCGGATCGGCGGGACCGGGCAGGGCCGCATGCCGGCCAAGCTGCTCGAGGGCGAGGAGGCCCAGGACGTGGCCGAGTACGTCACGAAGGTCGCCGGCAGCAACTGACGCCGGGGGCGCTGTTAGGATGGCGCCGTCCATCCAGCCAAAGCCCACCTTCCAGGGCGTGGGGGAACCATTTGGCCTTCGGGCCAGGGGCGAATCGTCGAAAGTCGACGTAGCGCAGCTCTTTCAGCGCGAGCCCGTCAGCTAACCCCGCCGGCAGAACGAAAGAGAGCCGATGCAGACCACCGCTACCCGCCGCACGCGGGACGATGATCAGGGAGTCGGCGGCCGTCGTACGGTCGTGATCACAGGGCAGCCCGTGCCTCCGCGGCGCCGTCCGCCGCGCGCCCAGGCGCAGATCCAGGCACGCCCCGACCGCATCGCCATGTGGGCCTTCGCCCTCGGCATCTTCCTCGTCTTCATGGCCGTCGCGACGGCCAACGCTGCAACTCTCTAGCCGGCCCAGCTCCGACGCTCCGTAGCGCGTGCGTTCTCGCACCGCGGCGATTCCGCGTGCCCATTTCGTCGGCCGCTTGGCTATGCTTACTACCCGTAAGCGACGGCAGAAAGTGAAGTGCCGATGAAGACCAAGGAGAGCAGGTTCCAGGTCCACGACGAGCTGACCGCTCCGGAGCGCAGCGTTCCGGTCCTCAAGGGCGCGCTCGCAGCCGGTGGACAGCTCTCCAACATCGTCGGCGTGCTGGCCGGATCGCCCGCCGCGCTGCGGGCCTATGCGCGCTTCCGCTCCGAGCTTCGCCATGGCACGCTGCCGTTGAAGACCCAGCAGCGGATCGCGCTCGCGGTCGCCGAGCACCAGGGCAGCGAGTACGCGCTCGCCACTCTGCAGCGGACCGCCCGCGAGGCGGGGCTCGGCCTGGACGAGATCGCGCTCGCCCGCGAGTTCGACTCCCGTGACGAGCGCGAGGCCGTCCTGCTGCGCTACGTCAAGGCGCTCGTGCAGACCGACGGCCCGCCGCCGATGCACCTCCACGAGGAGGCGCGCGAGGCCGGTTGGGAGGACGAGCAGATCCTCGAGACGGTCGGGCACGTGGCGGTCAACAGCTTCGGCAACCTGGTCACACGCGCCGGTGACGTGCCCAACGACGGCTCGGCGGAGGAAGGAAGGCTCGCCCAGGCCGCTTAGGCCGGGTCCTCTAGGATTCAGGGTGATGGGTGCGGGGATGCAGACGGTGATCGAGCCGGCCGAGGAGCCGGCGGTAGGTTCGACTTCCCAGCATCGGTCGCCCTGTTGCTCGCTCTACCACCACGCCGTCGAGCTGGTGGGAAAGCGCTGGACCGGGGCGATCCTCCTTGTCTTGATGGACGGACCGCTGCGCTTCTGCGAGATCCGCGAGCTGGTCCCCGATGTCTCCGACCGGCTGCTGTCCGAGCGGCTGAAGGAGCTCGAGGCCGAGGACGTCGTCGCGCGGCGCGTGTACGACGAGACCCCCGTCCGCGTCGAGTACTCGCTGACGCCGAAGGGCCAAGCGCTCAAGCCCGCCCTCACGGCGCTCAAGAGCTGGTCGCACACCTACTGCTGAGCGCCGCTCGCCGGCGCCGGCGCCGTCCCCGCGCCGAGGCGCGTTAGCCTTCGCGGCCTCGAACGCGCCGACACAGCTAGGGGAACCGCATGGCCGATCAGACCAAGTCCGCCGCCGACGTACTGGCCATGGTCGAGGAGCGGGACATCCGCTTCATCCGCCTCTGGTTCACCGACATCCTCGGCCAGCTCAAGAGCTTCTCGATCAACTCCGCCGAGCTCGCCGACGCGTTCGAGGGCGGGATGGGCTTCGACGGCTCGTCGATCACCGGCTTCAACGCGATCGAGGAGTCGGACATGATCGCCATGCCCGACCCCGCGACGTTCGCGGTGCTGCCGTGGCGGCCCGAGACCCAGGGCGTCGGCCGGCTCTTCTGCGACGTCCAGACCCCGAGCCGCGAGCCCTACGAGGGCGACCCGCGCCACGTCCTGCGGCGCGCGCTCGAACGCGCCGAGTCGATGGGCTTCGACACCTTCAACGTCGGCCCCGAGCTCGAGTACTTCTACTTCCGCGACGCGCGGCCGGAGTCGGGCCAGCCGGAGGTCCTCGACGAGGGCGGCTACTTCGACCTGACGACGCTCGACGCCGGCTCCGACGTCCGCCGCGAGACGGTGCTCGCGCTCGAGGAGCTCGGCATCCACGTCGAGTACACCCACCACGAGGTCGGCCCCTCGCAGCACGAGATCGACATGCGCTACGCCCCCGCGCTGAAGATGGCCGACGACTGCATGACGTACCGGATCACCGTCAAGGAGTACGCCATGAAGCACGGCTGGCACGCCACCTTCATGCCGAAGCCGCTCTTCGGCGAGAACGGCTCCGGGATGCACACGCACCAGTCGCTGTTCAAGAACGGCCAGAACGCCTTCTACGACGCCGACGACCAGTACTACCTGTCAGACGTCGGCAAGCAGTTCATCGCCGGCCAGCTCAAGCACGCCCGCGAGATCTCGTCGGTGTTCGCGCAGTGGGTCAACTCCTACAAGCGGCTCGTGCCCGGCTACGAGGCGCCCGTCTACTGCGCCTGGTCACGCCGCAACCGCTCGGCGCTCGTGCGCGTGCCGCTCTACCACCCCGGCAAGGAGCAGGCGACGCGGATGGAGCTGCGCTGCCCCGACCCCGCCTGCAACCCCTACCTCACCTTCGCGGCGCTCTTGCACGCCGGCCTCGAGGGAATCGAGAAGGGCTACGAGCTGCCCGACCCGATGGAGAAGAACCTCTACCACCTGTCTCCCGACGAGCGCAAGCGCCTCGGCATCGAGCAGCTCCCCGAGACGCTCGGCGAGGCGATCGAGCTCACCTCCGAGTCCGAGCTCGTCCTACGCGCCTTCGGCGAGCACATCTTCAACCGCTTCATCGAGATCAAGCGCCAGGAGTGGGAGGACTACCGCGTGCAGGTGACGCAGTGGGAGCTCGACCGCTACATGGCGGTGCTGTAGCGAGTCACGACTTCCGCGGCGGGGGCGTCAGCAGCTGATCGACCGGCGCGTGGTCGTCGTGCAGCACCTCGGCGCCCGCGGCGAAGGACTCGACGGCCTCGTGCTCGTAGGTGCTCGCGCCGTTGGCCTCGGAGCCGGTCGCCTCAGGCAGCTGCTGGTCGGAGGCCAACAGGACCACGTTGCCGCCTTTCGGAAGGCCGTCCGGGCCGGCGGAGGCTATGAACCGCACGTCGGCGAAGGCGTCGAGCACCGTCGCCGTCTCTGCTCGGATCAGGTCGAGCGGCGGGTAGTCGATCACGTTGAGCGCGTAGAGCCCGCCGGGCCTCAGGACGCGCCGCACCTCATTCGTCCACTCGGCGGTCGCGAGGTGCCACGGCAGGGCAAGCTTGCCGAACGCGTCGCCGACGACGACGTCGGCGCTATCGCTGCGGACGTCGAGTAGGCCGATGCGCGCATCGCCGACCGAGACGCGCAGCTCTGGCGAGGTGGGCAGGCCGAACCGGTCCTCGACGAAGTCGACCAGCTCGCCGTCGACCTCGAGCACCCGGGAGTGGGACCCAGGGTGCGTCGCGTTGAGCCAGCGCGGAAGCGTGAAGCCGCCGCCACCGACGAACACCACGTCGAGTGGCTCGCGCGGACGGCTGGTCGAGCGGATCCCGTCGGCGATCCAGCGTGTGTAGGGGTACTCGAGGTGCGTCGGGTCGTCGACGTCGACATAGGAGTGGTACCCGTCGTCGAGCAGCAGGTGGTAGCCGCTCGGCCGGGCCGAGTCGGCTTTGACGCTCACGCAGTGGTAGCTGGTCTCCGCGTCACACGGCGAGTCGAGCGCGGCGGAGAGCCCGCCGAGTCCGACGACCGCGGCCAGCACACCCGTAGCGACGGCCGGTGACAGCAGCCGCGACGTGGCGCCGAGCCCGATGCCGGCGAGCACCAGCACGCCGCCGACCACGAGCACGGCGACTCCTACCGGCATCAGCGGGATGAGCACGAAGCCGGTGCCAAAGGTGCCGACGAGCGCGCCGGCGGTCGCCCACGCCGAGAGTCGTCCGACGATCGTGCCACTCGCACTCAGGTCGTGCAGTTGCAGGTGGGCGACGGCGGGGGTGACGGCGCTGAGCACGGCGGCGGGCGGTACGAGCGCGACGAGCGTGATGCCGAGCGCCGCGAGGTCGCCGTCGCCGCGAGCGCCCGGACCGAGCCAGCGCACGAGCGGGACGGTCAGCAGCGCCAGCAGGCCCCCCGCAAGCAGCAGTCCGACGATCAGCCAGCGCGTATCGGTGCGGTCTGCGAAATATCCGCCGATAGCCGCGCCGGCGGCGATGCCGGCGAGCGCGGCGCCGATGATCGATGTCGTCGTCTCCAGCGTCAGGCCGACGTAGGGGGCCAGCAGACGGACGGCGAGGATCTCCAGGACGAGCACCGCCCCCGACGCGACGAACACGAGCGTCGCCGCGGCCCACGGCGCGAGCGCGCTGGGGAGCGCCACAGTCACGCTCGTTGCAGGAACCCTCCTGCCCTTTACGGGCTTCCTGGAAGACATTTGGGTAGTGATGTTAACTCATTATCCGACCATTTAAAAGATTAACGATACTGGTAAGACCGCGCTACCATGCGGTTTAAGGCGCAATCTAGATCCTTTATAGGAATAGGCGTGAGTATGAGTTAAGACACGGAATGATCTTTGAATGAAGGACCCAGCGGGATGGGTTCGGATCGCCTCGGTCGGAGCTCGAGCAGGCCTCGCCCGCTGTCTCGGGACGATATGCAGGAACACCCTTGACTTTGGTTGGGGACATGGGATAACTTCGTCCGACCGCTCGAGGGTTCGCCTTGCGAATGGAGCGGCGACAGGTCGGTGTGGGTCTCCGTAGCCCGCCTCGGCGGGCTTGAGACAACCGGAGGGCTTACATCGTGCTGACGCTCGAGGGTGGGGCCGCGCGCGCTTGCGTGCGGGCAGTGGCGGTCGTGGCAGTCATCGGAGCGGCGTTGCTCGTCTACGCCGGGCTGGCGGGAGCCGGTACCGACGCAGAGGGAGGGGCGCGGGTCTCGGACGTCGAGCCCGGGAAGAGCCCCGGCCGCGAGCTGCCGGCTCTGCGGACCGAGACGAGCCGCACCTTCGAGCTGCCCTCCGGTCAGCTCGCCGCGCAGGTGTATCCGACCCCGGTCAACTTCCGCGGCGCCGACGGGGAGTGGCAGCCGATCGACAACGACTTGGTCGAGGACCCGAACGAGCGCTTCGCGCTTCGCAACGAGGCCAACGACTATGCGGCTCGCCTGCCCGCCAACCTGTCCGACCCCGTGCGCTTCGAGCTCGACGGGCATTGGGCCGAGCTGCGGCTGGTCGGCGCTGAGGCCGAGGCGTCGAGCGAGGGCGACACCGTGACGTACGACGACGCCCTGCCGGGTGCGTCGGTGTCGCTGACGGCGACCAACGGCGGGTTGAAGGAGAACGTCGTGCTGGCGAGCGCCGACTCGCAGGCGGAGTTTCGTTACAGGCTTGCGGCGAGCGAGGGACTAACAGCGCGCGAGGACCGTTCCGGCGGCGTGGCGCTGGTGGATGCCGAGGGGCGGGCGCGAATTCGCCTTGCCGCGCCGTACATGACCGACGCGGCCGGCGTGGACTCGCACGCGGTGACGATGCAGGTCGTAAGCGACTCGGACGGACAGGCGCTCGTGGTCCGGGCCGATCGCGGCTGGCTGTCCGCACCGGAGCGCGAGTTCCCGGTCGCCGTCGATCCGACGTGGGTTGCGGGTCCGGATGCCGACTGCGGGATCGTCGGCGGGTCCTCGGCGAACCAGAGCTTCTGCTCGCAGGGCATCGACAAGGTCGGCTACGACGGCACCAAGGCCTACCGCGCGCTGATGCGGTACGACATCGAGGGCGTCGTTCCGCGCGACAGCTACATCACGCGTGCCAACCTCGTGACGCACGTCGAGTCGAAGACGGGCGCGACGCCCGTGAACGTCTCAGCGCACCGAGTAACGACGGCCTGGACCAGCGGCATGACGTGGAACAAGCGCGACGGCGTCAACGCCTGGACGACCGCGGGTGGTGACTTCGATCCCCAGGCCGAGGACACCGACCAGCTCGGCAGCTACGGAGCGCCCGACTACTACCAGTTCGAGCGGCTTCAGAAAGTGGCGCAGCGCTGGCACGAGGATCCCGCCACCAACCACGGCCTGCTGCTGAAGGCGGCGACCGAGGGGACGACCAACAACGTCTTTTCGATCACTTCGCCGCGGAGCAACCCCAACCACGCGCCATACCTCTACGTCACCTACGAGCCGCTCGTTGGTGCCCACCGGTACTACAACGTCGACTCGCAGCGGATCACCGACCGTATGGGCGTCGGCGTGAACGTCGCGTCGGGCAACCTCATGCTCACCGAGGGTGACGTGAGCGTCGCGGGAACCGGCCTCGATCTGGCGCTCAACCGCACCTACAACAGCCGTCTCAAGCAGACGTTCGACTTCGGCGACAACTGGCAGGTGAGCGCCGGCGCGCGTCTGACCGAGATGCCCGACACCGGCGATCTCACGGTCCAGCTTCCGACGGGAGCGGTGGCGTTCTTCCGCAAGCTCTCGAACGGGACCTTCGTCACCCCGACGGGCGTCGACGCCACGATGACCGCGATCGGCGCCGGCCAGGGCTGGCGGCTGCGGATGCACCAGAGCTCGGAGGTGCTCGAGTTCAACCAGTACGGGATGCTCGTCAAGCGCACGGATCGCAACGGCAACCACATCGACTTCTGCTACGACTCGAGCGATCACGACCGCCTGGTCCAGATCGTCGACACCCAGGGACGCGAGCTCGACGTCGATCACAACGGCGCCGGGTACATCTCCCAGGTCTCTGACCCGACCGGCCGCACGTGGCAGTACGGATACAGCGGCGATCGGCTCACCAGCTACACGAACGCTGACGGAGAGACGACGAGCTACGAGTACGGCGCCGAGAGCCGTCTCACGCGCATCACGACGCCCGATCACCGCGAGGTCGTCTTCGGATACGACTGGGACAACCGCGTAAACAAGGTCACCCGCGTAACCAACTTCACGAACGACACCGGCCCGACGACGCAATACAACTACGACTCGACGATCACCCCGACTTGTCCGGCGGATCAGGCACGCACCGTTCGAATCGATCCTCGCAGCAAGGTCACCAACTACTGCAGCGACGATCTGTTGCGCATCACCAAGGCGGTCGACGCATACGGCAACGCGCGCTCGACGACCTACACCACCAACTCGGATCCGAGCACGCAGACGGCCCCGGGCTCGTCGCAGACGAGCTTCGGCTATGACTCGCTAAACAACCTGACCTCGGTTGGCGAGGCGGCGGGGGAGCAGAGCACCTCCGAGTACAACGCCACGGGCCATCCATATCTGGCGTCGAAGCAGACCTCGCCTCAGGGGACGAGCAGCGTCTTCGCCTACGACACGTCCGGCAACACGGCCACCGTCAGTGACGGCGGCTCGCCCACGCAGGTCGAGGCGAAGCTCGAGTACAACGGCCAGACCGGCGGGAGCTGCGCGAACGATGCGACCACCAAGGCGGGGACGTTGCGCTGTGCGATCGATGGCAAGGGCAACCGAACGCTGTACGGCTACGACGACGCCGGGAACCTCACTTCGATCACACCCGAGCTGCCGCTCGGCGACACGACGATCACCTACGACGCCCTCAGCCGCGTCCACTCCGTCGAGGACGGCAAGGGTCAGGTCCGCACCTACACCTACGACGATCTCGATCGTGTGCTCGAGATCGAGTACACCGGCGGTCCGACGATCGCCTTCGAGTACGACCCCGACGGCAACCGCCTCGGCCGCTTCGACTCCGTCCACGGCACGTCGACCTGGGACTACGACGCCCTCGGCCGGCGCATCGGCGACACGCTCCCGTCGGGAACGACCACCTACGCCTGGGACGCGTCGTCCAACCTCACGTCGCTGACCGACGGCGGAGGGACGGTGAGCTACCGCTACGACGACGTCAACCGCGTCAAGGACCTCACCGAGCCAGGCGGCTCCTGCGTCTCGCCGGTGTCGCTCTGCACCACCTTCGGGTATACGAACCGCGATCAACGCGAGCGGACCACCTACCCCAACGGCGTCGAGCAGACCGTGACCTTTGACGGCTCCGACAAGCCGACCCGCATCCGTGCCGTCAAGGGCGCGACGGTGCTGACCGACTTCACCTACGTCTACGACGAGACGTCGCCGATCCGCAACACCAAGCTGCGCCGATCGGTGACCGACAAGGACGGCAACAAGACGACCTACGGCTACGACTTCCTCGACCGCCTCACGAGCGCCGTCGAGCGCAACAGCGCGAGCACCATCATCGACAACCGCGCCTATACCTACGACCTCGCGTCCAACCGCAAGTCGCAGACGATCAACGGCGCCACCACCAGCTACGCCTACAACGCCGCAAACCAGCACTGCTGGACCTTTAGCGGCGTCTCGAACGCCGCCTGCGCTTCGCCGCCCGCAGGCGCCACCACCACCAGCTATGACGCCAACGGCAACACCGCCGCCAGCAGCGGCGGGCTGGACTTCGACTACAACGTCCGGGACCAGACGACCGCCTTCACCTGGCCGGGCGGCACCCCGATCAGCTTCGGCTACGCAGGCGCAGGCCAGACCGAGCGCACGTCGGTCGCGGGTACCGCCCAGCACAACACCACGCTCGGCCTCTCCCGTCAGGGCACCACCTCCTGGACTCGAGACCCACGCGGCACCCTGATCTCGCAGCGCGCATCCGGAGGAGTCCGCCACTACTACCTCAGCGACACCCTGGGCTCAGTCGTCGGCCTCACCGATAGCACTGGAGCACTGACCCGAACCTACAAGTACGACCCTTACGGCCAGATCCGTTCTGCCACCGGCGCCACAGCCAACCCCTTCCAGTACACCGGCGAGTATCGCGAGTCCCAGGGCGAGCTCTACAAGATCGGCGCTCGCTACTACCGTCCCGGCCTTGGTCGCTGGACCCAGCTTGACCCCCTCGACCAAGCAGGTGATCTCCAGGAGGGGAATCGGTACGTCTATGTAGGTAACAATCCTGTGAACTCAATTGACCCTACCGGTCAGAGTCTCATCGACAAGACTCTTCTAGAGGTGTTTGAGGCGGTGGCTAAAAGCAGCCACTCTCTAGAGGCTATTGATCTAGCGATTCGATCACAAATTGTCGTGGGTGTAGTCGTGTTTGAGATTGAGCGAACACGACGCCAGAACGATGTCGATCGCTGCCATGTTAACTTCAACTACATACGCGATATCCTTAACATCGGAGGGTGCTAGGTACCGCAGATGTCAGCACTCGCTTGGATAGCTGTCGGTGTTGGAATACTGGTACCGAATCTCTTTCTCGTCTACGTTCGAACGTATAGACAAAAAATTGACGACTCCGCTCGATCCGGTCAACACCTTACCTATGCTCAGCGCGCGTTCTGGGAGGCCATAACTCGGGCTGCGTGGCTATCACCGACTGGCGTGGGCTTGGTGCTGTACTTGTTAGGCTATGGAGTTGTCGAGATCCTGTTTGGATCGCTGGCCACGCTGGCGATCACGCTCAATCTTGTGCTGGTTGGAGCCGTAGTGGGACGGGGAGTTAGGGGATTACGTATGAAGAGGAAAAAGTGACTCGCGTTCGGTATGGCCATGGATTGCAGGGCTGCGTTCGTACATCCAGGATGGCACCGTTAGTGAACATGCTAGAGACGGCGATGGCGCCGGGTGAGCGAGCCTATGCGGCTCGCGCGCTAGGCCGGATCGGTGATCAGGCGGCGGTAGACGGTTGATCGCTGCATTGGAGGACGAGCACCGCGCTGTGCGTTGGCTTTCCGCGGAAGCTCTGACAAGGGTTGGCGATTCTCGCGCCGTCCCGTACCTGGAGGCCGCTCGACGGAGGCGCCGCTTGCTAGATGGGCGCCCTCTGCTGCGTGCGATTCGCTCATTGTCATCCGATGTGTCGGCGGTATCATGACGGTTGTTGCGGGCCGTCGGATAAGAGAGTGGCCGTATTGGGCCACTTCAGCCGCGCTGTGGCTTGGCGGCGTGGCTGGCGTCTTAAGCGGAGAAGAGATCCCAGGGGGCACGTTGCTTGCCGGCGCTGGCGGCGTACTGTTGCTATTTCGGCTTCGTCTCCGGAACGCTCGGCGTCGCTCTAACGGCGATGGGGACGCAGCAGACGGCCCGGCTCTGCTTGACATGTTCGATTCCTAGCACAACGGTATGATCGGGCTCGCGCTAGGTTCTTATCGCCTGAGGGCGCTGATGTATGTCTGACGATGCGACGGTCAAGCGCTTGGAAGAGCAGGTACGGATACTGGGTCACGCAGCAGGCATCGAGGTCGCAGATCCCCTTACCGCTATCCCGCCTAGCACTATCGAGCTCGCGCGGGGTCCCGATCGGCTTCAGGCGGTACGACAACTTAGACGCCTTGGTATGAGCCTGACGGCCGCGAGCCGCACGGTGGACGCAGCGTCAGGAGCTAGCTCCCGTGGTGGGGCTCGCCGCTGGTACGACCGCGAGTGGCTTGCCGGACTCGGAATGGTGGTCGTGTTCCTATGTGTGGGTGCCATCCTCAAATACGTGCTGTGATGTGGTGACGAACTTGGAGCGTGGCGGGCCACGGCTTCGTGGTGGGCAATCGGAGGTGGTAGGGGGGTCGCACGTCACTTACCTGCGTAACGACCTTGCACGGGGAGCTTGCCGCCTCTTCATTACGGCTGCGCTTATGGCCGGCGTGGTGATCGGTGTCTTCGGTTGGCACGTCGGCTCGGTACTCATCTGGACGCCTGTGGGCGCCGCGGTCTGGGGGAGCGTTGACTACCTCTGGGACGTCAAACGGCGCCTGCCGACCGGACGACTTCCCGACGCGCCCGAGAGTGTCGTCGTGCAGTCTCGGAGCGACAGCGGATTGCTGCGGCGCGCGGGCCATGTGCTTGTGTGGGCGGCGGCGTGTATTGGTCTAGCCTGGCTCGCTGATCGGTGGGACATGGGCGCGCTCTTTGTGCCTGGGCAGTTTGTCGGCTACGCGTGTGCGTCGGCGCTCGGCGCACTAGTCGTAGCTCGTTGGGAGCGCAGGGCGGGAAGACGGGTGCTGTACGACTCCTCCTCCGAGGACGATCACCCTGACCTCTACGCGAGCCGCGGTGCTTGAGTGGCTCTCATGTCGATCTGCTTACCGCGCCAAGAGACCCGGGCGTGGCATGTTGTTGCGTCACACTTGCGTCTTTGGCGGGGACTCCCAAATGGTGACTAAGCTCGTGACGCTCATATCAGGGGTCGCCATCCTGATAGGCGCCTACCGCGCCGTCATACTAGGAGAGCAGAGCCCGGCCCGAGGCCTCTTGACGTTTGGAGGCATCGTGTTCCTCATCAATGTGTCCACGTGGATTGCCCAGAGGCGGGGCGAGGATGATGTTCAGGACAGGGCGAGCTCAGATGAGCGCTGATCGCGAGAATCGCTGGTGAGCGAGCTAAGGCGCGAGGCCTTGCGACGCCTTATCGACGAGGTCAAGGTCCCCCCGGATGGCTGACATGCTCGCTCAGGTATGGCTGTGGATTGCGGACCGCTTGGAGGGCAGGCCTGTCGCGGCGATCGTCGTTGCCGTGGCGTTTGGGGCACTGATCGCTGCGGCAGCCGTCGTGGTACCTAGATGAGCTTGCGCCGCTTCCTGCTCGTGGCGTCGATTGGCAGCCTGGCCGCGGCGACGCTGATGGTCCTGGCTACGGTGCTCGACGTGCCCATCCTTTACGCGCCCGCTTTGTTGGCGATCTTGGGCATCTTCGCGGCGCGCGAGGCATGGCTGTGGGAGGGCGACCGCCGGGGATTGCTCGTAATGATGGGCGCGATTCTCGGGGTAGTAGCGATCGCCTTCCTGGTCCAGCGAGTTCTGGGCTAAAGGCCTGGACGGACTATGCAGACTCGCGTCATGTACATCGAGAGCAAAGCCGGGGGTCTCAGCGGCCCGGCTCGGATCGGCAGAGTCTCTTTCTCCAAGAGCGGCCGCACGCTCTACTACCGCGGTCGGGCCTTCCAGAGCCTCAAGGGCTCCGGCTTCAAGGCGAACTACTACGACGTCGAGACCGGCGAGGAGTATTGGATCTCTGGACCGCGCAAGGACGGTGCCGACCGTCTCTACGGGGGGTCGACGCCGGTCGAAATCGACGAAGACGTACGCGAGGAGTATTGGACCGAGATTCGCGGCCGGACGAGGTAGGCAGCGCGTCGAGCTAGTGGCCCCTTAGCGCGGCGGGCTACCCGTCCGTGGATCCGGTTGCAGTTGGGATCTGTTAGGCGCGCAGGCGCTCGGGCTCGGACGCCGTGCCGCTGGGCCCAGATGGCGGCGCGGCTCCGTGGCTGCCGTCGGTGCGGGAGAGCTCGGACGGCCACCAGGTCTTCGGGCCGAGCTTGAGCGCGATGGCGGGGACGAGCGGCGCGACGACGGCGCTCAGGAGCAGGATAAAGAAGACGACGACGAGCAGAAGTACATTGTCGATCCACTGTTCGCTCGATTCGCTTTTGAGATTAAGTGGCCGGGAGTTGAGGACTAACGCGTGAAATTACGCAGTTGAGCTGGACCAGCTCCTTGACTCCAGCACAACGGTTAAGTAGCTTTGCTATGTCACGTGTCAGGGACAACGGCGTGGCGACCGGTCGTGTCGGGATTCGTCGCGGGACGACGTCCTATTGAGGAGGGAGGGTCCTCATGAGGTGTCTCATCGACCGCCTATCCACGACCGGACGAGTGTTGATGGGCTTGGGGCTGGCAAGTCTGCTGGCGCTGACATCATTCTCGGTTTCCGATGCTGCGGATCCGCCTGGCACGTCAGACAACCGAGCCGCCCTTCACGAGCTGATTTCTCTACGGACGGCGAACTCGCAAACGTTCGAGCGTGCTGACGGTACGCGCACGTTGAAGGTCTTTCCTGCGCCGGTGAACTTTCGCTCTCCCAGCGGGGCGTGGATGAAGATCGACAACCGTCTGCTGCCGAGTGGCGAGGGGCTCGAGAACGCGGCCAACGCGTATCGGGTGACGGTCCCCACCGATCTTGGCAAGGGCGCCGTGCGGGTCGACAGGGGTGGACACTGGCTGTCGCTGACTCCGCGAGGTGCGCGAGCGAGTCGCGTGGCGGTCTCCGGCGCCAGTGCTCGATATGACGAGGTCTGGCCGGGCGTTGACGTCACTTACGACGCGCTCAACCAGGGCGTCAAGGAGACGCTGACGTTGTCGTCGCCGGCCGCGCGCAGCGACTTCGAGTTCGCGCTTGCTTCCAGCGCGGGCCTGACGGCACGCGAGACCGCCGGGGGAGTGCAGCTGCGCCGTCGCGATGGGAGGCCGGTGCTCCTGCTGGCGCCCCCGTTCATGCGGGACGCTGCCGGTGCAGAGTCGCATGCGGTATCGCTCGAGCTCGGCGATGACGGTCGGACGGTGTCGCTTGAGGCGTCGCGCAAGTGGCTCGAGGATCCGGCGCGCAGGTACCCGGTAGAGATCGACCCCTCGGTCTTTCCCTGGGGGGCGGAGCGCAACTGCACCCTGCGGTCCGGATCCAGCGCTAACACGACTTACTGCCACGAGCCGCTCAAGATCGGCCGCGATGCGTCAAGTACCTACAGAACGCTCCTGAAGTTCGACATCGAGAGCGAGTCGGAGAGTGCGCTCCCGCGCGATGCGCACGTCCTCGAGGGGATCGTGAAGCTGCGTATGTTGGACGAGACGAATCCGCAGAACGGGAACGTCGATCTTCACGAGCTAGGGCGCGGGTTCACCAATGGCGCGACGTGGAATCGCTATGACGGCAGCTCTACGTGGACGACCGCGGGCGGGGACTTCGCCACCGCTCGCGAGAGTCGGTCGCCGCTTACTCCCGCCTCGGCCGATGGCTGGGTCGAGTTCGGCGCGAGCCGTCTCGTCGAGGGATGGATGAAGCAGGAGATCGAGAACCGTGGGGTGCTGCTGAAGGCCGCCGACGAGGGTCCGCTCAACGTTCGGCGCTTCGCCGACACCGAGGATCTGGACGAGTGGGAATGGCCTCACCTCCAGATCGACTACATAGCTCGCGTCGGCGAGCAGTTCGACTTGACTCACGCTGTCGAGCAGTCGCTGGGCGACCGGCACTCGCTGGCATTCAATCCGGCGAACGGGAACCTGATGCTGCGCGCCGACGACCTGAGCATCGCCGGCACCGGGCTCGATCTCGCGCTGTCGCGCTTCCACAACTCGCGGGGGCCCGGGTACGCCGCCTCGCTCGGCACCGCGTGGAACTTCTCCGTTGGGCAGGAGGTCCGTTTGAAGCGGAAGTGGAACACCGGCGCGCGGGTGCTATGGGGCGACAGCGGCTACCGCGCCCGCTTCGACCTGCTTCCGGACGGCAGCTTTCGCTCGCCGCCTGGGCTCGACGCGACCCTCACGTTGGACGATCAGACCGACGAGGCCACCGTGACCTTCAACCGATCCGGGATCCGTTGGGAGTTCGACGACTCCGAGACGGCCGTCCTGCGCAAGGTCAAGGACCGCAACGGCAACGTGATCGAGCTCGACTACGCCGCAAGCAGAATCGACATGATCACCGACACCCAGGGACGGGAGCTCGAACTCAACCACGATCCCTCAGGGGACTTGGTCACCAGCATCGAGGACGTCGCGGGCCGCAATTGGCAATACGCCTATGACGGGCAGGACCAGCTGATCTCCTATACCGACCCGGACGGCGAGGAGTGGGAATACGACTACGCCGGCTCGGGCAAGGTCGACGAGATCGAAGATCCCCACGGGGTCATCACTCGAATCGAGTATGGATCGAACGGCGTCGAAGCCATCAAGCGCGACTGGAACCCGGTCAACGACACCGCCGTTGCGACTTGGACGGTCGACTACGACACCAACGACCTGCGCTGTCCGGTCAATCCTCACACCGCTGCGCGTGACCGCAGCACCGTCGTTACGGATCCCCGCGGCAAGGACACCGTCTACTGCCATGACCTCTGGCAGCGCGTCACGCGAACCATCGATGCGCTCGGCAACCAGCGCAGCAGCAGCTACCGAGCGAGCGGCCATGTCTCCCAGCAGATCGCGCCCGGATCGGCCCAGACCGACTTGGCCTACGACTCGCTGGACAACCTGACCGGAATCGACGAGCCCGCGGACGAGCAGACGACGCTGGAGTACAACGCGCCCGGTCACCCGTTCTTTGCGTCGAAGGGAACGTCGCCACAAGGCACCAGCAGGTCGTTCGCCTACGACACGGCGGGCAACACGACGAGCGTGGCCGACGGCGGGTCCCCGACTCAGGTTCAGGCCGCGCTCGAGTACAACGGCCAGGCAGGCGGGGCGTGCGCGAACGATCCGACAACCAAGCCCGGGACGCTCCGCTGCGCGATCGACGGCAAGGGCAACAAGACCCGCTACGGGTATGACGACGCCGGGAACCTCACGTCGATCACCCCCGAGCTGCCGCTCGGCGACACGACGATCACCTACGACGCCCTCAGCCGCGTCCACACCGTCGAGGACGGCAAGGGCCAGGTCCGTACCTACAGTTATGACCCGCTCGACCGGGTGACGCAGATCGCATACCCAGGAGGCCAGACCGTCGCCTACGACTACGACGCAAACGGCAACCGCATCGAGCGAATCGACTCCGTGCATGGAACCTCCACGTGGGAATACGACGGCCTCAACCGGCGGATCGAGGACACGCTGCCGTCCGGGACGACGACCTACGCGTGGGATCCGGCCTCGAACCTCACCTCGCTGACAGACCCGGGCGGTGCGGTGACCTACCGCTACGACAACGTCAACCGGTTGGCGGACCTCGCCGAGCTGGGCGGCTCCTGCGCGGCTCCCGTCTCACTGTGCACGACGTTCGGATACACGAACCGCGACCAGCGCATCCGCACGACCTATCCCAACGGGGTTGAGGAGACGATCACGTTGGACGCGTCGGATAAACCGACTCGCATTCGGGCTGTCAAGGGTGCCACCGTGCTAACGGATTTCACCTACGTCTATGACCAGGCCCTCCCGGGGACGCTCAAGACAAAGCTGCGTCGATCAGTGACGGACAAGAACGGCAAAAAGACTACCTATGGCTACGACTTCCTCGACCGCCTTACTAGTGCGGTTGAGCGTAATAGCGCTAACACGGTTATCGATAATCGCGTCTATACCTATGACCTTGCGTCCAATCGTAAATCGCAGACGATCAATGGCGCCACGACGAGCTACGCGTACAACGCGGCAAACCAACTCTGCTGGACCTATAGCGGCTTCTCGACGGCCGCCTGCGGGGCGCCTCCCGGCGGCGCTACGACCTACAGCTACGACGCCAATGGCAACACTACTGCCAACAGTGCCGGACTGGACTTCGACAACAACCTACGCGACCAGACGACCAGCTTCACCGCTCCGGGAGGCACGCCGATTGCCTTCGGCTACGCAGGCGCCGGCCAAGCCGAGCGGACTTCAGTTGCGGGGATCGCGCAGCACAACACGCAGCTGGGCTTAGGGCGAGAGGGCTCGGCGTACTGGACGCGCGACGAGGTTGGCTTACTCGTTTCGCAGCGAGCAGGCGGACAGCGGCACTACTACCTCTCTGACGCGCTCGGTTCGATCGTTGCGCTGACGGATGTCAATGGCGGGGTCGCGCAGACCTATAAGTACGACCCGTTCGGAAAGCTTCTGGTCTCTACCGGCACAGTTAGCAACCCGTTCCGTTTCGCAAGCGAGTATCGCCATGCTGGCGAGATCTACAAGATCGGGGAGCGGTACTACGACCCCGGTTTGGGTCGGTGGACGCAGGTGGACCCGGTCGACTCTCCAGAGGATCTCCGCCAAGCGAATCCCTACGTCTACGCGGCGTCGGACCCCGTTAACATTGTCGATCCTGACGGAACGTTCGCCGTGCTCGCGGTGCCATTGGGTATCGGTGCGGGCGAGTTGGTCGCCGCAGGCGTGGGAGCCGCCGCCGCTACTACGGCTGGCATTCTGCTAGCTAAAGAGCATGAGAAGGGCGCTCGACCTTCGACAAAGGGCAAGCACGAGAAGGGTCAGGCAAGGCAAAAGGCCGATCAAGAGCGATCGCAGAAGCCGAAGGGCAAGCGAGCTAAGAAGCGGAAGTAAGTGACCGTGGCTTAAGACGGTGCTCTTGTAGGTGCACGACCGCGCTGGGAACTGACTGATGCAACCACCCGACGATTTACATCGGCTGCAGAACGCTGCAACGCGTGGCGACATCGAAACGATGATCGATCTAGCGATTTCCGTAGCGGAGAAGGGGGAGATTAGTCGAGCGCTCGCTCCGTTCGAGGAGGCTGTTGCAGCAGGAGACTTACGCGGATACCGCGCAAGGGGACTCGTACTTGAGGCGCTTGGGCAAACGCACGAGGCGCGAGAGGCATACGAAGCCGCAGTTGAGGCAGGGGATCCTGAGGCGGCCAATTTCCTTGGTCGCTTGTTAAGAGACGAAGGACGGTATCCCGAGGCTGAGCACGTCTATGTGAATGCACTCGCCAGCGGAAATGTGGACGTGCTTTTGAACTACGGCAATCTTCTGGCAGATGATCTGAAGCGCTGCACGGATGCGGAGAACGCCTACCGACAAGCGATAGCGGCGGGCGACAGCCAAGCCCACTGCAATCTGGCGGTATTGCTGGATGAGCAAGGACGCCTAGAGGAGGCCCAGGAGGAGTACGAGCGTGCGCTCGTTACGGGGGACGCGTTGGCACATCGCAACTACGGCCTCTTCTTGATCGAGCGAGGAAAAGTCGAGCAGGGCGAGAGTCATCTGAGACGGGCTATTGAAATGGGAGAGTCGTGTGCGAGACTTGCTCTAGGCGATCTTCTGCTCAATCGAGGCCAGGCCGGGGATGCCGAAGAGCAATACCAAAAGGCTGTTGTCGAGCATGTAGAGGATGCCCGTTTGCATTATGGGAATTTTTTAAGTCGCCGTGGGCGATTGATCGAGGCCGAGCAACAGCTTCGTGGTGCTATTGATGACGGGGACGAGGGGGCGCGACTGAATCTTGGATTGGTGCTTGTGCGCCAAGGGCGCGATAAGGATGCGGAGATTGAGTACGAAAGTGTGTTGGCTTCAGGAGACAGCAACGGCCATCTCAACTTGGCCAATCTGCTACGAGAGCGCGGCGATATAGCCGCCAGCGAGGCTCACTACCAGGCGGCGCTTGCGGCCGGCGACACGCTCGCTCACGACGATTATGGTCTATTACTACAGCGAGTGGGTCGCCTGGACGAGGCCGAGCAGCATTTCAGGGCGGCGATCGAGGAAACCGGTGACGCGGACGCAAGATCCCATCTCGAGGTACTACTCAGCACTAAGAGTAATGACTGACGCCGGTCACCGACGCGCAACTGGCAGAGCGCCCGGATCACCGCGGCTCCGCGCGCGATCGGCAGCGACGCCGCGTTACGCCGTAGATGGCAAGACAGCGCAAGCGCCAGTTTACGACGACGAGCACCTCGCGTCGATAGGCCTGAGCTGCCGCTCGGCGACGCGACGATCTAGGCGATGACTATGGCGACGCTCGCCTAGTGGCTATTGGTGTGGGGATAGCGCTACCAAACCGAGCTAAGGCCTGAGACATTACGTCGCCTTATCGACGAGGTAGAGGTTCCACGGATGGCTGACATGCTCGCTCAGGTGTGGCTGTGGATTGTGGATCGCTTCGAGGGCAGGCCAGTCGCGGCGATAATCGTGGCCGTGGCATTTGGGGCACTGATCGCTGCGGCAGTCGTCGTGATGCCTGAATGAGCCGCGCCGCTTCTTGCTCGTCGCGCCGATAGCTGGCGTGGCCTCGGCCACGTTGATGGTCCTGGCTACGGTGCTCGAGGCACCCGTGCTCTACGCGCCGGCCCTACTGGCAATCCTGGGTATCTTCGCCGCGCGTGAGGCGTGGCTGTGGGAGGGCGACGGCCGTGGGTGGCTCATGATGATGGGCGCACTGCTCGGGGCAGTGGCACTCGCCTTCGTGCTGCAGCGAGTCTTCGGCTAGCGGTCGGTCTAGGACCGGACGGGATCGGGGTGCTCGGCCTCGATGGCGGAGCTGGGCCCTCCCGCGCCGCCGTCCGTCTTCGCGAGCTCCGATGGCCACCAGAACTTCGGGCCGAGCTTGAGGGCGATGGCGGGGACGAGGACGGAGCGGACGAGGAAGGTGTCGAGCAGGACGCCGAAGGCGACGACGAAGCCGATCTCGGTGAGGAAGACGAGTGGGAGGACCGCCAGGACGGAGAAGGTGCCGGCGAGGACGATGCCGGCACTGGTGATGACGCCGCCGGTGACGGCGAGGGCGCGGAGGATGCCCTCGCGGGTGCCGTGCTTGAGCGTCTCCTCGCGGGCGCGGGCGATCAGGAAGATGTTGTAGTCGACGCCGAGCGCGACCAGGAAGACAAAGGCGAAGAGCGGCAGCGACGGATCGGAGCCGGCGAAGTCGAAGACGACGTCGAAGGCGAAGTAGCCGACGCCGAGAGCGGCGGCGAAGCTGAGGATCACGGTGCCGATCAGGACGAGCGGCGCGACGACGGCGCGCAGGAGCAGCACCAGGATGAAGAAGACGACGACGAGGACGATCGGGGGGATCACCGTGGAGTCCCATGCCGCCGCCTCGCGAACGTCGAACTCAACCGCGGTTGGGCCGCCGACGAGGCTGTCCGGGGCGACGCCGTCGACGGCCTCGCGGATCGGCTCGACGAGGTCGTAGGCCTCGGTCGAGTAGGGCTGGGGCTCGAGCGTTGCTTGGATCAGGGTGCCGCCGTCGCCCTGGGCGACGGGCGGCGAGACCGACTCGACGCCGGGGACCTCCTCGGCGGCGTGCGTGACCGCGTCGACCTGGGCCGCATCGCGGACGACGATGTCGGTCGGCGCCGCCGAGCCGGCGGCGAAGCTCTGGCTGAGGATCTCCTGGCCCTCGACGGCCTCGACCGTCGTGCGGTAGGCGTCGTTGCTGGTGAGGTCGGTAGAGAAGAAGGCGAGCCCCGCGCACATCACGAGCAACACGGCGAGCGAGCCGCCCATCACGCGGCCGGGCGCCGCGGAGACTCGGTCGCCGACCCGCTTCCAGAAGCCGTGGGTGGCGTCGGCGAGGTGCTCGCGACGGTAGCGGCGCAGCTCGTAGGGGCGGAAGGCGAGGCGGTCGAGCGGGCCGACGATCAGCGAGGGGAAGTGGTGCAGGGTGAGGATTCGCAGCAGCTTGTTCAGCAGCACCAGCGGTAGCGTCACGAGCACGACGAGGCTCGCGAGGATCACGCTGCCGAGCGCCATCGGACGCGATCCCTCCGTGATGTTGCGCAGCGACCACGCGGGCACACCGTCCTCGGTCGGCGCGGTGTCCGGCGTGTTCGGCACGAACGGCCAGAAGGCGCGGCGGCCGAAGATCGTCAGCAGTGCCGGCAGCAGCGTGAGCATCGACAGCGCGGCGCAGAAGACGCCGAGCGCGCCGATCGGGCCGAGGCCCGAGGTGCCGTTGACCTTGGCGAGCGTCAGGCAGAAGAGGGCGGCGATCACGGTCGCCGCGGAGGCGAAGATCGCCGGGCCGGCCGAGCGTAGGGCGGTGGCCATCGCGACGTGCTTGTCGACGTGGTTGTGGAGCTCCTCCCGATAGCGCGCGACGATCAGCAGCGCATAGTCGGTGCCCGCGCCGAGGACGAGGATCGACATGATCGAGCTCGACTGCCCGTTGATCGTGACGCCGAGCTCTGACACGCCGTAGCCGAGCGAGCGCGACAGCATCTCGGCGAAGACGACCGACATCAGCGGGATCAGGAAGAAGATCGGCGATCGGTAGATCACGATCAGCAGGAAGATCACGAGGCTCAGCGCGGCCATCAGCAGCGTGCCGTCGATGCTCTCGAAGACCTCGATCGCGTCCGCGGCGTAGCCGGCGCCGCCGGTGATCTTCACCTCGAGGCCCCCGCCCGGATCGGACGCGATGTCGCGCCAATCCTGGACCGGGTCGAGGATCGTGTCGGCCTCGCCGTCGCCCTTCAGGTAGGCGGTGACGATCGCGGCCTTGCCGTCGGGCGAGCAGATCGGGCCGACGAACGGGGCGTAACCGGCCGGCTGGCCGGGTATCTCGGTCGTTGGGCTGCCACAGCCTTGGGGCTGCTGACCGCCTCCGGACGCCGCGCCGCCCTGACCGGCGGCGCCCTGAGCTGCCTCCGCGCCGGCCTGTCCGCCGGCGCCCGCGGCCGGCCCCTGATCCTCTGAAGCGGCGCGTTGGCTGCCGCCCGAGGCCGCCGTCGAGCCGTCGGCGACGACGCCGGGGTAGCGCTTCTCGGTCAGCTCGGCGACGTCCGCCTGGATCTTGCGCCGGTCGGCCACGGTCAGGCCGGAGTCGCGCCGGTAGACGATCACCGCAGGCGCGAGCTCTCCGCCCTGCAGGTCCTCGGTGGCCGTCAGGGCCTTGGTCGACTCGGCGTCGCCCGGGAGGAACGACGTCGACTCGTTCTCCTCGGCGTCGGAGAACTTGCCCGGCAGGTTCGCGGGGCCGGCAGCGATGAAGATCGCCACGAACCAGATCGCGAAGACGATCCACTTGGCACGACGTCCGGCGGGCAGGGAGAAGATGGAGCGGCGCTCGGGCACGGCGGCCCATGCTTACAAATAAGGAGGCCGGACGCGTTCGCGTCGTGGCTAAGAAATAGACAGCGGGTGCTCCACAGCGGAGATGGCGCGACCGCTATCGCCCTCCGCGCCGGTCAGGGTGCGGTGAGAGCGCGCTCGGCCAGCCGCTGTGCCAGCGCCAGCGAATGGCGGTCGAGGCGGTCGGGCGTGTCGCAGGGCATGTGCCGGCACGGCTCGCCGCCGGCGCCGACCCCGAGCTTCGCGGCGGGCAGCCCGAGCAGCTCGAACTCGCGGTGGTCGGAGTTGCCGGTGCCCTCGTCGTGGACCCAGACGGCGTTGACCCCCGCGCGCCGGCCGGCGCGCAGCAGCGCCCCCTCGACGCCGGCGCGCGGCGCCCTGGCCGGCGAGCGCAGCCAGAATGGGCGGTCGCGCCCGACCTCGTCGAGTGAGAGGGCGAAGCGCAGGCGGGTGCGACCGCCGCGGGCGCGGGCGCGGCGGGCGAGGGCGAGCGCCCCGAGATGGTCGGGCGAGCCCGTGTAGATGCGCTCCTCGGCTCCGGTAGCGACGAGCCAGACGTCGCAGTGCGGGTCGAGCTGGCGCAGCCGCTTCGCGAGCGCGACGACCACGCCGACACCCGAGGCGTTGTCGTTGGCGCCGGGGCCGGGAGCCGTGGTGTCGGTGTGGGCCATCGCGATTCGCAGGCATCTGCGCGGCGTGTCGAGCACGCCGATGACGTTGCGGGAGCGGCCACGGCCCGGCACGGCGAAGCGCTGGACGGTCACGGCGAGGCCCGCGCGGTCGAAGGCACGCCTCACGAACCTGTGCGCGCGCCGCTCGCTGGCGCTCGTGGCCGGCCGCGGGCCTAGCGCGGCGATCTGGCGGGCCGCTGCCAGTGCGCCAGCGCCGTGGGTCAACGGCGGCGGCGGTGGCGGCGACACCGGCGTGATGCTGGCCGCCGAGCAGAGGACGCAGGCGAGGAGACCGGTCAAGCGGTCACCGCCTCGGCTCGAGGACGGTCAGTGCGGCGAGCCGCCGCGGGCTCGACGACCGCCTGGGACGAGCCGCCACGCTCAACGCAGTAGCGCCTCGAGCTCCGCCGGCTCGGTCACGGGCGCCTTGCAGGCGAAGCGCTCGCAGACGTAGGCCGCGGCTCGTCCGTCGATCGGTGTGCGGCCCTCCAGCAGGGGCACCGCGCTGTCCCCGTCGGCGCCAGACGGGTCGGTCCCGGCGAGCACCAGATGCGGTCTGAACTCGCTGCGCACGACGTGCTCGAGTGGCTTGACTCCTCCGCCCACCAGGGCGACCTCGCGCACCGGCGCGAGGTGGAAGTCGAGCGCCTGCAGCAGGTGGGCGAAGGCGTTCGGATGGCGCGGCGCGAGCTCGGCGAACAGTCTCAGCACGCCGACCGCCTGACGCTCATATGCGTGCTCGCCGGTCAGTGCCGCCAGCCGCAGCAGCCCGTAGGTGGCCGCCGAGTTGCCCGCCGGGATCGGGTGATCCTCGGGATCCTTGCGCCGCGTCACGAGCTGCTCGTGGTCGGACGACGTCTCGAAGAAGCCGCCCTTCTCGGGATCGCCGAAGCGCTCGATCATCGTGTCGGCGAGCGCGCGCGCCGCCGTGAACCAGCGCTGCTCGAACGTCGCCTCGTAGAGCGACAGCAGCGCCTCGAGCAGGTACGCGTGGTCCTCGAGGTAGGCGTTGAGGCGGGCGCGGCCGTCCTTCCACGTCCGCAGCAGCCGGCCGTCCTGCATCAGCTCGTCGAGCAGGAACGCGGCGCATCTGCGCGCGGCGCCGAGGTAGTCGTCGCGCTCCAGGACGGCGCCCGCGTCGGCGAGCGCCGAGATCATCAGCGCGTTCCAAGACGTCAGCCGCTTGTCGTCGAGGCCCGGCCACACCCGCTGCGCCCTCGCGTCGTAGAGCCGCTGCCGCAGCTCCTCGAGCCCCTCGGGCTCCTCCGCGCCGCGCGTCAGGATCGTCTTGCCCTCCCAGTTGCCGCCCGGCTGCACGCCGAAGTACTGGAGCGCCGCGTCGGCGTCGTCGCCGAGCACCTCGCGCATCTGCTCGACGGTCCAGACGTAGAAGCGCCCCTCCTCGCCCTCGGAGTCCGCGTCGAGCGCCGAGCAGAAGCCACCCTCGGGCCCGCGCATCTCGCGCAGCGCCCAGTCAAGCGTCTCCTCGCTCACGCGCCGGAACAGCGGCTCGCCGGTCGCCTGCCAGCCGTGCAGGTAGGCCCGCGCGAGCAGCGCGTTGTCGTAGAGCATCTTCTCGAAGTGGGGGATCAGCCAGCCGGCGTCGACGGTGTAGCGCGCGAAGCCGCCGCCGAGCTGGTCGTAGATGCCGCCGCCGGCCATCGCCTGCAGCGCGCGGGCGGCCGGCTCGGCCGCTCCACGCCGCAGCAGCAGCTCGATCGCCGACGCCGGCGGGAACTTCGGCGCCGCGCCGAAGCCGCCGTTGCGCTGGTCCTCGAGCGCCAGCAGCGCCTCGACCGCCTGGTCGAGGATCTCCTGCGTCAGCGGCTCGTCCGACGGCTCGACCCACGCCGCGCCCGACAGCCGCTGGGCCACCTTGTCCGACGTCGCGCGGATCTCCGCGCCGCGCTCCCTCCACGCCTCGGACACGGAACGCAGCACCTGCAGCCAGCTCGGCATGCCGCGGCCCTCGTCGGGCGGGAAGTAGGTGCCGGCGAAGAACGGCATCTGCTCGGGGGTGAGGAACGCGTTCAGCGGCCAGCCGCCCTGGCCGGTGATCGCCTGGCACGCCTCCATGTAGATCGCGTCGAGGTCGGGCCGCTCCTCGCGGTCGAGCTTGATCGGGACGAAGTGCTCGTTCATGTACGCCGCGGTGGTCTCGTCCTCGAACGACTCGCGCTCCATCACGTGGCACCAATGGCACGCCGAGTAGCCGATCGACAGCAGGATCGGCACGTCGCGCTCGCGCGCCTCGGCCAGCGCCTGCTCGCCCCACGGCTGCCAGTCGACGGGGTTGTCCTTGTGCTGCAACAGGTAGGGCGACGTCTCGCCCGCAAGACGGTTAGCCATCGGTCTCGAGGCTACTCATGGCCGCCTTGGGGCGGATCACGACGTCCCGGCGGCGCGTGCGAGACGAATGGCCTCGCCGGTGCCGCCTCGCCACGGCTCGCCGTGGCCGGTGAGGATCACGTCGGCCTCGACCGCGGCGATGCGGTCGAGTGAGGCGAGCGCCTGGGCGGTGTCCTTCGTTGCGGCGGCAGACACGAGCCGCGGGCCGGTCGCTCCGGTGTATGGGTTGCGGGTGACGAGCGCGTCGCCGGCGAACAGGACGCCGCGCTCCGGCAGGTGGAGCACGCAGTGGCCGTCGGTGTGACCGGGGGTGTGGATCACGCGCGGCCGCCCGGGGACCCGCTCGAGCACCTCGCCGTCGGCGAACGTGCTGACCTCCTCGACCGTCTTGGCGAGCGGAGCACGGGCGAGCGTCGCCTTCAGCATCAGCTTGCGCGTCGCCGACTGGTTGAGATAACGCAGCGGGCTGCGCTCGGACTTGGCGATCACCGCCGGGCTCTTCAGCAGCGGCTCGTCGGCCGCGTGCACGAGCACCTCCGCGCCGGCCTCGCGCCGGGCTCGCTCGGCGAAGCCGATGTGGTCGATGTGGCCGTGCGTGATGACAACCGCGCGCAGGTCGGAGAGACGGCGGTCGAGCGCCCCAAGCGCGGTCGTCAGCATCGACCAGTCGGCCGGGAAGCCGGCGTCGACGAGCGTCAGGTCGCTGCCGTCCTCGATCAGGTACCAGTTGACGATCCCGTCGTCGAAGCGGCGGACGCCCTCGGCGACCTTGACGCCGTTGAGGACGGGCTCGGTGTCGGCCTCGGCCGATGAGTCGGTGATTGCCATGGTGCGGATGTCTCCGGCGCGCCCGCGGCCAAACGCGCTATGGGGTCCGCAGCGCCGCGCGGCGGATCTTCCCACTCGGCGTCTTCGGCAGCGCCTCCGCGAACTCGACGACGCGCGGGTACTTGTAGGGCGCGGTCCGCTGCTTGACGTGCTCCTGGAGCTCGCGCGCGAGCGCGCGCGAGGGCTCGCGGCCGTCGCGCAGGACTACGACCGCGCGCACGATCTGCCCACGCTCGTCGTCGGGCGCCGCGACGGCGGCCGCCTCAGCGACGGCCGCATGCGACACCAGCGCCGACTCGACCTCGAACGGACCGATCCGGTACCCGGCCGAGATGATCACGTCGTCGACGCGTCCCTCGAACCACAGATAGCCGTCGGCGTCCTCACGCACCCGGTCGCCGGTGCGCCAAACGTCGTCCGGGCCGTCGAGGAAGAAGGTCGGCATCGTCGCCGGGTCGACGCACAGCTCGCCGATCCGATCGCCGGACCCGGGGGGAGCCTCTCCCTGGGGCGCGCCGTCCCTACCGGACGGCTCGTCCTTCCCGCCCTCGGAGGCGTCCTCCGCGCCAGCTGCGTCGACCCACACGCGGATCCCCGGCAGCGGCCTACCCATCGCCCCCGGCCGCACCGGCTCCCCGAGCGGCATCCCGGTCAGCGCGCCGGTCTCGGTCTGGCCGTATCCGTCGTGGATGGACACGCCGACCTCCTCGCGCCAGCGCTCGACGATCTCGGGGTTCAGCGGCTCGCCTGCGGCGACCGCATGACGCAGGCTCGGCAGTGGCCGCAGCGTCGTGCGCTTGGCGATCGCGCGGTACTCCGTCGGCGCCATGCAGAGCACGTTCACGCGCTCACGCTCGATCACGTCGAGCCGCTCGGCGGGATCGAAGCGGGCGTCGTGCAACAGCGCCGCGGCACCGCACAGCCAGGGCGCGACGAAGACGTTGCGCGCCGACTTCGACCACCCGCTCGCCGCCGTGCACCAGGCGAGCTCGCCGGGCCGGGCGCCGAACCAGTGCTCGGCTTGAAGCCGCTGTCCGGGCAGGTTGCGCTGCCCGTGGCGGATCGCCTTCGGCTCGCCTGAGGTGCCCGAGGTGAAGGCGATCAGCGCGGGCTCGTCGGCGGCGAGCTCGACGGCTGGAGCGGGAGCGGCGTCGTAGACCCGCTCGTCCGGGACGGTCAACAGCTCGCCGGCGAAGCCGGCCGCGCGCACGCTGCCGGCGTTGCGCTCGTCGGCGACCACCACGCGTGGCTCGACGAGGTCGATGCGGCTGCGCAGGTCGGCGGGGCGCAACTGCTCGGTGCACGGCATCGCAACGGCCCCGATCCGCCAGCAGGCGACCAGCACGTGAACCCATTCGGGCCGGTTGCCGATCAGCGTCATGACGACATCCCCGCGACTGGCTCCATGTGCCCCCAGCGTTCCGGCGAACCGCGCCGACCGGTCCGCGACCTCAGCGAACGTCTGCGTCGCACGACTGCCGTTGCGCGCCAGCGCCACGAGCGCCGTCGCGGACGGATCGGCGCTCTCGACGACGTCGCGGGCGAAGTTCACGCCGCCGCATTCTCCACGAGCAGCGCCGCTCGACGGCTGAGCGTCGCTTCCATGCCTCGCCCAGTCCGCGGCCGCCCGTCTCCATCGTCCACGCAGTTCTCGACCCGGCAGCGCCGAGGTCGACTTTGCCGACGCATTACGTCGGCAAAGTCGACCTCGATTCCCGTGGCGAGCCGGCGGTCGCGGTTCGACGTGTCCCCGGCGCGAGATGAGGCCCTCCAGAGACGTGAGCGTCTCGCAGAAACTCGCCCACGATGCAGGGTCGACGGCCGGCGTGGCGAAGTTCCGCCGAAAGATCTGTTAGCTTGCCCGCACGCCGAATCCACGGAGACGTGGAACGGGGGAACCAAGGTGGCGCAGTGCCACTGGGGCGAACTTCCTTGATTTGGAGGAAGCGCGCAGCTCTTTCAGCGCGAGCCCGTCAGCTAACCCCGTAGGCGTTCGAAAGAGAATGCCCGTTCGCCCAAGACACTTGAGCCTGTGCGCGCTTGCCGCGTTGCTGTGCGTCTCCGTGATGTTGCCCGCGGGCGCCTCGGCCCAAACGGCGAGTTCGAATGGCGGCGCCGCCTACGTCCCGCCGCCACCTCCGGCCAAGCGGGCGAAGATCGTCAACGGCGTTGCAATCCCGCCGATCGGCGCCCCAGCGCCCGTCAAGCAGGCGATTGCCGCCGCGAACCAGATCATCAGCAAGCCCTACGTCTACGGCGGCGGCCACAAGCCCTTCAGCCAGATCGCTAGGAAGCTCGATCGCGGCTACGACTGCTCCGGCGCCGTCAGCCACGCCCTCTACGGCGGCGGCCTGCTCAAGAGCCCGCTCGACTCGGGGAGCTTCATGTCTTGGGGCGAGCGCGGCGCCGGTCAGTGGATCACCGTCTACACGAACCCCGGTCACGCTTACGTCGTGATCGCCGGCCTGCGCTTCGACACCTCGCGCGGCGACCGCTCGGCGCCCGAGGAGCTGCGCAGTGGCACCGGCCCCCGCTGGCGCAAGTACAGCCGCTCGCCGGCAGGCTTCCGCGCCCGCCACCCCGCCGGCCTTTAGCCCCGCTCGGCGCGTCCGTGCCCGCGACGCGGAGCCCGGCTTTCATCGATCCCCGGCGCGTCCGCGGCTTCCCCGCGCCGGTATCCTCCGGTCAGCCGATTGACTGACGAATCGACCGACGGGAGCCCCGAGCGCACATGGCCGTAGCCACTTCCCCCCTGATCGACAAGACCGACGAGCAGAAGGCGATCACCGAGATGGTGCGCCAGTTCGCGGACGAGCAGATCCTCCCCAACGCGGAGCACTACGACCACGAGGACTCGTTCCCGGAGCCGATCGTCGAGCAGATGAAGGAGCTGGGCCTGTTCGGGACCACGATCCCCGAGGAGTACGGCGGCATGGGGCTCGACCTGACGACCTACGCGATGATCGTCGAGGAGCTCTCGCGCGGGTGGATCTCGATCTCGGGGGTGGTCAACACCCATTTCATCGGCAGCTACCTGCTGATGAAGTTCGGCACCGACGAGCAGAAGGAGCGCCTGCTGCCGAAGATGGCGACCGGGGAGCTCCGGGCCGCCTTCAGCCTCTCCGAGCCGGAGCTGGGCTCGGACGTGCAGGCGATCAAGTCGACCGGGCGCAAGACCGAGGACGGCGACTACGAGCTGAACGGCCAGAAGATGTGGGTCACCAACGGCCTGCGCTCGGGCCTGGTCTTCGTGCTCATGAAGACCGACAAGGACGCCGATCCGCCGCACCGGGGCATGACCTGCTTCGTCTGCGAGAAGGAGCCGGGCGCGTCCGAGAACCCGGGCCTGACCGTCCCGCCGCAGATCAAGAAGATGGGCTACAAGGGCGTCGAGTCGACCGAGCTCGTCTATGACGGCTTCATCTGCCCGGCCGAGATGATCCTCGGCGGCGAGGAGGCGGGGCTGGGCAAGGGCTTCGTGCAGATGATGGACGCGCTCGAGGTCGGTCGCGTCAACGTCGCCGCGCGCGGCGTCGGCATCGCCCAGCGCGCGCTCGAGCTGGGCCTGCGCTACGCCCAGCAGCGCAAGACCTTCGGCAAGCAGATCGCCGAGCACCAGGCGATCCAGTTCAAGCTCGCCGACATGGCGACCAAGGTCGAGGCCGCGCGCCTGCTGACCCTGAAGGCCGCGCGCCTGAAGGACGCGGGCGAGCGCTCGGACCTCGAGGCCGGGATGGCGAAGCTGTTCGCCTCAGAGACCGGCAAGGAGGTCGTCGAGGACTCCTTCCGCATCCACGGCGGCTACGGCTACTCGAAGGAGTACGAGATCGAGCGGCTCTACCGCGACGCGCCGCTGCTCCTGATCGGCGAGGGCACTTCCGAGATCCAGCGCATGGTGATCGGCAAGAAGCTCTTGCAGCGCCACAAGATCTAGCGCGCTCCTAGTCGGCAGATCCCCGCCGAACCTTTAGCCCCCTGGACATATGTGCGAGGCAGGCCCCCGCGCGTGAAGAGGTGACCCGCTCGCGCCGACCGGGATGTATACGCGCACACGGACGCGTATTCGAGTCGATCATGCCCCGGCCGGGCCTCCATCGCGGCCGAGGAAGGATTCCCTGTGGAGCAGGCCGCGGCGGACGCTAACCCGCCGGTCGCACAAATTCAGCCGAACGGCCCCGCCAGCGGGGCCGCCTTTGCGCTGACCGACGACCTGCTCGCGGGCCGCTTCTTCTCGATCGACGTTCGCGGTCAGGTGACGGGCTGGAACCCGCGTGCGGAGGCGGCCTTCGGCTGGTCGACCCACCACGTCAGCGGGATGTCGCTGTTCGACAAGCTGATCGTCGACGGCTTCGGCTTCGGTCCGTCGGATCTCGAGGATTTCTACGCCGCCGCGGCGGGCGGCGCCGGGCGCCGCGTCCGGGTGCTTGTCAACCACACGGCGGGCAACCAGCTGCCGGTCGAGCTGTCGATCGTCCCGATCCAGCTGTCCAAGGCCTACGAGCTGAACGCGTTCCTCCAGGACGTCTCGACGTCGACCGCCTCCGGCGTGGCATCGGAGATCGGCCGCGTGCGCGAGGAGCACGCGCCCGTGCTCGACATGATCGCCCAGTCGCTGGAAATGGAGCCTGGCGTGGGTGGCGACGAGGAAGCCCGTCTGGCCGGCGCCCT
>DASQKV010000046.1:0-11976 GCA_035630335.1 Thermoleophilaceae bacterium | reverse complement strand
CTCGGCGGCGTGTGGACCAAAGCTCGCCGCCAGTTCGTCAAGGACTACGTCGCCTTCCCGCTGCTCAGCGGGCCCGCGGCGCCGCTGACCGCCGCGGCCAACGCCACGGCCAACATCGTCCGCAACGTCTGGTCGCACTCGATCATCTTCTGCGGTCACTTCCCAGACCAGACCTACACGTTCAGCCAGGAAGAGGCCGAAAACGAGACCGAGGGCGCGACCTATATCCGCCAGCTCGTGGGCGCCGCCAACATCGACGGCGGCCCGCTCTTCCACGTGATCAGCGGCAACCTCGGCTTCCAGGTCGAGCACCACCTCTATCCCGACATGCCGAGCACCCGCTACGGCGAGATCGCTCCCCGCGTGCGGGAGATCTGCGAGCGCTACGGGCTGCCCTACAACACCGGCCCGTTCTCGAAGCAGCTCATGATGGTGCACCGCACGATCGTGCGCCTCGCCTTCCCGGGTGGCAAGCCGCGACCGAAGCCGGGGCCCTACCACCGCGAGGACTTCAGCGAGCACGACGTCGCGCAGACGCCGGTCGCCGCATAGAGGGCCCTAGCTCGGGCGGATGCAGACCCAGACCGAGAGTCCGCTCGCGCACCTGAGCGACGAGCAGGTCGAGGCGATCGGCCGGGAGTTCAAGGAGCTCCATGACGAGGTCTACGCCGACCTAGGCGAGCGCGACTCGGCCTACATCCACGGCATCATCGGGTTGCAGCGGCGCCTGGCCCTCGCCGGCCGGGTGATGCTGATCCCGTCGTGGTTCCCGCCGGCCTGGCTGGCCGGCACCGCGACCCTCTCGCTGGCCAAGATCCTCGAGAACATGGAGATCGGCCACAACGTCATGCACGGCCAGTGGGACTGGATGAACGACCCCTACATCCACTCCTCGACCTGGGACTGGGACAGCGCCTCGACGCCGGAGGCCTGGAAGCACTCCCACAACTACGTCCACCACACCTACACGAACATCCGCGGCAAGGACCGCGATCTCGGCTACGAGATCATGCGAATCGATCCGCGGCAGCCCTGGCACCCGGTCTACCTCGCCCAGCCGGTCTACAACTTGATCCTGGCCGCGTTCTTCGAGTGGGGCGTGGCCGCCCACGACCTCGACTTCGAGGCGATCCGCAAGGGCGAGAAGTCCAAGCAGCAGCTCAAGCAGGAGCTGAAGGGCATGTGGGGCAAGGCCCGGCGCCAGATCGTCAAGGACTACATCGCCTACCCGGCGCTCAGCGGTCGCCACTGGAAGCGCGTGCTGGCGGCGAACTTCACCTCGAACATCGTCCGCAACGTCTGGGCCTACGCGATCATCTTCTGCGGCCACTTCCCGGACCAGACCTACACCTTCAGCCAGCAGGAGGTCGAGGGCGAGACCCGCGGCGGCTGGTACGTGCGCCAGCTGCTCGGCGCCGCGAACATTGAGGGCAGCCCGCTCTTCCACGTCGTCAGCGGCAACCTCGGCTACCAGGTCGAGCACCACCTCTTCCCCGACATGCCGAGCTCGCGCTACGCCGAGATCGCGCCCAAGGTCAAGGACATCTGCGAGCGCTACGGCCTGCCGTACAACACCGGCCCGTTCAGCCAGCAGCTCGGCATGGTGCAGCGGACGATCCTGCGGCTGGCGCTGCCGGGCGGCAAGGCCCGGCCGAAGCCAGGGCCGTACCGGGGTGAGCGTTCGGCGGGCTAGCTACGGACGGCGCGCGATCCCGAGGATGTGCGGGATCGGCGGGACCGGGACGCCGGGGGTGAAGTTGAAGCGGCGCTTGGACTCGATCTCGAAGCCGGCCTGCTCGATCGCCGTGCCGGTGTCGCGGGTGAGGTGACAGCCGCCGGCGACGTGCGGCCAGAACGTGGCGTCGGCGAGGCGCTGCAGCCGGCGCGGGATCGTGCCCTGGGCGATCACGTGCTCGTAGAAGCGCAGCTCGCCGCCGGGGCGGATGACGCGGTGGAGCTCCGCGAGCGCCTGCTGCTGGTCCGGCACCGAGCAGAGGACGAGCGACGCGACCGCCGCGTCCACGGACGCGTCGGCTGTGGGTAGCCGCCCCGCGACCCCGTCGACGACCTCGACCGCCACAGGCGCGTCGGCAGCGGCCTTGGCCGCCGCCTTGCGCATCAGCGGCTCGGGCTCGACGGCGAGCACGCGCTCGATGGCCTCCGGATAGAAGGCGAAGTTGAGCCCGTGCCCGGCGCCGACCTCGATGACCTGTCCCGTCAGCCCCGCCAGCAGCTCACGGCGGTACTCGCCCTCCGCGCTGGGGGCGGTGAGCATGTACAGGCGGGCGAAGATCGGGTGACGGACTGTCTCGGCCGTCTGCGCCATTGCGCTGACTATGACGCGTCGGGCCGGGCGCTACGTAGTTCGGCCTCTGCCGGCGCGGTTGCCGACCACCATCCGATAGACGAGCAGCAGCAGGATCGCCCCGCCGATCGCGATCAGCCAGGTTCCGATGTCGAAGAACTCGTCCAGGTCGCCGATGTCGAGCGCACTGGCGATCAGCCCGCCGACGATCGCTCCGGCGATGCCGATCAGCATCGTCACGATGATTCCGCCCGGATCGTCGCCCGGCAGGATCGCCTTTGCGATCGCACCGGCGAGTAGTCCGAGAACAATCCAGCCCAGAATGCCCATGTCGCTCCTCCTCGTGGATAGGACGGACGTGGGTTACCCGCCGGCCACGCCGTTGAACCTTCTGCACGGAGGGCTGGGCGCGCTGAGGCCTGGCCGGGGCGTGCATGACCGGCGATAGCGCGGGTAGGAAGTCCCCATGCGCTACTGGATCCAGCTCGCCACCGAGCAGTTCCCTCCCAGCGCCCTGGTGCGCCAGGCCGTCGCCGCCGAGCAGGCGGGCTTCGACGCGGTCAACGTCAGCGACCACTTCCAACCCTGGTGGGAGCCGGGCGAGTCCGCACAGGCGTGGACGCTGCTCGGCGCGATCGGGCAGGCGACCGGGAGGGTCGGCGTCGGCACCGGAGTCACCGCGCCGGTCCACCGCTACCACCCGGCCGTCGTCGCCCAGTTCATCGCCACCGTGGAGGAGCTGTGCCCCGGCCGCGCGTTCCTCGGGATCGGCTCGGGCGAGTCGCTGAACGAGACGCCGTGCGGGATGGACTGGCCATCGACCGGCGAGCAGGTCGCGCGCATGGACGAGGCGCTCGAGATCATCGGCCGCCTGCTCGACGGCGAGCGCCTCGACCACGACGGTCGTTTCTACCGTACGCACGCCGCGTATCTCCACACCCGCGGCGAGCGCCGGCCGCCGATCTACGTCTCGGCCTTCGGGCCGGACGCCGCGGGCGTCGCGGCGCGCCGCGGCGACGGCCTCTGGACGCTCGCCGACCCCGAGCAGGCGCCGGGCCTGATCGACGCCTACCGCGCGGCATGCGACGACGCCGGCAAGGAGCCCGGCGAGATAGTGCTCCAGACCGGGATGTCGTGGGCGCAGGACGACGACGCTGCGTTCGAGGGAGCGCGCGTCTGGAAGGGCGCCCAGCCGCCGGAGTTCTTCACCGACGACTGGCACGACCCGCAGGCGATGTCCGACCACGCCGAGCAGCAGGTCTCCGACGACGACTTCCGCGACGCCTACATCCTCAGCTCGGACCCGGAGGCCCACGTCGAGCGGATCCGTGAGATCGAGCAGCTGGGGGCGACGGTCGTATGCCTCCAGAACGCCTCGGGCGCCGCCCCCGAGCGCGCGCTCGAGGTCTACGGGGAGCAGGTGCTTCCGGCGCTACGCGGCGCCAGGGTCTGACGTAGCGGGCCGGCACCACGTCTAACGTCATCGCGATGCCTGGAACGCTCGAGGGCAAGGTGGCGCTCGTCGCCGGCGCGACGCGCGGCGCCGGCCGCGGAATTGCGGTCGCGCTCGGCGAGGCCGGCGCGACCGTCTACTGCACTGGGCGCAGCACGCGCGCGCAGCGCTCCGAGTACGACCGTCCGGAGACGATCGAGGAGACCGCCGAGCAGGTCTCGGCGGCGGGCGGCACGGGCATCGCCGTCCAGGTCGACCATCTCGAGTCCGATCAGGTCGCGGCCCTCGTCGGCCGCATCGACGCGGAGCACGGCCGTCTTGACGTGCTCGTCAACGACATCTGGGGCGGGGAGAAGCTCTTCGAGTGGGACACGCCGATCTGGGAGCACGACCTCGACGCCGGGTTGCGGATGCTCCGCCTCGCGATCGACACGCACCTCATAACGAGTCACCACGCACTGTCGCTCCTGACCAGGCACCCCGGCGGCCTCGTGGTCGAGATGACCGACGGCACCGCCGAGTACAACGCCGAGCGCTACCGCCAGAACGCGTTCTACGACTTCGTCAAGACCGGGGTCATCCGCCTGGCATTCGCACAGTCGAAGGAGCTCGCCCCGCACGATGCCACCGCGGTCGCCCTGACGCCCGGCTGGATGCGCTCCGAGATGATGCTCGACGCGTTCGGCGTCACCGAGGAGACCTGGCGCGAGGCTCTCGACCGCCAGCCGCACTTCACAATCTCGGAGTCGCCGCGCTTCGTCGGCCGCGCCGTCGCCGCGCTCGCCGCGGATCTCGACCGCCGGCGCCACAACGGCGAGTCGCTCTCGAGCGCCGGGCTCGCGAAGGAGTACGGCTTCACCGACGTCGACGGGTCGCAGCCGGACTGCTGGCGCTATCTGGTCGAGGTGCAGGAGGCCGGCAGGCCCGCGGACGCGACGGGCTATCGCTAGAGGCCCGCGCCTATGCTGCCCGCCCATGCCGTCCGTCGCCTCCCTCGGTAAGCGTCTTCGAGCGCGCTTCGCCTCCAAGCACGACGAGGAGCTGCGCTGGTGGCTGGAGACATGGGATCCGGTGATCAGGGACGGCGGCCTCTTCCCCGGCGACGCGCTCGACTATCTGCCTGACGACGAGGCCGCCTCGACCTACGCCGGGCGGCGCTGGCAGCAGGCGCGGGCGGAGGTCCAGCGAGTGGTGCGCGAGGCGGCGCTGGGCGACGACGGCTTCTTCGCGGGCAAGGTCGTCCTCGACGTCGGGCCGGGACCGCTCGGCTTCCCGGATGCCTGTCCCGCCCGCCTCGCCATCGGGGTCGAGCCGCTCGCACAGCGCTTCGCCGAGCACGGCCTGCTGCTCGAGGACTCGCCCGCGGTCTACCTGTCCACCGGTGCGGAGAGCGTGCCGCTGCTCTCCGAGAGCGTCGACGTCGTCTTGGCCCGTAACAGCCTCGACCACGTCGACGACCCCGAGCTGGTCCTGCGAGAGGTACGGCGCCTCCTGCGCCCGGGCGGAACGTTGATCCTCAACTTCGACGTCGACCACACGCCGACGGCGATGGAGCCCCACACCCTCACCGTCGAGCGCGTCAAGAGCGGACTGCAGGGCATGACGATCGAGTACGAGCAGGGCATCGACGGCGCCCACGGGCACGACGGGCACACCGTGGTCCTGCGCGCTCGCGCGTAGAGCTGCCGAAGCGCGCGACCTTATGCTCCCGGGATGACGATTCAGCGGATGGACAACGTCCTCATCGTCGTCGAGGACCTCGAGGCCGCCAAGGTGTTCTTCGCGGAGCTCGGTATGGAGCTGGAGGGCGAGACGCCGGTCGAGGGGCCTTGGGTGGGCCGCGTCATCGGGCTCGACGACGTCCGTGCCGACATCGCCATGATGCGCACCCCCGACGGCCACAGCGGGGTCGAGCTGACGAAGTTCCACACGCCGCCGGCCGTCCGAGCCGAGCCGGAAAGCGCGCCGGTGAACGCGCTGGGCATACGCCGCATCATGTTCGCCGTCGACGACATCGACGACGTCGTCGCCCGCCTGCGCAGCCACGGTGCCGAGCTCGTCGGCGAGATCGCGCAGTACAAGGACCTCTACCGGCTCTGCTTCGTGCGCGGTCCCGAGGGCATCATCATCGGGCTGGCCGAGCAGCTCGACTGACCAGCGTGGGTGAAAGACGGAAGCCCGCTCATGGAGCGGGCTTCCGGAGGAGCGGCTGATGGGATTCGAACCCACGACCTTCTGCATGGCAAGCAGACGCTCTAGCCAGCTGAGCTACAGCCGCGCGGGCGCGGAGTATAGCCGCGCTGGGCGAGCCCCAAGGGCCGTGCAAGGCGTCGGCTTCAGGTAGTCAGCTCCGCGTCGACCTCGATCTCCGGCACGCCCGCCAAGGCGATCGTCACCGTGCAGTCGGCCTTCGCCCGCTCGGCGTAGTCCTTGAACGTGGCGTCGTCGATCCCCGGCACTCGGCCCTCTACGCGCATGTCGATCCGCCGGATCGGCGGTCCGGTCTCCGGTGAGCGCAGCTGCACCGCGGCAGTGGTGCGGACCGAGTCCGGCACGTGCCCGTCCTCGGAGAGCAGGTGGCTCAGCAGCATCGAGAAGCAGGCAGCTTGCGCGGCTCCGATCAGCTCCTCGGGATTGGTGCCCTCGCCCTCCTCGAAGCGGGACTTGGCCGAGTAGGAGCCGCTGAAGGCGCCGCTGCCCAGCTCGAGCGTCCCGCTGCCGCCCTGAAGATCGCCCTGCCACTCCGCGCTGCCTTTGCGTGTCGCCATCCGTCGTCCTCCTCGAGATTTGCCCCTGGCCGCGTTCGATCCTAGTCTCGTTGTCTGCACCGCAGGCCGTCTTTGGCTCAACAGCGCCGTTTGCGCCGATAGAGCCAGGGGTAGCCGCATCGGAGATCGACCGACCAGATGGTTCGGTACCGTCCCGGTCCCCGCACTACCCCGGAGCACCCCGCAATGCCAGCCACCGAGGAGCCAGCCCCCGTCGTGAGCCCCCTGAGCGAGATGACCGCGCCCACCCAGAACAAGAAGCTCGTCAACTGGGTGGAGGAGATCGCAGCCCTCACCAAGCCCGAGTCGATCCACTGGTGCGACGGCAGCGCCGAGGAGTACGACCAGCTCTGCCAGACCCTCGTCGACGCCGGGACCTTCGAGCGCCTCTCCGACGCCAAGCGCCCCAACTCGTACCTCGCCCTCTCCGACCCGGGCGACGTTGCGCGCGTCGAGGACCGCACCTTCATCTGCTCCGAGGACGAGGCCGACGCCGGCCCGACGAACCACTGGCGCGCCCCCGCGGAGATGCGCGAGACGCTCGGCGACCTCTTCGACGGCTGCATGGAGGGCCGCACGATGTACGTCGTGCCGTTCTCGATGGGGCCGCTCGGCTCGCCGATCGCCCATATCGGCATCCAGCTGACCGACTCGCCCTACGTCGCGGTCTCGATGCGGATCATGACCCGCATGGGCCAGGGCGCGCTCGACGCGCTCGGCGACGGCGAGTTCGTCCCGTGCGTGCACTCGGTCGGCATGCCGCTGAGCGACGGCGTCGAGGACGTCTCGTGGCCGTGCAACGCCGACAACAAGTACATCGTCCACTACCCCGAGACGCGCGAGATCTGGTCGTTCGGCTCGGGCTATGGCGGCAACGCGCTGCTCGGCAAGAAGTGCTTCGCGCTGCGGATCGCCTCGGTGATGGCGCGCGACGAGGGCTGGATGGCCGAGCACATGCTGATCCTCAAGCTGACCTCGCCGGCGGGGGAGAGCAAGTACATCACCGGCGCCTTCCCGTCCGCCTGCGGCAAGACGAACCTCGCGATGCTGATCCCGACGCTCGAGGGCTGGACGGTCGAGACCGTCGGCGACGACATCGCCTGGATGAAGTTCGGCGACGACGGCCGCCTCTACGCCATCAACCCGGAGGCCGGCTTCTTCGGCGTGGCGCCCGGGACGGGGGAGAAGACGAACCCGAACGCGATGGCCACGATCGAGCGCAACTCGATCTTCACCAACTGCGCGAAGACCGACGACGGCGACGTGTGGTGGGAGGAGATGACCGAGGAGCCGCCCGCCCACGCCATCGACTGGCACGGCAACGACTGGACGCCGGACTCCGACACGCCCGCCGCGCATCCGAACGCTCGCTTCACGACGCCCGCGGCGCAGGACCCGGCGATCGCCTCCGAGTGGGAGGACCCCAAGGGCGTCCCGATCGACGCCATGCTGTTCGGTGGCCGCCGCTCGACGGTGATCCCGCTGGTGACCGAGGCGCGCGACTGGGAGCACGGCGTCTTCCTCGGCGCGACGATGTCGTCGGAGACGACCGCGGCCGCCGCCGGCCAGGTCGGGCAGCTGCGCTTCGACCCGATGGCGATGCTGCCCTTCTGCGGCTACAACATGGCCGACTACCTCGCCCACTGGCTGAAGATCGGCGAGCGCGACGGCGCCCAGCTGCCGAGGATCTTCTACGTCAACTGGTTCCGCAAGGACGACGACGGCCGCTTCCTCTGGCCCGGCTTCGGCGAGAACAGCCGCGTGCTGGAGTGGGTCTTCCGCCGCTGCAACGGCGAGGGTGAGACGGTCGACACCCCGCTCGGCCTCGTGCCGGCGCAGGGCGAGCTGTACACCGACGGCCTTGGCATGGACGCCGACGCGGTCGCGAAGCTGCTCCACGTCGACGCGGACGCGCTCGCGGCCCAGCTCCCCCAGGTCAAGGAGCACCTCGCCAAGTTCGGCGACCAGCTCCCCGCCCCGATCCGCAGTCAGCTCGACGCACTCGAGCAGCGCCTCGGCGCCTAGCGAGCGCAAGCGCAGTCACGGGGGTCAGTCCCCGGCGACTGCGCACCTGAGACCAGAATCGAACCGGTTTGGCATCCGCATCAGTTCGCGGTTCCCGCTTCAGCGCCCTGCGCCACCATCGGTGGTCTTACCTGGACTCGACGGGCTTGTTCGTGTCCGTGTGCCCCACGGTCACGGAGTAGTCGCAAGCCTTCGTCCCTGAGGTTGAGGGCTGCATTGACATCGCGGTCGTGAGTGGAGCCACAGACCGCGCACTGCCATGAGCGATCTGACAATGCGAGAGATGCCGCTAATGCATGGCATCGGCTGCAGCGCCGTGTCGAGGGAAAGAAGCGATCGACGGTAATCGTCCGCTTCCCGCCCCAGCTTGTCTTGTAGTCGAGCTGACGGCTGACTTCGCCGAGTGCGGCGTCTCCGAAGCTCTTGCCCAGCTTGGTTCTCGCGAGGGCGGTAAGGGAGAGATCCTCGATGACTACCACGTCGTGACGTCGAACGATCTCGGTTGTGAGCTTGTGGATGAAGTCCTGTCGGCGGTTCGTGACGCGAGCGTGTACACGAGCTAGCCGGTATCGCGCGTGTTCGCGGCGGCGACTGCCAGGCTGCGTACGCGCATAGCGACGCTGAGCGGTCCTGACTTGACGAGCGGATTGACGCGCGAAGCGCGGAGCAGCAACGCGATGGCCGTCGTCGCAGACGACGATGTCGATGAGGCCGAGGTCCACCCCAGCGACGGAACCCGGCGCACCTGCTGCGAGGGTAGGTAGCTCGAAGCGCTCGTTGATCGAAACGAACCACCTGCCGTCGGCGGTGCGAGAGACCGTCGCGCTTCCGAGATCGGCTCCCGGCGCCCGGGATACTCGAGCGCGGATCCAGCCAATCTTTGGGACGTACACGCGGTTCCCGGCGACCTTCACGTGCTGCGGAATCCGAAAGCTTGCCTTCAGCTCCTTCTTCCGACGAAAGCGTGGGTAGCCGGCTCGTTTCTTGAAGAACGCCTTGAAAGACCGCTCGAGATCGAACAGCGCTTGCTGAGGCAGCTGAGACGGTAGATCCTGGAGCCAGGCCAGCTCGCCATTGCGCTTGAGGCGCGTGATCTCCGCGCTCAACAAGCCCCGTGGCGGACTGGTTCCTTCAGCGGCGTAGTAGGCGCCCCAGCGCTGCAAGCCCCAGTTGTAGACGTACCGCCGCGCGCCGAGTGCTCGCTGGAGCGCGATGGCCTGGCTACGACTCGGCTCGAGCCGAAATCTATGGGCACGGACGGCGGTCGCTCCAGACATAGCAGATATGATGAGCCCGCAATCGGACGCACCGTCTCCCTGAAGCGGCCTGGACGGAAATGGTTCGGTCGGTACGCTTCGCCCCAGCTTGGCGACGTGGCGGAGTGGCTACGCAGCGGCCTGCAAAGCCGTTTACAGGGGTTCGATTCCCCTCGTCGCCTTCTCCTACTTGCCTACCCGTTGGTGCTGCTCGGCTGACTGCGGGAAGGCCCGGTGGGTCTGTCGCGTGGCGATCCTTACGAAGTGCCGAGAGCTTTGTAAGTTTGTGAGCCGTTCCTTACAAAGCTCGGCGTGGCGTCGGCTCAGGGCCTCAGCAGGATCTTGATCGCGCCGTCCTGCTTCTTCTGGAACGTGGCGTACGCGTCGGGGGCTTGGTCGAGCGGGACCTTGTGGGTGGCGAAGCCGTCGACGCCGAGGGGGTCGCCGTCGAGCAGTAGGGGCATGATGTCGTCGACCCAGCGCCTGACGTTTGCCTGGCCCATGCGGAGCTGGATCTGCTTGTCGAACATCGTCAGCATCGGCAGCGGATCGGCCATCCCGCCGTAGACGCCGCTGAGTGAGATGGTGCCGCCGCGACGGACGATGTCGATCGCGAGGTGCAGCGCGTGCAGGCGGTCGACGCCGACGCGCTCCATCGCCTTCTCGGCGATCGCGTCCGGGAGTAGGGAGGTCATCTGGTGGGCGAGCTTCGCTCCTGGCGCGCCGTGGGCCTCCATGCCGACCGCGTCGATCACCGAGTCCGGGCCGCGGCCGTCGGTCATCCCGCGGATCAGCTCGGCGAGGTCCTTGTCGTGCTCGCGCAGGTCGATCGTCTCGACGCCGTTGGCGCGCGCCCGCTCGAGCCGCTCCGGCACGAGGTCGACGCCGATCGCCCGCGCGCCCTTGTGCATCGCGATCCGCGTCGACATGTCGCCGATCGGGCCGAGCCCGAGCACCACGACGGTGCCGCCGTCGGGGATGCCTGCGTAGTCGACCGCTTGCCACGCGGTCGGAAGCACGTCGGAGAGGTAGACGAAGCGGTCGTCCGGCGGGCCCTCCGGCACCTTGATCGGCAGCGTGTTGCCGAACGGCACGCGCAGCAGCTCGGCCTGCCCGCCGGGCACCTGGCCGTAGAGCTTGGTGTAGCCGAACAGGGCCGCGCCCATGCCGCGGTCGCGCACCTGGGTCGTCTCACACTGCGAGTGCAGCCCGTTCCCGCACATGAAGCAGGTCCCGCAGGAGACGTTGAACGGCACCACGACCCGGTCGCCCGGCTTCAGCTCGGTCACGTCGGGGCCGACCTCCTCGACGACGCCCATCGGCTCGTGGCCGAGGATGTCGCCCTGGGCGATGAACGGCCCGAGCACCTCGTAGAGGTGGAGGTCGGATCCGCAGATGCCGGTCGAGGTGATGCGGACGATGGCGTCGGTCGGTTCCTCGATCTTCGGGTCGGGAACCGTGTCGACCCGAACGTCGCGCTTGCCGTGCCAGGTGACTGCTCTCATTGCGTTCCTTCTCGAACGGGTGACGGAGTCCCGCGTTTACCCCGGCCGGGAGTTCTCAAACGACGCGTGTCGGGTTTCGGCGGTCGTGGCGCGGGAAAGGACAGCGGTGTTCCGACTCAGTGGAGGTAACGGTGGAAGAGCGTGAACGGAAGGGCTCCTACGCGGAGTCGCGCGAGAAGCAGGCCGAGTTCGAGGAGGACGTCCGCGAGGAAAAGGGCGACTGGCAGGCCGCGGTCGACGATGTCATCGAAGGCAAGGAGCCAGAGGAGCCCGAGGAACCTGCCAGCTCCGGCGCCTGATGTGAAGCGCGGGGCCGTACGGGTGGGGACATCCGGATGGTCCTACAAGGACTGGCGCGGGGTGGTGTACCCACGCTCGGTTCCCCAGCGCGAGTGGTTTGCGTGCTACGCGGAGCTGTTCGACACCGTCGAGCTCAACAACACCTTCTACCGGCTCCCCCCGGTCGAGACCGTCGAGATGTGGGCGCGCCAGGCCCCGCCGGGATTCCTCTACGCAGTGAAACTCGGGGCGTTCGGCTCCCACCGGATGAAGCTCCGTGACGCGTCGTCGTGGCTGAAGAACCACCTCGACCGCGTCGAGCGCCTCGGGCCGTCGGGTGGCCCGACGCTGGTGCAGCTGCCGCCGCGCTGGAAGCGCAACGCCG